>CBFIAY010000065.1:0-1075 GCA_965660665.1 Roseivirga sp. | reverse complement strand
TGACATTACAATTAAATATCTTTAAGTATATTTATTTTTAATTAACCAGTTAAAGACATTAAAAATGAAAAAATTATTTTGTTTACTAGCACTTGTTTTTACTACGTCAATGTTTGCTCAAAATATTGTTCACATACAATATAGGTATGTTGCTTCCGAGAATGAAGCAGAATTTGAATCTTTGGAAACAGAACATTGGTCTAAAGTAAAGAAAAATGCTATTGATAACGGAAATATGTTAGCATCCGCATTTTTCAGACTGTATGGAAGAACAGATGACGAATTAAAACCAACCCATGCTTTTGTTCAAGTTTATGAAAGTTTTGAGCAATATGAAGATCAAATGAAAATATGGGGTAATGCGGAACAAATTTTAGGGTTTGATCCAGCACTAGCCTCTACAAACCATATATCTAAAACACTCTACAACCATACATATAAGCTCATAGCTGAGCTTCCAATGGGAGAATTTAAATATGCGGTTTGGAATTTGGCTAAACCAAAGGATTTTAATGGATTTGTAAATGAAAATTTAAATTTATGGATGCCATATTTTAAAAAGAATTTAGGAAAAGATGGAGCAAGATCGGGTTGGGGAATTTTAGCAAGATTGCATCCAAAAGGTATGGATGAGTCAAGTGTTGTTACATATGATCACTACAAAGATTTGTCAAGTGCCCTAAGATCTTTATCTCCAATGGACGTTGTTTCAAGTAAAGAAATTGATGCGCTTATATCAAAATCTAAAATGAGTAAATCTGACCCAGATGGATTTAGATATACTAATATTTGGGAATTAATTGAACTTTTAGGTAGCCCTCAGTAAATATTCCAAGTCAAATTAAAAACTAAAACATATTTAAAATGAAAAAAGTAATAGTGTTATTAATGGTAATGATATCAGTTCTGTCTTGTGAAAATCAAGTTGAAGAAGTGCAAGTAGATAAAAAAGCTGGTGAATGGGTGAGTTCTGGAACCAAGTTTCTGATGGGTTCTGATGAACAGGTTGAAATGGTTAGAAGTTTAATTTCTAATTATGCCGCCATGGATGCAGAAGCAGTTTTTGCAAACACAC
>CBFIAY010000064.1:0-1102 GCA_965660665.1 Roseivirga sp. | reverse complement strand
ACAGATAGCATTACTTACTACGGCTTAACACTTGGAATTGCTCAAACTTTTAAATCGGATGGTTCAATAGACGATAAGGGAAATACAGCTGTGCTGTTTAGTTATAAACCTTCCGATGACGACTTTCAAATACTATTGGATTTAGGTAAGACTGATGTTACACCTGGGAATGAGGTAACAATTTACAAGGATAAGATCTATTGGTTGGCTAATGAAGTAGACAAAACATATATCTATTCTTATGACCTTAATTCACAAGCAAATAATAAGTTGGCCCTTGATAAGGCTACTCAAGGGTCATTCTATATTGGATCATTTACAGCGTATAAAGATAAATTCTATGCCACTTCATATAGTGGTGGTACCTATGGTCAGGGAGTGCTATTGGAATTCGACCCGGCAACAGAGCAGATCCAAATTCTCAAAAACTTAACTCATAAAAGCGGTAAACCATTTGCAGCTAAAGTGATGGTTTATGACTCTGATTCAGATTCGGATGGTGTCTATGATATTCACGATCAATGTCCGAATACGCCAGCAGGCGAAGCGGTAGACGCCAATGGATGTAGTGAGAGCCAGAAAGATGACGATGGCGATGGCGTGGCAAATGATGCCGACCAATGCGCTAACTCACCTGCTGGTGAGACCGTAGATGCCAATGGTTGTGCGCCTTCACAAAAAGATACTGATGGAGATGGTTTAAATGACAAAGAGGACCATTGTCCTAATACTCCAGCTGGAGAAACGGTAGATCAGTATGGCTGCTCGGCCAATCAGAATGATGGCGATGGTGATGGCGTCTTGAACGCAGATGATCAATGTCCCAATACGCCTGCTGGAGAAACTGTAGATGCAAATGGCTGTTCGGATAGCCAAAAAGACACGGATGGTGATGGCGTAAATGATGCTGATGACCATTGTGCAAATACCCCTGCCGGTGAAACGGTAGATGTGCATGGCTGTTCTCCTTCTCAATTAGATGGTGATGGTGATGGCATTAGCAATGCTTTGGATCAATGTCCAAATACTCCAGCGGGAGAGGCGGTAGATGCTAACGGTTGTAGCGATAGCCAAAAAGATGACGATGGAGACGGAGTCATGA
>CBFIAY010000063.1:0-1246 GCA_965660665.1 Roseivirga sp. | reverse complement strand
CTTTGAACCTGCCTTTCCAAGTCTTCGGGCCACTATTCTTCAAGTCTTGTTCAAAATCGGTAAGGTCATTGATCGCCTCTTCAAGTTTGTCAAAGTGGTCACAGGCAATCAATAACTCAATTTTGTCAATGATTTCTAATTTTCTTCTAAGTTCGCCAATCGGGCTTATTTCTTGAATCCCTGAAACTCCAGTTAGGACTTCCAGGATCTCGGTAGTTAGAACTTCGGCTTCGGCATAATGGAGTTTATTTGCGTTAGCTTCTTTGAATTCAAGTGCTTGTATAATCGCGAGTTGTGTTTTGTCTCCAAAACCCTTGAGCTTAGCAACAAGGCCGGAATTCGCAGCTTCTTTTAGTTCGTGACCACTTTCGATACCTAATTCTTTCCAGAGAACTTTTATTTTCTTTGGACCAATTCCTTTGATGTCCAGTAATTCAATAATGCCTTCAGGCGTGTTATCAAGGTATTGTTGCATTGCTTCAGAAATACCCTTGGTAGCGATCTGGAAAATTGTGGTTGCAATGCCTTTACCAATACCATCTAATCCTTCTAGTTCTTTCAAACTGAGCGTCATCAAATCAACGTCACTTTTATCCAAATTGAATACTGCGTTCTGATAGCCGCGGATTTTAAAACTGTTTTCATCGTGCAGCTCCATAAGTGCAGCCTGCAGTTTCAGTTGTTTAATTATTGTAGCGCTGTCCAAGTTTTGACGATTTGTTTTGAGATGTGAATTTGATAGCTTTCTTTACCCTGCTTGTTTTCTTAAATTCAAGGAATCAAAGTTAAAAATAAGTCTTTATGAACTACTGGCTAATTAAATCTGAACCAAATACTTATTCGTGGGACGATTTAGTGAAGCTTGGTAAAGATCACTGGGATGGTGTGCGGAACTATCAGGCTCGAAATAATTTGAAGGCGATGAAACTGGGAGATCTGGCTTTTTTTTATCATAGTGTCAATGAAAAATGTGTTATAGGTATTGCAGAATGTGTAAGGGAGTTCTATCCAGATCCAACGACTGACGATGACCGATGGGTAGTTGTGGATTTTGTGCCTAAGCAAAAGCTTAAAAAATCCGTCACACTTGAAGAGATCAAAGCGATGACTAGTTTAGCCGATATGGTATTGGTAAAGAATTCTAGATTATCCGTTCAACCCGTCACAAGAGAAGAGTTTGATATAATCATTACCATGTCCGAAACAGTATGAGAAAAGCATATCTACTTTGTTTACTTTCCATTTG
>CBFIAY010000062.1:0-1355 GCA_965660665.1 Roseivirga sp. | reverse complement strand
GTATTGGCATTGCCTAAAGACATGCCTGAGTCTATCACTATTGATATCTCAGAATTGAAAATGGGTAAGTCTATCAAAGTTGGAACCATTGAAACTAAAGACTTTGAAATTTTAACTAGCCCGATCGTAACGGTTGTAACAGTTGCTATTCCACGTGCCCTTAGAGGTAAAACTGAAGAGGAGCTTGAGGCTGAAGAAGCAGAAGCAGCAGCAGAAGCAGCAGGTGAAACTCCAGCAGCAGCTGAATAAGCAGGTTAATCTTATAATATTCAAAATCCTGTTCTTCACTGAACAGGATTTTTTTATTTTCAACCCATGAAGTATTTATTAGTAGGTTTAGGAAATATTGGACCCGAGTACGAATTGACTCGGCACAACATTGGTTTCTTAACCCTAGATCGCTTAGCTGATCAAAAAGGTGCCAAATTCGAAATGAATAGACTCGCCTACCATGCTGACTTTAAATTCAAGGGGCGTACTATTCATATGATTAAGCCCACCACTTACATGAACCTAAGTGGCAAAGCAATGAAATATTGGATGCAAGAACTCAAAATTCCAAAAGAGAACGTACTCGTTATTGTGGATGACCTTGCCCTACCCTTCGCCAAACTGAGAATGCGGGCTAAAGGCTCGAGCGCTGGGCATAATGGATTAAAGAACATCGAAGAACTTATTGGAGGTCAAGATTATCCGAGACTCAAGTTTGGAGTTGGTGATGACTTTCCAAAAGGACGACAAGTAGACTATGTCCTTAGCAACTTCACCAAACAAGAATTCGAGGAACTTCCCTTTGCCATGGACAAAGCCATTGATATGGCACTCGCTTTTTGTAGCATTGGTATAAGTAGGGCCATGACACAATTCAACGACTAAGGAATGAAACAGATCAACCTAGGCATACAAGTAGTACCCATCCTGAATGCAGATGAATGCTATCCAATAATTGAGGCCTGCATAGAATTGATCCAAACCTCTGGCATTAAATACCAAGTCACACCCTTCGAGACTGTACTAGAGGGCCCTTATTCGGATATTATGGCATTAGTAGATCAGATTTGCCGAAAGGCGAATGACCTTAGTCCCGAAACGGTCATTAACATCCGAATGCACTCCAAGCGTGACGAAGATGTTTACGCAACTGATAAGACTGAGAAATTCTAAAGTTTCTAATGCTATTCTGATTAGAAACTAAGCTTCCCCTATTACTCAATTTGTAGCGTACACCCGAGAAAGCACTGCATTAAAGAGCACATTAGCTCCATTGACTACATCTTCATCCTTGGTATACTCTTCAATGTTATGGCTAATTCCTCGAACACTTGGAACGAAAATCATTGTTGAAGAACAACAAG
>CBFIAY010000061.1:0-1742 GCA_965660665.1 Roseivirga sp. | reverse complement strand
CTTGATCATATGGATAGCACGTCCCTTGAATTTAAAGTCAGCATGGTAGGCGAGCCGATCCATTTCGAATTTGGCACCTTTTTTATCCGCTAACCGGTCAAGGGTTAAGAAACCAATGTTGTGCCGAGTCAATTCGTACTCGGGTCCAATATTTCCTAAACCAACTAATAGATACTTCATGGGTTGAAAATAAAAAAAAATCCTGTTCAGTGAAGAACAGGATTTTGAATATTCTAATCTTAAACTGCTTATTCAGCTGCTGCTGGTGTTTCGCCCGCTTCTGCTGCTTCTGCTGCTTCTGCTTCTTCAGCCTCAAGCTCCTCTTCCGTCTTACCTCTAAGGGCACGTGGAATAGCAACTGTTACAACCGTTACGATTGGGCTAGTTAAAATTTCAAAGTCTTTAGTTTCAATAGTTCCAACCTTGATAGACTTACCCATTTTCAATTCTGAGATATCAATAGTGATAGACTCAGGCATGTCTTTAGGCAATGCCAATACTTTCAATTTTGGATTCTTAAGTACTAATGAACCACCATTCGCAACACCTGGTGCTATACCAGTAGTTAATACAGGGATGTCCATTTTTACTTTCTTACCTTTTGTTAGCTCCATTAAGTCAACGTGTAGCAACACATCACTAACTGGATGCCACTGCGACTCCTGAACGATAGCACGGTAAACTGTACCTTCGATGTTAATGTTAACGAAACATGCATCTGGTGTATACAATACAGGACGGAATTGAATTGCTGGTGCGTAAAATTGCACCAAATCGTCTCCACCATACAATACGCCAGGAACGTGTCCTTCTGCACGAAGCTTATTAGCTTCTGCTCTACCGAGATTTGCTCTTTTAAACCCTATAACCTCTACTTCTCTCATGATATATATATTAAATAAATAATTGACTTATTGAACCGTCTAACGTCACATTGTCGATGGCTTTGGCAAAAAGCTCAGCCACAGTTAAGACTCTAATTTTATCCGATTGCTGCTGCAAAGGAATAGAGTCACTGACAACTAATTCTTCTAGGACGGAATTGTTAATGTTTTCATAGGCATTTCCTGAAAGTACAGGGTGTGTACACACTGCTCTTACAGACTTGGCGCCATGTTCCATAATGATTTTAGCTGCTTTACATAGTGTCCCGCCAGTATCGACAAGGTCATCTACAAGCACTACGTTTTTGCCTTCAACATTACCGATGATTGTCATTTCGGCAACTTCATTGGCCTTTTTTCTCTGCTTGTCAATCACAACCATTTCTGAAGTGAAATGCTGAGCAAAAGATCTTGTTCTCTTTACGCCTCCTACATCAGGAGAGGCAAAAAGTAAATTGTCAAGGTTAAGACTTCTTAAGTAAGGGACGAAAATGGCAGACCCATTTAAGTGATCTACTGGGATATCGAAGAAACCTTGTATTTGACCTGCATGCAAGTCTAAAGTCATAATTCTATCAGCACCTACAGCTGTCAAAATATTAGCCACCATTTTAGCACCAATGGCTATTCTTGGTTTGTCTTTTCTGTCTTGGCGGGCATAACCAAAATAGGGTATTACTGCAATGGCTTTGTAAGCGCTGGCGCGCTTAGCAGCATCAATCATTAGGCATAATTCAACCAAGTTGTCACTTGGTGCCATAGTAGATTGAATCAAAAATACATTTGCACCACGAATCGATTCATTGTAATAAGGCGCCATTTCCCCATCACTGAATTTTTGTAACTCGATGGCACCCA
>CBFIAY010000060.1:0-1747 GCA_965660665.1 Roseivirga sp. | reverse complement strand
TCATCGGTAAGTACACCAAGTTTACAGATTTAGACTCTAATCTTGGTGGAGGAACTTACGGGTCATCCTTCCCAGTAGATGGGACTTCTAGTTTCGAAGCTGGAGCAGGCGGTGGTGGATCTGTGACCATGCAAAGTAAGGCGAATGGTGGGCCTCCAAACCTGCCTACTAGGGACGAGGAAGCACCATTCTAGGTATTAATTAGTCAATTCATGAAAGGTTTATTAATCACCGATCACAAAGAAGAACCCCTAGTATTATCTCAAATTGAAAAGCCAAGTCCAGGCAAGGACGAGGTTTTGATCTGTCTAAAAGCTGTTGCACTTAACCGAAGAGATCAATGGATCAGGCAAGGGATGTACCCCAACATTCAATTCGATACCGTGCTGGGTTCAGATGGTGCAGGTATTGTAGCAGCACTAGGAGAAGGCGTTTCCAATGATTGGCTAAATAAAGAAGTCATTATTAATCCCAATGTGAATTGGGGTGATGACCCGAAAGCACAGTCTGCTGAATACTCAGTTTTAGGGATGCCCACTCATGGTACCTTCGCAGAATATATCGCTGTAGGTATAGATAGGCTAATTGATAAACCAAGACATATGACATGGTCAGAAGCTGCAGCTTTGCCGCTGGCGGGGTTGACAGCTTATCGCGCACTATTTCATCATGGTGAAGTGTCAAAAGGAAAGAATGTCCTTATTTCTGGTGTTGGTGGAGGCGTTGCTCAGTTTGCTTTTCAATTCTCTCTTGCTGCAGGAGCCAATGTTTATGTGACCTCAGGCAATCAAGAGAAACTAGATAAGTGTATCTCGATGGGAGCCAAAGGAGGTTATTCTTATAAAGAGGAGGGCTGGTTTAAAAAGGCTCATCAAGAAACTGGAGGTTTCGATGTTGTGATTGACAGTGCCGGTGGTAATCAGCTCAACGACTTTATCAAAATCATGAAACCAGCAGGTAGAATTGTCTTTTATGGTGCGACCAATGGTACACCTCAAAAGCTTGACATGTTCCGGATGTTTTGGAATCAGATTACATTACAAGGTTCGACCATGGGCAACGATCAAGAGTTTAAGGAGATGGTTTCCTTTGTGAATGATCACCAACTAAAGCCTATTGTCGATTCTGTTCGACCATTCGATCAGATGCTCTCTGCCTTTAACGATATGAAAGCCGGCAAGCACTTCGGTAAGCTGGTTGTTAAAATTGGTCAAAGACTAATTTCTTGAAAACCTTCATTATTTCTCTAATCTTTGAATACTAATTAATCACTAAAAAGTTAATGTCAAATTGGTCTGTGACGGGATCGCCATTGATGTTAACTGTAAACTGTCCGTTTTCTGCTACACAGGATGTAATAGTTCTGGGAATACCGTTAGTCCCACTAATTGTACATATAATAATTGAATTAGGATCTACAAAGCTATTAAGCACTGTTTTTGTAGTTGTGCCGTTTTGAAATCTAAACCTTCCTGCGATAGCATTAATTGTTACCAATGTGTTTGTTTTATTAATAGATATAGATTTATTCAAAGCTATTACTTCTCCGTTGACAGTAAGCCCCGCAACAGTAAGATTGCCTGTCATAGTACCCCCAGCAAGTGCTAGTTTTGAGCTTTTAATTCGGTAATTGCTCTATTCTCTGAAATTCATAAAAATCCATTGATCTTCAAATAAATTTTCAGATTGTAAAAAGGGTATTCTTAGCTTTTTTGATTAAAAAAGGGGCAGGGTTTGGGGTGTGGTT
>CBFIAY010000059.1:1487-1758 GCA_965660665.1 Roseivirga sp. | reverse complement strand
GACAGGAGTATGTAAGAGGCACGCGAACAGCCATTGGCAACAAGTTACCAATGATTGGCCCATATGGCGTCAACTATGATGGTTATCCTGGTGATGTGTATTACAAAGGTGGTAATATGCTCAATACCCTTCGAACACTGACAAACGATGATAAGAAGTGGCGTGGCATGCTAAGAACATTAGGCGAAGTATTCTATCATAAAACAGTGAATTCCGCTGAATTCGAGGCACAGATAGCGGAATCCTTAGAAATGAACCTTGAGGCTACCTT
>CBFIAY010000059.1:0-1477 GCA_965660665.1 Roseivirga sp. | reverse complement strand
GACGGTAACCTCATGTATAGATGGATCAACGCCATTGATACTTTCGATATGCCAGTGGACGTCGTAATCAACGGAAAAAAGAGCAGGCTATCACCTACAACTCGCTGGGGAAGATTAGCTACAGAAGGAAACGAGTTATCCATTGATGAAAACTTCTATATCGGAATACTGAAAAGCAGGTAATGACTCCAAAGGTCAGCATCATTATGCCCGTCAAAAATGTAGCAGAATACATTGAAGACTGCATTCATTCTATTCGAAGCCAATCCTTCACATCTTGGGAATTAATCATTGTTAACGATTATTCTACCGATGCCACCCGAAGTCTATTAGATAGTTTTGCTTTAGCAGATAAAAGAATTCAAGTCCATTCAAATCAAGGAATAGGTATTATCTCTGCGCTTCAACTAGCCTTTAGTCTCGCTAAAGGTGCATTCATTACGCGTTTCGATGGGGATGATATTATGCCAGACAATCGATTGGCCCTTATGGTTGAAGCCCTAGCGTCATCGCCTGAAAAATCTATTGTTACGGGTAAAGTCAAATACTTCAGTGATCAGCCTATTTCCAAAGGTTATCAAGTCTATGAAGCATGGCTCAACGAACGCATCGATCAAAAGGATCATTGGCAATGGGCTTTTAGAGAATGTGTGATTGCCTCACCCAACTGGATCATGAGGAAAAATGAGCTTTCAGCAATAGGTAGTTTTAATGACTTGACATACCCTGAGGACTATAACTTAGTTTTGCACTGGTATAGGCATGGTTTCCTGATAAAAGGACTAGATGAAGTTACCCTACATTGGAGAGAACATACAGCAAGAACCTCTCGCAATTCGGATCACTATAACCAAGAACATTTTTTTCGCTTGAAGGTCCAGCACTTCGTAAAGCATGAGCTTGGGGATTCAAGCCTAGTGCTCTGGGGAACAGACACCAAGGCTAAACTAACTGCAAGCATACTCAATGAACTTGAAACAGACTTCGCATGGATGGGCTTGGTTGAACAAAATAAGTTAAAAGAAATATTCAATCATCCTATTTCGAGCTATAAGGCTATTGAAAATTTTCAAAGACCAAAACTCTGGATAG
This sequence comes from Roseivirga sp., assembly GCA_965660665.1. GTDB lineage: Bacteria > Bacteroidota > Bacteroidia > Cytophagales > Cyclobacteriaceae > Roseivirga. The sequence continues at coordinate 385 of CBFIAY010000059.1, read as the reverse complement.
CAGTGTATCCACCTGAAAATCAGAGGGTATTACTTGAAAACTACCTCCGCTCGCTCGACTTACTGATGGGAAAGCATTACTGGTATTTATAAGATAATTTCCTACCTTTGCAGCTCAATTTTTAGTGCTGTGAAAAACAAATCTCAGGTCAACAAATTATTTGCTGGAAACGGATCATTCGATCTCGGTAAGAAAATAGCTGAATTCTATGGTCAAAGCCTGGGTGCCATCGAGTTACAAAAATTCAGTGATGGTGAAATGGCTCCTTATTATAATGAGTCAATTCGTGGTGCAAATGTGTTTTTGATTCAATCTACTATGGCGCCAAGTGACAACTTGGTTGAGTTATGTCTGATGATTGATGCTGCCAAGCGCGCCAGCGCTT
>CBFIAY010000058.1:0-1947 GCA_965660665.1 Roseivirga sp. | reverse complement strand
AAGCTCCCTCTGTATTCTTCATAGAGAGGTAGTCAAAGTCATTATTCAACCATTTTATATTATTTAAAATGCTATTTTTGGGTGACCCCTTATCCTCTTTATCTTGTGTATTACCATCAAAAATTCGTACGTCTTCATGCAGAATTAAAGATGCTTTTTCAACATCTCCTGTTACGTATGCTTGATGAAATGAAGCAATTAAATCTATACCAGGATGTTTATCATATATTTTTCCATTTTCATTTTTCTGTCCAAAAGAAATTAATGGAGTACAAAGAAAGATTAAAGCGATAAATTTTTTCATTTTGTTAGGGTTTAAGTTGTTTTTCTACTCGTAAGGCTTTTCGGATACGCCCCGTTTATTTAAGGGGGTTCTGAGTGCCATAAATATTTCTTTGAAACTAAAAATTTCTTCCAAATCATTTGTGTAACAAATGCTATAATTAACAATTAATTAATCTTGACAGATACAAAGGTTGAAAGGGTGGATGGTTGAATATTCTCTGAAAAAGTCGTTATGGAAAAAAGAAAAGATGCAACTACCCTAACTCACTGATGGACAAAGAAAAAGCCATCATTTCTGATGGCTTGTCCAGTGTGGCTCCCCCTATTATTCAAAGTTGCAGCACAACATCATTTTTTGTGAATTAAGTTTTACTTACCATTCTGAATAGGGTCAGTGTTGGGCATAAGTTTGTTTAAAACAAAATAAACTGGGCAGAACTTCGTTATTGGACTGATGAGCTGAAGCCCACCAACAGCTACCGCTATCCATAAAAAATCCATATTAGTAGTATATAGTGTTAACCCAACGCTTACTAAATAGAGTACACCCACAATAGCATCATGAGCTCTTACTTTAGAAATATTTTTTTCCATTTATATCTGTTTTTTGAGTTAAGTAAATATAAGTTTTTTCTGTTAATACAAGTAAAACTGCTACAAAAGTAAAGCGGATTTTTTCATTAAAAGTTGCTCCTCCTCTTGGGCTCCCCGAAACAAGTTCGGGGTAAACTTCTCGCCTAAAAGATGAGAAAACAAAAAAAGCAACCTAACGGCTGCTTTTCTAATTTTCTGCTCCCCCTATTGTTCAGAGTTGCAGCACAAGTGAATCTATTTGGGATTAACTTAAGAGAGTTATTGTATCGAAAAAGCAGACTTAATCATTACCTAAAAGTCGTGCTACTTCATCATAGGCTTCTTGGGATAAGACTTCAGTCCATTCTGTCTCACCCTTATAAATTGCTAAATAAGTTACGTCTTGATGTTTTGAGGATGAATGCCAGTGTTCTGTATTTGCGGTGCATTTCAAAATATCACCTTCCTTGATAACAATGGGTTGCTTCCCTTTTTCTTGATAATAACCTTTTCCGGAAACAACAATTAAAACCTGACGATCGGTATGTTTGTGCCAATTAAGCGTTGAATTCGCTTTGAAAGTTGCTTTGGTAATATTGTAGGATAAAGATTCATCCGCTCGAATCAGTGGGTTCAACCATGCCTCACCTAAATAATTGGTATTTGGTGCGTTGAAACCCTCTTCAAAATATGATGATACTTCGTATTCATTGGTTTGTGCTTGAATGCTTAGAGAGAAAAAAGTGATGAATAAAATCAGGAAGTTTTTCATTGTTTCGATTTTATGTAAAAATAAAAAAACCGTTACACTATAATAGTATAACGGTTTTATCATTATTAGTTGCTCCTCCTCTTGGACTCGAACCAAGGACCCTCTGATTAACAGTCAGAATATTTCACTAATAAGAATTTATAAGTAATAACAAAAAAAGCCTTGAAAGGCTAAAAATAAAGATTAATTTAATGTTTATCATCAACTGTTGCTAGGTAATAGCAACCAATTTATGCAAATTGTATGCAAATAAATTTATGTCACAGATCAGTATCTCTTTATACCTTGATAAACGAAGACGGAAGAAAAGCGGTAAG
>CBFIAY010000057.1:0-2079 GCA_965660665.1 Roseivirga sp. | reverse complement strand
AAAGTGACACCAGAGTCTTTCAATTTGTATGGCATTACCAACCAATAAGAATCATTGATCCAGATGCTTTTGCCTCTATTGACGAGGACCTGCATAGAGTCAGCACTAATATCGAGCTCAGTTCCACCTCTAAACACTTTACCGGTGTCATTATTGATGTTGATGAGGTAGGTTGATTCTCCAGCATCGATACGAACATCTCCCGTCCATTTATCCCAAATGAGCTCTCTATTGCCAAAGAAATTCCAGCAGATATTGCGTGTATTGTCCCAAGCTTGTCTTCCTCCCATCGCTTCCATTACTTCATCGGCAATGGCCATGGCTTTAGCATCTGAGCCTTCTAGGTTGAAACCTTCTGATGGCGGATTTCCATAAACAGCTTCACTTGAGGTGTCAGTAACTGAATTGCAGCCGATAAAACTGACGGTGGCTAAGGCGAAAAGAATAAAGAGATATTTGATTTTCATAATGCTTGATTTTCCATCAAGTTAGGAAGATCTGCATTACGGTTCAACAGTTGTAGGAAGACTACAATTATGAAGTTGATGCTGTACTAAGAAATCCTACCCCAGTTCACCGTGGTTTTCTTCAAAGATTGAATGTGCCTCAGAATGTTGTAATTCTCTGGGCTGGAAAGTTCAGGATCTTCGTCTAATAAATCACTAGCAGCATTTCTTGCGACTTGAAGAATCTTACTGTCCTTGGCGATATCGGCTATCAGCATATCTAGCACACCGCTTTGTTGGGTGCCAGTAATATCTCCAGGGCCTCGAAGTTTCAGGTCAACGTCAGCAATTTCAAAACCGTTGTTCGTTTTGACCATCGTCTCTAAACGGGTTCGGGCTTCTTTACTGAGCTTGTAGTCCGTCATCAAAATACAATAGGATTGATCTGCTCCACGCCCAACACGGCCTCTTAATTGATGTAATTGAGCAAGGCCGAAGCGTTCTGCATTTTCAATCACCATTACTGAAGCGTTCGGCACGTTAACACCTACTTCAATCACGGTAGTGGCAACCATAATTTGTGTTTCATGTTTGATAAAGCGCTGCATTTCGAAATCCTTGTCTTGCGACTTCATTTTGCCATGAACGATGCTGATATGGTTGTCAGGAAAGGCCCGAGCGATGCTCTCGTAGCCGTCCATAAGGTCCTTCAAGTCCAACTTTGAAGATTCTTCGATCAATGGGTAAACGATGTAGATCTGCCTTCCTTTCTCAATTTCCTTTTTCATAAAGCCGAAGACTTCGAGCCTTTTGGAATCGTATTGGTGGAGGGTCTTGATGGGTTTTCTGCCTGCCGGCATCTCATCAATTTGAGATACATCTAAGTCACCGTAAAGTGTCATGGCCAAAGTCCTCGGAATGGGAGTGGCCGTCATCACTAAGATGTGCGGAACGAGGCTCACGTTTTTCTTCCAAAGCTTTGCACGTTGTGCTACACCGAAACGATGTTGTTCATCGATAATGGCTAAGCCAAGATTCTTGAATTGAACGGTGTCTTCGATGAGGGCATGCGTACCTACTAATATTTTGATTTCCCCAGAGAGGAGGCCTTCATGAATGATTCTTCTCTCTTTGGTTTTTGAAGAGCCTGTCAGCTTAGCTATGCCGATGCTCAGCTTATCCGCATATTCTTTGAGTCCATGGTAGTGCTGATCGGCTAAGATCTCTGTAGGGGCCATCATAGAGGCCTGGCTGCCCGAGTTTACAACAAGCAGCATGCAGATGAATGCCACAATGGTTTTACCAGAGCCCACATCGCCCTGCAACAGACGATTCATCTGTCGGCCAGACTTCATGTCATGATAAATTTCTTTGATTACCCTTTTCTGTGCATTGGTCAGGTCGAAGGGGAGGTATTCATTATAGAAAGACGTTAAGAGACTAGAGTCACGGAAAACTTGACCTTTGAACTTATCAATCCGCGTGATTTTCAGCTTTAAAAGCTTGAGTTGAATAAAGAATAGCTCTTCAAACTTCAACCTAAACTGAGCCTTTTGTAATAGCTCATTATTTGAAGGGAAGTGAATGTGCCAAAGGGCAAAGTGCTTTTCAATTAATCCAAATTGAGTAGTGA
>CBFIAY010000056.1:0-2184 GCA_965660665.1 Roseivirga sp. | reverse complement strand
GAAGAAGCGTGTGGTAGTTCTGGAACCAGCAGAGTATGCTGAGTGGAAGATAGACCAAAAGTCTTGGTTATCTAAAAACCCTCAGTATCTAAGTCAGGTACCAGAAAACTTGAAGGAATTAGCATTAGTTACAGCAGGAATTAACGAATAACAAGACATTAAATCAGTGCATATGGCAACGGAAGTAGCACAAATCGATGTTCAGGTACAAGAAGATCATCACGATCATGATCATGAGCAATCATTCATTTCAAAATATATTTTCTCTACCGATCATAAGACGATTGCCAAGCAATTTCTTATAACGGGTATTTTCTGGGCAATTATCGGTGCAGCCATGTCCGCAATCTTCAGGTTGCAGCTTGGTTTCCCTGAGGCTGACTTAGGTTGGTTAAAGCCTTTATTGGGTAGGTGGATTACTGAGACTGGTCAACTAGACCAAGAGTTCTACTTAGCACTTGTAACAATGCACGGTACCATCATGGTATTCTTTGTGTTGACAGCAGGTCTTAGTGGTACATTCTCAAATTTCTTGATTCCCTTACAAATTGGAGCAAGAGACATGGCTTCAGGCTTTATGAACATGCTTTCCTACTGGTTCTTCTTTGTATCAGGTGTGATTATGTTCATTTCGTTATTCCTGGAAACTGGTCCCGCTTCAGGTGGTTGGGTAGTTTACCCGCCACTCTCGGCTATACAGACTGCTATGCCTGGGTCAGGAATGGGTATGACATTGTGGTTAATAGCAATGGTATTCTTTATTGCCTCCTCTCTTTTAGGAGGGATTAATTATATCTCTACAGTTGTCAACCTTAGAACAAAAGGGATGACCTTCTCAAGGTTACCACTGACGATTTGGGCATTCTTTTTAACTGCTGTGATTGGTGTTTTGGCGTTCCCAGTATTATTTGCTGCCGCTTTGCTACTCGTATTTGATAGAAGCTTTGGTACGTCATTTTATTTATCTGAAATATATATTCAAGGTGAAGCACTCTCCAATGTAGGAGGTAGCCCGATTCTTTATCAGCATTTGTTCTGGTTCTTAGGACACCCTGAAGTATATATCGTATTACTGCCTGCTTTGGGTATCACATCAGAAATTATAGCAACAAATTCGCGTAAGCCAATCTTTGGTTATAAAGCGATGATTGTGTCGATGTTAGGGATCACGTTCCTTTCTTTTATTGTTTGGGCACACCATATGTTCGTATCAGGTTTGAATCCTTTCTTAGGATCAATCTTTATGTTCTTGACATTGATCATTGCGGTACCATCTGCAGTGAAAGTATTTAACTACCTAACTACCTTGTGGAAGGGTAATATCATATTCACGCCAGCCATGTTGTTCTCAATTGGTTTGGTATCGGTATTTATTTCTGGTGGTATCACTGGTATTTTCCTTGGTAACTCAGCGATTGATATTCAATTGCACGATACATATTTCGTGGTGGCTCACTTCCACCTAGTAATGGGTGCGGCTTCAGCATTCGGTCTTCTAGCAGGGGTTTACCATTGGTTCCCTAAGATGTTTGGCCGTATGATGGATGCGAAGTTGGGTTATATCCACTTCTGGTTAACATTCATTGGTATTTACTCCGTGTTTTTCCCAATGCACTACATTGGAATTGCAGGTTTCCCAAGAAGGTATTATTCATTCACCAACTTTGATGCATTTAGCGGTTTCACTGATTTGAACCAGTTCATTTCAATTGCTGCAATTGCAACATTCTTTGGCCAGTTCATCTTCTTGTTCAACTTTTTCTACAGCATGTATAGAGGTAGAAAAGCGACTGCGAACCCATGGAAGTCTAACACGCTTGAATGGACTACGCCAATTAATCCTGGTCATGGAAACTGGGAGGGTGAGATTCCTGAGGTATATAGATGGCCATATGACTACTCTAAACCAGGTGCAGAGGATGATTTTATTCCTCAGACGGTTCCATTCTCTGAGACTATGGAATCTAATTTGCCACATGAAAATGATATGATTGCATTGGAGAAAGAGCAGGCAGAAGAGATCGTAGTGAATGAGTCTGCTGGACACTAAGACAAGATTATTTAGACGGTTTTCAGCCGTTACAGTGATAGCCGTTTACCTGTTAATAGCAATTGGCGGTATTGTAAGAAGTACCGGGTCGGGGATGGGGTGTCCAGACTGGCCTAAGTGTTTCGGTAGTTGGG
>CBFIAY010000055.1:0-2326 GCA_965660665.1 Roseivirga sp. | reverse complement strand
AAATAAGGTCAATTTCCTCCAATATTTTTGGTGAATGAGGTTTTAGAACACTCAGTTCACTTTGAGCATTGCCGACAAGAAATAATTTGTTCTGCATCAGTGTGATATGGTTCAATGCCAGCCTCTCAGGAGGTATAGAGACCAAAGAGAAGTCTACCTCGTTTTTTTCAAGACTTCTTACCACTGTGGACTTGTTAGTAACATCCATTTTGAGCTCTACTGCTGGGTTGTCTTTAAGGAAATCTGTTAGAAAGTAGGGCATAATGTACTTTGCTGTTGAAACCACAGATAATTTCAGCTTACCCGCAATCTGACCATTAAAGGTCGTGAGCTTCTGATTAAGCAGCTCTACTTCGTTCAGAATATTCTGACTGGACTCTACCACCTCTTTTCCGAAATCTGTGATATAGAGTTGCCGGCCAACAACCTCTGTGAGTGGAATATCGAATTGATCTTGAAAGTTTCTAAGCTGAATGGAAACAGCGGGTTGTGATAAATGCAAAGCTTCAGCCGCTTGAGTGATGCTTTTGTGTTCATCGATTGTCAAAAACACTTTCAACTGGTGCAGGGTATAGTTCATAAATAATATTTATGTTATTCATAATAAAGATAAATAAAAATATATTAATTGACCTAGGCATATTTGCACGCAGTTTATCAAAAACTGAACTATGAACTTGAATCTATTAGCAGAGAATCTCACCAATCCTGCACTACTTTTTTTCATTCTTGGTATTATCTCTGTTCAACTCAAAAGTGATCTTGAGATCCCTAAAACTTCATCAAAATTCATTTCTCTTTATCTCTTGTTTGCCATTGGCTTCAAAGGAGGGCAGGAGCTGGCGCACAGCACATTTACTGCTGATATCATCTGGAGCATTGTCTTCGGAATAGGTATCGCGGTTATCATTCCATGTGTGGCTTTCTTTATCTTAAAAAGAAGGTTGTCAATTGATAACTCTGGCGCTATTGCCGCGGCTTACGGATCAGTAAGTGCAGTGACTTTCGTGACAGCAGTAGCGTTCTTAGAAATGCAGGGAATAACTTTTGGAGGACACATGGTGGCTGTCATGGCATTTATGGAAGCTCCAGCCATTGTGGTAGGTGTGATCCTAATTAGAATGTTTTCGAAAGAACAAACACAAAGTACAAGCATTGGTCAGCTCGTAAAACATGCCTTTACCAATGGCAGTGTTATTCTGATTTTAGGGAGTTTAGTCATTGGCTGGATGGCTAGTGAAGAACAAGCGCAAGGTATCGCTCCTTTTACAACAGACTTGTTTAAAGGATTCTTGGCCATATTCTTACTGGATATGGGTATTGTGAGTGGACAAAAACTAAAGTCATTTTTGGATCAAGGTTGGTTCACTACGTCATTCGCTATTCTATTCGCCTTATTTAATGGATGCGTCATTGCGCTGCTTAGTGGATTTATAATGGATGATGTCGGCAACCGATTCATCATGTCAATTTTAGGTGCTAGTGCTTCTTACATTGCTGTTCCTGCAGCCATGAAGATTGCTGTGCCAAAGGCCAATCCTGGTATCTATATACCTATGGCATTGGCCATTACTTTCCCGGTGAATATTACACTGGGTCTTCCTATTTATATGTACTTGATTCAGATCACCTTATAAAAAATATGCCCTATGAAGAAGTTTGAAAGATGGATGGTTGGTGTGGATGTTAGTAATCCAGAGACTAATCTTTTAAAGAACGTTTCAGCAATAGCCGATCGCTTTACACCAAACGAAATCCACTTAGTCTATGTGACTAAAGAATTGGATATTCCGAAAGAAGTGTTGATGGATATTCCTGATTTGATGCTTCCAGACTTAAAGCTAACGAAGACGAAGCTAGAGGAGATGGCCGCGAAGGAATTCCATCCTGAACAGCCGGTTTCTATACACGTGCTATCAGGCAATCAGCTGACCGAGCTTTTGAAGTTCGAAAATGCACGAAAGATTGATTTAGCAATTCTCGGAAGACGAAATATGAATCGAGTGGGTGTATTGAGTAAGAAAGTCGTGAGGAAATCAGCTTGCAGCGTATTGCTCATGCCAGACAATTACATAGAGGATGTGAAGTCTATTCTACTTCCTTTGGATTTCTCAGATTATTCGGATTTAGCAATGGGCGTGGTGAATGATTTTGAAAAAGCAGACCTAGGGCCCACAGTACATGCTTTGCATGTTTATAAAGATGCCACAAAGTACCTGGCTCAAGTATTTGAAACCGCAGATGAAATAGATGCAATCCTTTCAAAAAGAGGCGAAATCAATGAGCGTTTGACCGCTTACGCCAAGCATGAGCTAGAAGAGTATCT
>CBFIAY010000054.1:0-2388 GCA_965660665.1 Roseivirga sp. | reverse complement strand
TTTCAAAAAAGACATTGGCTATGGTAATATCTCTAAGTGATGGTACTTTCTTTATTGGCCGATTAATAACATCCTTAAATTCATCAGTAGTTCGGAAAATCAGGTCAATATCCTCAGCGGTGAGGTGCTTTATTCCTAGAAGGTGTTTACTACTCAACTGCTCCATCTACGCTTCCTTGTTAATTAACCAAATAGTATCTTCTAAGGCTCCATTTTCACCCTTCCACTCCACCAAGACCCTTTCTGTATCCAAGGTATTCACCTCTTTACCAACATAATCAGGAAAAATAGGGACGTGTTTTGCGTACTTTCTGACAACAAGAGAGAGCAATTCAACTTTCTCTGCCCTTCCAAAAGCGTTCATCGCATCGAGTGCCGCCCGTATCGATCGGCCAGTATAAAACACATCATCAATAAGGATAACTTTCTTGCCTTCGATAAGGAAGTCAATTTTAGTTTCATTGGCACGTACTGGACTATCCCTTCTTCTAAAGTCATCTCTGAAGAAGGTGGCATCCAAATATCCGAGTGCTACATCTGTTGTTATGAATTCTGAAAGTTGGTCTTTGATCTTTTCGGCCAAAAAGATTCCTCTAGGCTGTAGGCCTAAAAGTACGGTATTGTTAAAATTTTGATGGTTTTCTATCAGTTGCTGACAGAGGCGGCCGATGGTGATGGCCAGTTGAGGATGACCTAGTAATAGCCTTTTTTGCATTTCAGGAAACAAATATAAGAAAAGGAAACCGACAGTGAAATCTCAAAGCCGAATTAATCCATTTTTCCTGCTTCAGTTTTCTGCCCCACAGCCACTGAGTTGATAAAAAACACCTTTCTAGTGCCCTCCGATCGATCTGGAGATTTAACATGCTGAATGCCAAAAACGAGGTAACGTTTTCCAAACCACCTAGTAATTCCACGAAATTGATCCTTTTCAAATTTCAATTCCTCCTCCTCATTGAGTAATTCAAGTGCACCGCGATACCCTTCTTTATCCTCCGAGTCGTTTAGGTGCTTCATTACTAACTCTTTATCATGGTAAAAGGCATAATAAGCCGCACCATCTTCCCATTGAAAAGCCCCGAAATCTTCAAGCGCACTTTCTGGATTTTCATTAATGTCAAAACTCCCGTCCCATAATACATCACCACTAAAATCAATAACGAATGCAAAGGCATGGGTAAAGTTAAAATCAGAGCGATCTGACAAATTACTAGGCCCTCCAAAGTTTCTTCCCGACAGTGAGTTAAGCGCTGGATCATTAAAAAAGGTTGGTCCACTAAAGCGGTTGTAATTTCGCCAATTGTTATTACTACTAGTCACTGACCAAGGTTTGAAAAACTCTCCAGCAATCATCAGTTTTCCATCCAATTCAATCATCTCACGGAAAAGCACATCTGTTTTATAACGCCACTCCTTATTTTCTTTTTTTGCCTCCAAAGCACGCGCCTGCAATTTCGTGAAGCGTCTTTTCCCTGTATGTTCTAGAAAAGTATCAAACTCACCGAAATTCATGTACTTCATAGTTTGCCTTCCTGTTTTATCCACATGATTGATATAGAAACCACTGGGATAAGTACCCGACTTAATACTGTATAGACCTACAACCACTTGTGCTTTTTCTATGATAGAAGATGAAACAGCAGACATCAACTGATGTTCTGAATCGGTTTGCAATTCGTAGCCGCGCACCACATTACCCACGTAGTCATAGGTGTTTATGAGCATTGTCCTGTCCTTTTTATCATCCAGCTGTGATGCAATGACATTAAAAGTGACACTATCAGCGTTAATTCTGACCTCCAAGAGATCCGAATTGTTCTGGTACACATTAGGCAATGTCCTTACTTTATCCGCCTCCATATCATAAACAAACACTGCAGGTCGTCCCTCAATATAGCCGCCTATAATTGCTGATCCTTTGATGGCCTCAAACTCTGAAATTTCTAAATCCACAATCTGCTTAGGCTCAAAAGTGCGTACTTCTTTCTTAAGGACATCCAAAGCTACAATCTTGATAAACCTGTTGTCCGACCTACCTTGAAATAGTAAGTAAGTAACATTGTTATGGTAGTGATATCCTTTGAGGTATTGGCTTTTCGATGTTTCGAAGAAACCAGTCCACACTGCTTTCAATTCTGTATCTAAGTGACTGTATTCAATTGTCGCATTCTTACCAGCACCTGGTGCTATAGGCTTTACCAACATCACACCACGCTGTTCGTTAGAGACCACCACATAATCAATGTTATCCCAATCATTTTCCACTTCATAGCGATTCAGGTAATCCACCTGACCATAGACTGGAATCAAACAAATGGAAAGTAAACAAAGTAGATATGCTTTTCTCATACTGTTTCGGACATGGTAATGATTATATCAAACTCTTCT
>CBFIAY010000053.1:2397-2785 GCA_965660665.1 Roseivirga sp. | reverse complement strand
CTGACCTACTTCCAGTAGTTTATCATTACCAGCATGCGACCAATCCAGCTGTTCCAGATTAAGTAGCTTTCTAAGCTTTTCAGCACTGAAAGGTATAAACGGCTCGGCCACAATCGAAAGATTTGCCACGAGTTGTAGGGCAATATTTAATATGGTTCCAACGCGTTCTGGATCTGTTTTTATAAGCTTCCATGGCTCAGTATCTGCCAGGTATTTGTTACCCATTCTGGCCAATTCCATCATTTCAGCCAATCCTTCCCTAAACCTATATCGCTCGATAGACTCCCCTACTTTCTTGGGCACTTGACCTAGCTGATCTAAAACACCTTTATCGATATCAAAAATCTCCCCTCTTTCAGTAATCTTCCCTTCGAAATATTTATGCGTT
>CBFIAY010000053.1:0-2387 GCA_965660665.1 Roseivirga sp. | reverse complement strand
GTTAGGACAACCGCCCGATTCACAAAATTCCCCAGAATCGCTACTAATTCGTTGTTATTCCTAGCTTGAAAATCCTTCCATGTGAAATCATTGTCTTTACTTTCAGGTGCATTAGAACAGAGTGCATAGCGCAACACGTCTTGCTTTTCAGGTAAATCTGTCAAGTATTCATGCAGCCAAACAGCCCAATTTCTGGAGGTAGAGATTTTATCCCCCTCTAGGTTTAAAAACTCATTAGCCGGAACGTTATCGGGCAAGATATAATCGTCCATTGCCTTCAGTATAGCTGGGAAAATGATGCAATGAAAAACGATATTGTCTTTCCCAATGAAGTGAACCAACTTGGTATCATCTGATTTCCAATAAGGCTCCCAGTCTTTACCTTGACTTTCAGCCCATTCGCGAGTCGCGGAAACATAGCCTATTGGTGCATCGAACCAGACATAGAGTACTTTTCCATCGGCACCTTCGATGGGTACTTTTATACCCCAGTCGAGGTCACGTGTCATAGCTCTTGGCTGTAAACCGCCATCAATCCACGACTTACACTGGCCCCAAACGTTCGGCTTCCAATCCTTTTTGTGTCCCTCAACAATCCATTTCTTCAACCACTCCTCATAATTCTGAAGTGGCAGATACCAATGTTTTGTCTCTTTCATGACAGGCGCATTTCCTGTCAAAGTAGATTTCGGGTTGATAAGGTCTGTTGAGTTCAACGAGGCACCACAATTCTCACATTGATCACCATAAGCGGCAGGATGATTACATCTTGGACAGGTTCCAGTGATGTATCGATCGGCAAGGAATTGCTTTGCCTCATCATCATAATATTGCTCACTCGTTCTCTCTTCGAACAAACCCTTTTTATAAAGTTCTTTAAAGAACATTTGGGCAGTCTCGTGATGTACCTCATTAGATGTTCTTGAATAGATGTCAAAAGAGATACCCAACTGACTCATTGAGCCTTTGATCATACCGTGATACTTATCCACAATGGCTTGAGGTGTTGTACCCTCTTTTCTAGCACGCATGGTAATGGCCATGCCGTGCTCATCTGATGCGCATATAAATGCAACATCCTCACCCTTTGACCTTAAGTACCTGGCGTAAATATCTGCTGGAATATATACACCTGCCAAGTGACCGATGTGAATTGGCCCGTTGGCATATGGCAGTGCTGCAGTAACAGTATGCCTTTTGAAATCTCTCTGACTCATAGAAAACAAAGATAGTTTCTTCAACCGTAGATGTCAGTATTTCGATCTGAGATTTTACTTCAGATGTTGAGGTTATTTAAAAGTCTATTGATGTCAGCGACTTTGGATATGGCTGAAAGAAATTATCAAAACAATAATATCTTCTTTATCTTAGCCTAGAAACTATCAATCCAAGATTCATGACAGCAAAAGAAGCATTAAAACAACTCAAGGACGGCAATAAAAGATATGTAAAAGGCGAGCTAAAGCACCCTCATACTGATAATCAGAGAAGAGAAGAAGTCGCTGATTCACAGCATCCTTTTGCAGTAATACTCAGTTGTGCTGATTCTCGTGTGGTACCTGAACTTTTATTTGACCAAGGTCTTGGAGATCTATTCGTAATTAGAGTAGCAGGTAATGTGGCAAAAGACAAGGTGTTCGGTAGCATAGAATATGCGGTTAAATTCCTTAATTCAAAGCTTATTGTTGTCCTTGGACATGAAAATTGTGGTGCGGTCAATGCTAGTTTAGGCGATGCCGATCCTGGTGGACATATCGGTTCAATCATTGATAGAATCAAACCTGCGGTTTATATGGCCAGAAGAATGGAGGGCGACTTACTGACTAATGCGATTAAGGTAAATGCCCAGATCGTGGGAGAAGAACTCAAAGAAACTAAGCCAATAATCTCAGATGCCGTCAAAAACGCTGGGGTTGAAGTATACTCCGCTTACTACAAACTCAGTACAGGAGAAGTGGAATTCTTATAATAAGAAATAACAGAAGGTACTAAAAAGGGCATTCCGATAAGTCGAAATGCCCTTTCCTATTTCTTAAGGTCTATCTCCCTAAGTTTAGAAGACTCCTCAGAAATCCTTTATTCTCACCTGCCAACTTGATAATTAGTGTCATGTGTTGACCATTATGTGGCAATACGCTCTCTGACACCTCACCTAATAGTGCCGTGGCAGAAGTAGTTTTTCCTTTGGAACCCATGATCAACAGGTCGGGTCTTAATCGATCGATCATTGCATCAATAGGCTGCCCGACACTTTTTCCCCGCTCAATACTCGCTATATGCCTCTGAACTGAAGGCTTCTTCATTTTCGTCAGATACTCTTCTAGCTCATGCTTGGCGTAAGCGGTCAAACGCTCATTGATTTCGCCTCTTTTTGAAAGGATTGCATC
>CBFIAY010000052.1:0-2879 GCA_965660665.1 Roseivirga sp. | reverse complement strand
TATTCCCTTATCTTTGGCGCAGCTAAAGACCAACAGGTTGGGTATCATATACTCAAATTCGTTGATCATTAAACAGACCATAAAGATTGAACATGAAGAAAATCTGGTGGAAAGTACTAGCCGTACTCCTGATATTATACACAATCATCTCTGGCCTCTTGTTGGGTGTCCCAAGGTTGGCGATACTTAATGAGACGATTCGGAACCTCCACTTCCACGTACCGATGTGGTTCGGAATGATCATAATGCTGACTGGATCAGTTGTTTACTCCATTAAATACCTCCGTACCGGTAAAATTGATTTTGATACCAAATCAGTTGAGTTGGCCAAGACTGGAATACTTTTCTGTATTCTAGGCTTACTGACTGGGATGCTTTGGGCCAAGTTCACTTGGTCGGAGTGGTGGAGTGGGGATCCTAAACAGAACGCAGCAGCAATCTGTCTGTTGATTTACTTGGCTTATTTAGTTTTGAGAAACTCGCTTCAAGACGAACAACAGCGCGCACGAATCAGTAGCGTCTACAGCATATTCGCATATGCCGCTATGATCCCCTTATTGTTTATTCTGCCAAGAATGGCGGAAAGCTCTTTGCACCCAGGAAATGGCGGAAATCCTGCTTTAAACTTCTTTGATTCGGACGACCAATTGAAAATGGTTTTATACCCTGCGGTAATCGGCTGGACGCTTATGGGAGTTTGGCTAGCAGAATTAAGAGTTAGGTACAGAAGAATAGAAAAAGCACTTGAAGAAAATTGAGATGAAGAAAATTATTATAGCCCTATTATTGACGATTAGTGTTCCCTCTTTCTCACAAGTAGACCTAGAAAAGATCAAAGCGGGTGAAAAGTATGAGATCACTGAAAATGATTATACCAACAAGAGCGTTGACATGGCTGACATGATGCGTGAAAATGGCAAAATCTATGTTGTTGTCGGTGTCATTGTAATCATCTTTTTAGGCATAACATTCTATGCCATTAGAATAGATAGAAAACTCTCAAAAATTGAAGGGGAGGTTTTTGGTGAAAAGGTTAATTCTTAGACGTTTGTGTCTTACTTTTGCCCAGGAACCTAAAATGAGGAGATTATGAAAAAGTCAGTTCTAATTGGTATTGTCGTAATCGCTATAGCCATAGCCGTTATTGTCTCCACCTCAAGTAGCGCAAGCGCTTACGTTACCTTCGATGAAGCATATACAATGTCTGAAAATGGCAAACCAGAATCTATTCATGTTGTCGGCGAGCTGAAGAAAAACAGCAGAGGTGAAATTGTGGGTGTACAACCTAGTTCAGATCGGCTTACTGTTGAATTTATTTTGGTTGATGAGAACATGAAAGAGCAAACGGTTTTCTTAAACAGCCCAATGCCTTCTGACTTATTAAACTCTGAAAAAGTAGTTGTGATTGGAGGCTTTAGAAATGAACGCTTTATGGCGGACAAAGTGCTTCTAAAGTGTCCTTCTAAATACGAAGAAACAACTTTATAGACTTGAAGGAGTAAGTTGAAAGGATGAAGGGCTTTAGGAATCTACATGTTTGGACAAAATCCCATCAACTAACCTTAGACATTTATAAATCAACTCAGCAATTCCCAAAAGAAGAATTGTTGGGCTTAGTAAGTCAATTAAGAAGAGCCAGCACCTCCATCCCAACTAATATTGCGGAAGGTTCTGGTAGAAAAAGTGAAAAAGAATTTATTCAGTTTTTAAGTATTGCTCTTGGCTCTGCTAATGAGGTAGATTATCTAATTGAGTTATCAAAAGACCTTGGATTTATTAGTCAAGAGGTTTGGACTCAATTAGACCAAGAAATAAATGAGATACAGTCAATGCTATTTGTATTGATTAGAAATAAGTCGGAACGATCTTAACCCTTAAGCCTTGAACCCTCAAACTATAAACCTCGGTATTGGAAACGCAGGACACATATTTGTCATCATTTCCTTTGTGGCTTCAATTTTGGCAACCTTCGCTTATGGCAAAGCTGCTTTAAATAACGAGATAGGAAAAGACTCTTGGGTTAGTTTTGGACGAAAAGTATTTATCGCACATGGTCTTGCGGTAATAGCCACAGCGGTGATACTCTTTATGATTATCTACAATCATAATTTCGAGTACCATTATGCTTGGAGCCACTCTTCCGTAAACCTTGCTGTTCACTACATGATCGCGTGTTTCTGGGAGGGTCAAGAAGGCAGTTTCTTAATTTGGACACTCTGGAATGCACTATTGGGGTTTGTATTAATAGGAACAAATAAGAAGTGGGAAGCACCAGTAATGACTGTATTTGCACTAGTTCAGGTGTTCCTAACTTCAATGATTTTGGGTATTGTAATTGGTGATTTCAAGCTAGGAAGCTCTCCGTTTATCCTATTAAGGGACGTTTTGAGCGATCCGAGGTTCCTGATCAACCCGAACTTTGTACCGGCAGATGGTACAGGTTTAAACCCTCTATTGCAGAACTATTGGATGGTGATTCACCCTCCAATGACCTTCTTAGGTTTCTCTTTGACATTAGTACCCTTCTCTTTCTGTATCGCTGGGCTTTGGAGAAAAGACTTTACGGACTGGATTAGGCCCGCCTTACCGTGGACCATTTTCGGTGGGGTAATATTAGGGACAGCCATCATTATGGGGGCCTACTGGGCATACGAGACACTCAATTTTGGGGGCTATTGGAATTGGGATCCTGTGGAAAATGCCGTCTATGTACCTTGGCTGGTGTTAATTGCTAGTATGCACACCATGATTATTTTCAAGAAAAGTGAGACTGCATTGAAGACCTCAATCGTCTTAGTAATCTCTACTTTCCTTCTAATACTCTACGCTACGTTCTTGACGAGAAGTGGGATTTTAGGTAACGCATCTGTTCACTCATT
>CBFIAY010000051.1:0-3239 GCA_965660665.1 Roseivirga sp. | reverse complement strand
TCGAGAATCTAAGGTTGGTTTCGGTACTGGTGTTGGCTTAACTTCTTCTTTCTTTTCTTCGACTGGTGGTTTTTCTTCTACCACTTCCTTTTTAACAGGAGGAGTCGCTTCTTCTACCTTAACTTCGGACGCTTCTTTCTTAGTAATAAGGTCTTCAATCACCTTTTCAACAGGAGGTGTTTCAGGTACCTTCTCCGCTTCAACTTTAGCTGGAGTCACTTCTTCTTTGACCTCAGGCTCAGGTTCAACCACTTTTTCTACAACCTCTTCCACAGGAGTCACTTCTTCAGTTTGCGTTTCGGTCTGTTCCGTTTCAACTTCTGAATCTGGCGGTGTATCCTCTGCAGTTTCTTCTATTTGTGCTTCAGCATCTCTTTCTAAGTCACCACCACCTTCGGCTTGAAAACCAAAGTTCAATTCAATTCCGTATTCTTCTACTGGCGGGTCAAGAGGTCTCCAGGCCACAAGGAAAATTAAGAGCAATATGAACAGTCCATAAACCGCACTGGTCATGATTATGCCGAACTTCTTATCTTTCTTTTCCTGCTCTGACATTCTATTCTGATTTGGCCACCAAATTCGTTTTTTGTTCAAGCTTGGCAATGATACCAGTTACTTTAACGAAGATTTCGGCCGTTATGGTTTTATCTAAATGAAGACTAACCGTTCCTCCCGGTTCTTCTATTACCATTGAAAGTTCGTTTTCTAATGAGCCCAGTGTTACTTCCTTGTCATTGAGGTAGATTATATTACCTGCTCCTAATGTCACGCTATTCTTCTGTAAAGAGATGCTTGTAGCTGCCGCAGAAGGTAGATCTACTGGTAAGCCTGAAGGCGTAATAAAGGAGGACGTCAACATAAAAAAGATCAATAACAGAAATACGATGTCCGTCATTGAGGACATGCTAAAAGCTGAATCTACCTTATGTTTTGATTTAATATCCATTATTGAGGTTCTTGAAGTAGGTCAATAAAATCGATAGAAGTGTATTCCATATAATGGATTGCCTTCTGCACTTTAGAAACAAGGTAGTTAAATCCTAAATAGGCAATAATCCCCACCACTAAACCTGCGGCAGTTGTAATCATTGCCTCATAAATACCTGTAGATAACAATTTTGGGCTAACCGAACCTTCCTCTTGAGCGATTGAAATGAAAGCTTGAATCATACCAGAAACAGTTCCTAAGAAACCAATCATTGGTGCAGCACCAGCTGTTGTCGCCAAGAGAGAAAGATTCTTTTCGAGCTTATACACTTCGATCTTACCGACATTTTCAATAGATGCCTCAATTGATTTCAATGGGCTACCTATTCTATGGATTCCCTTTTCGATCATTTTTGCAATTGGAGAGTCAGTTTGCGAGCAAAGCAACTTGGCTCCGTTCACATCTCCGCTGGTTACTAGGTCCTTAATCTTTTCCATAAACTCGAAAGGTGTTCTCGAAGCCCTATTCAGACTCCTAAGCCTTTCAAAAAAGATATAGATAGCCACTATGGATAGCCCTGCAATTGGAATTAACCAAAAACCTCCTTTTAAGATCAGCTCAAAAAAGAATACTACTTGGTCATCACCTGCCCCAACGTTAGTTGTATCGGCAGCACTTAAATTTTGAATCAATGTCATTTTAATATTTCAATACCCAGATGTTATCACCGTATAGTAACTTCAGTTCTTCAAGCCCTTTAGCTGTTTCAGACCATCGATCACCTACATTAATTCCTACTCTATGGAGATTAAAATCTCCTGTCGGTTTCAGTAGGTATGCATTATTTCCACTTGAGACAATCTCATTGCCTTTATCTATCGCTAAGTCCTCATCATAGAAGCTACCCACGACCACATAATAACGTCCATCAGGCTGCGAAATTGTCGTTAATTCAACAGTTACCTCCGGCTCTGGCTCAGGCGCTATTTCAACAACCTTCGGTGCAGGTTCTTCCTCTACGACAGGTTGTTCAATTTCTTGCTTTACTGGTGCAGCTGGCTCAGTCACTTCTTCCTTTTTAAAGAATAAAAAGTAAGCAGCTACAGCTAATCCTAAAATCACAATGATGATGATAAAGACACCTAGACCACTGCCTTTCTTTTCCTCTTTCTGAACAGGCTCCGGTTGTTTTTCGACAGCCTTAGGAGGCTCTTCCTTGACAATTACGGATGGAGCTTCAACTGGCTTTGGCTTTGAAGCAGCAACAGGTTCTGGTTTTTTAGGCTCAGGTTTAGATTGTTGCTCTGCAACTGGTACCACCGCGTTATCTGCACTATCAAGACTGATGTCATCCAAGCCTAAATCATCATCGGGTAATACTGGCGACTGTTTTTTAGGAGTAGTCTTTTTAGCAACCGGTTTCTTGGGTGTTACTTTCCTTGTCGTAGGCTTCTTCGCAACTGGTTTCTTAGCTACAGGTTTTTTTGTTGCTGGCTTCTTCTTTGCAGCCGGTTTTTTAGCTGTTCCAGTAGTCTTAGACTTAGTGGCATCCGTTTTCTTGACCGGGGTTTTGCGGGCCGGTCTTTTAGGCTTTTCATTATCTTCCGAAGATTCGTTCTTCTGCTTTGCTGCCATAGGTTAGGTATTGATTGATTTGAATATATAATTTACGAATATATCAACTACACGAGGAGTACTGTAACCAGAAAATTAGAATGAAACTGATATTCCGCCTAAAAATTGAATACCTCGTGATGGATAGTTAAGATGTCGCTGGTATTCGCTGCCGAATAGATTGTTCATCTGCAAAAATACACCGAATTGTTGATTCAATTGGTACCGTCCGCCCAAATTTAAATCTACAATATCATCCAACTCAAACTTCTGAGCTGTTTCACCATTCCAAGCATTTAGTCCTCCCAAATAATACAAGTCAGCCGTTACACTCAGATTGTCTATAGGAAAGAAGGTATTATTAAACGCAACCTTAAAACTTGGTAGATGCCAGGCCTCTTCTAAGTTAGGATTGGCTGTACTCATTTGGTAATTGTAGAAATCAAACCTTAATGATGATCTCACCTTCCCCAGTTGTTCGAAGTTAACTTCTGAAAAGACATTCAATCGATCTACCGTACCAGGATCATAAAGGATCTCAAAACGGGATGAATCAGTAGCTGAGTTAGTAAATAGCTGAAGGTTATTCAATGACGCGAATGATCCTCCAGCATTAAGCCTTAGTCCTCTTGACAAATCGAGTTCAACACCCCCGTAGATATTACTTGCCGTCTCTGTATTTCTCAGCACGATGACA
>CBFIAY010000050.1:0-3298 GCA_965660665.1 Roseivirga sp. | reverse complement strand
AAGGAGGTTCTTTTAGATACGTCATCTATACGCCACTTGCGACCTCATTAACAACTGGCTTACCAGAAAAACCAAATGGTGCTGGTCATCCATGGGTGATGTTTCCGGGGCTTTATCGAGCCCATATCATGGTTACACCTCCTGCAGATAAGTAATATAAAAAAGCCTTAATACTGAAGTATTAAGGCTTTTTAATGCTTCTAAGTTTGTTATTCACTCCTTAATGCCTTGATTGGATTGGCCATAGCCGTTCTTGCAGATAAAATCCCAACAGTTAACCAGGCAATTACCGCCACAGCTAATGCTGGTAAGATCCAAATCAAAGGATTATTTAGGTTGATTTGATATGCAAAGTCTGCTAGCCATCCTTGCATCACCAGATATCCTACAGGAATTGCAATTACTGCCCCTGCTAAGACCAGTAAAGTAAATGTCTTGAGGATCATTAGTATAATGCTTTGAATAGATGCGCCAAGCACTTTTCTTACCGCGATTTCCTTAAACCTTCTTTCTAAGGTAAATGCTGCTAAAGCAAATAGCCCAAGACATGCAATGATAATGGCAAGTCCACTAGAAGTAGTAAAGAGCTTACCAAAACGCTCTTCTTCTTGATACAATGCATTAAAGGCTTCGTCTAGATAAACATATTCAAAAGGTTCATCAGCGACATTACTCTCCCATAAATTCTCAATTGCCGCAACTGTTTCTACATAGTTTCCACTTACGCGGAGATAGGTATAATTACCAGCAAACCAATCTGCTTCAACCCTTCCGTCTTCACCCATTACACGAATTATTAGCGGCTCGACACTTTGTTTCAGGCTTTCAAAGTTAAGGTCATTAACGACTCTCACAATTGTATAATCCTCGCCATCTACTCTTGTTAGTTTCTTTACTGCAGGATCATCCCATCCTAGCCATTGGGCCGCTGACTGATTAACGAGCACATTCACAATATCCGAAATAAGTTTGTTTATAAAGTTTCTACCTTCAACCAATTCTAAGTCCTAGTAGCCTTGATTGATATTTACAGTATGTAAAAGGTCTTCGCCCGTCTTTAGTCTCGACAAGTTATTCAAGAGTAGTTCAATGGCAGACTTAGGTGTGGTTACACTCGCAACATGTGGCGTAATGATAACTTTTGGGTGTCTCCATAGTGCGCTATCACTTGGAAGTGGCTCTGTTCTAAAAACATCTAACAAAGCACCAGATAGATGACCTTGATCAAGAGAATCGATTAGGTCTTGCTCTACTAGGTGATTTCCACGTGCAACATTAATAAGGTATGCTCCTTTCGGAAGACCTTCAAACACCTCTTTATTCAAAATATCTGTTGTCTGTGGAGTTACAGGTAAAAGATTTACCAATACTTCGGCCTGACCCAAAAAATCCTTTATACCACTCGCCTCAAAACATTTAACCCCTTCGATTTCCTTTAAGGTTCGGCTAAACCCGAAAACTTCAAACCCAAGATCTACAAGCTTTTCAGCCAAATGGCCTCCTAATGCGCCAAGCCCCATTACCCCAACTTTAAGCGATTGATAAGTAATACGCTCCCATGTGTTTGACTTTTGGTTTTCTAAGTGACTCAGCATACTCCTTTGGTGCATCATCAACCCCATGACAACATAGTTGGTCATGTCTCTGGCTAAGAAAGGATCGACAATGCGTGTGATAGGTAAATCACTTGGTATCTGTGCATCGATCATCAAATGATCTACCCCTGCGCCCAACGAGCTGATCCATTTAAGATTTGGCAAAAGATCAATCACTCTTTCGGCTAAAGGCTTCCAAACAAATAGCACTTCAACGTTTGTCAAATCTGCTTTGGTGGGCCAAACATGTATTTCACCAACAAGATCAGATTTTGAAAGGCCCTCAACCCAAGGCTTAGGGTCCCAAACTGAGGATGAAATAAGGATATCTACTTTTTGCTGATCCATGGATTGTCTTTAATATAAAATCGCCAAGGTTTTAAGGCATCTTCTTCGGCATAATCTACACCAATACGCTTTGACGCTACAATATAATTATCATTGATATGCGGAGCGTCTTCTATCCAAATTTGTTCTCCCTGTAAGTCGAATCCATAGTGTTTATTCGTCTTTATGCCTAGCGCCTCTGTTAAAGTCCCTGGCCCAGAGGTAAGCCTTTGTTCAATAGTTAACATTTTACGCCTTTTAAGCATTACTTCATGACCCAAAACAGGTTCTAATGCTCGTATAAGTACAGCGTCCGCTTTCCCCTCAATATTAGTGACTACATTAAACAAATGATGGATACCGTAACATAGGTAAACATAGGACACACCACCTGCATGGTACATAACCTCGGTCCGCTTAGTTCTTACTCCATTGTTCGCATGGCAAGCTTTGTCGTCTCTACCTGCGTAAGCTTCTACCTCAGTAATTATCCCTGCCGTATGATATCCACCGAACTGGGTATGAAGCACTTTGCCGAGTAAAGACTTGGCAATTTGGACGACATTTCCTCTCTGATAAAACGTACTATTTAATTTCATTTAAGATTCTTGGCAACTTAAAAGGGATTCACGTAGTTAAAGGTGTGAAAACCATAATTATCAATAAAATGAAAAAGACATTAATCCTATTCGCCTCATTAATCTTGCTTGTATTTTTTCAAAGCAGTGCGATAGCACAACGAGGACCTGCGGCTAGTCCAACTGCGACCATCAATCAAGCTATCGGCAACACAGAAATGACAATTGTGTACTCTAGACCAAGTATGGCTGGCCGTTCATTAGCCACGCTAGCACCTAAAGGTGATGTTTGGAGAACTGGCGCTAATGCCAACACAAAAATAAGCTTTAACAAAGACGTAACTATTGGTGGTAAGGCATTACCTGCTGGTGACTATTCTATGTACTCTATCCCTGGTGATAGTGAGTGGACAATTATCATCAATAAAGCTAAGAGTTGGGGAACTGAATATGATAAGGCTCAGGATGTAATTCGCTTTATGGCAAAACCAACTAAGTCGGAAAATTCTGTAGAAACCTTCAGAATTGATCTAACTGATTTTGATAACAAAGCAAAAGACAAAGCAATGCTAGAATTGGCTTGGGGTGATGTATCCGTTAAGTTTCCAGTTGTAGTTAAGAACTAAGCTTCTTTAAAACCTTATTAAAGCCTCTTGCCTTCTAATGCAAGAGGCTTTTTTGTGTTCTTCGTTGATAGACAGATATCCTCAAAAGGAATTATGTTTGCAGGTATAAACCAAAAATGAAAATGAAAAGAACACTGACAACACTTGCTGCTGTTTGCCTTATGGTATTCGC
>CBFIAY010000049.1:0-3573 GCA_965660665.1 Roseivirga sp. | reverse complement strand
AGACGGATAAGGGGATTATTAGCATAGAAAAAGGTCCTAAAGTGATGCACATGCTCGAGCGTTACTTGGAAGGCAACGAGGCTGAAAAATTCCTTTCCCCTACATCGCTTACCACTTATGTGAGTTGCCCACTGAAGTTCTACTTCCAGTATGTGGCGCGTTTTAGTGAACAAGATCAAGTGGAGGAAGATATTGATGCCCGTAACCTAGGTATTGTGGTGCATGAGGTACTTGAAAAACTTTATACGCCTTATCTCGGGCAAGAAGTCTCGAAAGACCAGGTTAAATTATTGAAGAGCTTAGTCGAAAAAAAGCTCATCGTTTCACTCGAAGAAAACAAGATCATTCAACCGAATCAACAATTGGAAGGTCGAGACTTGGTGACTAAGCGCGTGATGGAGCAAATGGTCCAGAAGGTCCTCGATCTAGACATCAAACAAGCACCATTTAAAATGGTAGGGCTCGAAAGAAACGATTTCCAATACTACGTTTCCTTACCAAGTGGAGAGAAGGCTAAGATTGGCGGAACCATCGACCGGATTGATGAAAAGGATGGCGTAACGCAAATCATTGATTATAAAACGGGTAAGGTGAAGCTTTCGGCAATGGCTCAATTGAAGCTTCCTGCGGAAGAATACACACAAGCCTATTTTGAAAACCCTGACTTGAAGTCCGGTTTTCAGGGTTATTTATATTCCCTACTTACCAGAGGTCATTTATCGGATCAGGTGCGTATCGGTATCTTGAGTATGCGACATCTCAGCCAAGGCACGCAATGGCTAAGGGCAGGGCAGTTAGTACCAGAGCAAGTTATCGATGCTTTTGAAACGCGCTTAAAGGAAATGGTGAATGAGATCTATAACCCTGAAGTTCCTTTTACGCAGACGGAAGACCTTAAACAATGCGAGTACTGTGCCTTTAATCGGGTGTGTAGAAGAGTATAAGAATCCCCCGCTTCGCACCCCCTTAATAAGGCGGACTATAACGAAGACAGTTTGTTTTTCTTTTTGTGGCGTTTCAACCCGATGTAGATTTCTACGCAGCGAATTGTCTTCTTTTCAACGAACCTTAAAACAACTTAAGGATTCTCCTTCTCCCAATCCCCGTCCTTCGGGCACCCCCTTAATAAGGCGGACTATAACGAAGACAGTTTATCTTTCTTTTGAAGCGTTTCAACCCGATGTAGATTTCTACGCAGCGAATCGTCTTCTTTTCATCGATCTGAATTAGTACCAATTCCCGCTTTGGCAATTAGGAGCCAGTGGGATTCGACTGCTCTCAGCCGTTAGAGGTTTTTTCCAATTACGTTTATAATTAGATAGAACTATTAGAAATGTGATTTGTGTAGGAGGGTTTGATGATCCCCCACTTCGCGCACCCTTAGAAACGGGGACTTTAACGAAGAGGGTCCATAGACTTTCCGAAAACCTTAAGGCGTAGAATTCCCCCTTTGGCTAAAGGGGGCTAGGGGGATTCGACACCCATTGCAAAAACTCACTAAAGATTCTCTTTCTCCCAATCATCAATAAAATCCTCCAAAATTCGAATGACACCAGAAATATTCATTTTAACATCCATGTCATCGAATCTGAGAAATTGAAGTCCCATTTCTTCAAGGACGGATTGTCTTTCTTTATCCTTGATAGGTGCATCACCCACCAAGTGACTAGCACCGTCCACTTCGATCACAAGGTTGAGTTTCTTACAATAGAAGTCTACTATGTAATTGTCTAATGGTTTCTGTCTATTGAATTTATAACCACTGATGTTACCTGCTCTGAGTTGTTGCCAAAGCAATACTTCCGAAAGCGTACTGTTATTCCTCAGGTTTCTTGAGAACTGCTTTAGGTTTTTATTGTAAGGCAGATAATACACATACTCAATTTATTAAATCCCCATCGCAATTCTAGCAAGTTCTAGTTCTTCGAAGTTGTTCGTGATCTTTTTAACCTTTCCATCAGGGCCGATGATATAGTGTGTAGGGTAGGCCAGATTGACAAGGCTTTCGAGAATGTAATTACTTTGTTCAGCGACCACTTTGTAGTCGAATTTCCGCTTGGTGAGAAACTGCTTTAGCGCATCAGGCTCGTCTAGGGCGAGACTTATGAAGATGACGTCTTCTCGATTCGTATACTTTTCAACCATCTCATTCAGGTCAGGCATTTCTTTAATACAAGGCGCACAAGCAATAAACCAGGTTTTCAGGAAAATCGTTTTACCTTCTAAGCTTTCATTCGTGAATTGATTGCCATCTAAATCATTGAATTCGAAGGTTGGGAAGTCTTTTCCTTCCTGTAGAAAGTGCTCAAGTGCTACGTAAGCTTCAACTTCGACCGTGCCACTTATGGATTGTTCAGCGTCCTCAGATAATGGCCTAAGCTGGTAATAGTTGTTACCCGCCTCGTCTTTTACTTCAAGGGCGATGAAGTCGCCTGTATCAAGGGTTTCTAAGAATTCTTGCTTGCTGATGTCTTTTCCATTTATATTGAGCGGACTGAATGCTGTGGACAGAATGATGTGCTTTTTGTGGTAAATCCACCAAGCCATTTTATCTGCTTCCAGATGTGCTTGCAAGGCCTTAATAGAGCCGTACTGAGTAGTGAACACCCGCGTTTCCTGATGGGACGCATTGCTGCAGCCAAATACGATTAGTAGCAGAAGAGCAAAGACGGTAAACTTGATTCTCATAAGTACATAAAGATAATGGTCGAAGCGGACTGTTGATATTTCTTTAATGAAAAGACTATCTTAACAATTAAACCAGCACGCTATGCATATTAACCCGACTCCTGAACAGCAACAACAGTTTATGAAAATGCCTGATATCGGGCCATTGTTCATGATTAATATGCTCAAGTTTAAGACAGGGGGACTACCAAAGTATCAGGCCTATGTAAAAGCGGTAGCGCCATTGATCAATGAGGTAGGTGGAGAGTTGGTTTGGTCGGGTCAACCCATGGCCACGCTTATCGGCCCGCATGAAGCGGACGAAGGGCTTTGGGATGCTATTTTGATCGTGAAATACCCAAACAAGATGGCACTCGCAGCGCTCGGGAGTCATCCAGACTATCCGGGGCACTTAAGAACCGAGGCTTTGGCAGATTCTCGTCTGATTGCAAGCACTGCCATGGACTTCTCATAAAAAGACCCCAATCATTTAAATGATTGAGGTCTTGATCTTAAGTTTCGAAGGGTGTTACCTTCTAATGTCTACAGAAACTGCATCCGTTCTGTATTTATCAAACCAGCCTAAGATAGCTGAAACCTTAGCAATTAGATTACTAGGCCTTACCGCAATGCCGTGATAGGCGCCCGGGATTCTTACCATAGCCGTTTCAACACCTTGAAGCTTCAGGGCTGTAAAGTATTGCTCAGACTCGTGAATTGGTGTTCTCAAGTCTGACTCACCTGTTAAGAGCATCGTAGGCGTGGTCACATTACCAATCAATATAATAGGAGAGTGCTTCATGTACTTCTCAGGATCTTCCCAAGGCTTCTTTTCAAACCAATAACGCGTGGCGAAAGCAGACATGTCTGAATACAATGCCCAGCTGTACCAGTTGATTACGGGCT
>CBFIAY010000048.1:0-4941 GCA_965660665.1 Roseivirga sp. | reverse complement strand
CCTATGGAAACAAGGAACACAATGTGACATTTGGAACGGGATATGCCCTTGCCAATGGAGAAATCAACAATACAGGCGTATTGACAATTGGCGGAATGACTCGGCTGACGGGCCGCCTAGCATTTATCACTGAAAACTACATCCTTACTTCTGAGGATGAGGCTTTAGTATCGGGAGGCCTACGCTATATGGCAAAGAAGCTAACGCTTGACTTACTTATCTTCCAAGGAGGCTTTCCAGCAATCGATATTGTCCTGAAGTTTTAACCTGAAAACCCTCATTTGATTCCGAGCAACATCATACTAAATTCTAAAGTAGCAGGCTTCAGTTCAGTAATTACAGATTGCCTCTAAGATTTTGGAAGTCAATCGCCTAGCTCAAACAAATTGCTTGTGTTTAGAATCACTGAGTCTCCAATCATTTCTCTCGAATTATGGTAGTTTTATCTTAAGTGATAGCATTAGCATAAGGGTGGAAAAATGTCTGCAAATGACTTATTTACCAAACCCTTAAGAAGATCAATTACGTAGATAGGTTTAAACTTGTAAAACTCTTGGTATGAAAAGCACCTTAATACTGTTTACAATTCTTCTATTTGGCTTTGCTGGCAGCCACATTGCAATGGCTCAGAGTATTGGCTATGATTTGAAGCATTATAACCTAAATAAAGGGCTAGCCTTACAGGGATATGATCCTGTATCCTACTTTACTGAAAACAAAGCAGTTGAAGGATCAGAGAACATTAGTCACACTTTGGAGGGCGGGACATACTATTTTAAATCAGCTAAGAATCGCCAGCTATTTATTAAGAAACCACAACAATATGCCCCTCAGTACGGAGGCTATTGCGCTTATGCAATGGCTGATGGAGACAAAGTCAAAATAGACCCTGAGACATTTAAAATCATTGATGGGAAGTTATTCTTGTATTACAACTTCAGGTTTACAAATACCCTCGAATCTTGGAACAAAGATCAAATCAACCTTTTACCCAAAGCAAATACTGCATGGGCAAAAATAGTATCAGGTAGATGATACCAATTCTCGGTTTTACCCTCAAGAAACTTTACTAAAACGTATTAAAAGAAAAAGGCGCCAATGACGCCTTTTTCTAAATCTCAATATTTAAAAACCTTTTACAAATCGAATTTGATGCCTTGTGCTAAAGGAAGTTCAGTTGTATAATTCAACGTATTAGTCTGTCTTCTCATGTATGCTTTCCATGCATCAGAGCCAGACTCTCTACCTCCACCAGTTTCTTTCTCTCCACCGAATGCGCCACCAATTTCTGCACCAGAAGTACCAATATTTACATTGGCAATACCACAATCAGACCCTGCTGCAGAAAGGAACTGATGCGCTTCTTGGATATTGTTAGTCATAATCGCTGATGACAACCCTTGAACGACACCATTCTGCATTGCGATAGCATCATTCACATCTCCGCTATATTTTAATAAATATAGAATTGGCGCGAATGTCTCATCCTGAACAATTTGATATTCATTCTTAGCTTCGATAACACAAGGCTTCACGTAGCAACCACTTTCGTAGCCGTCACCTTCTAATACTCCGCCTTCTATTAAAACATTTCCGCCTTCAGCCTTCGCTTTCTCAATAGCAGCCATGTAGTTGGCCGCAGCATCCGTATCAATTAGAGGCCCCACATGGTTGTTCTCATCTAAAGGATTACCAATTCTCAACTGTGAGTAGGCACTTGTTAAAGCATTTTTGACTGTATCGTAGATAGACTCATGGATAATAAGTCTCCTTGTAGAAGTACATCTTTGACCTGCTGTACCAACGGCACCAAATACACTACCAATTACTGTTATTTTAAGGTCAGCCTCAGGCGTAATAATCATGGCATTATTTCCGCCTAACTCAAGAATAGATTTACCTAATCGTCCAGCAACAGCCTGAGCAACAATTTTACCCATACGAATAGATCCAGTTGCTGAAACTAGAGGCACACGAGGATCTGAAGTCATCATCTCGCCTACTTTGTAGTCCCCATTTATCATACATGAAATACCTTCAGGTAGATTATTTTCTTTCAAGACCTCAGCAATAATATTCTGACATGCAACACCGCACAAAGGGGTTTTTTCAGATGGTTTCCAAACACAAGTATCACCACAGATCCAAGCCAAGGCTGTATTCCAAGCCCACACCGCTACAGGAAAATTAAATGCAGAAATGATACCTACAATACCCAATGGATGCCATTGCTCTTGCATATGGTGACCCGGTCGCTCAGATTTGATTGTCAGACCATGTAATTGACGCGAAAGTCCAACTGCAAAGTCACAGATGTCAATCATCTCTTGAACCTCACCCAAGCCTTCTTGATAAGACTTACCCATTTCGTAAGAAACAATTCTGCCTAAATCATTTTTGTATAGTCTTAGCTTTTGCCCGAACTGACGAACGATCTCACCGCGTAAAGGCGCTGGTGTATCTCTCCATTCTTTGAAAACACCCTGTGAAGTTTTTATGATTGCTTCATACTCTTCACGTGTTGTAGCTGTCACCGAACCAATCAACTGCCCATCAACTGGTGAATAAGACGCAATAGACTCACCTCCACCCATTGAATTCAGACCTGTTGAAGATCCGTTATTACTTGCCTTTACACCAAGTTTTTGAAGTGCATCTGTGATGCCAAAATCCTGCTGAATTCCCATTTCCTAGTTGTTTTGTTTACAGTTCATAGTTACGGGAATTTTACCTCAGGAGCAAAGTCCTAGCGTACAATTGCTTGGACATAAAAAAACCCCGACAAGTCGAGATTAGTTTAATGCAGTTTGAAGCTTACCAGTCTATCTTGAAATACTCTTTTTCTCCATCCGGGTATTTACCCATCACATAGAAATCTCTTTTCTTAGTATCAAGTAGCGATTGAAATTCTTCTAAGGTCTCAACATCTTGATCACCTACCTTAGTTATTACGAAACCGTCTTTAAGCCCAGCTTCTTTCCATGCTCCTTCAGCTAATTCTATCAACTGAACTCCACCCTCAACTTTCAGTCGGTATTTGATACTTTCTGTTAAGTCTGCAAAAACCGCTCCCTCAATCTTATAGGTGAACTTTATTTCATCTGGATTACGAGTTAGATCTTCTGTCCTTTTTCTAAGGGTCAAAGACGCTTCTTTTACATCACCACTTCTTTTGAATTTGACAGAGATTAAATCACCAGGACGCTTTCTAGCCACAAACTCCTGCAGTTCACTAGTAGTTTTTATCAATCGATTATCAATTCCTACTATGACATCGTCATTTTTTAAGCCTGCTTTATCAGCAGCGCTTCCTGGGTTAACCCCTTGGATATGAACACCTGAAAGCTCATCTGTATATCTACCATCCGCGTCACGGATTTCTACCCCCAGCAAGCCACGTTGTACTTCGCCAAATTCCAAAAGATCATCCATTACTTTCTTAACAAGAATGGAAGGAACTGCGAATGAATAACCACTAAAGGTTCCTGTCGTAGTTGCAATAGCCGTATTGATGCCAATTAGATCACCATCTAAGTTCACTAATGCACCTCCACTGTTACCCCGATTTACTACGGCATCCGTCTGAATGAAAGACTCAATTCCATAACGATTCTGTGTTCCGCTAATCAAATTGATATTTCTGGCTTTGGCACTGACTATTCCCGCGGTTACTGTATTATTCAAGTCAAAAGGATTACCAACAGCTAGTACCCATTCTCCTATCTCCACTTGATCAGAGTCGCCAAAATCTACAAAAGGCAGGTTACCCGCTTTGATCTTTATTAGGGCCAAATCAGTATCTGGGTCTGTACCAATTAATTCGGCACCCAACCTTCTATTATCATCTAGTCTAACCTCAAGCTCATCAGCATCTTCTACCACATGATAGTTTGTAACAATATAGCCGTCATTTGAAATGATAACCCCTGAGCCTGTTGATTGTCTAACTCTTCTTTCTCTTCCAAATAATTTCGACCATCTACCTGAACGGGATGAAGGGGCAGATGTATTAGTAATGTGCACAACTGCTGGTACGGCAGAGCGAGAAGCTTTGATAAAGTTAATCCCCTCGGGTACTATATAGTTTTTTGGCGACTCATCAATCTCAGCTAGTGAGGTTGAAAAAGAAGTCGTGTGATTGAAGTCACCCGATCCACTTAAAGTACCTACTCCCAAGAGACTTATACCTAACAACACAATTAATCCACCCAAGAGAGATGAAGTCAAAATACCGAAAAAAAACTGTCTCTTTGAAATCATAGTAACAAGTTAGAACGCAGGATATCCTAACGCATTAATAACACTAGGTGTTCTAATTTATTGAAAATAGACTTGTATTTATCCGGATTTAACAAAAAAAAGGGCTCCAATAAATCGGAACCCCTTAATCAACCTCAACAACACTAACCTACTTCACTTTTATTTTTGACACTATTTTTTTGGTTTCATCTTTCAGTATAACTACACAGAGAATACCATTTTCATAAGATGCTTCAATCTTATCCTCCATAACACTATCAGGTAACTGAAAAGCCTTTTTAAAGGTTCCATACTGAGTTTGCACAGAATAAAAGTTCTTTTCTTGATTATCCTTTTCGAATTTTCTTTCCCCCCTTATAGTCAGAAGACCATCTTTTAGATCGATACTAATATCTTTCTTATTCAACCCTGGCACAGCCACTTGAATTTCAAATGCACTGTCTGTTTCAGCAACGTCCGCTCTTGGTGTAAATGCTGACTTACTTTCTTCCAAAGACTCGTTCATAAAACGATCAACAAATCTGTCTATTGTAGCCGGTACAAACCAATCTGAGTTTTTTCTTACTGTGTTCATATTTCTAATTTTATGTTTAATAAACCTCTTGCACGTATTATTCAAAACTGTACCAATTCAAAACTTGGCTGATTTTAATGTCATTATGGCTTGATTATAAGTAATAA
>CBFIAY010000047.1:0-5744 GCA_965660665.1 Roseivirga sp. | reverse complement strand
GGGGCATAAATGTTGGGGGAAAGAACATTCTGCCCATGAAGAAACTCATCAAGTTAATGGAAGAGAATGATTTCTCGGATGTCCGAACTTACATTCAGAGTGGCAATGTAGTTTTCAAAAGTGCTGCTAAGCCATCAGTTGAAATCG
Organism: Roseivirga sp.; assembly: GCA_965660665.1. Taxonomy (GTDB): domain Bacteria; phylum Bacteroidota; class Bacteroidia; order Cytophagales; family Cyclobacteriaceae; genus Roseivirga. Next base: position 5,597 of record CBFIAY010000047.1, on the reverse strand, counting down.
GAGCATTGATTAAAGGAAAGTTCGGTTTCAAACCTTCCGTATTTATTTTAAGTGCTGATGAACTTGCATTGTCTGCAACCAACAATCCTTATCAAACCAACATCGGTAAAACGGTACACTTCTTCTTCTGTGACCAAGTTCCTCAAGCTGTAGATTATGAATTTTTGGATGGATTGAAAGCTCCTTCGGAGGAATATTCACTCATTGATAAAGTCTTCTATCTACACGCTCCAGACGGAATAGGCAGGTCAAAACTTGCCGAGAAAATGGGGCGGACTTTTAAGGATGTCACCATGACGGGCAGAAATCTCAATACGATCAATAAGCTGATCGGAATGATAGAATAACCGCAATACCTTGTTTATCAGAGTCGCCTTCGGAAGACGCTGATGGTGAGAATTCCATAATTACACAAAGGGAACCACAGCTTCATAGACAACCCAAACGACTAGTACTATCATCATTACTTTGAAATTACATCCGGTACCCTTTTGGAACTTACTCACTTTGGGATAAAATTTAATCATAACACTTGCTCTTTTGCTTGACTCAAGCTATTGATTAAGGTCCTTAAAAACCATTAAACGTCATTAATAATAATTAATCGGAGCACTCAAGATGATCCCTGCCATTGTTGGTGTTTAGATCTCTGATACTTCGAGATGACAGAAGCCGAGTGTATCAGCCTTATCAATAGGTCATTTCGACCCTCGGGAGAAATCTTTACCCAATTAATTGCCAATCCCCCAATTTTACGCCTCTCATCCCAAAGCGTTTTGCCATACCGCTTTATTCGTTTTACCTTAAGAACACTTATAAAAACAACCGAACCACTATGAAAAAGCTAATCATGGCCGCACTGGCCTTGACCTTCTCTTTTACGGCAATAGCCCAAGATGAGACGTCCCAGTCAGAGAAGAAAAAGAATAAAAACCTACCCCTCGAACCCGGAAGAACCTTTGACTTCGACTTGTCTGAAGGATCTTGGATAGCCCTTGACGTTAGTCCTGATGGTGAAACCATCGTCTTCGACTTTTTAGGAGACATCTACTCCATCCCGATGAAAGGTGGTACTGCCACCCAACTGACTGAAGGGATGCAGTTCGATGCACAACCTAGATATAGCCCTGACGGAAAGAAAATTATCTTCATTTCAGATGAATCAGGGGGAGAAAACGTCTGGACACTCAACCTAGAAGACAAAGAGAAAAAACAGATCACCAAGGGCAACAACAATAGATACCAAGGTCCTGAGTGGACGCCAGATGGAAAGTATATGATTGCCTCCAAACAAGCGAGCAGCTCACATAAGCTTTGGTTATACCATGTAGACGGTGGTTCTGGTACGGCCATGGTCAAAGAACCCAACAATCTGAGAATGTTAGAAGGTGCTTTCAGCAATGACGATCAGTTCGTCTGGTTTTCAAGGAGAAGCGGTTCTTCTACTTACAATGCGCCAATGCCACAATATCAGATTTCGAAGTACGATCGTGTCACGGGCGAAATGATCACGCAAACTTCTCGTTACGGTTCGGCATTTAGACCTACCCCAAGTAGTGATGGTAAATGGTTGGCCTATGCCACAAGACATGAGACACATACTGGATTAATTCTAAGAAATATCGCTACAGGCGATGAGAGTTGGTTGGCCTACCCTATCCAACATGACGATCAAGAATCGAGAGCTTCAAGAGATGTCCTCCCAGGTTTTTCTTGGACACCAGATAACAAGAGCATTGTCATTTCTTATGGTGGTAAAATGCACAAAATTGATGTCGCCAATAAGAAAGCAATCGAAATACCCTTCCGCGTAAAGAGTAAAATTGAATTAGGTCCAGAACTTGACTTCGACTACCCTATTTCTGATGATGCGCAATTTACGGTCACACAAATCAGAGATGTAGCACCATCTCCTGATGGGAAGCAACTGGCTTTTACAGCACTAAACGAGGTTTATTTGATGGACCTTCCGAATGGTACACCGAAGAAACTAATTGACTTAGACGAAACCCAGGCTGAGCCAGTATGGTCTCCTGATGGCCAATGGATCGCCTTTGTCACTTGGCAAGCTGAAGGTGGAAAAGTATACAAAGTAAGACCGAATGGCAGCAACTTAACGCAGCTCAACAAAGAAGATGGCGTCTTCCAGAGCCCTGTATGGAATAATGATGGTTCTAGAATCGTATTGATCAAAGGACAGTCCGAAGACTTCAGAAACGCGCTTCAAAGAACTGCTTTTAGAGGTACAAGTGACCTTATTTGGGTTTCTGCAGACGGTTCTGACAACAACTTTATCAGTTACACGGATGGCAGGTCCAACCCACATTTTACTAAGAATTCAGATCGTATCTTCTTATCCAGTAGAAGAGGTCTACTCTCAATTCGTTGGGATGGCACAGACGAAAAAGCCCATGTTCAAGTAAGAGGAAAAGCTGCAGCTGGTTCTTCAAATGCGCCAAGAGCTTCTTGGATTGAAATGGCACGAGAAGGAGATCAAGCACTTGCTGCGATCGGAATGGATCTCTTTGTGGTGACAGTACCTCAAGTGAGCGATGAAGCACCAACCATTTCAGTAGCGAATGCAAAAAATGCAGCCTTCCCTTCTCGGAAGCTGACAGACATCGGTGGCCAGTTCCCTGCTTGGGGATGGGACAATAACACCGTCCACTGGGCGGTGGGTAACGCCCATGTCGCTTATAACCTCAATGAGGCTAAAGCTTTTGAGGTACAAAAAGCCGCTGACGCCAAAGCGAAGAAAGAAGCAGACAAGGAAGAAAAAGACGATGCTGAAGAAGAAGAGGAAGAAGCTGACGACAAAAAGGAGGAGGAGCAGTCAAAAGACTATGAGCCAACAGAACGTAGAATTGAAGTAAAAGCAGACCGTGATATCCCTCAAGGCACTGTGCTGCTGAAAAACGCTCGTTTGTTGACTATGAAGAACAATGAGGTGCTAGAAGGCACTGATATTTTGATCGAGAACAACCGGATCAAAGAAATTGGAAAGAACATCCAAGTCGGTAGAAGAGTGAAAGTAATTGACGCTACTGGTAAAACAATCGTGCCTGGTTATGTAGATACACATTCTCACTTCCGTCATCCGGTGAACTTACACCGTGGGCAATTTTGGCCGTACTTGACCAACCTTGCTTTTGGTGTGACCACCACGCGTGATCCGCAAACCGCCACTACTGATGTACTTACTTATGGTGACTTAGTAGATGCTGGAAAGCTGATCGGACCAAGAATTTACTCTACAGGGCCTGGTATTTTCGGAAGTGAAAACGTCAGCAGTTTAGAGCACGCACGTAAGGTGATGACGCGATACAGCGCTTATTACAATACCAAGACGGTCAAAATGTATGGTGCTGGAAATCGTCAGCAGAGACAGTGGATCATTCAGGCAGCTCGCGAGCAAAGTATTATGCCAACGACAGAAGGTGGACTTGACTTCAAGAATAACTTAACGCAAGTCATTGATGGTTATCCTGGCCATGAGCACTCTTTCCCTATTTTCCCTTTGTATAAGGATGTGATTGACATGGTGGCTTTTTCAAGAACAGTGTATACGCCTACCCTTTTGGTAGCTTATGGGGGGCCTTGGACAGAGAATTACTTCTATGCCACGGAGAATCCTCATGCTGATCCGAAGTTGACGCACTTTATGCCTCACTGGAACTTAGACTCTCGGACGAGAAGACGTAATTCGGGCTGGTTTATGGAAGATGAATATGTACATGTGGAGCAATCTACTTTTGCCAAAGACTTGGTGGAAGCGGGTGGACGTGCTGGTGTTGGCAGCCATGGTCAGTTACAAGGACTTGGCTATCACTGGGAACTTTGGGCTGTGCAGTCTGGAGGAATGAAGGAATATGATGCGTTAAGAGTTGCTACGATTATCGGTGCAGAAGCGATTGGTCTAGAAAATGATTTAGGAAGTCTAGAAGTAGGTAAACTAGCTGACTTACTCATCCTGAATAGCAACCCGCTAGATAACATTAAGAATTCGAAAGACATCAGCCATGTGATGTTTAATGGCCGATTGTATGAAGGCAATACCTTGGATGAGGTGCATCCACAACAGAAGAAAATGGAAAAATTCTGGTGGCAGGATTACGCACCAAAAGGTGTTCCGGGAATTAAGAAGTAAGACAAACAGCATTAAAAACAAGAAGCCGCCTCGACATGTCGAGGCGGCTCTTTTCTCAATTAAACAAGGAGACTAACCCTTATTTGTTTCAATGCTCCCTTTCACCTATGTCGGCATTGATTTGTGTAAGCCTTTCGGCTTAGCAAGACTATATACTTTGGTAACGGCAAGCTGAAGAATCTATGGCCCCGGTCTCTCAATGAATTCAGCCATATTGAGATCTCAAGCAATCACTAAACCCTTACTCAGATGATTTCTAGACAATGGAAATGCATTTTAAAAGAAGCATCACATGATGAGTATATCACATTCCTGAATGACGTTGTCTTTGCAGCCGCAAAAGAATTACCAGGCTTTATCCAAGCTAATATACTTAAACGAAAGACGACACATGGCTTAGAGTTTATGGTGACTACCCTATGGAAAAACCTTGATGCGATTAAAGCCTTCGCTGGAGAAGACACTTCGGGTATTAGAAGAGTCTACCAATATGGACATCGATGGTGATGGTCAGGTGGGGTAAAATAGGTGATTGGGTGATTGGGTGATTGGGTGAAATTTGACTTACCAAAAAGCCACTACCAACTATTCATTGTTAATTACCCATTAAACTTCTTAAGAGCTTCTGGTGAACTAACACTTCTACCGAAAACATTACCAATTCAGCACCATTAGCAGTAATGACAGCCATCTCTTCAACGGAGATGGTTTTTTCTGTGCCGTCAGCGCGCTTCCAAGCATGGAAACCGTCAAATGCGAAAGTCATCCCTTCTTTCAAAAGTTTGGCAGAGGCCGGTCTTACCCGTGTAGACATCCCTCCTCCTAGGCTTGGTCCAACGTCATGTGCTACATAACCCACAGGGTGCCCAGTACTCCAAGGAACATTTTCTGACTTTGCAGTTTGCATCAACAGGCGCTGTGCTTTATCTACACTAGCCCCTGTAACTCCAGGCTTCATAGCGCCAAACGCTGCCCGATTACCTGCCTTACTGCTATTCCAGTAAAACTGAATGTCTTCTGGTGCTTTTGTTTCTCCCTCCTTTAATACATAAGCAAAGCGCTGAATATCACTCACCCATTGATTATAGAGCTTAATACCAAAGTCGATTTGTATGACATCACCCGGCATAATGACTTTGTCGGTCGCATGAGAATGCCCACGGTCTGGACCCGAGTTCACATTTGGGTTCTGATCTGCTGCCCAACCATCAGCGACACCATATTCGGTAATTTTCTGTTTAAGGAACTTTGCGATCTCCGCATCGGTAGACTTCCCCGGAACAACTTGCTTATATGCTTCGATTTGCCAATCTGAAGTCAACTGAGCTGCCTTTTTCATTATTTCAACCTCTTGTGGCAATTTGATAGAAAGCCATTCGTAAATCAATTCAGTAGAAGAGACTAGTTTATCACTGTCTTTACCCATTAGTCTTTCAATGGACTGCCTTTG
>CBFIAY010000046.1:0-5757 GCA_965660665.1 Roseivirga sp. | reverse complement strand
GGATGGCTCAAAATCCAAACCAGACATATGAGCAAACTCATCCATTGACTTACACAGTTCGATCGTGTAGGTCCGAATTCCAGTTGACGCAGTTACCAAACAGAAAGTGTCAATTAATACCTTCTTCCTCTTCATTTATATTTGATTAACTCAAGCTTTAAACACTGGTCTTACTAAAACCTCATGCACAGATCAATTTACAGCGGTGTTGATCTTCATTCCTAAAGCAGTTCTTTCTTTTGCATCTCCATAAAGTTGGACACTATAGCCAACCATCCACCAAGACAAATAGGCAACGTAAGCATATACCTCAGCGTTAGCCGTCATCAAAGGCAGCAAAAAAGCAAACTTAAAAGTGGCCGCTATAAAAGGAATAGCTTTTTCAGCTAAGCCAACTCCAGCGCTGTAAGCCTTAACTGAATAGTAGATACTCGTGAGTATAAGCACTATATAAAGAAGTAGAAAAGGCACTCCAAGCTGCACACCAAAGACAATAAACTGATTTTCTCCCCCAACCTTAAACTCGGCATCCACTCCTCCTGCATTACCACTTGTCCCCAAGCCCAGACCTAGAGGGTCTGCAGCAATGCTCTCAAGACCTTCTATCCATTCAACCACATGCCCGAGACTAGAAGAATCGGCAAGGCTAAGGCTATCAATCACAAAGTAGCGTAGGTCATCTGTAGCAAAGAGAAAAATGAACGTAATAAATACAAGCACAGAAATTAATCCGTAAAGGATAAACTTATAATAACCGAGTATGATGGCAATGAAAAATAGCAGGAGAAAGAATGCCGCAATAGACGCCCTTGAATAAGCAAAAAATAGGCACCCCACAGAGAGTATAAGTATACTACCATATATCCATTGGGATAGATGACCTTTTTTATTTAAGAATAATATGAGAGCCGTTGAAAAACTCAGGAGCATTGCTGAGGCGAGCTCCAATGGATTTGCAAAAAATGCTGCATAGCGTTTCGCTCCGCTTTCAGCCTCAAATGTCCAGGTAAGTCCATAATTACCGCTAGTAATACCCTTATCAATTTCTTCCAACCAAAGTGCATAGCCCGACAAGGACTGAAAGTGGGTGTTGCTCACCTTCTCTGCTACATTGAATATGAAAGCAATGATGGTTAATGTTAAAATTAGCTTTAGCAGGTCAATGAGTTGATATTCCTTCAAAACCATTACCCTTCCGAAGAAATACATAGCACCCAGTATAAGTATATTTTTGAAATAGAGGGCCTTACTCAGAAAGGGAGAAGGTCCAATAGGCAGTATTACATACATAAAGGCGTATACAATGACTGCCATAAACAGATAGTCAGGCATCATTAGTTTAAGCCGAGCCCTGTAAATATCTTTCCTATATAGCAACCATGATATCGCAGTGAGAAAGATCATTATCTCCTTTAAGTACCGAAGAAGACTTACTAATTCTCTAGAGCCGGAAAATTGAAAGGCCAAAGACTGAATGGTGATATAAAAAGCTAAAAATCCGCAAAGAAAGTAGAGGAGAAAATGTATTTGGCCTCGGAACAAAATGCGCTGTAAACAATACATAAGGCCTACACTTAACGCAATCAATAAAGCATAGAAAAGGACTATCAATCTATTAAACTTTGGGGGTTCCTACTTACTGATAAGTACAGCATCACTATCAGATTAAAAGTTATATCTACCCACAAGATAAACCATTGTAATGAAACCTTTCTTCAATTGGTCAAGCATAATTCTTAGTAGACGATCAAAAAGAAAATCAGAACAATTATACAGCTAAGCCGAACGCACTTTTATAAATAACACTAAAGAAACCCGGGTGGTACTTAAGAAAGAATAAAGACCCATACACTACATTGTTCCCTAAATCTGAAAGGTGACCCCATGGTAAAATCCACGAATGGATGCCTTCAGTTTTTTGAACCTCCCCCTGAAGAGAAAATATAGGCTATAGCCAAATAGCTTATAAAATTGATACAAAAATGAAGTAGCATATGATATCCCCTTGGCATGCTTTCTAATAACGAAGATATGATTGCGCATATTCACATAATGTGAAAATGGAGATAAATTCCCTTCTCCAAATGACTCCATATTTTCATTGGCCTTACCTACTTCATGAAAAATCAACGCACTCGGTTCATAAATCAGCCTATATCCTGCTTTTTTAATTCGAAATGACCAGTCTACATCTTCATAATATGCGAAGTAGTGGTTGTCTAGATTGCCGACCTCCCTTATTACAGATGATCTTACTAATAAACAGCAGCCAGTGATCCATGGAACATCTTTGACAAGGTCATGCTGACCATTATCTTTTTGACCGAGGCCTATCGTTTTGGTGGTAAACCAAATTTTCGAAAACTGAGTACCACCATTCCAAATGATACTTCGCTCCCTGTTGAACATGATTTTAGGCTGAACAGCACCAACCTCATCATTTGACGCAAGGCGCTTCACTAAAATATCAGCAAAATCTGGAGTAATGACCGTATCATTATTCAATAGCATGATTAAGTCTTTTTTAGACTTTAAGGCATATTCGATACCAGCGTTATTGCCCCCAGTAAAACCTGTATTCGTCTTTAAAGAAATTAATCTTACCTCGGGAAACTCTTCCTTTAATCGATCTCCAGACTTATCCGCTGAACCATTATCCACAAGGATTATCTCGTAGTTCTGATATTTCAGATCTCTCAGAGAAAGGAGGCAACTCTTTGAATATTGGTAGCCATTCCAATTTACTATTATGATCGCTAGAGATGACGAGGTCCTCAAAACTATTAATTTTAAGCTGATGCCTTATAAAAGGTCAATCAAGCACTATTATCAACTATAACTGGCGGCATCATCAAGCATCGCTTGTTGATAAAAATAACGCAGGCTCAAAAAAATCAACATCAATAGTCCGCCAATCATTATCCCCAACACAATGGTTTTTAATAAAGACCACGAAGTGTCCTTTAACGGCAAAATTGGCTCGTCTATTATTTGTATTAGAGGCGTAGTATTTCGAAGTGTAATTTTTGATACCTCTAAATTTTTAACCATTTCTGCATAAACCGCACCACTAGTTTGGACATCTATACTAAGCTTTCTTATAGGCACCTGATTGGTAGCGTATAATGGGTTAGCATTTGGGAGCATCTGTGACGCCTCTGCCAACTCAAACACCTTTGTATCGAGAACTCTTTTGACACTGTCTGTCTGATTCTGCAATAAGCTCAAGTTTTCACGTGCCTTTTTAGTTCTCGTTTCTACATAAAACTCATTCACATTTCTTACCAACTCTTGATCAAACTCCTTAGCAAGGGTTTCGTCTTTATGGACAACAGAGACATCCAGTATGCTTAATTTTCTGCTTGGCTTGCTCACAAATAGGTTGCTTTCCTGTATCATCTCAGTCATTTCCATGAGGAGACTATCCTGAACCCTACTGTACTGGTTTCTCGGTTTTGTGAAGTCAAGATCTTCTGGGCGTAACCGTTTATTCCATTTTTCAATTAATTTCTGAGCGGTAGCATAATGATAAATTAGCAACTCATGATCTAAATGACTGCAGCTAGAGAGGAGTGTTTTTTCTATCATTCTTCTAGACTTATACAATTCCTGTATATTATCTATTTGAAAAAGAGCCCCTGACTCAGAAAGCCCACCGACATTTACTCCCGCCAGAGAGGCTAATGAGGAAAACTGCCCTAGACCATCTCCTCCCTCATTCTCCAAAACAAAGGTAGTCCTCGCTGTGTAAGTTGGGGCTTTAAAGAAAGTATAGGCAAGCAGTAAAAAGGTAAATAAAATGCTTCCAATGATCACAGACTTCCAGTGACTCAACAGGTATACTAAGAACTGCTCTAACCTTTTTATGAGTTCTCTCAAAGTAATCGTATCAGCTGTTTTTCGATCCATACTGCAGATTAATTGGTTCCACTATTAGAGATCTGATTCACTATAAGGGCGAGCGTAGCTAAACCACTCGTTACAGCAACTACATCTTGAATCCTAACTGGAATTTTTAGTGCCCTTGCTGGGACAATTATCTCAGCACCCCTTGACGCCTTTGGATAGAATTTGAACCATAGAAACCTCTTAGTTCTTGCTACTTCTCCATTGGCATAAACAACATAAGTACCATTACGCTTCGCTCTGGTATCAAATCCGCCAGCGCTATTAATGTAATGCTTTAATGACCTGCCTTCCTCAAATCTTACAGTAGTAGGATACAGTAATTTACCTCTTAAGCGAATGGTTTCCGTCTTCTTCGGAATGACCAGAACATCACCTTCTTCTATCAGTAAATCCGCAGCGGAGCCTGGACTTGCCAAAATTTGATCAAGCTTGATGCCAATGGCCTCTGCCTGTTTGAATGATGTATTACCTAAAAGTGAGTTCTTTTCAAGGATTTCTTTTAGCCGTTCTCGTTTTGCAAAATTTGATAGCGATTGATTGCTATTATTCTGCTCTTCAAGGCGTTCCAAATTTTCTTCTATCCGCATAATTAGCAAATATTCTGACTCCGTCAGCGTCTCTGGCTCCAATTGCATCCTTTGCTGAAGCTGAGCCAAATCATCAATCTGCTGCTCAATGTCAGTCTCTTCCTCAAAGAATTCAGTCCTTCGAATTAATGTCGCACCTTCAATAAAGGCATAGTTATTCAGTCCACCAGCACGTTGAAGGATATCGGAGATTCGCTCCCCATGATTCTTGATGGCATACTGACCAGGATATAGCACTTGACCTTCAATACTCGCAAACTCTTGTAAATGAAAGTTTGGGTTTCTTCTGATCACTACATGATCAAATGGTTGAAGTTTAATTGGATCGGCATCCAAGGTATTTAGAAAATTCAAATCAGCGTCCTTGACAATAACTTCCGAGAGATCAAAGTTGCTCTCTCTTTCATCTGTCACCCTTCTGGTAATTTCAATGCGTTTACCAGTAGCAGACTCTTTAAACCCTCCTGCAAACAATATAATATCCTGAAGGGTCATGCCTTCTGAAAAATTAAAAATACCCGTATTATTCACCTCACCTGAAATCTCTACATATCGCTCCGCTGTTAGGTCATTCTTAGATAGCACGTCCAAGACATCTTCCTTCTGAAGGCTAATGTCATTTTCTTCACCACTTAAAACCCTTCCAAGATTGAACGATATCGTCTCAGTATTAAAATCTTTTGTAGTCCTGATAATGTATGCCCTATCTAAAAAAGCATCTGGTCTTAGGCCTTCACCATTCTCTATTATACTCTTTACTGTGGTCTGGTCGGTGATCGAAAAGTATCCCGGCCTAAAAACTGCGCCCTTCAGCACAACCCGATTCTTATATCTATCCAAGACTACGCCAACCTCAAAAATATCACCTGCCCTCGGTATAAAAACTTCAAACTGATCAGCATTGACATCCGCGACTACTCTTTCACCATCCACGATACGATTGACCTTAATGGCCTTCGTAAAAGCACTTTCGGAAAAGCCTCCAGAATATTCTAATAGTGACTTGAGTGACTCGTCTTGCTTCATTTCGAACTTACCTGGAGTTTTGATTGCACCATTGAGTACAACTCGATTTGTATATGGTCCCACGATAACGACATCATCGTTTTCAAGGAGAATATTACTCTTAGAGTTTCCGTTAACGATAAAATCATACACATCAACTGATGTAATTAGCTTGCTATCCCTATACACCTTGATCTCTCTCAATGTGCCGCTTTCAGTGATACCACCCGCTACATAAAGGGCGTTAAAAACTGTG
>CBFIAY010000045.1:4316-5884 GCA_965660665.1 Roseivirga sp. | reverse complement strand
ATAAAAAGTGCTTGCCGATAAAATAATTTAAAGGCAGCTGCCAACAATGTATATAAAAAATAGGCGAAATAGTGCTAAATTCAAAGTTTTTGGCTCGTATCAAATTTTGTGCTTAAATGAAAGTTTTGTGTTACTAAATCGCCTACTTTTCATATACTAACCGTTCCCCTAAAACTTATCCCCTAAAAACAACGCGTTAAAGAAGAGCTTATTGGTACCATACCACATGCCCCTAAAGTTAGGGTTGTCCACAAACATAATCACGTTGCCCCTACCAATGCCACTGGCAATCAGTGAGGCCGTCCCTCCTAGTTTTTCAAGGTTGGTGCTGTTTACATAACCACTTAATAAGGGGTTGGCTTTGTACTTCACTACGGTGCTAAAAGCGTCTTCGCTTGGTGCCACAAAGATGGAATGGTTGCGATAGACTGGTAAGTCGCGCTGCGTATAGCCAAATGCCAGTGGATGGGTGATGTCCACGTCCGTCATGTACATAGAGCCACCAATGGAGTTTGAACCTCTATACTCACTAGAGGTCACATAATCCATGCGTTCTGGCGTATCTCTTTCTGGCTTTTCAGCAAGCTTTTCATTGACAAACTTGGAGCTGATCGCCCAACTGGTCGCGCTGCGTAACGTGATCACGGTTCCGCCTTCTCTCACCCATTGCTTGATCCGGTCAATCGTGTTCTTGCCCAGGCCGCTATAATTGGCCGAAGGCAAAATCAAAGTATTGTATTTGGCCCAATCGATGCGACCGACACTGCTCGTCATCACTTTCGTAACAGGCATGCCAACTTTGGTGTCGAGCAAATGCCAAATCTCTCCAGCTTCTCCGCTACTGACGTTTCCACCAATCAGCATTACTGCTTTTGGCTGTCTGATCGTTTGGAAGCTTCCGCTGCCTAAGTCGATGCCGCTGGTGCTATAGCCTGTTTTCACTGAGTAAGCGCGTATTCCAGCCATATCTGTGGCTTCTTCTACTAAACCATGGACCATGTTGGCATCCATCTCTTGCCTGCTCACAGGAATCATCAAGGTGCCATAACCGAAGTCTTTGATCCCGTCATTCGTTTCAATACCAAAAGGTTTGAAAGCCGCATTCACATACAATCCTTTCTCTAACAGGTAATGCAAGGCTTTTGGCGCATAGTATTCATCCCACTCAATCAGGTAGGCATAATTAGACTTAGGCACACTTTCATAAGTCGACCCAATGAAGTTCTCATCAATCGTCCTTCCTTCTAAGGCTGCCTTACCGGTATATCGCTCATAAGGCATATTATAGGTCAAAGCGACTGTCCAAGAAGAGGCATCATAGAAGATGCTGTCGTAGAAATTGGTCACCTGCTCAAACATGGTGCGCACCATGCGGTATTGCTTCTGCGCATTGGGTACGTAGAAGGCATTGCCTGCCTTAAACTCCTTATCACCAAGCGTAATGGCCTCATTCAATTGAATGGTCTCAATTTTATGACGATTCAATAGGTCGATGAACTCGCCATTTCTACCGTCATCCGTTTGGTCGCCAAAGACCCAGCCTCCACCGGCTTTCTTGCCTTCGTCTA
>CBFIAY010000045.1:0-4216 GCA_965660665.1 Roseivirga sp. | reverse complement strand
CGCAGAATTGAAGTAGTTCTCCATGTGCTTCAACAAGGTCTCCTTCTCGCCTACTGCCGCACGGACAGTCGCCATACTAGAAGTCAAATGATTTTTAATGGTAAAAGCGAAAGCCACTTTCCCCATGCGAGAATCTTGCAAGTGTCCTCTAGAACTCGCTTGTTCAAAGACAAGGCCTAAAGCCCCATGAATGTCTGGGTAAGTCGATCCGTAACCCGGGTAACTGTTGTCGTATTGCTCTTTCGTAAAGTAAAGCGATCCAATTTCGTCTAGCGCTTCGTGGAAGTATCCTGCGAAGAGGTTATTCAAACCATCATAATTATCGCGGGGCACCACTGGGTTTTCAGAACCAAAAGGTTTTGTGGGCTCGAAGAAGTAAGTCGAATTCGTTCCCATTTCATGGAAGTCAGTCACCACATTCGGATACCATTTATGATAGAAATCAATACGCGATTGAGATTCTACATGTGCCAAAGGCAGCCAGTCTCTGTTTAGGTCGAACCAGTAGTGGTTCGTACGTCCACGTGGCCACATTTCGTTGTGCTCAGCATCGATGGGATCAGAAACCATTGGCTCGCCCTTAAAGCTATTCGCCCAAGTACTGTGTCTGTCTCGGCCATCAGGGTTGAAGGCTGGGTCGATCAGTAAAACGGCATCGTCTAGCGCGTTCGTCACCTCCGCACTCATGCCTGCCACATAATAGTAAGCCGTCAGCAAGGCTGCTTCCGAACTCGAAGGCTCATTACCATGGACATTATAACCCAACAGTACGATGGACTTCATGTCGTCATAGTCTTCTAATGACTGGTTTGGGTCAACCAGCTTCAGGTGATCTTGTCTGATCTGCTCCAGATTGCCATGGTTTTCTGGGGAAGTCACTTTCAAGACCACCAATTGCCTGTGCTCATAGGTCTCTCCTATGGTATCCAGCACGGCTCTATCCGAAAGCCTGGCCAACTCACGCATGTAACCGACTATCGCATCGTGACGCGTGTGTAGCGTACCGATTGGGTAGCCAAGGTATTCTTCCGGTGTCGGGATCTTCTCATCGAAGCGCGCGTTCGGTGCGTAGAAGTAATCGCTTTGGGCGGATATCGTACCTAGACTGATGATCAAGCCTAAAAGGGTAAAGAGACTTCTGTTTTTCATAGCGTGTAGAGTTGTAAGCTGCAAGCTGTTGGCTACAAGTTATTACCCTTGCAACTTGAAGCTTGTCACTTAAAGCTTTTTAATACCTGGTTGCTTATTCACTTTAAATTCAAATATATCAGGACGATGATAGTGACCTATCGGGTCAAAGTCCAACTTACTTTGTATGACCTGATCCAAATCAATGTCAGCGGTCAAAATTCCTTCTTCTCCCCATAATGGGCCCGCGATTACATTACCCAAAGGGTCCACAATCACAGAACCTCCATTGGCCATCACCTCAGGCTGATCTTCTAAATCAACACCGCCTGGTAGGTCATCGGGATACATGGCTCTGGTGACAAATTGATTACTTCCCAACACGAAGCACCTACCTTCCATGGCAATGTGTCGCATGGTCTGTTGCCAGCCGTCTCGGTTGTCGGCTGTAGGTGCCAAATAGACTTGAACGCCCTTTTGATACATGGCCATTCTGGCCAAAGGCATATAGTTCTCCCAACAAATGAGACCACCTATCTTTCCTAAAACTGTGTCAAAACAGGACAGCGTACTGCCGTCATCTTCTCCCCAAATCACTCTTTCTTGGGCTGTGGGCTTGATCTTTCGATGCTTTCCTACAAATTCACCTTCAGGACTGAAGTAGAACATGCTGCAATAAAGCGTTCCGGAGGTCGCATCTTTTTCGTTGACACCGATCACCAAGAAGGCATTGGCATCCTTAGCCATTTGGCCGAGTCTGTTGCAGGACGCGTCTCCTTCGGTAATGGAAGAATCCCAGTAGCGTTGCCAAAGTTTTCGCCCCTCATCCTTCCGACTGCCCACTACAGTTCCAAAACTCAGTCCACGGGGATAAGCAGAGATAAAAGCTTCAGGGAAGAGCATTAGTCGCGCTTGCTTTTCCTTCGCTTCAGCGACTAGCCTTTCCACTTTATCAAGTGTAGCGGCTAAATCGAATAAGACGGGTGCCGCCTGAATGACTGCAACTTTATACGGAGACATGGCCATAAGGTAGATAATACTTGTTTTTTATGACAGCCTATTTACACCTGAGGTTCCTTAAACTTTGTGAACTTTCTACTCGACCAGTAAACGACTACTCCACCTGTTAAGAACATCAGTAGACCGTAAACAGCAGGTGCGATGGCAAACTCTGAGTTATTGAGCAGTACCACGGCTATGGAAATGGCCAAGGTACCGTTCTGAATGCCTGACTCTATGGAAATTGACATTGCAGCTTTATCGTTTAGGCTAAAGAGTTTGGCCACGCGATAGCCGATAAACATAGTAACTACATTCAACACCAAGGCCACTAAACCCGCCTCTTGCAGGTAAGGCAACATGTTGTCTTTTTCCTTCACGCAGAGACCAACGATCACCAACATAATGACTACCCCCGAAGCGATCCGCACTGGTTTTTCCATTTTTAGGGCAAAGGCAGTTTTGTATTTACGGAGCATCATGCCTATGAGTATCGGTATGATAATGATGACCATCACTTGCAGAATGGTTTGGACTACGTCAAGTTGGATGACCTCACTCTTATCCATAAACTGCTCTAGGGCAATGTTGACGATAAAGGGAATCGTGAGTATGGTAATGAAGCTACTGAAGGCCGTCAGCGTAACTGACAAAGCCGTATTGGCCTTTGCCATATGCGCGATCAAATTAGACGTTGGGCCACCAGGACAGGCAGCTAAAATCATAATCCCCACAGCGATTTCGGGTCTTAGATCGAAAATCGAAGCAATGCCAAATCCAATGAGCGGTAGTAAGATCAATTGGCTTACCAGACCTACAATAACCGCTTTGGGATAAAGCAAAACACGCTTAAAGTCATCGGTAACGAGGGAAAGCCCCATACCGAGCATAATGATAAACAAAGAAGCGGCAAGGATAATGGTTGAAAGTTGATCCATTGAATAGCGAGTTGAATTCGAAGCTACCAAAATTCAATTAAGAATCGCATCCATTCATCATAGACCAATAGATGAAACATCAGCAATAATCCATTATTTTTGTACCACCATTCATGTCAGAGCTCAAATCCACCCGTATCAATAAATACCTCAGTGAAGTTGGCTATTGCTCGCGAAGAGCAGCAGACAAACTCATCGAACAAGGCAAAGTCACCATCAATGGCAAGGTGCCCGAAATGGGTACAAAAATCGTGGAGGGTGATGAAGTCCATGTCAATGGTCAATTGATCTCTGAGCCGAAGGCAAAAAAGAACGTGTATATCGCTTTCAATAAGCCTGTAGGTATTGTCTGTACCACCGATGTTGGGGTGGAGAAAGACAACATCATTGACTTTATCAACTACCCTACCCGCATCTTCCCTATCGGCAGACTGGACAAACCAAGTGAAGGCCTCATCTTTTTAACTGATGACGGTGATATAGTAAACAAGATTCTCCGTGCCCGAAATCATCACGAGAAGGAATATATGGTGACGCTGAATAAGCGTATCCGACCTGACTTCGCTAAGAAGATGAGTAATGGAATCCCCATTCTTGATACGGTAACCAGAAAATGTGAAGTAGAAGTACTGAGCGACTTCCGGTTCCGAATTGTGCTTACGCAAGGCTTGAATCGCCAAATCAGAAGAATGTGCGAATACCTCGGCTATCGGGTGACCAAACTAAAGCGAACGAGGATCATGAATGTGGGTCTAGATATTCCTGTCGGCAAATGGCGTGACCTTACTGAGAAAGAGTTGAGAGAAATAGACCGGCTGGTTTCTGACTCTGCTAAAACACATGATTGACCCCTCCCGATCATTAGCATTTTTGATAATGTTCTCAGGGCAAGCTTTAATAGTTTTTATTTCAGGTATACTTAATGGTGGAGGCGATTATTTCTGGGGTTGGTTGGCTATGAGTGGAATTCCAGTCTTACTGATTGTTATTCTTAGTTTGAATAAAAAAAAGTTTATTAGCCTTGAAACTAAGGAGAAGAAATCATAGCTAAGAAAACTTGGATCGCTTTGCTAAGGGGCATAAATGTTGGGGGAAAGAACATTCTGCCCATGAAGAAACTCATCAAGTTAATGGAAGAGAATGATTTCTCG
>CBFIAY010000044.1:0-6464 GCA_965660665.1 Roseivirga sp. | reverse complement strand
CCGTTCGTCTAGGGGTTAGGACACTGGGTTTTCATCTCAGCAACAGGGGTTCGATTCCCCTACGGACTACTTTCAAAGAGCTCAGCTAATGCTGGGCTTTTTTTTTGTCCTTCGGGGGCTAAGGCTGCAGGCTGGCCCAATCCTAAATTGATCCGCTAGATCAATTCTTGATGGATTGCCCTCCTACGGACTACTTTCAAAAGTCCAACTGATGCGTGGTTTTTTAAGGCCGATCTGAAAGTGCTCTGTACGATAATGGCCGCGATGTTGACCGTTAGCGTTCAGTTTTAATGTATCTTTATAGTTGAGAATTAGCAAAGAGTATGTCTGAGGTATTTGTAGGCCCATTCAAGTCTTTGGTGTTTTTTTTGATTATCCCCGACCAGTTCAGTCGATAGAATGCTAAAAAATTACCTTAAGATTGCATTTCGAAACCTAGTCAAACGAAAGGTGACATCTCTTGTCAACCTATTGGGTTTGAGTATTGGCATTACGCTTACGGTATTATTAATTCTGTATGCACAATATGAGTTGGACTATGATAAGTTTCATCATCAGCCAGAGCAGACATACCGACTCCTTAGGATGGAAGATTTGGGGAATAATACGCAAATCGTAGCGAAGACCAGTCCACGTATTATGCTCTCCTTGACGGAGGAGTTCTCAGAGATCGAGAACACTACGTTGCTTTTTAAGCATTGGAATGTGCCTTTTTTGAGTCAAGAAGATAATGGTTTTTACGAAAAGGACTTTCTCTTTGCAGACTCTTCTTTCTTTGACGTATTCGGCTATGAATTGATTCTCGGTGATCCTGAAACGGCACTTTCCACACCTAATTCATTGGTGATTACCGAACGGATGGCCAAAAAATACTTTGGCGATGAAGACCCTCTAGGTCGCGTTTTGAGATATGAACTGAAATATGACTTGGCCATTACTGGGGTTGTAAAAGATATACGAGATGTTGGGGCTCATTTTGAGTTTGACTTTCTAGCTTCTATGCCCACTTTACCAAGAGTGATGAGTTCAGATGTGCTCACAGGAGCGTACAATTGGTTTTATAGTTACATACACTTTCGGCCGGGCACAGAAATTAACTCTTTCAATATTCGATATCAAGATTGGTTGTTCGATCGATTTCCAGAAGAACGGATCCGCTTGCAGCCACTTTTATATATTCATTTAAGATCAGATGCTATTGCAGAGATAGAAGAGCAAAGTGACATCATGTTTGTTAGAGTTGTTCTGATCATTGCAATAATAGTCATCATTTTAGCCACCATTAATTATATCAATTCTGCGGTTTCTACTTCTGTGGAGAGGTTGAAGGAAATGGGTGTGAGGATGGTGTCAGGAGCCTTTTCACAACATATTTACTTTCAGTTTATACTCGAGGCTATGCTCACCATATCCATGTCAATTGCCATGTCGCTCATAGCCTTATTCTTTATGATTACGCCTTTCAATGGGATGCTAGATACCAATTTAATACTCAATCCTATCGCTCAGTGGGATATTTGGTTGGTCATTGCGGGGCTAATTTTCTTGACCGCCATTATTTCAGGGATGGCTCCTGCCATAGTCATTATTAGGATGGAACTGACAGATGTATTATTAAATGTAGTGACCCTCGGAAGAATTGGTTACCTGAGAAAAGGCTTAATGATTTTTCAGTTTGTAGTATCCGTAGTTTTGATTGTGGGCGCGGTAACAATTAATAGGCAAGCTGATTTTGTCAAATCTAAAGACCTTGGCTTTGATCAAGCAAGTGTCATGATTATTCCTATCAGAGACAGAGGAGTTCATATGGGCTACCAAAGCTTTAAAGATGATGTGCTTGGAGTTGCAGGCGTTACAGCAGTTTCGAGGGCAAGCACCGTTCCGGGCAGGCCTTATGCTACCCATTACTATAAGCCTGAGCCAGCAGCCTTAGACTCAATTCTGATGAATGTTGGGGATATTGATGACCACTATTTTCAATCACTGGGGATAAGGGTATTAACTGGGACTGACTTTGAATTTCTTAAAGATGAGTCGACAAATCCAGTCGTTGTGAATGAAACGGTCCTCGATGCTTTTGAACTAGGGGATCCGTTGGAGGCATTGGGCAAGCCCATGTATTATAATGGGGAGAAGTATATGATTGTAGGAGTCATTCAGGATTTCAATTATGAGACACTGCACAATAGGATTCAGCCATTGGTCTTTCAGCCAGGGGTAGCCTTAGAGGATTACATGATTATCAAGTATCAAGGAGTTGATGAGGACCAAGTTGCGCAACAAGTGTCTGGCTTATGGTACAAAACTGCCTATGAACAGCCATTCACCAGCACCTCGCTTACGAATGATTTAGCATCACTTTATCAGTCTGAGAAGGTTTGGGGAGATATTGGTAATCTTTCAATGGTGGTCTCGGTAGTGATCGGAGCACTTGGTGTTTTTGGATTAGTGTCTCTAGTGGTTCAGAAGAGATTCAAGGAAATGGGCTTGCGGAAAATCTTTGGAGCCTCTCATGGCAATATTATTGGCATTATTTATAGCGAATTTCTTTCAATACTCTTTGTCACATTCCTCATTGCTGTGCCCTTGGCTTATTTCCTGTCACAACTATGGCTTCAAGATTTTGCCTATCGAATTGCAGTGCCGATTGATGGCTTCGTGATTGCTATCGCACTTCTTGCTTCGGTTACGTGCTTAGCCATCTTATTTCATACCCTGCGCGCTTTGGCTAAGGACCCTATCAATGCATTGAGTGATTAGAAGATCGCTTGCAGTTTTTGATTAAAACTGCTAATATCAAGGCTTAAACTTAGCGTGTATGATTTTAGGAGTATCAGGATGGCTTGGAGATAAACTTAATGTTGATGAGACAGCGGTTCGTATCGGTTTTGTGATTGCCTTCTTTTTATTTGGGATAGGCATTGGTTTTTACCTTATCCTTTGGCTGGTAAAAGTCTTATCAAAAGAGTAATAGGAATTGTTAAGCGTTTTAAGATTGCGCTTAATCGTTTACACTGGCCAAGGCAGAGAGTTCCATGGATAAGGTTATGTCGAACTGATCTGGGGACTGAAGTACCACATTCCTTCCAGCAATTTCGATTTCTAAGGTGAGTCTTCCTTGGAGTATCGACTGGCTGGCAAACACGAGCCCATCGACTACGACACTACCTTCTGTGTTATTATAGATGACTTCCTTGGCCAGTACAGCTTGATTGTTGTTAAGTGTAACCGTATTTGCAAGGTTGCTGATTGAAAAAGTTGTCAGTCTTCTAGGGAGGCCATTGTTGCCGATTACACTTATAGTGACTTCAAAGAGCCCTGCAGAATTGACATCATCCCAGCCGCTTATATCATAGTACATGGCACTAATCGTAGGATCGAAGAATTGGTCAGCATCCTGAATATCAAAATCTTGAATACTTATGAAGGAGACCTCTCGATAAGATGCTGGAAATGTAATCGGGATCGTTTGGTTAGCAGGAAGCCCTCTCCAGTCTACGGTAAAGACTTGTTCTATCTCTCCTGTTATGACGACAAATGGGGCGCTATCACTACCACTTGAGCATGCCGCCAAGAGTCCGAAAAGTAAGCAGCTTAATATATTTCTTTTCATCTTTTTAGTGTCTGGAATCTCAAAATTAATGAATTCCAACGGTATAACGTGCTGTTTACAGAAACGCTACATGGGGAGATGTATTTTACTAGTCTTCGGACAGTAATTTTAGCAATACGCCATTGGTCCAGCCGAAGCCATCTTGGACAGGGTACTCACCCCCGCCACTGAGTAGGTTAGTATCTTCTACATTGTACTTTTCCATCAGTTTCCCTGTGTTCTTGAAAACTTTTACGTTAAGCGATACCCATCGTTCTTTGATTTGGCCAGCTAGCTGATCGTGCCCATAGTTGCGTAGACCTTTGATAGCCATCCACTGGAGGGGTGCCCATCCGTTGGGAGCATCCCATTGTTGACCCGAATTAAAGTTTGTGGTGACAAGACCGCCATCTCTTAATAGCTCTTTGTCTATCATTTTCGCTACACCTCTGGCTTGATCTGCACTGCAGATTTCAAAGAATAAAGGAAATGCAGCAGCAGCATTGATAGAAGTAGTCTGTGATTTTTCTAACCAATTGTAATCGAAGAAGTAGCATGCATCGGCATTCCAGAAGTAGGTGTTTATGGCTTCTTTCCTTTTTTCGCATAAAGCATAGTACACCTCATACTTCGCGGTATCTCGATTTTCTTGATGAATACTGGCAATCAATTTTTCTAAGTGATACAGTAGGCAGTTTAAGTCTACTTGTACCAGGTCGGTCGTACGGATTGTGTCAAGTTTGTCAAAATCGGTACACCAGCGGGAACTAAAATCCCATCCTGATTCGCAAGCGGCTCTAATGTTTAAGAGTGTCTTTTTACCAGCCGCTCCTTGTGATTCAATGAGCTCCACATCATCCTGATACATCTCTGCTCTTGGATTTGGAATGTTGTCAAAGTGACGGTTCAGTATCGCGCCATTTTCCATCAAAATCACACGCTTAAATGTAGGCGTGTCTGTGGTGAGCTTGTCTGATCCTTCCATCCAGAACTTGTACTCCTTTTCTAATGCCGGAAGAAATTGGTTAAGTATTGACCTGTCTTTTTCTTCTGCCAATAAGGCGACCATTAAAGAAAAGAAAGGCGGTTGAGAACGTCCCAGATAATAGCTTCTATTGCCATTTGGAATGAAACCAATCTCCTCAATCATCCAAGCGAAATTCTTGACCATGTCTTCGATCATCTCAACTTTTCCACTTACCGCAAGGCCAAGCATGGTAAAGTAACTGTCCCAATAATATATTTCATTGAACCTGCCACCGGGTACTATATATGGGTAAGGCAGCTGGACGAGAGTCGAATAGAAATCATTCTTTTCGGGTGTTCTCGCGAGGATAGGCCAAAGTTTATTGATGTGATCAACCACTGGAGCCTCTTTGTCACTTACGTAATCAATCTCTCTAGTGGGCGCCTTAGCGAAATGCTGATTGAAAAAAGCTTTTAAGTCGAAGTCTGTCGATTCTTTTTCACGATTATACTTGCTCAGGACCTTATCTGGAGATTCTTTGATAATTGCATCTGAGATTTCTTTACCATCTTCCCACAAGCCAGAGGCATGAAGGTCAATAAAGAGTTCTTGAAGGTCTTTTTCTAGGTGAAGTACTTGGCTCATATTATCGATTCTGTCTTGGTGCTTGTTATGACTGGCTGGTAAAGCTTTTTACGCTCACTGAAGAGCTTTGACCTTACTGTGTCAAGTTTTTACTTACCCAATTGTCAAGTCTTTCGACTTGACTTAGTAAGAATGTCTCGACTAACTTAATAAAATGGGTTTAAGAAACCGATAACGGAACGTTTTTCATTTTCGAAAATAGCAGGGGTGGTTTGGTCGAGGGAAACAATATTTCATCAATCAAAAATCTATGTAGTCCTTTGTAAATCAGTTGCTTATGATTTTTTATTAAAAAAACTCTATGGGGTTGTAAGAAAACGATGCTTGCGAAGTACTAACTTATTGACAATTCGCTAAATGACTGAACAACAACAATCTCAAGTCTTTAATGACTGGTTGAAAGACTATAAGGGCATCCTCTTCAAAGTGGTACGAGCTTATGGGTTCAACCTAGAAGATCAAGAGGATCTCTTTCAAGAGATGGCCGTTCAGGTTTGGCGATCTGTCCCAAAATTCAGGAACGACTGCGCAGTCACCACTTGGATGTATAGAATTGCGCTGAATACTGCTCTTAAATGGACCAGTAAAGAGCGTAAGCATCAGGAGGGGCGAGAGGATATTGATCAAAAAGCACATGTTTTAACCGAGCAGTCAGATTTTTCTGATCCGAGGTTGGACTGGCTATACGAACAAATTGCTCGCCTAGAAAGTATAGACAGGTCTTTATGCCTCTTATTACTAGATGGATTTAGTTATAAAGAGATGTCTAAGATCGTGGGTATTTCAGAAAGTTATGTAGGTGTAAGGATCAGTAGAATCAAGAAACATCTGAGCAAACAATCAGAAAAAGTGACGTAAAATGGAGTTCGAAGAAATGAAAAAAATATGGGACGCGCAGAATGGTCAGGCAATGTATGCTATTGACGAATCTGCTCTGCACAATCGTGTAATCAAGAAGAAGAATAAGGCAAGAAGAACTGCTGACTTAACAGAAAAGATATTTATTGGTGCCAATATTATTGCCGCCACAATGATCTTAGTACCAAGCCTATTGAAGGACAATTACAGCATATCAGGCAGCTTAATGATGGTCATGATGTATCTGACGGCAGGCTTTATCTTTTACATCAGAAACAAAAGACTGAAAGTACAAGACAACTTTGATGATAGTATGGTTGGCGATTTGGATAATGCTATCGCCACGGCAGACTATCAAGTCAAGTTTTCGAAGACCAGTCGTTTTTATTTGCTGTCTGTGGT
>CBFIAY010000043.1:2608-6716 GCA_965660665.1 Roseivirga sp. | reverse complement strand
AAGAACCGCTAGGTGGTACTATAATTATCTAAGGCTCAATTCAATCATTCAAAGAAATAAAATTTTTTTTTTTTTTTTATTAGGCTTGGATTATGCAATCGATTGCATAATTTTGTTGTTAGAATTTAAGCGGAGTAAACTAATGGAGGAATTAAAAAAGAGTCGCCAAACGAATGAGTCTAGTACAGACAAGGTTAAAACGCATTCGAGCGGCTTTACCAGTTCACAAGGTTCCCACAATTTCAATCACCAGCGCGTTTCAGTGAGAGATATTATAGAGAGCCATTACCGTAAAAGGTAAGTAAGAACGCCCCTTTCGGGGCGTTTTTTTTATCCTCCAACGCAATTCTCATTCCGGCTCGTATCAACAAGGTGGAATATTTTCCACCCCTCTTCGGACTTATAGAGCTTAAACACATTCACGCCACAGTGTGAAAACTGATCTCCGCGGTAAAACTTAAACGGAGTCCACACAGAAGCCATTTTTCCGTAAAACTCTATAGTTCCAAATTCAATTCTTTCATCCCAGACCTGATCATGAGGCGTGCCAATTGACTTTAGAAAGCTCGAAAAGTCACTACTGACTACTCTAGCTATCCCCTGAGAATTTTCTTGAACACGCTGAAATACTACCTGGTCGCTAAACACAGAGTGGACCATTGCACTATCTCCAGCGCGCATACCATCGAACATGGTCATGATAGCGTCTTTAATTGCCTGCTTATCAACTTGAGCCTTTATAGAGGTACTAAAAAGAAAGAGCCCTGATAGGGCTCCAATTATAATTCTTGTTTTCATAATCGAAGCTTATAACTCAAAGCTAAGATTATTTCAAAATTGCTCATTGGTGAAATAAGCTAATTATCGCGCGCTTCTCACACTCCCGCCTGTGCTTGAGCGAACGTCTACTTTAGGTTTCCCTCGATAGCTAACACTACCTCCAGTATTAGCAGTTGCTCTTAATTTATCTTGTGCATTTACACACACGTCTGCTCCAGTATTAGCTTTTGCATACACTTCCATTGCCTCCACATCGTAAGCGTAGATGGTTCCACCCGTAGACGCTGTCGCTTCTACCTCCTCTGCATTACCTGTCATTTCAATTCTACCCGAAGTGGTAGCACTTAAATCTAACCTCTCGACTTGAACTTTAGCCTCAACCGCACCAGATGTGCTTGTGGTTATAGAAAGTTTTCTTGTCTTAATCATATCTTCAAAAATTACTTCAGCACTTGTATTTGCTATAATCTCATTAATCTCTTCAGTATATATCAAGGTTACCCTAATCTTACCACTCTGATTTCTGCTTGACCAAGAGTTCCTTTTCACATAAATGCTTAACCTATCACCTCTTACTTCGGTAACAATTCTATCTATGTCTGTCCTAGAAACGGCAATTTCTACGCTATTCTCGTTTCCCTTTTTGGCCACAACCTCAATGCCCTCGGATACCTTTAATTCCGAGAATTTATCGAGATCCCTAGTTTCACTATTCTGAGCAAAAGCGACTGAACCAACGAAAAGTAAAATGATTGTGATTTGAGTTTTAAAAATGTTTTTCATATCCATGACCTTTTAATATCTATGCTATAGACATCAAACACCATCTAGTGGTTGCATGAAATAAATGATTTGTCTCTTTTCATTCTTATGAATCTAAAAATCGAACATAAATCATGAATTTATGAAGAGTTGAAAAATGGCGATCGTGATAATAACCACTCCCAGCACCTTATTATAGTTTTTCGTTAATCTCAAATAGATGAACTCCCTCTTTCGGGTGGTGAACTCTGCAACCAGTAACTGAAGCAGAAATGCACCTAAAACTGATCCTACTACAAAAGCGACCTGTACAGGCCACATATCGTTTTCCAGAATAGAGTTAGTTCTGAGATAGGTAATAATAAAAAGCCAAAAGGGATAGAGTTGTGGGTTTAGCAAACCAAAGGTTGCACCAAGCCAAAGCTCATTACCTTTCTTCTGTGATTTATGTTTATGCTCTGAAGCGTCTTTCTGGAAGATCAGGTATATTCCGAAGAAGAATAGAACACCAATTGTCAAATACTTGAGGTAGTTTTCAAAGCCTTCATATTGCGCTATAAAATTAGAGCTGCCTATAGCAAGCCCACAATACAATAGCTCGGGTAAGCTACCACCAAATCCAAAGATGATAGCTGCTTTCTTATTTTTGTGAAGTGCTGTGTGAATAGTTCCGAAGTTCACAGGGCCTAATTGCACCGAACCAGCAAAACTAATTGCCGTAGCAATAATCAAAGCTTCAATGATGGGCCAAATCATTTGGCCCACACGGTTTTAACACGACCTTCCAAGTTTTGTTCTTCCACCTTCACTGAGAAATGACTTCTCAATAGCCTAACCATGGTCCAAAATGGTGTCACTAATGTTCCATTTTTCATGTTCTCAATGCTCACTAAACACGATGCGTTCATACTGATCATTGTATCCTTGTAAGCTCGGAGTAAATTGAACTTAGGATCAAATATATGGCCTGGCTCGGACGTCACTCCGTTGAGCTCCATGACCTTGATGTTTTTACCAGCATAAAGGTCTTCAAAAGAATTCACCTTTAAATCAAATCGGCCAAAACTAAACCCTTCAATTCCATGGGAGATTTCATCAAATACGCTCACCAATTCTGCATTGATCAAATGTTGACCGCTCAAGAATTTAGTTCCTAAACAATGATTTCCAATTGGCTGTAAGTTTTCATAAACACCCTTCGCTAATACATCATTCAAATGAGCACCGTGCTTTTTTTTCAACGAAGTCATTTGAAGCATTGCCCGCTCATTTTGACACAGAAGTTCAAGCATCGTTGAAACACCATCACCCGTAACCCCCAAAAACTCCTTTTGGACAATTGAAATGATGTCACTATACCCAGAAATTGGGAGTTTGTAATATAAAACACCTAACTCGATTTCATAATCAATAAATTCCTGAATGATGAAATCTTGGCCATTTCGCTTAAGATAATGAGCAAGCGCTAATTCACTTTCAATTTTTTCGACCTCAGCCCCTCTTTCTCCTACATTCGGCTTTATGATCATCGGGAAGCTCAAGCTAGATTGCTGAACACTACTGATCACTTCAGGAAAGGTGGCCGACACTTTGAAGAGCAATGTTGTCGGATGATATTGTGGTTTAATCTTCTTAAGGATATCAATTTTAGACTCCCCAAAAACTCCACCATGAATGATACCTGGATTAGCCGCTGTAAAATAAGTCAGAGACTTTGCCCTAAAAGACAAATAGATCCAGTAGGGCACTAATGGGAGAAAAAACAACCAAAAGGGCCAGTATTCATAATAAAATATTTTTACCAAAAAAAGTGGTAATCTGTGCCTCATAACTCTATTCGAAAGATAATCAACGCCAGAACATAAACTTAGTTTTGTCAAGAATAAGTGTTCACCAACACTTTGTCGTTCTACCGTCCGTAGGACGATCCTCTAGCAGACAACTTACTTGTCACGCCTAACTATAAATACCTATTCTACTATATTTCCATTAGTTACAATCACTTAGATAGAGTTACAATCAAATTTATTTCTTTCCCTCTTCTTGAAAAGTGATTTATCAATGGACAGCTGCAATAAGGGATATTTGGCCTATCTTTTGATCAGAAAGTGGTCAACGACTCTTAATTCAAGAAATATCAAGAAAACAATATGAGGTCAGCAATTCTATTCTTTAGTCTAAGCCTATTTTTATCAATAGTCGTAAATGGCCAAACGGAGAACGAGCATATCGGCAATAAGGTCATCATTATTCTCCTCGATAAATCTGAAATCAAAGGTGAATTAGTCAGCGAAAACGAACGCGAAATAGTGGTAAGCAGCACATCGCTTGGACTGCTAACCTTTAAGAAGGCGGAAGTTCTAAAGACCATCTATCTAGATAAAAAAGGAAGAATGCCGAATCCTAACCCAACAAGATACTTTGTTGGCCAGTCTGCATACACTTTAGACAAAGGTGAGGGCTACTACCAAAACATTTATGGACTCATCAACCTTATCAGCTATGGCATAACAGATCGTTTTAGTGTTTTAGCAGGAACAGAAATCATCTCTCTGTTTAGCGGATC
>CBFIAY010000043.1:0-2508 GCA_965660665.1 Roseivirga sp. | reverse complement strand
AACCTTATCAGCTATGGCATAACAGATCGTTTTAGTGTCTTAGCAGGAACAGAAATCATCTCTCTGTTTAGCGGATCGCCCATCCTATTTACAAACCTGAAGTATGGTGTTCCCATTAGCAATAAGCTACAAGGAGCTGTGTCTTTTTCTTATTTAACCTCAGTTGGAGACCTTTTGGGAGACTTAAGCTTAGGCAGTCTTAATGCACTTTTAACCTATGGAAACAAGGAACAAAATGTGACATTTGGCACAGGATATGCCCTTGCCAATGGAGACATCAACAATACAGGCTTATTGACAATTGGCGGAATGACTCGTTTGTCGGGCCGCCTGGCATTTATCACTGAAAACTATATTCTCACTTCTGAGGATGAGGCATTAGTATCGGGAGGCCTACGTTATATGGCAAAGAAGCTAACACTTGACTTACTTATCTTCCAGGGGGGCTTTCCAGCAATCGATATTGTCCTTAAGTTTTAACCTGAAAACCCTCTTTTGATTCCGAGCACCTTCACACTAAATTCTAAAGTAGTAGACTTCATTTCAGCAGTTACCGATTACTTCGAAGATTTTGGAAGTCAATCTCCTAGCTCTAACCAATTGTTAGGGCTGAGTCTTCAATCATTTCTCACGAATTATCATAGTTTTATTTCAAGCGATATCATTAGCATGAGGGTAGAAAAATGTCAACAAATCACTTATTTACCAAATCCTTAAGAAGATCGATTACGTAGATAGGTCTATACTTGTAAAACTCTTAGCATGAAAAGCACCTTAACACTGTTTACAATTCTTCTAATTGGCTTTACTGGCAGCAACATTTCAATGGCTCAAAGTGGTAGCTATGATTTAAAACATTACAACCTAAAAAAAGGACTCGCCTTACAAGGATATGACCCTGTGGCCTACTTTACTGAAAACAAAGCAGTTAAAGGATCAGAGAACATTGGTCACACTTTAGAGGGCGTGACATACTACTTTAAATCCGCCAAAAATCGCCAGCTATTTATTAAGAATCCACAAAAATATGCACCTCAGTATGGAGGTTTCTGCGCTTATGCAATGGCTGATGGAGATAAAGTCAAAATAGACCCTGAGACATTTAAGATCATTAACGGGAAGTTATTCTTGTACTACAACTTCAGGTTTACGAATACCCTCAAGTCTTGGAACAAGGATCAAATCAACCTTTTGCCCAAAGCAAATGCTGCATGGGCGAAATTAGTATTAGGTAGATGATAAATGCATTAAAAGAAAAAGGCATCAATGACGCCTTTTTCTTTTAATATTTAAGAACTTCTTACAAATCGAACTTAATCCCTTGTGCTAAAGGAAGTTCAGTCGTATAGTTCAACGTATTAGTCTGTCTTCTCATATATGCTTTCCAGGCATCAGACCCAGACTCTCTACCTCCACCGGTTTCTTTCTCACCACCGAAGGCACCGCCAATTTCAGCACCAGAAGTACCAATATTTACATTCGCAATACCGCAATCAGATCCTGCAGCAGATAAGAACTGATGCGCTTCTTGAATATTATTTGTCATAATTGCTGATGACAATCCTTGAGCAACACCATTCTGAATAGCAATAGCATCATTCACATCTCCACTGTATTTTAATAAGTAAAGAATTGGCGCGAATGTCTCGTCCTGAACAATTTGGTATTCATTCTTAGCTTCGATAATACAAGGCTTTACATAGCATCCGCTCTCATAGCCTGCACCTTCTAATACTCCACCTTCGACTAAAACATTACCTCCTTCATACTTAGCCTTTTCGATCGCTGTAGTGTAACTTTTAACTGCGTCCGTGTCGATAAGTGGCCCAACGTGGTTGTTCTCATCTAAAGGATTACCAATTCTTAACTGTGAATAGGCACTTGTCAAAGCATTTTTGACTGTTTCGTAGATAGACTCATGGATAATAAGTCTCCTTGTTGAAGTACATCTCTGACCAGCTGTTCCAACGGCACCAAACACACCACCAATTACTGTTATTTTAAGATCAGCCTCTGGTGTAATGATCATGGCATTATTTCCGCCTAGTTCAAGAATAGATTTACCTAATCGTCCTGCAACAGCCTGAGCAACTATTTTACCCATACGGATAGATCCAGTTGCTGAAACTAAAGGCACTCGAGGATCAGACGTCATCATCTCACCTACTTTATAATCACCATTGATCATACATGAGATGCCTTCTGGAAGGTTATTTTCTTTTAACACCTCAGCGATGATGTTCTGACATGCAACACCACAAAGAGGCGTCTTCTCTGATGGCTTCCAAACGCAGGTATCTCCACAAATCCATGCCAAAGCCGTATTCCAAGCCCACACCGCTACAGGAAAATTGAATGCAGAAATGATACCTACAATCCCCAATGGATGCCATTGTTCTTGCATATGGTGACCTGGTCGCTCAGATTTGATCGTTAAGCCATGCAATTGGCGCGAAAGTCCGACTGCGAAGTCACAGATATCAATCATCTCTTGAACCTCACCCAAGC
>CBFIAY010000042.1:0-6975 GCA_965660665.1 Roseivirga sp. | reverse complement strand
AACATTGATCATCAGCCACGGCAGAACCTCGAATAGGTTGAAGGCAATGAAGTACTTAGAAATTGTCAAAGACAAAGGACTTGACTCCCTATACAATGTTTTTATTCCAGATTTAAGAAACTCAGGAAACTCTGACGAAGCTAAGACGGGAATGGGTTATGAATTTGCTGAAGATATCACTGCAGCAATGAGCATGCTGAAAGGGTCTTATCAGCAAGAAGAGTTTGTGCTTTGGGGCTTTTCAATGGGCGCCATGGCCAGTGCTACAGCAATCAACAGACCGGATTTGGTCGAACTCCAGCAAAAGGAAGGGCTTAAGGTCACTAAGTTGATCCTTGCGAGTCCTTTAAGTAATATCAAAGAGACGGCTAGAGTAGCTGGTGCCGATATGGGTATCCCAAACTTCATTTTTAATGAATCATGGAAAGGCTTCGAAAAAGTGATTGACGGATGGGGTGATAATATGAAATTTTCATACCTGCTCTCCAATAATAAAGTGCCCACACTGGTGCTTTATGGAAATGGCGATGCCACTACGCCTTCAGAAATTTTGGAAGCAGAAATTGAAGGAATGATGCACGTCTATCCAATTCTGTTTAAAGGTGCGGATCATGTACAAATTTATACTCAACCTGAGTTTAAGGAACGCTATGCTACCATGGTGAGCGACTTCCTTAGAATGAATTAAGATTAGCTTATTGTAAAGAAAACTTGTTTGGGCTTGTGTCATTTCGCAATCGATTGATAAAGCCCTAGCTTTGTAAAAACATATAGAAGAAGGAAAATGCGTTACTATAACTCAATCATCGAAACTATTGGAGATACACCTTTAGTTAAGCTCAATAAGGTCAACAAAGGTGTGCCAGGAACGATTCTCGTTAAAGTAGAATACTTCAACCCAGGTAATTCCATGAAAGATAGAATGGCTATCAAGATGATTGAGGATGCTGAAAAACGTGGCGATCTGAAGCCAGGAGGAACCATCATCGAAGGTACTTCGGGAAACACAGGAATGGGCTTAGCGCTAGGTGCCATTGCAAAAGGCTACAAGTGTATTTTCACATTAGCTGATAAGCAGTCCCCAGAAAAGATGGATATTCTGAGAGCGGTAGGTGCCGAAGTTATCGTTTGTCCTACTAACGTAGAACCAGACGATCCAAGGTCTTATTACTCTATTGCCTCTAAACTGAATAAAGAGATTGAAAACTCATACTATCCAAACCAGTATGATAATGAATCTAATGCGCAAGCACATTATGAAACTACAGGTCCTGAGATTTGGAGAGATACCGAGGGTAAAATTACCCATTGGGCTGCTGGTGTTGGTACTGGTGGGTCTATGTGTGGTACCTCCAAATATTTGAAAGAGCAAAACCCTGCTGTAGTTTCGGTTGGTATAGATACCTACGGTTCAGTATTCAAAAAATACAAAGAGACAGGCGTCTTCGATGAGAAAGAGATATATCCTTACCTGACTGAAGGCATTGGCGAAGACATTCTTCCAAAGAATGTAGACTTCGATATGATTGACCATTTTGTAAAGGTGACTGATAAGGATGGTGCAATCATGACAAGAAGATTAGCGCGTGAAGAAGGTCTGTTCTGTGGTTGGTCATGCGGTTCAGCTGTTGCCGGTGCTTTAGAATGGGCAAAGGAAAATATGACAGATGATGACATAATGGTGATCATCCTTCCTGATCATGGTACGCGTTACTTAGGCAAAATCTACAATGATGAATGGATGAAAGCCCGTGGTTTTGTGGAGGAAAGAGTGTTCGAAACTGCTGCTGATCTTCTTGCCCATCAAGAGGATAATGGCCATTTAACAACTATTGATCATACGGCAACTGTTGGTGATGCCATCAGAGTGATGACTTCTAATAGTATTTCGCAACTACCAGTTGTTGACGGGGATAATTTCGTTGGTAGTCTGATTGACTCGAAACTATTAGCCCAAATGATTGAGGATTCTGAACTTCAGAGTAAGTCAGTTTCTGATGTGATGGATAAGCCTTTTCAGTTTGTCCCACTTGATAATACACTAGATGTATTGTCATCGGTAATCAATAAGGATAATCCTGCAGTAATGGTAAGAGATGAGAATAGAGCACCACGTATCATCACAAGACACGATATTCTAAGAGCAATGACTTCAAAATAGCTTATCAAGAATCTCCAGACAGTTGGTGAATGATTTGCCGCAGTCTGGAGATTTGTTTTTTCCATATACGGAAAGAAAGAAAACTGAAGGCAAGGAGGGAAACTATTAACCCTGCAAGCAATTCTACTAAAGACAGAATGGAAGGCTCCTTATGCTGACTTTGACGGCAGGTCTTTCACTTTAGTAATTATAGCAAAAATGAAGATAATCGCAGCCGATGATGCTGCTACCCAAGCAAGTCCTGGTATCAAACCCCACTGTTTGTGGGCTATGGCTGCAAATGCCCAAACCCCCACAAGTGAAAAGGTAATCATACCTCTTTTGATCAAAACGAAGAGATAAACTATCGTGGCAATGACGATCATTGACATGGCCCAGTTGACTTCAGTGAGCCAGAGACTCCAATTGATCTTAGCCAGATAGGCCGAGATATTGGCTACTGTCGCTACAGTAATCCATCCCGCGTACAGCGAAATAGGCCACCATACCCAACGTTTGATTGCAGCGGGACTACGATCCCCGCTTTTGATTCCCAATCGAATGACTGCTGTTAATAGGCACACAAGAATTACTAGCATGGTGATGACGCTTAATCCAGTGCGTTCTGTTAGCCACAACCAGATCCACAAGGCATTTCCAATATTGGCGACCATTAAAAATGGTCCAAGGGGTTTGAAAAATGAGGTGTTAATGTTTTTGAAAGCTGCCCGCACTTGAAATGCTGCGTTGATTGTTAATGCAATATAGATTAAGCCCCAAATGGAGAATGCATAGCTAGACGGGGTAAACAAGTTGTCGTACTCAGCACTTAATGAGCCCACTGAATTTTCATTGATACCCTGTGCATTGGCGTAGTAATTCCAATAAATAACTAAAAGGAGTACAAAGGCATTTGCGAGTGCCCATAGTTTGTTTGCGGACTTAGTCATGGCAAAATTTACAACTATAACTCAGCTAACACACCAAATGAACTGAAAAAAAGCCCAAGTAATTTTGGGCTCAATTCTAAAGCTTAGTGTTTTGATAAAACTGCCGAACATTCCCTTCGACTTGTTCATACACCCTATCAATGAAACTTATGAAAAGTGTTTGTGGGCTAGGAGGCGGCAACTCTTTTCGCTTTGATTGTTGAATTTCATCCTTATTCAAAGCACGTTCATCTCCATTGAAAGAGGCCCACTCATGTCTCCAGATATCTTCACTTCTAATTTTTCGGTTAGTAAGCACTTTATCAGTATAGGCATCTCGAATTTCGAAATTCAGAACTCCGGCAGAGAAGAGCGTTTTCGCATTTGATGTAAACTCGGCTTTTACAGTGCCGAAAACATCATGCTCGACTCCGCTATTGTCTTTGTATTGTCCGACTACTACGCTGTCTCTTTTTAGCGCAACTATTTTTGTAACAATTTTGGCTTGTCCCAAAACGAAATCATCAAAACCCATTGATAGAATGTGGTCAGGTTGAATCTCTTGTTGCTCCGATTCGCTCATAGTAAGGAACCGTACGAATCGATCTTGGCTGTAGCGATCAAGGTATTCGAACATTTTATTTTCAAAATACTCGTTAGTCAACTCCAGGTTTCTAGAATGAATAGGGATTGGTTCTATTAAAACACGTACTGTCGCCACTTGGCGTGCCTGAGACAGTAGAGAATCGATACCCTGAATATTATTGGAATACCTCAAAGCCCTCTCAAAGTGACCAAAGGCCTGTCGTCCTGTTTCTATCGTATTGATTGCTAGGGCGTCAGTGCCTAGTGCTAATTGCACTGCTGCAGCGCGCTCACCGGCTTCTCTTTGCTCAGCGATGTATTCCCGTGGAGCAACTAAGTCCATGCAAGAAGGACACCTTTGTATATCTTGGTAATACCTGTTCAGTTTCGCATACTCATTATAAATACCTTCCCACATAAAGGTGTCTCCACCTTTATTGAATTGCTGTACGCGTTTTAAGTGAAATTCAGAGGCTACTCGATAGCCATCAATTAAGACATCTTGTGCTTTTTTGTTATTGGGATTTGCTTGTAAGCGATTAACTGAGCGATCCAAGGCAGTTTCATAATCACCTTTATCAAAGGCATTTTTCCCAGTTGCACATGCGGCAAGTGAAAGTGCTATGAACCCAAGTAAGATAGTTTTGTGAAAAGTGTTCATAAGCCTTATTGTTTGATTTTGTATTGACCATTGAAAAAACAGTGCCAAACAAAATTAGCGGCTTCCATTCAGCTCTACTATCTTTTCTTTCATCATTTTAAAAACCTTGTCAGTCAAGTCAGTTACATCGTCCTCCGTGAGTCCTTTTACAGGCACTTCGGGAAGCACATAGGAGTGAACAACGCCAGGTTTCAATAAAAGACTTCCGCGTCTCATCAATTTACCCGCATCATGAATGATGACGGGTATAATAGAGATTTGGGATTCAATGGCCAATCGAAAGGGACCGTGTCTGAAGGGAAGGAGTAATTCATCAGTATTGTTCCGTGTGCCTTCAGGTGCAATGAGTACAGAAGTACCACCGTTCAGGACTTCTTTCATTTTTCGACTTCCTTCTTTTCTGCTTTCTGGACTAGATCTATCAACCCAAATGGCCCACTTGCTGGTCACCCATCCGAAGATCGGAATTTCCGAAAGTTCTTTTTTACCAAGACCAACTAGACTGGAGGGAATGGCAATAGGAATGGCGCAAGCATCTAAAAATGACGTGTGGTTGATTACAAAAATGTAAGAGCGTTTGCGGTCCACTGATTTCTTGTTGTGGCCAACGAACCATATCCCAGTAGTTATACCGAACATGTAAACCCAGCAACGAATAAAAAAGAATGTAATGCCGTCAAGTTTTTTCGAGATGAGTAAAGGGATGACCATTAAAGGGGTAAAGATCACCATGGGTATGACGAACATTAGACCACACCAGCCAGTATAGATGTATTGAATTATATTTTTAAGCACGTATTTTTTCTGAAGATTTAGCCAAAATAGTTTTTTTAAGTGAATCCACTATTTAGATTTGACTAGAAATTTAATTAAAACCGTTGGTACTAACTCATCCTAGGTGCCAACGTTAAAAATGGATGAACCTAACTCTTTACTTGCAGTCCCATCGTTTTAAAGCAATGGGACTTTTTTTATAGATAAATGAAAGCATTTAGCATCCGATACGGGGCTGAGAAATAGATTTGAAGCATAAAAAAAGGAGTGCGTTAGCACTCCTTAAAACTATTGCAAAATATATTAACTATCGAATCGTCACGCTGAATGTTACTGTTACATCAGTCTCTCCACCCGCATTAGTTGGGTCTCCTGAGTTAACGTTAGCAGCTGTTTTGTCCGGCTCATGGATAAGCGTAACCGTCAAATTACCAGTACTGGCATCCGTTGTGGTCACCGTTCCAGCTAATCCAATTGGATTGCTATTTCCATCTTCATCATCGTAAGTATACGTCAGGTTCAGTCCATTTCCGGGAACAACAAACACTTGATGCTCGTCAGCTTCTTCTGCTACTTCTTCGGTAATATCCTCTGCTGGACTGTCTTGCTCATTCAAAAACTCAACAGAAACGCTATAGGTAGTGTTGGCAGCTAAAGTAGGATTTACGATTATTGGTGCATCACCGCCTGGTCCGTCAAGATCAGTGAATGTGGCCACTACGTTAGGTGTGGCAGCATTGCTGAAAGTTACTCTCACGGTTGTGATAAGCTCTTCCTCGTTCACTGGCTCTGGGTCGTCCGTACCGCAGGATGAAAGGGCTAAAATCATTACTAAGAATGTAAAATACTTAATACTATTAATTGTCTTCATGAGATGATTTGTTTTTATGTGTTTCGTGAATGCAAGATTAATACAAGTGCAACAATGTTGCAAATAGTTTAGTGCTTATCTTGTAGAATTTGATTGAATGGTCTTTATAGGGATCTATGAGGGTATTTTGCATGCTAAAAACCATTTTAGTTAAACCTGCGTATATTTACGGGACTTGAAAAGAACAGCGACCATACTATTCACAATGCTTTACCTAATGGCTTCCTCTGGAATTCTAGTAGGTCAGCATGTATGCATGGACCGTGTCAAGGAAACTGCAATCTTCCAAAAAGTGGAGAAAAACTGCGGTATGACACAAGCCATGCATGAGGATATGCCGGACTGCTGTAATGATGAGTGGGCTTTGGAAATCGTTGAAGACGATCAGCAAATCTCAGTAGCTACTGATACTCCAATCGGTATTTATCATTTACTTTTCGAAGTGCCTTATTCTGACTTTGAATTACTAATGACGAGTCAAGAAGATAAAGTGGAGGTGAACAATACAGGGCCACCGGATATTCCGGCACCAGACCTCACTATACTTTATCACTCCCTTAAAATTCCTGCTGCTTTACAATCCTGAAGTCTCTTAATCGAGTTCGTTCTTAGGGCATAAGCCTGAAAGAATCTATTGATTGAATTTAAAACTATTTCGGTTTACTCAATAGTCAAAATGATACTTGATCTAGGCTTCCAAACGCTTCTTAAGCGTTCTTCCTCCTTTTCAATGGATTGTAAAAGCATAATTAATGATCAATACACTTATTAAATTTTTCTTGGAAAACCGTCTGGTTACCCTCATTCTCCTAGTTCTACTGGTAGGTTGGGGACTAATTACGGCTCCATTTCAGTGGAATACCGGGTTGCCAAGCGATCCTGTTCCTGTTGATGCGATACCCGACATCGGGGAGAACCAACAAATCGTGTATACGGAATGGACCGGTAGGTCTCCACAGGATATAGAAGATCAAATTACTTATCCGTTAACGTCTTCACTACTTGGAATACCGGG
>CBFIAY010000041.1:3393-8165 GCA_965660665.1 Roseivirga sp. | reverse complement strand
TTCTGGAAAGGTGTGAAAATTGAAGATTGATATGGGACTATTCGATTGGAAAAAGAATCCTCTTCCAACGCCTGAGAGCGTTTGCCCTAACTGTTGGGGTAAGCAAGAATATGGTGGAAAAGCCATAGACTTAATGAAAGACAAACAAATTGATGTTAACAATAAAGCAAGTCAGCATGCTTTCATCAAAGATTTTGTGGTGAATCACGTGAGTGGTATACAGCTGAAAAGACACGAACAAGGACATACTTGTCCTAGTTGTCAAATATCCTTTGATAAGGACATGAAAGAAATTAGTCGATGAAAATGAGTTTAGCATCAATCAAATCCAATTGGAAATTACTGGGGCAAGACCCTAAAACGTTAGCTCCAGCCTTCGATCAAATTCATCGAGCGGTCCAGTTCATCGCAATGGCAGGTAAACATTATGTAAAAAAACAAGCTGACGACAGCCATACCAACTTAAGGTGGCTTCCCGAAGAAGAAGTCTTGGCAGGAAACTGGATTCGCGAACGAAAAGGAAACTTCCGTTTCGCAATGCACCCCAAATCCATGAGCCTAATAGTCTATAATGCTAGTATGGAAGCTGTTTCTGAGTTTACTCTGCATAGTAAAACAAATGAAGAAGCACTCGAATGGATAAAAAGACAACTGAAGGCTTTCGGAAAAGACGCTTCGCAAATGAAGATGGATATTCACTATGATATCCCATCGCATAAAACGGATAACGGAGCCGTATATGACTTAAATACCCCTGAACTTTTTCAAGAGATTGCAAACTACAGAGCCAACAGCAATGAAGTGTTGGAATACTTCGCACCGAAGTTCAATAGTGCATCGCCAATTCGAACTTGGCCGCATCACTTTGATAGTGGCAGCTATATTCCTTTAGAATTCAACAAAAAAGGAGAGGTCATCAAATCATTCAGCTTGGGTTTTGCCATCGCAGATGCTGTTGTAGATGAACCATATTTCTATATCACACAATGGTCCGCTAACAAAGACATTGACTACACTAGCGCAAAACCCCTAACAAAGGGTGAGTGGTTACCAGATACATTAAGAGGTACTGTCCTGAGAGCCTCTACAGTTAGTAAATCAAAAACTACGCAGGCACAAGCATCCATTGTGATACAATACTTCAAAGAAGGTGTTGATGCGTCACTGGATCTTATTGACGACAAGGCATAAAAAAAGTCAGGCTTTCGCCTGACTTCAATTCCTTTATCGCGCGCCCCATTAATTATTCAGGAGTCTTCACATCCGGAAACTCTTTCTTGAAGTCTCTCCAGTAATCCGCTATGGTAGATTTCATTTCCTTTCGCAGCCAGAATATACCAACAAGGTTAGGCAAGGTCATCAGTGCGATAGTTATACCTGACAAAGTCCAAATGATGGTGGTATCCTGAAACGATGCCAAGAAGAAAGCCACTACATAAACAATTCTGAAATACTTAACTGAGCCTGATCCTAAAAGGAAGGTCATCGCTCTATCTCCATAGTAAGACCAAGAAATAGCCGTACTAAAGGCAAACAACAACAAGCCAATTGACACTATGTATTTTCCAAATTCACCGAAGAATCCTTTCGTAAAAGCGATTGTCGTTAATGGCGCACTATGCACCAAAGACTCACCGGTAAACGTCTCGTTAGAATCAACTGGTTTACCATTTCTAACTAGGACTATCCCAGTGAAAGGCTCATCACCATCATTCATTACTACTACATTTTCGGCCAATGACCTGGCATGAATAATTGTTGCATCAGCACTAATTTTACCTTCATAAACATCCAAAGGACCATCAAATAACTCTAGCTCAGTGATTCCATTAATGTGCTCTGAAAGTTGTCTAGTTCCAGCCTCTGTCTGATCAGTATAGGTTGTACCTGCAAGTATTTCCATGTCCGCGGACTGAAATATATTTTCATGTTTTTCGTTCCATACACCTGAAGATAGCAAGGTCAACCCAGTGATTGTACAGATGATAATTGTATCGATAAATGGTTCTAAGATAGCAACCATGCCCTCAGATACTGGCTCATGTGCCTTCGCAGATGCGTGAGCGATTGGCGCACTACCTTGACCTGCTTCGTTAGAGAAGAGTCCACGATTCACACCCCTGCCAAATGCGAAAGATAAAGTAGCACCTAGGAACCCTCCTGCCGCTGCGGAACCTGTAAACACGTCAGCAAAAATTGAGACAATTGAAGGAATCAAATTCCCAAGGTTGGCTAAGATTACCGCAAAACATCCAATAAAATAGATGACAGCCATTGTAGGCACTAACTTCTCAGTAATAGCAGCAATACGCTTAATACCACCAATAATCACTATCCCTAGCAGCACAGCCAGTACTGCTCCAGTAATCCAAAGCTCAATGCCGAATGTGGCCTGAATGGATGTGGAGATACTATTAATTTGAGGTAAACTTCCTGTACCAAAAGCTGACAACACCGTGGCGATGGCAAAAACAATTGCCAACCACTTCATATTCACCTGCTTGCCAAACCAATTGAATTTGGCATTTTTCATATAATACATAGGCCCTCCGGACATCGTGCCGTCAGAAGATTTCTCACGGTATTTATGCGAAAGCGTCACTTCGACAAATTTGGTACACATACCAATTCCAGCCGTTACCAGCATCCAGAACAAGGCGGCAGGCCCACCTAAGTGTAAAGCCAAAGCAACTCCAGCAATATTACCTGTACCTACTGTACCTGAAAGTGCTGTAGTCAGCGCCTGAAAGTGTGACGTATCTCCCTCATCATCGGCCCTATCGAATTTTCCTTTGACCACTTTTAAAGCAAAACCAAAAAACCTTATTTGTGGAAATTTCAGATAGATAGTAAAGAAGAGACCAACGCCTAGTAAGGCAAACGGAAACCAACCAGCACTACCAATATAACTATCAACTAACTTCAGGAAATCATCTACTTGCTGCATATCAAAGGCTTTATTTTGTTAAGAACAAAGGCACAAAAATAGGGATTATGGCCACGCTACAAAGGAAAAGTAGGCTTAACTGGCTTTAAAGACTTAAGTATTATTGATTACTTGTCGATATCTGTGACTAATATTCTATCAAACATACCGCTGTAAGACGATAGAAGCTTCAAATGGATTGGATCTTGCTGGTAGACATCATGGGCTATAATGTCTTTCATGAGCACAACTAATGCGTAATCATAACTCTTCTCCAAACTAGGTCGCTCTGTAGCGGCTGGGGATCCACCGTAGACTTTTAGCACCCCCTCAATCTTCGCCAACGACTTGCTAGCCTCAGCAAATTCCTTGACCTCAACAAGAGTAATATTTTCTTTGAACCAAAAATAAACCGTGTGAACAAATGGCGACTCAACAGAAGACTCAATAGCTTCTGAAATTTTGACCTCTGATTGACAAGCCATCAGCGAGAGGATAAGCATTACAAAACATGTCTTAATCACTCTCATAACTGATATTTTTGGTTATTTCTTGATAGGAAACTTCATGCGATATTTCACGCTCACATTTCCCTTTGAAATACCAACGAGCTTAGAACGTAGCATCTGTTTCTTAAGACCTTTCACATAATCCGTAAATAAAACACCTTCTAAGTGATCGAATTCATGCTGAATAACACGAGCAGTCAGGCCTTCAAATTCTTCTTCATGTTCGTTCCAAAGTTCATCGTAGTAATTTATGGTGAGCTTCTCTGGACGAATGATCTCGGCATGTACATCGGGGATACTTAGGCAACCTTCTTCAAAGCTCCACTCATTTCCGTATTCATCTAATATTTCAGGGTTAATGAAAGCACGTTTCACCCCTGTAATGTCTTTATCATCCTCGTCATCCCTCATTTGAGTTGAATCAATAATGAAAATGCGATGAGACATCCCTATTTGCGGAGCTGCTAGACCAACGCCATTGGCGTTATACATGGTTTCATACATGCTTTCAACTAGGCTCGTAAGGTCTTTAGAGTCTTGAGGGAAATCTTTGGTTTCCTTCCTGAGTACGTTATCA
Source organism: Roseivirga sp. (assembly GCA_965660665.1). Classification (GTDB taxonomy): domain Bacteria; phylum Bacteroidota; class Bacteroidia; order Cytophagales; family Cyclobacteriaceae; genus Roseivirga. The sequence goes on along the minus strand of CBFIAY010000041.1, from coordinate 4,153 downwards.
CCGTAGGCGACAATTGGATAAATCATATGTTATTTGCTTTCCAGAAAAGATTGGAGAATAATGGTAGCACTTACCTTATCGATATTCCCTTTCTCCCTCCTATCCTTCTTTTTCACCCCTCCAGCGATCATGGCATCAAGCGCCATTTTGGAAGTGTATCTTTCGTCATGCAAATAAACGGGTTTTCCAGGAAAATTCTTTTTCAAAAGCCGATGAAATTGTTGAACCAGAGGTGTAGCATTGGTAGGCGTGCCATTAAGCTTCTTTGGCATACCTAATACGAAGGATTCAATACCTTCATTAACCTCGTATTCCTTTAAATAGGCAATAATATCCTTAGAGTGAATAGTATCTAACGCAGAAGCAATAATTTGAAGCGGATCAGTTACTGCTAATCCCACTCTTTTAGTGCCATAATCTATGGCAATGATTCTTCCCATTAATTCAATTTAGACATATCCTGAAACTTGATTTTAGTCAGGCGCTCCAATTCCATGGCCTTTGGGAAGAGAATTTCATTCTCGATTTTCGCATGGATTAACAAGTCTCTCTCGAAACGTTGGAGCTCTGTATAAAGCACCTTGATGTGAAGATCAGCCTCATCACAATACTGGTAGTTGTTTGTAAATTCCCTAAATCCTTCCATTTCATTTTCGTGTACTTCATGGCCTAAGGCAAATTCTTGCACGGAAAACTCTTCCATTAGATAAAACGTCTCAGAAGATGGCTTTTCATCATTTAGAAATCGACTTAACCTATC
>CBFIAY010000041.1:0-3383 GCA_965660665.1 Roseivirga sp. | reverse complement strand
ACATAGTATCCTCCTCCTCATGTATATGGTGAATGAAATCTTCCACAAACATTGGGAAAACAGATTTTAAATCTACCGAGAGTGATTTATATCTGTAATTGACATCCTCAATACCATCAATTAACTGGGCAATATAAGGCAGCCTCTTTTTTATGAACAGGTAATGCGCATGCTTAAGGTATTCTACTACCAATTCGGCAGGATAAGCCTTTAATTGTTTCTGTGTTGATTCTTTTTCATCAAGCACCAACTCTAGACTGCTGATCAGTGAATCTGGATTAATACCAAGCTTCGCACACACTTCTTCCAATGTTTCTAATTTGTAATCATAGAATTTCACTCCGAAATAGTAGAGTACTGAGGCTCTAACGTGATTTTCAGAAACTAGATCGGTGATGGTGCGCTTGAGTAATTTATCCATTTCGTTTACTTGATTTATGAATTTAACGATTTTCAGTCATAGTTTTCTAGCCAAAGTGCTTAAAAACTTGAACACAAACTAAGACGTTTCGTTACAATCATACTATGACATTTATCCATGTTTACCGGTCAAATGCATATTTTAGTAAATTAATTAAAGGGTAAAAGTGAGCGACTACAAAAATTCTTCATATCATATCAAGCTTCCTATTCTATTAACCATCGCAGTCATCGTTGGTATATTGATAGGTTCTGAGTTTGCCGAACCCAAAACGGATAAGAAATACCTGAGTTCGATTCAGAAGTTCCGAGAGCTCTTAGAGTACATTGAAAATGATTATGTCGATTCAGTAGATACAGAAACTCTAATAGAGGAATCCATCGAGAACATGCTGGACAAGTTAGATCCGCATACCATATACATTCCACCAAAAGACAGGGAGCGTGCCGCCTCTCAACTACGTGCTACTTATGACGGTATCGGGGTTGAATTCAACCTATTACGTGATACACTTTATGTAGTATCACCTCTTCCTGGTGGCCCCTCTGAACAAGCAGGCATTGTGTCTGGAGACAAGATCGTTTCAGTAGACGGAGAAAACATTGCTGGAATTGGGATGAATAATACGAAGGTGTTCGACATGCTTCGAGGACCTAGAGGATCTAAAGTAGAAGTAGGTGTCGTTCGAAGAAACGAATCTGAATTATTAGCCTTTGAATTGAAGAGAGGTGCAATCCCTCAATATTCGATAGACGCAAGCTACATGATTGATGGTGAGATGGGTTATATCAAAGTTAATCGCTTTGCCGAAACGACCTATGATGAATTCAAAAGAGCGCTAGCTGAACTTAAGGCACAAGGCATGACCAAGCTCATTCTCGATTTACAGAATAATACGGGGGGTTATATGAGCGCAGCGATTGGCATGAGCAACGAATTTTTGCCTGTTGGCGAAACAATTGTAAGTCAAAAAGGACAAAGTGACAAGTACGACAGTAAAGCACGCGCTACGAATGATGGTATTTTCAAAGAGGGTGCCTTAGTGGTGCTGGTCAACGAAGGAAGTGCTTCAGCCTCCGAGATTGTAGCTGGTGCTTTGCAGGATAATGATCGAGCACTTATAGTTGGCAGAAGATCTTTCGGTAAAGGGCTCGTACAACTACCTTTCAACTTGCGTGACGGATCGGAACTACGCATGACGATTGCGAGGTACTATACACCAAGTGGTCGTTCTATTCAAAAGCCATATGATGATGGTGAAAAAGACTACAACTCTGATTATTATAATCGATATACATCAGGAGAATTATTTGTAAAGGACAGTGTCCAGTTTGATGAAGAATTGGCATATAAAACTACGAATGGACGTACTGTTTATGGGGGTGGCGGTATCATGCCCGACTATTTTGTGGCACTCGATACTGCTGACATAAGTGCATATGTGAATAGACTCTCTGCCAGCAATACCATTAGGGAATATACACTTGACTACCGAGACAACCACCCTGAATTAAAAGAAATGAGCTTCGAGGATTACCAAGCAAATTTTGAAGTAAACTCAGAAATGCTAAAAGAGCTCGTACTTCTAGGCAATAAGAATAGTGTTCGATACAGCAAGAGACAATTCGATAAATCTAGAAACCTCTTAAGCTATTTGGTAAAAGCCCGAATCGCTAGAGACCTTTATGACGATGATGCGTTCTATAAAATCTATAATGAAACCAACGAGATTTACAGACAAGCCATAGCGCTTTTCAGAAACCCCGACCTGCTACAAAACCAGTCGAATGGTGTGTTGCTACAAACTCGATAACCCAAGCTTTACAAGCATATACCAAAACAGCACATCAACCGTTTTGTTGAAAAGGTCATTAGAATGAAGAATATCTATCTCGCAGTCATGCTGTTATTGTCCCAGTCTGCTTTTTCTCAAGCTGAAGAGCAGAAAAAAATCAACAAGGACGTCTGGCTTAATTTTATGCAGGCTTATCAAGACTTAGATGCCAGTCTTTTCAATGAAATACATACGGGAGAGGTTTTAAGAGTTCCGGCAGATCAGAATATCATTTTAATAGGTCAAGAATATAAAGACCAAAACTTAGAAACATTCAATAGGTGGAATGCCCAAAAGGTCAAGCAAAGAATTGAATTCAGCTTTATCAAGCGCATCCAAAAAGAAAATTGGGGGTATGAGATTGGCATTTATAAGCTAACCCGCTACAATGGAGCAACACCCACTTCTTACTACAGCAAATTTAATGTAACCCTGAAAAAAGTATCTGGCGTCTGGAAGATCCATAGCGACTCAGACACCAATGAAGAAAATACCATCAGTGAAGAAGACTTTCTAAAAGGAAGCATTATTAAGTATTAGGTACTACTTTTCCGGAATCAGACTCAAGCCTAAAGCTTTGACATAAGCCTTATACATTTCATACTCCTTAAATAAGACAGCCTCAACTTTCGCTTCCATTTCTTCAATAGCTGGAACGAGTAACCCCATTGCCACTTCTTGGTTCTTTGTCAAAGGCAATTGAACTGATTGCATGGTTCCTGAAAGGGCCCCTACTTGGGCGGAAAGCACAGTGCCATCTCTGTAAATCCCCTGTTTCACAGGCTCACTATTGATTTGGTAGTAGACCTTGTCGATTGCAGTGATTAGTACTTTCCCTTTTTGCTTGGCATCAGAAGATAGTGCTTCATCCTCATCTTTTACCCGCTCATTGATAAGATCCACTAATGCTTTAGCCTTTCTCAAGTCTGCACTCATCTTATCAACCCTAGCCTGCAAGCCGACATGTTTAAGCATAAAAGCCTTCTTAACTTCCATCGCTTTGGAATCCACTTCAATTCTAGGATCAGGGTGAACCATGACTGTATTTTCACTTTGTGATTCCTTGTATGTCATACGAATCGTATAAGCACCCGGTAGGGCATCTGGCCCTCTTGAAAACCTTCTCGC
>CBFIAY010000040.1:0-9796 GCA_965660665.1 Roseivirga sp. | reverse complement strand
AGATCCTCCTCTTCCACCTCTTCCAAATCTACCTCCACCACCACCAATGGCATCAGAAAGCTCCTTCATCTGTTTCTTGACATCGTTGGTCATGGTTCTCAAGCCTTCAGCATCTGTTCCTTTTCTATCTTTCAATGCAGCAATAACCTTGTCTACTTCTGCCATCTCTTTGGTCATTCTTGACGATAAAGAAGTTACATCACCGGTTAACTTGCCGACTTCACGCAAGAAGTCTCTTCGGGCAATCAACGCATCCATGCTAAATTCGATTCTCGGATCCATTTGGATTTCGATCATGGCTTCATCTGATACACCTCCTACTGTTACCTTTGCTTTATACTTACCAGGTAATGCTGGTGCACCATTAACTCGGAAGAATCTAGCGAAGTTTGCAGGAACATTAGGCGGTAATTCAGGTTGTTCAACGCCCTTTGGTGGATCTTCGTCATATCTCCATTGCGCCATATTCAAACCGTCCTTAACAGGTGTTTCAATGGTACGTACAAGTTCATCGTTCATCGTTAAGATTTCAATTTTTGCCATAGGGCCTCCTGCAGCTCTAGCTGCGCCACCTCTTCCTGGTCTTCCGGCTCTTCCTCCTGCTCCACCACCAGCTCCAGCTCTTGCTGCGAAGGCTGCTGCTCTCGCCTCTCTGGCATTTGCATCATCACCGCCTCTTACTCCTGGTCTTTGACGCGCTTCTGGTTTCTTAGCGAAGAACTTAATCACTGCCTCACCCACTGGTCTATTTTCTCCTTCAAACGTTGCGCTGCCTGGGTTAGCAGGACCATTGGCCGATCGAGTACTTACCATATAAGCAGTAGGTGCATCTATCGCGGTTACAGCTGCCTCACTCACTGCCTTCTGACCATTTTTAGCTAATACCCTTAAAGGTCGAATATCATCCATTACGTAGATGCCACGTCCGAAAGTACCGATCACTAAATCGCTTTCTCTTTCTTGGATCACAAGATCCATTGTGGAAACACTCGGGTATCCATTCTCAAATTTTGACCAGGTCTTAGCACCATCGATCGACATGTACAAACCATGCTCTGTTCCGAAGAACATCAAGTTTGGCTCAACTGGGTCTTGAATAAATGACAAAGCATATCCGAAAACTTGACCTTCAGTCGCTATTGCTTCCCATGACTTTCCATAATTCTTCGTTCTCATGAGATAAGGTTTGAAATCAAATCTTCTGTAATTATTAATGACTGCTACGGCCTCTCCATTATTATATCTTGAAGCCTTAATTTGTGCCACCCAACTACCGGCAGGAACACCCTTGATGTTTTTACTCACATTAGTCCAGGTCGATCCACCATCTTTAGTGATTTGCACATTACCATCATCAGTACCTGCCCAAATCACACCTCTTTCGGTAGGACTAGGCTCAATAACTAATAGTGTTGTGTGATTCTCTGCTCCAGTAGCGTCAATTGTTAAACCACCACTTTTGTCCTGTCGCTGCTTCGTGGAATCATTTGTGGTAAGATCAGGAGAGATAATCGTCCAGTTATCTCCTTTATCTGTGCTTTTATGCACAAACTGACTACCGAAGTAGATGGTGGCATTATCAAAAGGATCTTGCGCAATGGCTGCATTCCAGTTAAACCTAAGCTTCAATTTTGGATCGTCACTTGTTGGCTTGATTCTTTTGCTGCTTCCTGTGAGTTTATCATACCTACCCACATTACCCTGCTGTGATTGAGAGTAGCCATATCTAGAATCATCAGGATCAGCCATCACGTCAAAACCATCACCACCACCGATGGCGTAGTAATAGTCATTTCTCAAACCTTCTTGAATCCAAGTATAGGCAGGTCCTGTATAGGTTCCATTATCTTGAAGACCGCCATATACATTGTAAGGCGTTTCATTATCAACGTTAACATGATAGAACTGACCCAAAGCTAAGTTCTCAACAAACTGCCATGTTTTACCCATATCGCGGGTAATGGCCATTCCACCGTCATTGCCTAAAATCATATATTTAGGATCATCTGGGTTGATGTATAGAGCATGATTATCTACATGGATAAGGTTTCTCTCTATCAGTCCTGTGAAAGATTTACCACCATCCTCACTCACATTCACATTAGTGAAAATACTATACAGACGATTTTCATTTTTAGGATCAACATAAATATCGAAGTAGTAGAAAGGCCTATTGCCAATATCAGACTTATCGTTGATCATTGTCCAATTTCTTCCACCATTATCTGATCGATAGAGTGCATTATCCTTTGCTTCTATGATGGCATATACGCGGTCAGGATTGTTCGTAGCAAATGCCAAACCCATACGGCCTACATCGCCTTTTGGTAGTCCATTCTCCTCAGCCGATTGTTTTGTCCAATTTTGGCCTCCATCAATTGTGATGTAGAGACCAGAACTAGGGCCTCCAGAAGTAAAGAACCAAGGCTCTCTTCTGTGTTGCCACATATTCACTAATATTTTATCTGGGTTTGATGGATCCATTACCATGTCACCAACACCAGTCATTTGATCTACATAAAGAATCTTGTCCCAAGTCTCTCCACCATCTGTGGTTTTGTAAACGCCACGTTCTTCGTGATCGCCCCATGGTGAGCCGATAGCACCGATATAAACGGTATTTGGATCATCAGGGTGAATAATAATTCTGTGAATGTTACGCGTCTGCTCAAGGCCCATGAGTTCCCAAGTAGCACCAGCATCTAGACTTCGGTAAACACCGTATCCGCCTGTTAAACTGTTTCTCGGGTTTCCTTCACCTGTTCCTACCCAAATTACATCTGGGTTCTTTTGTGAAACCGCTACTGCACCGATAGACAGGGCTAGGTTATCATCGAAAATAGGTTCCCAAGCGATGCCCCCACTTTCAGATTTCCAAAGCCCCCCTGAGGCAGAACCTGCATAAATAATTTCTGGATTATTGCGTACAACATCGATCGATGTAATACGACCACTCATATTAGCTGGGCCAATATTTCGCGGTTTCATTGATTCCATTTTGGAAAAGTCAATTTGTTGCCCGTATGACAGGAAAGTCATTAATAAGGCGGATAGCGTTAAAAGTGTAATGCGTACACCCTTAAGACTAGCGTAGTTTTTAGTCTGCATATTTCAATGGTTGATTTGAAGATTTGATGACTTAATATCGGAAAGGTTTAGCAAGCATGCTGAGACTTACATGAACGGTACTCCATCTGAGCCTCAATAATGTTTTGCCGAGGCTTATTAGAGGAGAACACCATGTAGCCTCAACTTAAGAAAGCACCTTCTTTAGCTTTTCGGCAAAATATTGAACCTCCTCGATCGTTCCTGTACTGATGCGACACCATTCGTTATAGGGTGGAAATGCCCTACCCACTCTGACACCCTCATCGAGCATCTGTTTATTGAAGGTATTGATGTTTCTACCAGTCTTAAAGAAGATGAAGTTGGTATTGGACTTGATGTATTCAAGTTTTAGCTCATCCATGGCAGTATACATGATCTGCTTGCATTCCTTCACCTTTTCTAGGCTAAAACGATAGAATTCATCGTCTTTCATGGCTGAAACAGCCGCCTTCAAGGCAAGTACATTGGTATAAGCGACCACATTGTCACGGATCTTTTTGGCCAAGGTTGGCTTCGCGATTAAATAGCCGATCCGTAAACCAGCCAATCCATATACCTTCGAGAAGGTTCTAGAGACGATGACGTCCTTGCCTTCTTTTACCAACGAAACCATTGATGGATAGTCCTTCTCTTCGATAAAGTCATAGTAGGCTTCATCGCTAAAAACGATTGTCTTCTTTGAAGCAGCGGTACAGAAGTCGACAAGTTTCTCTTTAGACAGTAGTGTAGAGGTTGGGTTATTCGGATTACACAGAAAGATCAGCTTGGTTTTCGATGATATTCTTTTGTACATCTCATCTACATCATGCGTCAACTGATCGTCAAGGTCTACCCAATTGACAGTGGCGCCCCATTGCTGGGCATAGGTCATCATGGCTAAAAAGGTAGGTCTGGCCGCAATGATCTCGCCTCCGTTGTTCGCAAAGGTGAGTCCCGTAATTCTCAATCCTTCAGAGGAACCTCCTGTGATCACAATGTGATCGCGTGAAACGCCTTCTTTCTCGGCTATCATGTTGAGTAATTCCCTTGAATAAGGATCTGGATAGCGACAACCGATGTCAAATGCATTCACCATGGCCTCTCTCACTTTGGCAGAAGGCCCAAATGGGTTTTCATTAAACTGAAGTTGTAAAGGGAAATCTAGGTCGCGCGGGTTGAAATTGGCTTTCTCTGCTGCTGTGAGTGTTGAAATGACACCAGTGGTGCCTAATAATGACAAGGCGCCTAAGGCACTTCCGCGCCTCATCCATTCTCTTCTATCCATGATACTTAAGGTTGATTATTGGAAGATAGGAAATTCTTTAGAAAGTCACCTTCACTTGAATGTGAGAGAATTTAAACACCAGTTTTCAAACCAATGCATCGTAACCAGTACAAGAAAATATTTGATCAGCCTTCATATTTACCACCTTCATTAAAAAAATTTATTTAAACAAATTATTGACTCTTTTGTATTTATTTATAATATTATAAACATATAAATACACACTATTATGCTATATAAATTAATAACTACTTTACTCTGTATCTTCATATTAACGGGATGCTCTGATGATTATATTGAACCAAATGAACCAGCCATAGATATGAGTCAACTGGTACTTGATGAGAAAGACTTTATGTCTGTAATCAGCCAATTAGAGGACTATTTAAATACTTCGTCTAAAAGGTTTGGAACTTCCGGTTCGGTAAGCAATGCGCATGATTCAAACATCTCTCAAATTCTAAATCCTATGCTGGAGAATGGAGAAGACATATTAACCGAACTTCAAGGGGCTATTTATCGATCTGATCTATATGCTGATATGACAACCGCTGAAAAACAGTCACTCGCTCAAGAAATAGACAACCTCACAGAGCAGCAACTTGTAGAGTTATCTATGAACTTCAATATTAGCTATTACCTAGATAATGAGATATTATCAGAAGTTGATATGGATTTAATAATGAGTTGTGGAGCAGTTGCCGTTGGAATAGTAGCCATACGTGATTTATTCTATAATACGATAGGTGCTGGATCAATTACTAGCATGATTGGAGCACTAAAACATATTGGCAGAAGGTATTTAGGCTGGTTTGGAGTTGCTGCAATGATTTATGAATTTGCAAATTGCATGTATGACAGAACCTAAAACACACAATTCAACAGAAAAAAGGTACCTATCCATTAGGGGTAGCGTTGAAGTGCTCTTTGTCATGGGTCTTATCATAGAACTTATGTTCAGACGCGACATATTACCTATTGAATATAGACTGTACGCTTTAACTCCTTTCATCATCAATATGATTCTAATAGTCATCGGAGTTAAGTACTTATATGACTTGAGAACAAACGAGGGCCATTTAAAGAGAGTGACCAATATTATAATCAAGATCTTAATCAACCTGATATTTATTTCTTTAGTGTTAATTACGCTTAACATGATTTAGGGGAAATTCGCTCGGTTCAAACCTTTCACACAAATATAAAATGATTGCTCTAATAGAGAAAAAACACCATTTAATCAGTCGAATCACGGAAGGGATTTTAGTGGTAGGCTTCATTATCGACTTCTGTTTCAGACGTAACATCTTAACCTTTGAACATAGGTACGCTTTGATTCCTTTTGCCTTAAACATTGTTTTATTGCTTATTGCGTCCAAGTACACGTACGATCTAAAAGAAAGCAATGGACATTTCAAACGTACAATGAACATTGTGATTAAGTCATTATTGAACTTGACATTCATGGCGCTAATTATCTGGATTCCAGATAAGTTATAGCGGTCTTCGAAAACAAAACGATTAGAACGTAACCTTCACTTGAATGTTCGGTGAGAAGCCAAGGCCATAGCGGATAGTGTTGTTGACATTGACCCTTTCTTGAAAGCCATTGATGATATTCTGACGGTCATACACATTGAGGATCGAGAAGCCCACAACCCCTCTCCAACCTGAAGTTGCTTTCGAAAAGCGATAGGATGCAGACAGGTCTAATTGATGCTGTGCAGGGAAATTACCCGTATAACCTAAATCATATCGCGGTGCGTCATTATTCAGTATCTCATCTGGATCTGCCTGATAGACTGGCACTCCGGACATTAGGCTCCACGACATCGCTAAATTCCAGCGGTTGACTGGCGCAATCAATTTGATATTCAACACATGCCTTTGGTCGTAAAAGGCATCACGGGTGACTATTGGATCTGGCCCCTGTTGTGGTACTCTAAAGGTTTCTTGGGCTTGACTTAGGGAATAACTGATCCATGATTCAAAGCCTTCCCAACGCTTCTTCACCAAGACATCAATGCCTTTAACATCTAAGTCTCCTGTAATATTGGGCGTTTGATTGCCTCCCGGTCGGATGACATTATTGACTTCTTTTTGATAGAACTCCATATCAAACAACCAGCTACCATAATCCAGCAAACCTCCTAACATATACTGCTTCCCTCTGAGTACGGGAATGTTCTCGTCTGCCAAAGTCCAGAATTGATTCTCAATCCGAAAGTCATCAAAGTCATTGGCAAAGTTCTGCCTTACATACTGATAGGCGCCCGTTGCAGAACCCTTTAAGAAAAAGGAATGGGACACCAAGTAACTCACAAAGAGTTTTGGTGCTAGGAAGGACTGGCCTCCTACCGAGAAGTTATTGGTCCTTAGTCCTGCATCTACAATCAGGTGATCGCCAAACTGATGCTTTAGGCTGAAGTAAACTGAATTGATATCTCCATTGCCACTTCGTCTATCATTGACTCGCGGGTCATCTCCTTCAACGGTATCGTCAAAAGTGATGTCATGATTAGCGTACTCATAACCGAAGTTCAGGTCCGTCTTTTCACCAAGCTCAACCTTCATGGATAAGTCGAATCGTTGGTCATCGATTGAGTAATGAAGCTAAAAACGACCTCATCAGGATTCATCAATATGGCGTTGAAAAATTCGGTATGGCGCAAGCTGATAGCTATTTCAGTTCGTTCTTCGAATTCTTTGACCTAATCGCTGAAAACCCTTTTTCATTTGAGTCAGTGGATTACATTAGAAAAGGCTACAGACGCTGCCCATGTGGAGTTGATAGCATCTACTATAGACTGAATGATAACCTAGTCGAAATCATGGCAATTGTCGGCAAACAAGATTTGGATAATAAACTGTGACGCTAAGACCAGGATAAAAATAGCACACACTGCAAGCCTACCTATCGGCAGACAGGTGAGCGCTAGATATTGCTTCACCTTTCTATAAACGCCTTCCCATCAATCCCGTCCTCAATCTCCTTAGGCATGGTTAGCCCCATATAATTAGCGATAGAAGGCATTATATCCACAATACCGGGGTTTTGATAGAAAGATGGTAATGGCCTTGGGTAATTGGTGACTATCCAAGTGGTGCGCTCTCTGTCGGATTGTCCACCGTGTCCTTTTCCATTGGCTGCGGTTCTGCCATGGTCTGTGGTGACGACAATCAGCCACTCTTCATTATGGGCTTGTTCACGGGCTTGTATGGACTTCCAAATGCGACCTACCTGTGCATCTGCTAGTGCTACGGCCTTGGTCATTTGAGGACTGTCGCCAAAGCGATGTCCCATATCGTCTGTATACTCTAAATACACCCAAGACAGGTTTGGGCCGTCACTGGTAATGTAATCGGCAGTTTCTGTGGCCACCATTTCATCAATATTCAGGATGTACTGGCGCTCTTCATCATGGGGAAAGCATACGGTATCCAATTCAAAGCCATCAAAGGCGTAACCCATTTTGAGATTGCCCGTTTCGGGAAGCCCCTCTCCGATCAGCTTGGTGCGATTGTCCAGCCAAGTGGAGAAAATGGCTGTCTTGAGGCTAGGATCATGTTCCTTCGCCACCCGGAAGATAGTCCAGTAGTTGTAATTCGGTGCTTTGATGCTGTTGCCCCAAACGTTGTGTTTATTCGCCCACACGCCAGTTAATAAACTATTATAACCCACAGCGGAGATGGTTGGCGATTGAGAATCACCATCTTTCTCCCCTCCTACGTAAGCCCGTGTATAGCCAGCTTCGCCTGCAATCTCATCGAGATAGGGCGTATTGGTGGCTTCTAATACATCGGCTGGTATGCCGTCTAAGAGGATGAAGACAACTTTTCGTTCTTTGGGTACGCTCTGGCAGGCGGTCAGTCCGAACGCGAGTATCAGAGAGAAAATGAGACTTTTATTCATACCATTAAACTAAGCATAAATGATTGATCCATTGATCTGAGTGAAGGTGAAATCCATTGCGCAATTCTTCGCTTTCCTCTTATCAGCTATTTAGCTATCTTGATCATTCTTCGAATTCAACCGTATATGAAAGCACTAAAAACCCTCACTTTATTACTTACCCTGCAATTGACATGCACCGTCAATGGGCAGGCGCAGGTCTCCAATCAAATGGAAATGCTCGATATATTCAACCTAGAATATATCTCCGATCCACAGATTTCTCCTGATGGGCAAAAGATCATTTACGTCCGCAATTTCAAAGACATCATGACCGATCGAAACCTTTCCAACTTATGGATCGCCAGTTTTGACGGCACTCAAAACAGACCCTTAACCACGGGAGAGCAAAGTGATCGTTCCCCACGCTGGTCGCATGACGGCAGTAGAATTGTCTACACGTCTAACAAGTCTGGGAAGTCAGAAATCTACCTCCGCTGGATGGACTCTGGTGACGAAATGGTGCTTGTAAATTCTGAAAAGTCCCCTTCGAGTATTACTTGGTCACCAGATGATAAACATTTGGCTTTCAATATGTTTGTACCCAAATCAAAACCTTCTCCGATTAAGATGCCAGCCAAACCAGCTGGCGCTACTTGGAACGCTCCTCCCAAGTATGTGGAAGACCTCGGATGGAGAAGAGATGGCCAAGGTGAAGTACCCTCAGGTAGTCAACAATTGTTTACTGTGCCCGTATCAGGCGGTACACCGAGACAAATTACGGACGGTCCTTTCAACCATGGCAATGCCGTTTGGGCAAAGGATGGCAAGCACCTTTACTTCAGTGCCAATATGCGCGCCGACAGAGAAATTGAAGGCTCTGATTCTGACATTTATAGCGTTGCCCTTAGCAATGGGCAGCTCACAAAATTGACTGACCGATACGGACCTGACGGCAACCCGCGCATCTCACCTGATGGCAAGAAGATGGCCTACCTTGGTTATGACGACAAATACAATGGCTACCAAATTAGTAGACTCTATGTCGCCAATGTAGACGGCTCGAACAGCCAATTGATTTCAGGTAACCTCGACAGAGACGTTAACAACATCAAATGGGCTGCGGATGGCAAAGGACTTTACTTCCAGTATGTAGACAAAGCGCATACTAAAATTGCTTACATGACCCTAAAAGGAAAAGTAACCGATATCACTGAAGGCCTTGGTGGTGGAACGTTAGGCAGACCTTATACCTCTGGCGCTTACTCTATCGCTGACAACGGAAATTATGCCTATACATGGGCAGAAACGCATGAACCAGCCGATCTAGGCGTAGGCAATGCTGGAAAGAACAAAAGGGTGACCAAGGTCAACGAAGATCTTTTCGATTATAAGCAGCTTGGTAAAGTAGAGGAGATCTGGTACAAGTCGTCCGTGGATGGTTTAGATATTAATGGGTGGATCGTTACCCCTGCAGACTTCGACCCTAACAAGAAGTACCCATTGATTCTTGAAATCCATGGCGGACCGTT
>CBFIAY010000039.1:0-10402 GCA_965660665.1 Roseivirga sp. | reverse complement strand
CTTTGAACCTTGCGACTAAAATATTTATCAATTCTCGTTCTAGTATTCATAATTGTTGGCGCACCAACTGCAATTGCTCAGTCTAGTACAAAGAAGAAAACGGAGAAGCCATTATCAAAAAGAGATAAGCGCCAGCTACTTAAAGCAAAAAAGCTCGAAGCGAAAATTGAAGAGGTGATAATGCTGATTGAGGCACGTAACTTTGTGATTAAGGATGACGGTGCCACAGGTGGATTGTACCCTCAGTCTGGCCTGGTTAATTTCTTTAGAATAAAGAATGATACCGTTACCTTTCAAAGACAAGGTGCCAAGCCGCTAGGAACAGGAGTGCAAGAAGCGGAGGTTATCGATAAGTTTCAAGGGATCATTCAGAGTTTAAATGTTATTGAAGCAGAGGGTGACCTACCACCAAGAGTCGTTGTGAGTTATTTGGATAGAATTACAAGAGAATTTCGAAGAACTGTCATCTATATTTTTCCAAGTCGTGTTGAGGCAAGGCGAGAAGATGGTACTGGTTTGGTGATTAGGGGTAAGTACTATACCATTGAAAATGCCAGGGTGAGGGAGTTAGGGATTAACTCAGAGAGACTTTTGGTAGAAACCGCACAACGGTATTAGCCATAAATAAGCGTAAGCAATGAGCTAATAAAAAAGGGTCTAGGTTAGATACAGACGATGAGATAAAAGAGATCTCTATAAACAGAGTGTATAGAGATCTCTTTTATGTCCAATTCATCTTATGATGGTAAAAAAAGAAAGGCCTCGATATATCGAGGCCTTTCAAGTATTTCTATTTGGTAAAGCTTACTCTTTAACCTCTGTAATCATTTCTTCAACTTCGTCTAAATGAAGTTCTTTAGTATCATCTATGTCAACCTTAAGGTCTTCACTGTGTGAACCAGTTCCCCAAACATCACCTAAGATTGGAGCAATTACAAGACCAATCAAACAAGTCAACTTGATCAAGATGTTCATTGAAGGACCTGAAGTATCTTTGAATGGATCTCCAACAGTATCACCAGTTACAGCAGCTTTGTGTGCTTCTGATCCTTTGAAGGTCATTTCACCATCAATCTCAACACCAGCTTCGAAAGACTTCTTAGCGTTGTCCCATGCACCACCAGCATTGTTCTGGAAGATTGCCCAAACTACACCAGATACTGCAACACCAGCCATATAAGCACCGAGTGGCTCAGGACCCATTGCAAATCCAATGATAATAGGGAAGATAATCGTGATGGCTCCAGGAAGCATCATTTCTTTGATAGCAGCTTTTGTTGAGATGTCAACACACTTACCATATTCAGGTGTAGCAGTTCCTTCCATAATACCAGGAATTTCTCTGAACTGTCTTCTCACTTCTTTTACCATTTCCATGGCAGCTTTACCAACTGATTCCATTGCCAAGGCAGAGAATATAACCGGGATCATTCCACCAATAAATAGTGCGGCAAGTACATCAGCTTTAAAGATGTTAATACCATCGATACCTGTGAATGTAACATAAGCCGCAAATAGAGCAAGTGCCGTCAAAGCAGCAGATGCAATGGCAAAACCTTTACCGATTGCAGCAGTCGTGTTACCTACAGAATCAAGAATATCAGTTCTTTCACGCACTTCGTCTGGGCAGTTACTCATTTCAGCAATACCACCAGCATTATCAGCAATTGGACCGAAAGCATCTATCGCTAATTGCATAGCTGTTGTCGCCATCATAGCAGAAGCGGCAATCGCTACACCGTAAAAACCGGCTAGTTCGTAAGCACCCCAAATAGCTCCAGCAAATAGTATGACAGGAGCGAAGGTAGACTTCATACCTGTTGCTAAACCAGCAATAATGTTAGTCGCAGCACCAGTAGATGAGTTTTGGATGATATCCATTACTGGCTTCTTACCGATAGCAGTGTAATATTCTGTGAAGTAGGAGATGGCTCCGCCTACAACGAGTCCGACTAAGACAGCACCAAATACTCTGGTAGATGTGATGTCAACAAGACCTTCTCCAAAAAGCTCCATTTGCATGGTAGCAGGTAAAAGCAAGTCAATAAGGAACCAACAGGCTATAGCAGTTAATAGAATAGACACCCAGTTACCACGGTTCAACGCAGCCTGAACTTGTGATTCTTTTGCATTGTTATCAGTAATTTTAATAACTGCCATTCCACCTAGAGAGAATAGAATGCCTAAACCAGCGATGGCAAGTGGTAAAAGTATCGGGCCGATGCCTCCGTATGCATCACCTTCAAAGTTTGCTCCCATATCACCAATTACATAGTTACCGAGCACCATTGACGCTAGCACTGTTGCTACATATGAACCGAACAAATCAGCTCCCATACCAGCTACATCACCTACGTTATCACCCACGTTATCAGCAATGGTTGCTGGATTTCTTGGATCATCTTCAGGGATACCTGCTTCTACTTTACCTACAAGGTCAGCACCTACGTCAGCAGCTTTTGTATAAATACCACCACCAACTCTAGCAAATAATGCGATAGATTCAGCACCAAGAGAAAAACCAGCTAGGGCTTCAAGAACAATTACCATTTGATCTACACCGCCATTGGCAAAATCTCCTTGCATGAAGAATTGAAACAATAGGATGAATATGATACTAAGTCCAAAAACAGCCAAACCAGCAACACCGAGTCCCATTACAGAACCTGCAGTGAAAGATACCTTTAAAGCTTGTGGAAGACTTGTTCTTGCCGCTTGAGTAGTTCTTACGTTAGCTGCAGTAGCGATTCTCATTCCGATGTTACCAGCGAGCGCTGAAAAGAAGGCACCGATAACGAAAGCTACTACGATAAACCAATGTGTTGTTTCAACAACCATTGAGATAACGCCTAACAAAGCACCTGCAACAACTACAAAAATTGAAAGTACTCTGTATTCAGCACTTAAGAAGGCAAGTGCGCCCTCTCTGATGTAATTTGCAAGGTCTTGCATTTTTTGATCGCCTGCATCTTGTTTGTTGACCCATCGTCTTTTGATGATCATTACAAGTAAGCCGATGATACCTAGAACAGGTATAGCATAAATTAGATTTGACATATTTTAAAGTCGGTTAATTTTTAAGACGCGCAAAGATAGGATAAGCACCTAAAAAATGAAAACATGTCCCAGATTATATCCGAGACATGTTTTTTGTAGTTAACTTATTGGGAGAAAGGGAGTTGTATCTGGTTTGGTTATGGCTTTAACGCGCCAACACCGCCATCAATACCAATTACTTGACCAGTAATCCAGCTAGATTGGTCAGATAATAATAAAAGAGACATGTTCGCAAGGTCTTCTGGTTGCCCAAATCTGCCGATTGGGTGCCTTTTATTCGAAGCTTCTTTTCTATCATCGCTAGACAATAATTTTTCAGCTAACGGGGTCTCTGTTAAAGAAGGAGATAAAATATTGACTCTAATTTGATGCATACTCCATTCTGCAGCAAGAGATTTTCCTAAGCCTTCAATCGCACCTTTTGCTGTAGCAATAGAGGAGTGAAAGTTCATTCCCAACTTAGCGGCAACCGTACTGAATAATACGACTGATGAGGTATCAGCTTTCTTCAAGCTTTTATAGGCTCCCTGTAATACCTTAATGGCACCCAATACATTAATATCAAGGTCGTGCTGAAAATCGCTTAGGGATAATCTATGAAATGGTTTGAGGTTAATGGTACCAGGGCAATACACCAAGCCATTAAGCACTTCAGGTATAAAAGAAAGGTCCGGCTCCTGATCGTTAATGTCTAAATGATAGTGAGTGACCCCAGAGATATTTGGGTTGTTTCTGGATGCAGAAATTACTTCTGCACCTTGAGCAACTGCCATTTGTGCTATGCTTTGCCCAATGCCTGAGCTTGCTCCAATAATGAGTATTTTTTTTCCGTTCATAGTTTGTCTTTTAAAAGTCGATCACAATACCAATAGAAGGTAAAACACTAGCGCCTCCAGCGCTCATGATCTCCACCAAGCTTCTTGGCGCTATTTCGTTGCCATCGGCATCTCTGGAAAGGCCAAATTCAGGTTCTTGTGGTATGTCAGATCCTAGTATATTTTGAATCTCAAGGAACACATTCAATGTCCACTTATTGTAATTCCATTTTTTATCTATTCTTAAATCAACTTGGTTGAAAGTGTCTAGGCGGTCTGAACCTATCTGAGAGAAGTCTCTAATCACCGCAGGGTAGTTGGCTAAAGTAGCGGCTTGATCTACTGGGGCGAAAGGTGTTCTTCCCAGGTAACGCATCCTACTACTTAACTCCCAGTTGTTACCGAATTTGTAGCCACCAGTTAGCGTCAGTAGGTGTCTACTGTCCCAAGTGCTTGGTCTAAATACATTTTGATCGAAGGCAGTATATTCACTTCGATAGAAAGTATAGGCGGCTATCAGGTAATAGTTGTTCGTAAATTTCTTCTGATATAAAAACTCTAGTCCATAACTTCTACCTAGGCCTACACTGGCAATCGGTTCATTGCCAAGCACAGAAAAATCAGCCCCTAGATTCGCTAGTGATACGCCATTGGTGATAGAAACAGGATAATTATCATATCTCTTGAAGAAGCCTTCTAAGGTGAAACGAGCAGATGGGGTCACTAAATATTCAAGTCCAAGCACTGCATGATCACTCTGTATGTATCTGGCCGTTTGATTGACTATGTTTCCCGCATTATTGGTAAACCCTAAAATGGTATAAGGAGGTATTTTAAAGTATCTACCCAAAGAAGCATTGACTGACCATTTCCTCAACTTATCGAATGTATAAGAACCGGATATTCTAGGGCTAAAGGTTTCGAAAAGGTTATTTCCGTCCTCTGTGAACGTGTTGGCATCGAAGCGGACACCTAGTGATAGGCTTAATCTTTCATCATAAAAGGTTCTATTGGCTTGGCCGAAGAGCCCATATCTTATGAAATCTAGGTCGCTATTGTATTGAAAATTATTAACCAAGTCTATGGTTTCATTTTCGTAGTTGGCTTGCTGAAGACTCAGGCCCCCGCTGACCGTCCAAGTTTGCAAGAACTTCGTATAGTTATACCGCAGTTTGGTCTCCATTTCTTCCGACTTGTTCTGAAGGATTAGGCCTGTCTCATTCACATTGTCGGTAAACTGTCTGAAATCATTTTCAAGTCGGTTATTACTCAAGGTAGTGGTCATAAAGCCAGAGCCGTCTTTGAATCGTTTTTTCCAGCTTGCTCCAATTGTATTTGTTTGTTGCTTAATGATCGGCACCTGATCTTGCGTGGCTTGTTGCTCCTCATCAAATTCATCGAGTGCGTTTACCGAGAAATCGTCAATTGAGCCAACTCCAGTAATGATTAACTCATTATACTTGTCAAATTTGTGCGTCACTTTATACTGATAATCCCAGTAATCGGGTAGGATAGGAAGTCCTATTAATTCGAAGATCAATTGAAGATAAGAGCGTCTTACCGAGGCAATAAACGAAGTATTACTCTCCTCTTTTCCCGATTTGAATAGGGGAGCCTCTAGTGTCAAGGCAGTTTCACTGCTACCAACTCTTACGTTGGTTTTCATTTCACGATTGTTGCCATTTCGCTGGTCGAATTGAAGGACACCAGAGAGCACATTGTCATATTGTGCACCGAAAGCACTTGACGAGAGTGTTACCCCTTCAAAGAAACTCACATTGAGTAAACCTACAGGCCCGCCCGCACTGCCTTGCGTGGCAAAGTGATTGATATTAGGGATTTCGATCCCATCTAGGTAGTATACGTTTTCATTGGGCGCTCCGCCACGAATGATTATATCGTTTCTAAACCCACCTACGGAACCAGAAACACCAGGTAGCGATTGTACCACCTTAGCGATATCATTGTTTCCACCGGGATAAGTGGCGATTTCTTCTCTAGAGAGCCTTTGAATCGACAGGGGAGTCTCTTCAATCTTTTCAAATGGATTCGCGATAACGACTACCTCGTCTAGTTCGGCAATAGACTCTTTGAGTTCAAAGTTTAAGTCAGGGATTCCTCCTGATTTTATGACAACACCATATTTAATGACGGTCTCATATCCCACAAAGGATACCTGCACATTATAGGTCTGAGTTGGTACTTTCTCGATGACGAAATAGCCATCAACGTTTGTGTTGGTCCCTATCTGCGTATCACCAAGACGCACAGTAGCGCCAGGAATTGATTCTCCAGTTTTTGCATCTCTTACATACCCAGTAAGCCTACCTTGGCCTTGGAAAGCTATTGAGAGTTGCACGCAGAGTAGTCCTGCTAGGCTAAAAAGTAACTTGGATCGCATGAATCTTAAATATCGTTAATCTGAATACGACAATAAGAACCTTCTTGGATTAGAACTGTTTCGATTTACTGGAATTAATTAAAAAGATTTCTCTGCAGCGCTGCCTGGACGATAGCTGGCTTCAAAAAATCTTTATTTATGCGAGTTTCTTCGCTGCAGGAGCAAAATATCTTTTGTCGGCCACAAAGGTTCCAAAGGGAAGCAAGGAGGCTATGCCCGCAAGCATCATCTTTTTGAAAGACCACTTCAATTGAAGTGTGACGATGAGCACAAAAATGCAATAGGCCACAAACAGTACGCCATGTGCTAGTCCGATCGGATAAGTAGGCTCTGGGATATCAAAGAGATACTTCAGGGGCATGCAAATTCCTACCAAAAGCAGATAGCTAATACCTTCTAGGACCGCTAGAAGGCGAAGCATTTTCAGAGACTTAGTTGATGAGGGGCTCATAGATTGGCGAAAATAGTACTAAATTCGACCCATAAAAAATCAATCGATTATTACTATGAATAAGTCTTTACGTTCCGTTTTATGCCTAGTGGCCATATCATGTTCCACCTTAGCCAGCTGCCAAAGTGAGGCAGTCATCGATCAAGCTGAGGTGACCAGAATCATTACGACACTTGCCTCTGATGAGATGGAGGGTAGAATGATCTACACTCCAGGCATAGAAAAGGCTTCTGCTTTTATTGAATCAGAATTTGAGAAAATTGGTTTGGAGTACCTCGATGGCCTAGACAGCTATAAACAGCAATTCAACATGTACTCGCTTACAAATGAGAGCACTTCAGTAAATCTTAATGGTAAGCCTGTGGCTTCAGACAAGGTGCTATCTATGATTAATTCCGAGTCCATGCGTATGAATGATGTGGCCAATACAAACATTGTTGTAGTCGGTGCGGATGACAATATGCAAGCTAAGGTTGGAGAAGCTAGAAGCATGGAAGGAAAAACCTTGATGTTAATCAACGAGAAGCATGCAGATCTTTTTGGTAGATACAAAGGCTTCTTTTCTCGTCCTACAAGTCTGATGGAACTCAATGAGGACAAGGGAATGGTCATGGTGTTGACGAATGTGACATCGGTTAAATCTATAGCAGTCGAAATTAAAAATACTTTGGATGCTAAAAGCTTGAATAACGTAGCGGGTCAAATCACGGGTAACAGACCAAACGAAATTGTGCTGTTTAGTGCGCATTACGATCACTTAGGAATTCGTGGTGATGGTGAAGACAAGATTTATAACGGTGCAAACGATGATGCCTCAGGAACTACTGCTGTAATGACTTTGGCTAAATACTTTAAGGATAAGGGCACTAAGCCAGAGCGCACCATCATGTTTGTTGCTTTTACAGCAGAAGAGAGTGGTGGTTTTGGTTCTACTTATTTCTCTCAGAAGCTGAATCCAAATGAAATTGTTGCAATGTTTAATATTGAAATGATTGGAACCAGTGCAAAAGAAGGTGCTAATTCCGCTTGGATCACTGGTTTTGATAAATCTAATTTTGGCGAGTTGTTACAGAAGGCGGTTGAAGGAACTGAGTATAAGTTTTACGCAGATCCGTACCCGACACAAAACTTATTTTACCGTTCTGACAATGCGACCCTAGCGAGATTAGGAGTGCCTGCTCACTCTATCAGTACGACTCAAATTGACATAGATCCTTATTACCACCAAGCGTCTGACGAGGTAAGCACGATTGATTTGGATCACATGACAAATACAATCAGGGCTTTAGCTGCTGCGGCTGTTCGAATGATTTCTGGTGAGGATACACCGACAAGGGTTGATCCTGCTAATGTGAGATAAACACTGTTCGTCATTCTGAGCGAAATGCAATGCAGCGAAGAATCTGTCAATAATAATGAGGAGATCCATCGGTCGTACCCTGCCTGCGGCAGGCTGGCTCTCTCAGGTTGACGTCTTTGGAGAGGTGGCAGATAGTTGCTCGTGTGAATTGCTTTTATTAAAAAATTCTTTCCATCACCACATAAGACTGCCTATTCTTAACAAAGGAGCGCGGTTTCTTTTAGGCCAAACCTATGGTAAAAGGAAGCCTTGTCTATGCGGGCATTACACCAAATTCTTTGGACATCTAAGGCCTCCACCCGTTTAATTAAATGGGAGAGGAGTTCAGTGCCAAATCCTTGGCCTTGTGCACTGGCTATGGTTGCAAGTTTTCGAAATTAAGCCTCTTGGTTGATTACAAATAAAGAGACAACCGATGTTAATTGACGGCCTGAAAGTAAGGAGTTTTTTCATTTGGGTTGAAGCTTGGGGTTTAAGATAAGCAGTTATTGGGGAATGAGGAAATCGGTCACTGGTGTTGAATGTTCAATGGTGAATGCTGAAATTTCCTACATTGCACATCGCAATACCCGCTACTTTTAACACCATCCGATCAAATAGCACTACTTTTTTAGGCACGAAAGTAGTAGTATTAGCATTCGATTAACTGAAGGAAATTCTCATTAAGTAAAACCTATGAAAACTAAGTATACGCTAACCTTGATGTTAGCAGCTTTTTTTTGTCTAGTTGGCTTTCAGTCACAAGCCCAAGACAAACTAAAAAACATGCCGGGCTATGACCAATACACCAAAATAGCCCCTCAAATCAGAAGATCTGTTAAGACCGGCACACTATCGGCCAACTGGTCAGAGGACGGTAAGACTTTTGAATTTGTCAAAGAGGGTAAGCTGTGGTCTTATGATGTCCGTAAAAAGAAAATGACGGACATGGGTGACCCACCACCGCCACCACCAAGAAGAAGGTTTAACCGACCTGCAAGAGGTAGGCAATATGCTTCTGCAGATTCTCCTGATGGTAAACTAAAAGCATTCACAAGAGACCGTAATATGTATATCAGTAATCCTGATGGTAGCAGTGAAATGGCGATTACTACTGATGGTAACATGGATAACCTAGTGAAGTATGGTATTGCTACTTGGGTATATGGCGAAGAATTAGGCCAGTCTACTGCCATGTGGTGGTCACCAGACAGCAAGAAGGTGGCTTTCTACAGATTTAAGGAAGAAGGCGCCAAAAGGTATTATGTGTTACTTGATCAATTAGCGCTTTATGACTCTTTAGAGATCATGTCTTACCCTAAAGTAGGTGAGCCTAACCTGCCGGTAGACCTGATGGTGTATGATTTAGACACTAAGAAAATCACAGAATTCGATGTGCGTAACGGTAAGTCATTCAACGATGGTGCCTTGGGGACTTATCTCTATGGCATGGACTGGACACCTGACGGAAAAGAGTTCTTATACCACAGTACCAACCGTAAGCAAGACATCATGGAATACTGTGCGGGTGATCCGAATACGGGAAAAACTAGAGTAGTTGTTCGCGAAGAGTGGTTACCAAGTTTTACTAAGAATACGCCAGAGATACGCGTTTTGGAAGATGGTCAACACTTCATTTGGGCATCGGAGCGAACAGGATTCAACAATTACTACCTCTACAATTTTGATGGCACCTTGGTCAATGCACTTACACAACATGACTTTGAGGTAAGCAACATTGTCAAGGTAGATGAAAAGGCTGGTTTGATGTATTACATGGCGCGCAGTGGCGAAAACCATATGAAAATGCAGTTGCATCGTGTGAAGATGGACGGAACGAAGGATGTGCGCATCACGGATCCTGCCTTCAACCATAGCGTGAACATTGCGCCAGGTGGAAAGCATTTTATTGATATATCACAAACGCATAATACACCTCCATTCACGAACCTGATCGATGCCAAAGGTAAAGTGATTGCTGAACTCGCTAAGAGTGATATTTCGAAATGGGAAGAGCTTGGCCTAAAGACAGTAGAGGCATTTACGTTTACTTCTGCTGATGGTGTAACAGAACTTCACGGACTGATGCACTTTCCGTCTAACTTCGATTCCAATAAGAAGTATCCGTTGATCCTCGCCAACTATGGTGGGCCTGCAACCAACGAATTCAGCGAGAACTTCATCTACCCGAATGCTTTAACGGAATATGGGTTCTTAGTCGTAGATATCGATGGTAGAAATGTTCGTGGACGAGGGAAACGTCTGCTCGATCAGTTATACGGAAACTTGGGTGTCGTAGAACAAGATGACTTCGCGGAAGGCATCAAATCACTTTATGG
>CBFIAY010000038.1:0-10455 GCA_965660665.1 Roseivirga sp. | reverse complement strand
GCCATGCTCTCAGAAGTAAAAGGGTGAGGAATTTTACTCATATCTCTACCCGGTAACTCTCCATCAGCAAAAAAACTAGCGTCTATCAACACATAATCGTTTTGTTGGACAACTTCTCGTATATCTACATCCCATTGCTCCCATTTGTCAATGTCTGGAATGAAAACAATCTTTTGCTTGTCGCTCATAATTTGAAAGCCAACCGTCTCACTAAATTCATCTCTATGTGGAACCGTAAAGGGTAATACAGAAAGACCACTTGATAGGTTGACGATTGTTGAATCTTGTATGGGTTGAATGGCAATGTTATTAAAGGCTACCAATTGGTTCCATGGGCCATTTGTTTCTAAATAGTGTTTCATCCTTGGCATGGCATAGACCGGAGCATTATCTGATCCCATGGCCTCAAATCCAAGATGCATTAAACCAGTATAGTGGCCCATGTGCGCATGGGTAAGAAAGATGCCGTCATATGGATATTTTGTGGCGACTGATTGTTTATCGGCCATTTCTAATTGCTCTCGAAAATCTGGCGTAGCTTCAAATAAATACCTCTTTTTCTCTAATGGGTCTACTAGGAGTAAGGAAACGGTATGTTGCTTTACGCGATTCCCAGATGCTATGGATTCAAATTCTGATCTTTCACCTGCTTGAGGATATCCAGCATCTTGCGCCACGCCAAGCACCATTAAATACGGTGTGTCAAGGGGAGTTTTTGTGGCTACATATTCTTTATTAGGCTGGCAAGAACAAGTGATTAGAAACAAAAAAAGAGCCAGAAGAGGCTCTAAGTTTAAGGTTGACAAAGGTGCTTTCTTCATAATTAACTACCGCAACCTATACAATCAAAGCTAGAGTCCATTGGTTTGACTCCATTAAGCTTCATGGTCAGGTTGTGGATTTCGTCCTTGATGTCCATGTCGCTAAACATGTCACCAGTTAGTTTGCCATTCAATTCAGCAATCTGTACTTCTAGTTGTTCTGTTGTTAATTCCATTGGGGTATTTGTAATAGTGTGATAGGAATGATAGGTTCATGAATTTAAGAGTTCCAGATATAAAAACAAATACTGTTGTTTATATAAAGTTTTAAATCGGCCTATACGCTACTAGATCATGTAAAAAGAAAGTTTCATTGAAAAAAAGTAACTTCCCTGTAACCATTCAGAAAAGGTTGAGTTTCCCCCACTGAATTCTTAAAACAAAACATTGGATTCACTCTCAGACAACACATTAATGCTCAAGGTTAAAGCTGGTCAACTTGATCAACTTGGTTTGCTTTTCGAGCGACATAATAGACCTCTTTATGGGTTCTTTTATCGTTTGACCACTGATGGCGCCATCAGCGAGGATCTTGTGCAAAATGTGTTTGTGAGAATAATTAAGTACAGCCACACTTACAAAGGTGATGGCAAGTTCACTACCTGGATGTATCACATGGCAAGAAATCTTTTTGCTGACCATTATAAGAAGCAGAAGAAAATGGGATACAAGGAAGAACCAGAAGTGGCAGACAAGTACTTCAAAGATGAATTTAATGCAGAAGAAAAGAGAATTAAAGAAGAACAACTCGACATGCTGCAGCTCGCTATGAACAGGCTATCAGTAGAAAAGCGCGAAGTGTTAGTGCTGAGTAAATATCAGGGTATGAGATATCAAGATATTGCTGAGGTGCTCGATATCACTGAGAGTGCAGTCAAAGTCAGAATATTCCGGGCATTGAAGGATTTAAAAGTTCAATATGGAATCCTGGATGTTGTGAATTCACAGGGAACTTTAAACGGTGATATGAAAATTATTAAGAAAAAGTAAGCAGATGGAAGAGCAATACATGTCACTTATCACAGACTATATCGATGACAATCTTTCGATTGAAAGAAAGCGTGAGTTTGATGCTTATGTTGCCGAGGGCCATATCGATCTGGACGAAGTAGATGCAATTATCGCTTTTCATAGTAAAATGGAAGTGACTGATGCACCAGTTCCGAGTTCAGAGTTAAGCGAAAACTTTTACACTATGCTGAATGCTGAAAAAGCGAAGAGTGAAAAAAGTAATTGGACTTTTGATCGCATTTGGCAGGTAGTCTTTGGTACAAATGGAGGAAGACTGGCCTTCGGTATTGTTATACTCCTCGCCGGAGTGGTACTGGGAAGAGGTTACTCAGGTTTGGCATATCAAACTGAACTTAAGACGCTGTCAAGTCAAATGTCAGAAATGCAGCAGCTGATGTCTGTAGCGATGCTGGATGGAGATGCAGTATCCGAGCGACTTAGGGGAGTCCAAATGAGCAGTGAACTTGTAAGTTCAAACAAAGAAGTTACGAGTGCCATGTTTGTAACGCTTAACAATGATGAGAGTACTAATGTAAGAATGGCGGCTTTGAATCTTTTGGCACAATATGCTAACGATCCGACAATACGTGAGGGGTTAATCAATAGCATCAGCGAGCAAGAATCACCTTTAATGCAATTGGCACTGGCAGAGTTAATGGTTGAATTACAGGAGAAAAAGTCGGTAGAAGAGTTTAATGATATTATTGAAGGTGAATTTACTCCTGAGGAAGTGAAGACAACGTTACGTGAGAGTGTTAACAAAATCATGTAATCAAAAAGAAATAGGAAATGAAAAAGATGAAAGCAATAGTTATGGTTTTAATGGCCGGTTTGATAATAGATCCAGCTTTTGGGCAAGGTATAGATGTTAAGGTTGACTCGAGAGCTTTTGACGTGAGTATTGAAGAGATGGCTGAAAATGTAGTAATAGACGTTCTTGAAAGCTTTGACAAGGAAAAGTTTAAGAAAAAGGAAAAGGGTAAACTGCAAGAACAAGCATCGCAAGAGTTTGAAATCCCCCTTTCTAAACCTGGTGAAAGAGGTTTTCTAGACTTGGCTACGAGAAATGGTAGATTGACTGTTTCAGCTTATGATGGACCAACCGTAAAGGTAAAGGTGATTAAGTATGGTAAGAAGGTAGAGCAAAATAAATCACAAAATGGTTTACGGCTGATAAGTAATGGAGGGTTCAGTTTTGACGCTTCGGAAAATAATAATAGAGTAAAGATAGATAGTGACGGATGGAATACTAGAGTTGATTTTGTTGTCAAAGTGCCAAGAAATTTTGATTTAAAACTTGATACCTATAATAATGGCCATATTGAAGTAGAAGGTATTGATGGAGAGTTAGATCTTGAAAGTTATAACGGGCCGATTACATTACTTAATATTAGTGGCTCGGCATCTGCTTCTACATACAACGGAGCGATCAAGGCGACCTTTAGTTCAGTTACTGCTGATGTACCAATGAACTTCGATACCTACAATGGTGACGTGGACATCTCAGTTCCCGCAGGAACTAAGTTTAATACAAAAATGAAAACCAATAGAGATATCTTTACTGATTTCGAGTCTTTCTCATTAAGCGAAGAGCAACCTTCTAGAAGTCAGAATGGAGAAAGAGGTTTTAATATTAAGTTTGACAACTGGGTACAAGGTAGACTAAATGGCGGTGGAGCAGAAGTAACGATGAAGACTCGAAACGGGAACATTTATATTCGAAAGAATTAAGTAGTTAAACGAAAGCCAATTAAATCCTACGAGTGTAAATTCGTGGGATTTTTATATTTTTGACTTTGTCTATTTGGTATTAAGTCAAGAAAGCATCGACTTTTGCTATCATCTATTTAATCAGACTGATATGAAAACAATGAGAATGATATTAATGCTAGCGGCCTTGGGATTGTTTGCTATGTCTGCGCAAGCACAAGATGCCAGTAACAGAGTAAAACTACTTTTTGATAAATATAACGCCATTCCCAATTACAAGGTGAGCATAACCTATCAGTCAACAAATGATCGAATGGGCTTTTCAAATACACAGCAAGGAATTTTAGTGGTAGAAGGAGGGAAGTACATTCTGAAATTTGGCCCTAACGAAACGTGGTTGAACGATGGCAAAACTGAATACGTAGGTACCAAAGAAGAAGATCATTCCCAGATTCTATATTTCTGCCCAGGTGAAAACTCTGAGGCCATTGTTAATTTTGGGAAGTTGATGACTTTTTATGGAACTGGACATAGGTCAAGAATTGAAGGAAAAACGCTCACTTTGACGCCATCTGAAGAGACGACTTACTTACAAATGTATATTGAAACAAATGGTGAAGACCTACTCTCGATCACAGTTTTGGACGACTTTGGAACCACTCATAAGTATAGTCTATCTGGTTTTTCAACGGAGACTGCGGGCACTAAATTTGTGATTGATCCTTCTGAATACGAAGAGAAAATTTACGAACGTGACGGTTGTAAATAAAGAAGGAACTGCATCTAAGGATTGAATATAAACCTCGACTAGGCGAGGTTTTTTATGATCTCTTGTGGTTAACCGCTAATTGAAATACGTCATTTCTCTGGTAATGACCTGTTACATCTAAGGCCATTTTTTCCTCATAACAACGGTTTAGATCTACTTCTGTTATAAAGACACCCTCTTGATCCCAAACGGGTTGCATTACATATTGCCCATCAGGTCCAACAATACAGCTGCCACCGTTTAGAAGCATTTGTTCTGGTTTATTTTTTAAGGCATCAGGTAGTGTTAATTCACTTGGGATATCCTTTACTCTCATAATTTGCCCTACGCCTACAGCAAAACATCTGCCTTCGAAGGCGTATGAACGCGTAGCAATTTGAAGCATTTCGTGAACTTTTGGCCAAACAGCAATGTGAATATGTTCACCAGAATTATGCAGAGTCTGCCTTGTCAATGGCATCCAGTGTTCCCAACAAATAAGTCCACCAACTCTGCCTACAGCTGTGTCTACGGCTTTCAAACCCGCACCATCTCCTTGGCCATAGAGTAGCCTTTCTGTATGAGTAGGCATGAGTTTTCTATGGTGATTTACCAGTTCTCCTCGCTCGTTCCAAGTCAAGAGGCTATTGTAAATCGTGCCGTTTCCCGGTCCAGAAGTGACCTTTTCATTGATTCCCATGACTACGACTAAACCAAGTTCTTTCGCCCACTTTCCGATTTGCGCTACCTCAGGTCCAGCAACGGCAAGGCTATTGGCATAGGTCTTTGCAAAAATTTCTTTAGTCGGTTTGAAATCCCATTTGGCATACTCATCACAATAGTCTATCCAAGCGGGATACCCTGTAAACCATGATTCACCAAAACATACAAGTTCCGCACCCTTCGTACTAGCCTCAGTGAGTAAGGCTTCTACTTTTTCGAGAGATTTTTTAATATCGAGATATACTGGTGCAGACTGTACTATACCGATATTGACCTTTTGTTTCATACTTCGATATTACACAATCCAAGGAGGATTGAAAAACCACAGTTGTTCAGGTGGTCAGAGAATGATGAAAAAGGATAAATACTCTATTTGGGATACGAGTAAGGTGAATTATTTGATCGTCACCTTTTCATTAATGATTCTTGAAAGTTCGATTAACTCACCTTGATTGTATAGTTCATCGATTGTCATGATGTCAATGCCCTCATCTTCAGGTTTTAGGTTAATATAATCTTGAATGAGCATGTTGTTGACCCTTCTTGGGTTGATGGCTTCCCTGAAGCGCATACCACCACCATCAGTATGATAAAGGTATGCGAGATAGTCCATGCTATAATCTTCCTTGTCAAACCAGTATAGAAATACATCATCAAAATCTTCTCCACCCCCTTCTTGTTCGAAAGTGACTTTCACCTCATGGTATGCTTTCCCTTTGATAGCGGTTTCACCTAAATAAACTTTGTTAACAGCAGGATCATTAAGGCCAAAAGGAAGCCTAAAAAAGTAAATAACGGAATTTACAGAACGTGTATAGGCCGCTCTCTTTTCTTCTGTGATTTTTGCTTCTTCACCATTAATTGTTCTTACCAGGGATTGATTGTCCATCCGATCAATGACGGTAGATCCGGTGCTATCTATTTGAGTTCTGGTATACTCATAGATACCGTTTTCATTCTTGTATGTATAGTCGATGCCGCGGAAGGTCAAGGTGAATTCAGCATTCCCTAATTCACCCATTTGATGGTAAGCAATGGATGCATCTATGACTTCCTGAACCTTTGATTTTGGTTCTTGCTGAGCCGTTTCTTTTTTATGTGGTGTACATGAAGCGAAAATGATCAGCAGAACTAGTAGAAGATATGATCTAGCCATTGAGGATGTTTTTTTGGATTTACGTTGAATCTAATAAAAAGTTGACACTCTCGATGGCTAATGATAGCTACTTGAAGGTCCGATTACATATTAGAAGGCAATCAAAATAATTGTACAAATCTAAGCATAAAAAAAACCACCCCAACATCATCGGGGTGGCCAATAAACACACACAATACTAGAGGCTATGGAACCTCTAGATTATCTTCTGAGACTATAATACAAGTCTTTCATTGAATTCTAAGCCTAATAAGAATCAAAAATCCGAGTCGGACAAATTTTTATTACGAATTCAAGTAAATGTAAATATTATTATTATCTGGTATTTGAATAGTACTACTCTTTAGTTTTGAATGGTGTAAGGACTAAGGCCGAAATGTTAAATAGATTAGTTGGCTAGCACTAATTACTGGTACGCAATTGAGCAAACAATTAATTAGATAAGCTTACTCGAGCAGTTTTGACCTGAGAAAGTTGATCACCAGCTTCTGTCCATGCAATTATGAGCTCGTCCTTCTTATTTGTAATGACAGGAAAACCGCTAGCCCGTGCTGCGAAAGTTTGCGCAATGGATTGACGATGAATTTCATTCCCAGCTGCGTCAAAGGTAGCGAGCATGATGTCTGCTAATTCGTTATCTGTTTCTAACCAACTCATTGCTATTTGACCATTGTCTAAATAGGTAAGGCCAACACGGCCCAAGGTTTTTCCTTGACTAATGATTTTAGGTATCCCAAAGCTTATACCAGCATCTGTAGATATTGCCATTTTAACTTCTGGATAACCATTCGCTGCTGTGAACCAAGAGATGGCAACGCGGTCTTCATTTGCAGCTATTGATGGCCCATTTACTGGGCACCCACTTATGTTCCAGTTATCATTAAAGACAGGAGTTGGGGTTGTCCAATTACCGTTCACTCTTTTTGTGACGTATATGTCTCGAACTTCGTCTTCAGACCGGTCGCGATAAGCCACAATAATACCGTCATGAGTCAAAGCTGCAGTGGTTTGGCAGCAGTCGCAAGTTCTGTTGTCTAATTCCCAATCCTCTATCATTTCACCACTACTATTGAATATGCCCCCTCTGATGGTCATTGCACCTGCACCGTCTTGATCATGAGTTTCACTATGAGACGATTTAGTATTTCTTCCGTCTAACCATGTTGCGAAGTTCTGGTCGTTCGGCAGCGCTAGCATGCTCACAAAACCATGTTCGG
This sequence comes from Roseivirga sp., assembly GCA_965660665.1. Lineage (GTDB taxonomy): Bacteria > Bacteroidota > Bacteroidia > Cytophagales > Cyclobacteriaceae > Roseivirga. The sequence continues at coordinate 3,069 of CBFIAY010000038.1, read as the reverse complement.
CAGCAACGCCATCGTTATGAGGAATAAAAGAATCAGACCAAGATGATCCGCCATCTTTGGACTGAGTAATGCGGATATCATAGTCGTAGGTTCCCTCTGCCTTTTTTTGAAGCCAATGTGCTGAAAGTGTTTTGTTATTAATAATGAGAGAGGGGAAATCCGCCCAATTGACGAACCAGTTATTGCCCTCGCTGATCAGTTTTGGTGTATTCCAGATGTTTTCATTGAACATTGAAAACTTAAATTGAACGGCATCATCATTCTTCTCTAACCAAGATAAATAGACGTCTCCATTGTCAGAAGTAAAGAGGTTTGGTGTTAGGCTATGATCGTTCGCTTCTGAAACTAGTTGTTTAACCTTGAATTTCGCAGAGTTTTGGTCTTGACAAGAGACGATCAGCAAGAGAAAAAATAAAATACCGAGTTGCTTCATAGTATGGTAAATGTAAGTTTAATGATCAGAATACAAGAATTCTTGATCACAGAGTTAAGGTAAGCGTTCCATCTATCTAATACCAGTTCCTTTCTAACCGATGTATTATTATTTTCGGGTATAAGACAAACCTTCTATCCATGCGAAATAAATTAGCCTTTTTGTTCCTAATATCTTTTTGTCTCGTTAATGCGCTCCCCGGCCAGAAATTAGACATGTCAATGTTCAATAACATGAAGCCCAGAAGCATCGGCCCAGCTGGCGCGAGTGGTAGAATCACTTCCTTCGATGTTGAACTCAGTAACCCAGATGTCATTTATGCCGGTACCGCGGCAGGTGGGTTGTGGCGCTCAGAAAATGGAGGATCGACTTGGGATGCAATCTTTGAAGACGGTAAATCTGCCTCAATCGGTTCTGTGGCTATTAACCAAAATAACCCTAGCGAAATATGGGTTGGTACAGGTGAGGGTAATCCAAGAAATAGTATGAATAATGGTGCTGGGATCTATAAGACCATTGATAGGGGGCGAAGCTGGACTTTTTTAGGCTTAGACAAGACGAATGGAATACACAGAATAATACTGCATCCTACTAATCCGAAAGTTGCTGTAGTGGCTGCTACTGGTACTCCATGGGGAGAAAATCCTGAGCGAGGTATTTATAAAACAGTGGATGGTGGAGAAACCTGGAATCAGACGCTTTATATCGATGTGAAAACTGGTGCCGCTGATCTAGTGGTCGATCCATCGAACCCGAACAAGCTTATTGCTGCTATGTGGGAGCATAGAAGATGGCCTTGGTTTTTTAAATCAGGCGGACCAGGTTCTGGTATATTTGTGAGTTTAGATGGTGGAGATACATGGAACAAACGTACAGAGGAAGACGGACTTCCTAAGGGTGAGTTAGGAAGGATTGGGATTGCTTTTGCTCCATCCAATTCAAGTAGAGTTTATGCTTATGTAGAGTCAGAATCTAATGCAATCTATAGGTCTGATGATGGTGGATTCAAATGGAGTAAGGTTTCTAAATCAGGGGACCGTAATATAGGCGGCAGACCTTTCTATTATGCCGATATATATGTTGATCCTCAAAATGAAAATAGAGTATATAGTATTCATTCTACCGTCACCGTTTCAGAAGATGGTGGAAAAACCTGGGGTAGTTTCGTGCCTAGCAGTCGCGTACACACAGATCATCACGCTTGGTGGATTCATCCAGAAGATCCAACTTTCATTCTCGATGGACATGATGGCGGACTTACTTATACCAGAGATAGGGGTAAGAACTGGCACTTTGTAGAAAGCCTTCCACTTACACAATTCTATCATGTACGAGTCGATAATGATATCCCTTACAATATTTATGGAGGAGCACAAGATAACGGCTCTTGGAGAGGCCCAAGTCAGTCATGGTTCAAAGGAGGTATTAGAAACTTCTATTGGCAACGGCTTAGCGTAGGTGATGGATTTGATATGGCACCTGACCCTAAGGATAATCGCTACGGATGGTCCATGGGACAAGGTGGTAACCTAAATTATTATGATCGAGTATCAGGAATCTTGCATAAAGTGAAGCCTGTTCACCCAGAAGGAGTTGCACTGAGGTTCAATTGGAATGCAGCATTAGCAATTGATCCGATTGATGAGTCAATTACTTACTATGGAAGCCAATTCTTACATAAGACCAGTGACTCAGGGAAGTCTTGGGAGGTCATTTCTCCAGATTTAACGACAAACAACCCATCTAAACAAGATTATAAAACAGGTGGACTTACATATGACAACACTGCCGCTGAAAACCATACGACCATCACAGTCATTGGCCCTAGTGCCAAACAAGCAGGTGTCATATGGGTAGGTACCGATGATGGTAATGTTCAGGTGACAAGAGATGGCGGAAAGACATGGAACAATGTTGTCAAAAATATGAAGGGGCTGCCAGCGAATGCTTGGATTACCCAAATAAAGCCTTCTGAGTATGCTGCTGAAGAAGCTTTCGTAGTAATTGATAACCATCGCATGAATGACTGGACACCATATGTGTATCATACTAAGAACTTTGGTAAGTCATGGACAAGGCTAGTCGATGATAGCAAAATGAGGGGTGCCACATTGAGTTTTGTCCAAGATCCGATTGAGCCGAAACTCATGTTCACAGGAACAGAATTCGGTTTGTGGGTGAGTATCGATGCCGGTAAAAACTGGACACAATGGACCAATGGATATGGCACCATTCCGACCCAGGACATGGTCATTCATCCTAGAGAGCATGACTTAGTGATCGGTACTTTCGGGCGTTCTTTTTGGGTACTTGATGATGTCCGTCCATTAAGAACTATGGCTTCAATTGGTTTGAATGATGTTTTGGATAAGGAAATCCATGTTTTCGATACGCCAGATGCTTACAGAGTATTCCGAGGTGAATCATTCGGCTACCGAGCGAATCTAGTCGGGGAAGCCATTTTTGAAGGCGAAAACAGACCTCAAGGGGCAATGATTAGTTATTATTTCAAAGATTCTGGCCAGAAGACCAATAGGGTAAAGGTTGAAATATTGGATGAGTCTGGTGCGGTGGTTAAAACACTCAATCAAAGAGCAACTGCGGGTGTTAATCGTTTTCAATGGGCAATGGATACA
>CBFIAY010000037.1:7103-10961 GCA_965660665.1 Roseivirga sp. | reverse complement strand
GTGCTTGCGAGCTTTGATTTTATCGTAGCTTCAGTTCATTCTGTGCTAAAGATGAACAAGCAAAAAGCAACGCAAAGACTTTTAACAGCCATAGAGAACCCGTTTACAACGATTCTAGGTCACCCAACTGGTCGACTATTGTTGCGCAGAGAAGGTTACCCGATTGATCATAAGGCGGTAATAGATCATTGCGCTAAGCATAATGTGGTGATTGAGATTAACGCTAATCCTTGGAGGTTAGATTTAGATTGGCGATGGGTAAACTATGCGATTGAAAAAGGAGTTATGCTTTCAATCAATCCTGATGCACATCAAATGAATGGCTATCATCATATGAAATTTGGTCTCTTGGCTGGGCGTAAGGGTGGACTCACCAAGGAAATGACATACAATGCCCTTTCAATGGAAGAGATCTCAGCACAATTCGAAATAAAAAGGAAACAAGCAAAAGCGAATGCCTAAGAAAATTCTCATCATACGTTTTTCATCCATCGGAGATATAGTACTCACTACTCCAGTAATTCGAGTGATCAAAACTCAGCTGGAAGATGCCGAAGTACACTTTTGTACTAAGAAACAATATCACAGCATTCTAGAGGCGAACCCTTACATTGACAAGTTCCATTTCTTAACGGATAATCTAAATGAACTGGCAAAAAGCCTAAAAGAAGAACAGTTTGACTTTGTCGTTGACTTACATAATAACCTTAGAACTCGTTTACTAAAAAGCAAGCTAAAGAAGCCCTCAGGTGCTTTTCCAAAGTTGAATTGGGAAAAATGGTTAGTCGTAAACTTGAAGGTCAACAAGCTCCCTAATATCCATATCGTAGATCGCTATATGGAATCAGCCAAGCCTTTGGGGGTAAAAGCGGACACGCTAGGTTTAGATTATTTCATTCCAGAAAAAGACGAAATTGAAGATGAGTGGCTTCCCGAGACCCATCGCAACAACTATGTTGCTTTTGCCATTGGCGGCCAGCATGCAACCAAGAAACTACCGCTAGATAGAATGATTGAGCTTTGTGATAAAATCAACAAACCGATCGTAATTTTAGGAGGAAAAGAGGACGCTGAGGATGGGGCGAAAATCGCAGCCTTCTTTGCGCGTGGGAATGAGTCTGCCGAGCAGAAAGAAGCACTAGATGCTTTAGGCAAAAAGGCAGAAATATATAATGCATGTGGAAAGTTCAGCATTAACCAATCCGCCTCCATCATAAAAAAGGCCTCTTATGTATTTACACATGATACCGGCATGATGCATATTGCTGCTGCTATGAAGAAGAATATTTTCTCTATCTGGGGGAATACGATTCCAGAGTTCGGCATGTATCCTTACCAAACCAAATTCACTCTGCTGGAAAATAAAAAACTAAGCTGTAGACCTTGCTCTAAGATTGGATATGACAAGTGCCCGAAAGGCCACTTTAAATGCATGAATGATATAATCTTCGACTTTTGGCTACCATGAGTAATAAGCGACTACAACTCATTTCATTGATTCTTCTGTTGCTGTCAGTACTAACAGAGCTTAGTGATAGCCAAGGTTGGATTAACTACAGCAACCCAGAATTTGCCTTTGGGCTTTCCTTTGGCTTTGTACTCTTCTCCTTGTCCTTTAGCGTGAAAATTATTCGTCAAATGGGTATCCCTAAAAAGGAAAAGAAACAAAGTCAACTGCTGACTTTAATCACTGCAGTTTATGCCTTTTTGGTATTTGGAATTGAACTGATTTAAGCTACTCTCTTTCCAAATAATTCATCTTTTCCTGATCGACATTTCTTATGTGAATATATCACCTGAGTATGACGCCTCTAAGTAAGAAGTTCTCCTAGGCTCATTTCCCAATTAACGAATTGAAAGCTATTGACAACAGCATCCATTTGATCCTTAATTTCCTCATTGCCAAGATTTCCAATACTTCCCTCATGACTGTGGTTCACTTGTCTTTCGGGGTCAAAATCTCCTTTTTCAATAGCCATACCAACCTGCTTATATGCATCCCTAAAAGGCACTCCACTTAATACAAGCTTGTTAGTTTCCTCTACACTAAAGAGGTATTTGTACTTATCCTTTTCTATTAGTTCCTCGTTGATCACTACTTTCTTAAGCATGAAATCACACATGAACAGACAATCTTTCAAATCCTGAATGGCTGGAAAGAGTACCTCTTTAATTAACTGCATTTCACGGTGATATCCGACTGGCAAGTTAGCTGTCATCAAGGCAATGTCATTTGGTAATGCTTGTATGCGATTGCACTTACCCCGCATTAACTCAAAAACATCTGGGTTCTTTTTATGAGGCATTATGCTCGACCCCGTTGTAAGCTCATCTGGAAAAGTTATAAACCCAAAATCTTGCCCCATATAAAGGCAAACATCCATAGCAAACTTGCTTAGGGTCGCAGCAATTCCTGACATACCCATGGCCATCGAACGCTCCGCTTTACCTCTACCCATCATGGCATAGACGACATTGTAATTTAGGTCTTCAAAGCCAAGTAGCTCGGTAGTCATTTTGCGGTTTAATGGAAATGATGAGCCGAACCCAGCGCCCGAACCTAGGGGATTCTTATTGACTGTTTTATACGCTGCATGTAGCATATGTAAATCATCAATCAAGCTTTCTGCATAGGCGCCAAACCAGAGGCCAAATGAAGACGGCATGGCCACTTGCATGTGCGTATAGCCTGGCATTAAGACATCTTTATACTGATTGCTCAATTGAATTAGACGATCAAAAAGCACAGAAGTACCTTCGGTAATTTCCTTGATTTCTTGTCGCAGAAAAAGTTTTAAATCGACTAAAACCTGATCGTTGCGTGAGCGTCCAGAATGGATCTTCTTTCCTACATCACCCAATCTTTCAGTCAAGAGCAGCTCTACTTGAGAATGAATATCTTCAACGCCTTCTTGAATTTGAAATTCCCCTGATAACATGTCTTTGTAAATGGATTTCAATTCTCTGTGAATCTCAGACTTTTCCTCTTGCGTAAGCAGATCAATGCTCGCCAACATTTCCGTATGCGCAAGCGAACCCAATACATCATATGGAGCGAGCTGAATATCAAATTCTAAGTCTCGACCCACGGTATAGCGTTCTACTATGTCTGATACTTTTGTTTCCTTCTCCCAGAGTTTCATATCTATAATTTGTTTGAAGACGGAAGTCAGAAGTGGGAAGCCGTGCTTCCTTCTCCTAACTGCCGGCTTCTAGCCTTTCAGTAATTCTTGTAAAATTTTAATGTACAATGCTATTCCCTCCTCAATCTCATTGACATAGATAAACTCATCAGCAGTATGTGACCTTGCGGAATCGCCCGGACCTATTTTCAAGGTTGGAAAAGGCATTAGCGCCTGGTCTGAAAGTGTTGGTGAGCCATAGGTTTTTCTTCCCAAAGCCAAACCCGCTTTCACAATTGAATGATTTAGGCCAATACCAGATGGATTAAGTCTCGTGGATCGAGGCGTAACTTCTGAGTTCACATTTGCTTTGATGATGTCTAAAGTCTCTTGATTCGAATAAGCATCTGTCGTCCGAACGTCAACCACAAACCGGCATTCATCAGGCACCACATTATGCTGGCTACCCGCATCAACCATAGTGACGCTCATCTTCACCGGACCGAGCGATTCAGATACTTTCGGAAATTCAAAATTTCTAAACCAGTCAATATCCTTGATGGCTTTGTAAATAGCGTTGTCACCTTCTTCTCTTGCCGCATGACCTGATTGTCCCGTTGATACACAATCCAAGACCATCAACCCCTTTTCTGCAATGGCCATCTCCATCAGGGTTGGCTCTCCTACTATTCCGAAGTCAATAGCTGGCAGAACTGTCAAAAGACCTTCAATTCCA
>CBFIAY010000037.1:0-7004 GCA_965660665.1 Roseivirga sp. | reverse complement strand
ACTTTACCAGAAATTTCCTCCTCTGCAGTTGCAGCCAATATTAAATTATATTGAAGGTCAGCTTGATCATAGAAATGTAGAAAAGTAGCGATTAAGGACACTAAGCATCCACCAGCATCATTACTCCCCAGCCCATAGAGTTTTCCGTCCTTTTCAATGGCTGCAAATGGATCATTGGTATAACCAGCATTTGGTTTGACAGTATCATGATGTGAGTTTAAGAGAATGGTAGGTTTTGAATCATCGAAATGAAGATTCTTTGCCCAGACATTATTAACGATGCGCTGCGTAGCAACTCCGTTTTCCTCTAAGAACTTCTCAAGAATGGTAGCAGTTGCATCCTCTGCTCTACTCAAAGAGGGCGTTTCAATAAGCTGCTTTAAGAGTGATATGGCTTGACTTGAGTCATTCATCATAGTTCAATTTTAGTTCCGACCCGCTCCATTGAAGCAAGTTGTTTGACTTGGCTATAATGACCGATTGCTACATGATCAACGCCAGACTTTAAGGCATCAAAAGCGTTATCGAGTTTAGGAATCATGCCTTCATTAATTATTCCTTCCGATTTAAGTTGCTGATAAAGACTAAGGTCAATTCTATCAATCACCACTTGGTTTTTAAAGTCACCCAAAACTCCCTTTTGCTCAAAACAATAAACCAAATTAACCTCAAGATGAGTAGCAAGTGCACTCGCCAGAATGCTTGCTATTGTATCTGCATTGGTATTCAACAAGCTTCCTTTTCCATCGTGGGTTAGGGCACATAAAACCGGTGTAAGTCCTCCTTCAAGGAACTGAGAAAGCCGATCAATATCAACATTAGCCTTCGTAATATCACCAGCAAACCCATAGTCAATAGTCTTGACTGGTCGCTTCTTAGCCGAAAGGACATTGGCATCTGCTCCAGTGAGGCCAATTGCATTTTCGCCATTGGCTTGAAGTTGCGCCACAATCTTTTTGTTCACTAAGCCTCCATAAACCATCGTGACCAGCTCTAGTGTCTCGGCATCGGTAATCCTTCTGCCATCAACCATCTTCGGTTCAATACCCAATTTTTGCCCAAAGTCAGAAGCGATTTTCCCTCCTCCATGCACGAGAATTTTTGCACCTTCTACCTCGGCAAAATCACGAAGAAATTGATCGAGCAACTCCGGATCATCTATGACCTTACCTCCTATTTTTATGACACTCAGTCTTTTCATCTTCTACTATTTACTCCTCCCCTTTTAAGGGGAGATACAGAGGGGTTGCGACCCTCCGTAAGACTTGGAATTACATTAACAATTCATTCAATACCGCTTGTGCTGAGTAAATCCGATTTTCTGCCTGCTCTAAATGAATGGCGTTGGGGCCATCTAACACCTCATCCTTAATAACTAATCCTCTGCGAACAGGTAGGCAATGCATCACTTTAGCATTGTTCGTCAATGCGAGATGTTCATTACTCATCGTCCAACTAGCGTCTTGAGATAACACTTGTCCATAGTCTTCATAGGACGACCAGTTTTTGACATAGACAAAGTCAGCGTCTTTCAGCGCTTCAGCTTGGTCATGAAAAACAGGCACTTCTTTTCGAAATTCTAGCGACAAATCATAACCCACGGGATTAGTAATAGACAAATTCACATCTGCTACTTGCATCCATTCCACGAAAGAATTAGCCACCGCCTGAGGCAACGCCTTAGTGTGAGGTGCCCAAGTTAAAACCACTTTAGGCTTTTTCTTTTCGGCCCATTGCTCTTTGATGGTCATTAAGTCTGCCAAGCTTTGCAATGGATGACGAGTTGCACTTTCTAAACTGACAATGGGAACACCTGCGAATTTCAAGAACGCATTCAAAAGGCTTTCGGCATAGTCCAAAGTTTGATCTTTCAAACCAGGGAAAGTCCGTATACCCAATACGTCAAAGTATCTGCCCATTACGCCAGCAGCCTCACGAATGTGCTCTGCCTTGTCACCGTTCATGATAACACCGTCTTCAAACTCAAGTGCCCAACCGTCTTTACCGATATCAAGTACGATGGCCTCTGCACCTAAATTCTGAGCCGCAATTTGAGAACTCAACCTTGTCCTCAGACTTGGATTCAAAAAGACTAGGCCTACTTTCTTGCCTTGCGCTACAGTAGGCTGATATGGGTTTGCTTTCAACGACAAGGCCAACTCAACCAACTGATCGAGGTTATCTACGTCTGATATGGATGTAAAATTCTTCATTATATTTTTTCTACCCCTCAGTCCTTCGGACAGCTCCCCTTCACTGGGGAGCAATTAAGCAACTCTCAACCTATTAGGAGTGCCTGCCTGCGGTAGGCAGGTGCCCAAAGGGCGAGGTGGTCATTGTTTCTTTAATTCAATTTTTAACGCTTCAAAAAACTGATCCAATTCCTCCTTAGTCACAGTAAGAGAAGGCAAAAGTCTCAGTGTATTCTTATTGGCTGCCGAGCCAGTAAATATTTTATGTTCAAAGAGCAGTTTCTTTCTCAATTCGGCTATTGGAAAGTCAAACTCCGCACCAATCATTAATCCTTTGCCACGAACTTCTTTCACCTGATCAATCTCGTTAAGTTGTTGAATTGCGTAATCGCCGACTTCCTTTGCATTCTTCATCAATTCCTCTTTTGAAATCACTTCCAAGACTGCCAAAGCAGCTGCACAAGCCAAATGATTACCTCCGTAAGTTGTTCCTAACATTCCATGCCAAGGCTCTATCTTAGGACTGATAAACACACATGCCACTGGGAATCCATTCCCCATTCCTTTAGCCAAAGTGACTACATCAGGACGAATATTCGCATGTTGATGTGCAAAGAACTTTCCAGTTCTTCCAGATCCCGATTGTACCTCGTCCAAAATAAAAATCGCCTCGTGCGCTTCGCAGAGTGATTTCGCCTTCTTCAAGAATTGATTGGATGGCGTATACAGGCCTGCAACACCTTGAATTCCTTCAATAATAAACCCAGCCACTTCATCACTGAAAGCCAATTCTAATGCTTCCAAATCATTCATGGGTACAAATTCTACTTCATGATCGGCATTGAATGGCGCAATAATCTTAGGGTTATGAGTTGCTGCAACAGCTCCAGAAGTTCTACCATGAAAGGCATTTTCAACAGCGATAATCTTCTTTCTACCTGTATGAAAAGAAGCCAACTTCAAGGCATTCTCATTGGCCTCCGCCCCTGTGCTGCATAGGAACAAGCTATAGTCATAATAGCCTGAGATCTGACCCATTTTCAGTGCTAATTCTTTCTGCAAGGAGTTTTCAACAGCATTGGAATAGAAACCTATCTTTTGGAGTTGGGTAGTAACTCTTTCCACATAGGTAGGATGGCTATGACCGATAGAAATCACCGCGTGACCACCGTATAAATCCAAATACTCCGTTCCAGTTTTATCCCATAGTTTGGAACCCACTGCTTTCACTGGCTCTATTGGGTAAAGTGGATATACGTCAAATAATTCCATCAGAACGCGCTCCCTTTTAGTTTTAAACCCACCGTTTCTTCTAATCCAAACATCAAATTCATGTTTTGAACAGCTTGACCAGAAGCTCCTTTCAATAGATTATCAATGACTGATTGAATCATCAGATATCCGTTATGCATGCTTAAATGTACATAGCACTTATTCGTATTGACCACCTGCTTAACGTCAAGTGGTTGATCGCTCACCCAAGTGAATGGATGATTTTCATAATACTCCTTATACACTTGGATCGCTTCTTCTAGCGGCCATTCACAATACTGATAGGCTGTCACCAAAATTCCGCGCGTGAAATTTCCACGGTATGGAATGAAGTTGATTGGGCGATCAAACCACGGCTGATACTGCATTAAACTCTTCGTCACTTCTGCCATGTGTTGATGATCAAAAGCTTTGTAGGTAGAGACATTGCTGTCTCGCCAACTAAAATGTGTCGTATCCGATGGTTTTACGCCTGCTCCAGTAGATCCAGTAACCCCTGAAACGTGCACCTCCTTCAATGCGCCATTATGTGCCAAAGGCAAAAGTGCCAATTGGATGGCTGTAGCAAAGCAGCCCGGGTTAGCTACGAAATCAGCGGATTGAATAGCTTCCCTATTGAGTTCTGGCAAACCGTATACTTTGTCATTATCTAAACGGAAGTCTTGACTTAAGTCGATCACTTTGACTGAGCTTGGAACTTCATGCTTTTCAAAAAACTCACTTGATGCACCATGTCCCATACAAAGGAATAACACATCAATGTCAAAGCTCACTGCATTAACGAATTTTAAATCAGTCTCTCCCAAAAGATCGGGGTGAAGACTGGATAAAAATTCGCCTGCCTGACTTCTACTTTGAACGAACAAGAGTTCAACATTTGGATGATTGAGTAGCACACGTACCAACTCTCCTCCTGTGTAGCCTGCACCTCCTACTATTCCAGCCTTAATCATAGTGATGAATTAACTTGGTGATAAATAGCGTTCTGATTGCCGAAGATTTTAGTAAATCCCTTTACGTCATCGCCAATCCATGCATTATTCATTTCTCCATAATGCCCGAATTTAGCCGACATTAAATCATGAGCTGACTCAATGCCATTCACTTGAAAACGATAAGGTAAAAGCGTAATGGATACTTTGCCCGTTACATACTTTTGAGCACTCTCCATCATCGTTTCCATATCGCGCATCACTGGATCCATAAATTGACCTTCATGTAGCCAATTACCATAAAAGGCAGCAATTTGGTCCTTCCAATAAATTTGCCACTTGGTCAAGACATGTTTTTCTAGCGCTTGATGTCCTTTTATTGTGAGCATCGCGGCAGCGGCCTCAAAACCAACTCGACCTTTAATACCGATAATTGTATCGCCTACATGGATGTCTCGGCCTATGCCGAAGGGTCCCGCCAGTGTTTCCAAGTATTGAATGGCTTCATGAGGCAATTCAAACTTTTCTCCGTTGACTGACTTCAACTCTCCTTCCTCAAAGCCTAATTCTAATTCTTCTGGATGCTCTTTGGTCATCTTTGTTGGAAAAGCTTCTTCCGGCAAAAAGCCATTCGAAGTAAGTGTTTCCTTCCCCCCAACTGAAGTTCCCCAAAGGCCTTTGTTCACGGAATAGGCTGCTTTGGAAAAGTCCATCTCAACACCTTTGGACTTTAAGTATTCAATCTCTTCTTCTCGAGAAAGTTTTAGGTCTCGAATTGGTGTGATGATTTCCGCATCTGGTAAAAAGGTCTGGAAAATCATATCGAAACGCACTTGATCATTCCCCGCACCTGTACTTCCATGCGCAATGAAAGCAGCGTCTAAAGTCTTTGCATGCTTGGCTATTGCCAAGGCTTGGCTTATTCTTTCAGCACTTACCGATAATGGATAGGTACTGTTCTTAAGAATATTCCCAAAGATCAAATACTTCACAACATTGCTGTAATAGTTAGCTGTCTCTTCAATTGTGGTATGACTTTTCACGCCCAATTCATAAGCTCGGGCTTCTACTCCTACTAGTTCTTCCTGGGTAAAACCCCCTGTATTAACAAGCACAGAATGGACCTCGAGACCTTTTTCGGCTGTGAGGTATTTCACACAGTATGATGTGTCAAGTCCACCACTGTAAGCGAGTACTACTTTCTTATTCTTCATTTTTATTCTTTTTTGATTCTCGCTTAAGGAGTATCGACTTTTTAAATTTTAACCAGCGTTCGAAGAGTTTTAGGTCTTTGTCTAACTCTCGTCCTTTCCACTGCGTACGCTTTGGCTTTTGATTCTTTTCCCAAGCAGGGTTGTATAGCATGGCAGTGCAAATGCAGTTTTGGCGTTTCTTAGTCGTCAAAATATCGAAGTTGATACAGCTTTTGCAGCCGCTCCAGAATTCTTCGTCTTGCGTCAACTCTGAATAGACTACAGGTTTGTAACCCAGTTCTGAATTGATCTTGAGTACGGCCGCACCAGTCGTCAGCCCAAAGATTTTAGCATTAGGATACTTCTTACCTGAAAGGCTAAAAGTAGCTTCCTTGATTTTCTTTGCCAGACCTTCTCCACGGAATTTTTCAGATACAATTAGTCCCGAGTTCGCAACAAATTGGCCGTGACTCCATACTTCTATGTAGCAGAAGCCAGCCCATTGACCGTCTTTAGTTATCGCTATAACGGCCTTTCCTTCGTTAATCTTATTCGCGACGTAAGCAGGAGTACGCTTAGCGATGCCCGTGCCACGTACCAACGCAGAGGCCGCAATTTCGTCCACAATCTCTTTTGCGTAATTGACATCAGCTTGAGTAGCTTCCTTTATGATAAATTGTGTTTTCATTTTTTTCTGGTCGTCATTCAGGGCTTGTTTGCCTAGAGGCAAGCTTGACCCGGAATCTCTTTAATATTTAGAGACATAGTTGCATAACAAGTTCAGAATGACGAATTACTAGATTTATGTCTCTGGAATTAAAATACAATACGGTCTGGGGAATTGATGACCACCACATAGGCAGTCGAGTTGATATAGGCGCTTAGCGCCTGATAGTCCTTGCCCTAAAAGCAATAGCTTCCACTGCTACTTGAGATAGCTGAATGGCCTGAAAATATGTAGAAGCGTTTGTTATCATTTCTCTAGCGAGATAGTAAAAGAAACAAAAAGTTTAGAAAACAAGCAAGAATTTGTAAAAAGATTCAATCAGCTACCTGTTGAGAAGCTAATTGAATCTTTCCTAATGACCTTATAAAAAGGATCAGCCTCCAATCCACTCAGCAACAAACAAGTTAGTATCTCTTCCGCCACCATTATTACGGTTAGAAGAGAATACAATGTGCTTACCATCATTAGAAAATACTGGGAAAGCATCGAAAGTCTCGTCTCTTGTAATTCGTGTTAAGCCTGATCCATCAATATTGATCATGTACAAATTGAAAGGAAAACCTCTTGTTGCTGTATGATTAGAAGCAAAGATGATCTTCTCACCTGAAGGGTGAAAGAACGGTGCCCAGTTCGCTTGACCTAAGTCAGTAATTTTTTTCAAATCAGAACCGTCAGCATTACAGATATA
>CBFIAY010000036.1:0-11505 GCA_965660665.1 Roseivirga sp. | reverse complement strand
CCAAAGACAATTGTTTCATATGATCAAAGAAAATAATATTAAAAGCGACCCTTACTCATACCTCAAAGAGGTTATAGGATCCTGACCAGCCGCACGTTTTGCAGGTGCAATGCCAAAAATAACACCCACGGTTACCACCACTCCGAAGGATAACAAAATTGAAAAACCACTTACAATTGTTGGTATATCGGCTAATTCAGCAATAAAAACTGCTATTATCAAGCCTAAGATTACACCGACAGCACCTCCAGAAAAGCTGATCATTATAGCCTCTAGTAAGAACTGATCTAAAATCATTACACAAATCATCAAGTTTTTTTATTAATTATTTAGACTTCCATGTATAGGGATGAATGGAACGGCAATTTTGTTTGAACCCTTTGCCTCTCTTCTTTAGAGATCATACATTCTTTTCCTACTTGTCGATTAAGTTTCACTTACTGTCGTAGTTTTGCCGCAATGAATTATTTATCGGTCGAAAGCATCTCGAAAACGTTTGGTGATAGAACTATCTTAAATGACTTGTCGCTTGGGATAGCGCAAGGTCAAAAAGTAGCCTTAGTGGGCATTAATGGGTCGGGTAAGTCCACCCTGCTGAAAGTCCTCACAGGTATCGAAACGCCTGATTCAGGAGAGGTTGTCTTTAGAAACGATATTGTCGTTAGGTCACTCCTACAAAATCCTGCCTTCAAAGCTGGACAGACAATTCTAGATGCTGTCTTTGACGAGAATGATCCTACTCAGCAATTGATTGTTAAATATGAACGCGCTATCACCAGTGGAGACGGTGATCAAATCGAAAGACTCATTGGTGAGATTGATGCTGCAAACGCTTGGGACCTAGAAAGTCAAGCAAAACAAATACTTGGTAAGTTAGGGCTCCACGAACTAGACATGGAAGTTTCTAAGCTTTCGGGGGGGCAACAAAAGCGTATCGCCCTAGCAAGTGTTCTCATCCAGAAACCAGATTTACTGATTCTAGATGAGCCAACCAACCACCTAGACATTGAAACCATTGAATGGCTCGAAAACTATCTCAGCCAGGCGAACATGGCGCTAATACTCGTGACGCACGATAGGTATTTCCTCGAAAAAGTGACCGATGAAATCATTGAGTTAGACAAAGGACAAATCAATTACTACAAAGGAAATTATGCCTTCTTTTTAGAGAAAAAAGCCGAAAGAGAAGTGTCAGAGGGTTCTTCAATCGATAAAGCAAAAAACCTATACCGAAAAGAACTCGATTGGATTCGCAGGCAACCGAAGGCGCGAGGCACAAAAGCCAAGTATCGCGTTGATGCCTTTGAAGACACGAAAAGCAAAGCTTTCAGCAAGGAAAACTCGGCAGACCTTAAGTTGAAGGCCGAATCACAAAGACAAGGGAAAAAAGTATTAGAAATAGAAGGCCTCAGCCATGGCTTTGATGGTAAAACGCTCATCAAAGATTTTGACTTCGTCTTCCCAAGAAAAGAAAGAGTTGGGATTGTAGGCCCTAACGGAACTGGAAAAACTACCCTCATCAAATTGCTTATGGGAGAAATGTCTCCTGATAGCGGTGTGGTGGACAAAGGTTCAACCACCAAATTTGGCTACTACAAGCAAACAGAACTGAGTTTTGACAATCAGCAGACGATCATCGAGTTTGCAAAAGCCATTGCAGAAGTAGTAGAAGTCGGAAACGGAAGAACGGTACCCGTTTCACAATTCTTGACCAGGTTTCTCTTCCCGCCAGACGTACAATACAAACCAATAGGAAAACTAAGTGGTGGAGAAAAACGAAGACTTCAACTGTTACAAATCCTTATTCAAAGTCCAAACTTCTTGGTACTCGATGAGCCTACCAATGATCTCGACTTAATTACCCTCAATACACTAGAAGCTTATTTAGAAGCCTTTGATGGTTGTTTGATGCTCGTTTCTCACGATAGGTATTTCATGGATAAATTGGTTGATCACCTATTCGTGTTTGATGGCACAGGTGTCATCAAAGACTTCCCTGGTAACTATACGGATTTTAGGGCCGAAGCAGCTTTGGCTAAGGCAAACCCCAAGTCGAAAGGGACCAGTACTCCAAAACCTGTTCAAAAAGAACAAAAGGAAAAGAGCAAACTATCCTTCAAAGAAAAGCAGGAGTTTAATGCGCTTGAAAAAGAGATGCCTAAACTTGAAAAAAAGAAGCAAGCGCTGATCACTCAACTGAATGAAGGATCAAACGATCATCAAGAACTGACTGCTTGGTCTTCTGCCATAGAAGACCTGACCAATCAAATAGATGAAATGGAATTGAGATGGCTTGAGCTATCGGAGCTACTTTAGAGAGGTAATGAGGCCACTTCAAGAGATATTTCATTAGACCTCTCTATGGTTGAAGTGGTCTATGCCAGCGAAATATTGATCAACGGACAAGCCGTTTGTTACCAAAGCTTTGAAAACTTCGAAAACCAAAACAACGGAGTAAATAGGTTATTGCATCAACGAACTCTTTGAAATCGATCAAGAGGTTCCTGATTGAGGCAATAAGAAATAAACTTCGTGTATTCTTATAATTCGGGAACAAACTAGACCCGCGGTAACGTTTCTTGCTAAATCAATCACAAGATCGTCTTCAGTCCGACTGATCTCGTGCAAGCTAAAGCATGGCAAAAGTAGAACTTAGCACAGACAACATTTGTATTCAAACCGAAAAAGGAGAGACAATCCTTAATGCTGCACTGAAAAGCGGTATCCCTCATGTTCATGCCTGCGGGGGCAATGCATTTTGCTCTACCTGCCGGATACTGGTAGAAGAAGGCGTTGAAGGACTTCCGGAACGCAACGAGAAAGAAAACAAATTAGCAGATCAATTAGGGCTGCCCAACGAAGTACGCTTGGCATGTCAGACCGAACCTAAGCAAGACCTAAAATTAGAAGATTGGTACTCGATAAAATAGATGAAGACGTCATCCTTCAATATGGAGATAATGGTGCCCCTAGAAGCTTAGGGCAAGAGAAACAAGCTTCCGTGCTTTTTGTAGACATAGCAGATTACACGGCATTTTCTGAACAAACGCCTGCCTATTACGTGGTACATGTGCTCAACAGGTATTTTTACATTGCAGGTACAATCATAAAGAAATACCATGGCCGAATCATCGATTATTACGGTGATGGGTTCTTAGCCATTTTCGGTTTAGATGACGACCCAAATCATGCAAGTAACCTTATCAGCGCTGGCTTTGCCCTTCAAGACGCAGTAGATAAGTTCGATCATGAGATGCATAATCTCATAAATGGCGATTTCAAAATCCGACTAGGCGCGCATACCGGAAAAGTAATTTGGGGAACGATCGGCATCAAGGGCATGGAAAAAGAAGCGGCTATGGGTGATACGGTTAACTTTGCCAGTCGCATAGAGCAAGCTAACAAATCATTAAACACCAAATTTTTGATTTCAGAACAGCTCTATAAGCAATTCGACAAGTGGTGTACCATTAGCGGCAGTTACGAAATTGAAGCGAAAGGCAAAGAAGGCATCCATAAAGTATATACTCTAGACCGAATGCTGGCACCTATGCCAACTGTATAACACATTAGAACCTCGCTCTGGCTTATAAAAAGCCTAAACACCATACTGGCGGTGTATTGAAACATACAAGCTGAAAACAACTACATTTAGGCATGCGTAGACTTGGTCTTATCGGGGGAACTTCATGGCATTCTACTGCCGAATATTATCGTAATATCAATCAAGCTATTAACGACCATTTCGGAGACAACACTAACCCTCCTCTATTACTCTATAACTTAAATCAATCACTCATTCATCAACACCAAGTAGCTGACCAATGGGATAAGGTAGCTGACCTCATTATTGACGCAGGACACAGATTAGAGGCTGGAGGAGTCGAATCAATCATCTTATGCGCCAATACACCACACAAAGTATATGAAATTGTAACACAAAAACTCAAGGCACCTATTATCCATATTGCTGACGCGACAGCAGCAGCTATCAAAGCGAATGGACTTAAAAAGGTCTGCTTCTTGGGGACTAAGTTTTCAATGGAAGAAGTGTTTATTACTGGCAGAATAGCTCAAAATAGTCTTGAAGTCTTAGTTCCTACCTCTAACGCTGAAATAGTTGAACTTCACAGAATTATTCAAAAGGAATTGACCTTTGGAAAAATCATTACTTCCTCAAAACAATACGTTTTAGATGCCATTAAAGGAATGAGTGACCAAGGAGCTGAAGGTGTAGTTCTAGGCTGCACAGAGTTTCCATTGATGATCAATTCGAACGACATAACCCTTCCTATTTTCAATACCACAGAGATACATTCTCAAGCTGCAGTAGATTTCATACTTTCTTAAGTTTACTAGACTCAGGCTTTTCTCTTGGTGATTATAAGTCCCAAAAGTCTATATTGCTTATCACCGTGGATCAATCCCATGTAAACTCGTAATGTCTAACTAAATGAAAATATTACTCACAGGTTCTACAGGATACATTGGTAAACGATTACTTCCTGTTTTGATTGAAGCAGGACATGAAGTCGTGTGTTGCGTTAGAGACCCAAAAAGGTTTACCCCACCTAAATCTTTAAAGGAAAATATATCCGTACTTAAATTAGACTTGTTAGATCCGAAATCCTTGGAGAATATACCAGAGGATATAGATGGCGCGTACTATTTGGTACACTCCATGTCTTCGTCATTAGATTATGAAGCGCTCGAAGAAAAGTCTGCAATAAACTTTAGAAACGCCCTTGAAAGAACAAATATCAAGCATGTTATCTATTTAAGCGGTATTATAAATGAGACCATCCTTTCAAAGCATTTAGCTTCTAGAAAAAATGTAGAAATAGAGCTCAGCAAAGGAGACTATAACTTCACTGCCTTAAGGGCTGGAATAATCATCGGTTCTGGGAGTGCCTCTTTCGAAATCATAAGAGACCTCGTTGAAAAGCTCCCTATTATGATCGCCCCTAAGTGGCTCCATACCAGGTGCCAGCCAATTGGGATTTCAGATGTCCTTGCGTTTCTTTCAAAGTCTTTATTCAATCCAAAAACGTATAACCGAGACTTCGATATCGGTGGGCCAGATGTTTTGTCCTATAAAAACATGTTGTTGGATTTTGGCAAAGCTAGAAATCTGAAACGTAGAATTTACGTTGTTCCCGTTATGACCCCGAAGCTATCTTCCTACTGGCTTTACTTCGTTACTTCTACTTCTTATATGCTTGCATCATCTCTAGTAAATAGCATGAAAGTAGAAGTGGTATGTCGTGACAATCGGATCAATGATTTGCTTGGAATAGTGCCCTTGAGCTATAACGAATCGTTAAAGAAAGCTTTTAGTAAAATTGAGAGTAACGAAACGCTATCCAGTTGGAAAGATGCGTATTCAAGTAGCGGCTTAAACTTTAACATCTCTGAATTTATCAATGTTCCCTCCTTCGGATGCTTTAAGGACAGCCAAACCATGAGCATTGAAAACCGGCAAGATTGTATTCACAAAATCTGGAGTATTGGTGGAAATACAGGGTGGTATTACGGCAATTGGCTGTGGAAAATCCGAGGGTATATCGATAAGCTATTCGGAGGGGTTGGCCTTAGGAGAGGAAGAACAAATCCCTCCGCAATAAACGTTGGTGACTCCATAGATTTTTGGCGCGTATTATATGCTGACAAAACCGAAGGGCGATTACTATTATTTGCTGAAATGAAACTCCCAGGTGAAGCTTGGTTAGAATTTAAGGTAATAGGTGATCAACTTGAACAAACCGCAACATTCCGGCCCTTAGGCTTAGCGGGTAGACTATACTGGTATGCTGTACTCCCATTTCATGGATTCATCTTCAAGGGAATGCTCAAGCGTATTACAAGTTAAAACAAAACATAAACAGTCTTCAAACGACCATTATCTACAATTAAAGTAGTCTCTAATTTGAGAATTGAAAGACCCAATGCCATTTCAGAATTAAAATAACTCGACCTTTACGGAATGGCAAAAATCATTACCGATCAAAAAGAACCTTCTAAGGCGCAGCTCCCTCAGTCATTGCTGAATAAGTTTGAGATTTCAGCGCTAAATCCTATGCAAGAGGAGGCCTATAAAGCCATTCAGTCTAAGTCAGATCTGGTCTTGCTCTCCCCCACAGGTACTGGTAAAACCCTGGCCTTTCTATTGCCTTTAATAGAAACAATTGACAAAGACTGCGCAGAGATTCAGGTGCTTATAATCGTTCCTTCGCGTGAACTGGCACAACAAATTGAGCAAGTCACCCGAAAAATGGGATCTGGATTTAAGGTGAATTCCGTGTATGGTGGTCGTGCTGGTTCGCTTGATAAGATCGATTTAAAACATAGGCCAGCCATTCTTATTGGCACGCCTGGACGCCTTGCCGATAGATTAAGAAGGGACAATTTTTCCTTGGAGCATATCCAAACTCTTGTACTTGATGAATTTGATAAATCGCTGGAATTAGGCTTTGAAAAGGAAATGACAGAGATCGTTGGTGCGTTACCAAATGTGCAGCAAAGAATTTTGACCTCAGCAACCAATGAGGCAGCAATACCTGAGTTTGTAGGATTACAAAAACCGGTAGCTATCAATTTCCTAGAGGAAGGTGCTTCTCAATTGGTGATAAAAACAATTCTTTCACCTGAGAAGGACAAGCTTAATACGTTGAAGAAAGCACTTATATTAATGGATGGCGAACCAGGAATCGTTTTTTGCAACTTCAAGGATACCATAGACGAGGTCAGTGAGTTTCTATTTGACAACAACATTAATCATGACTGCTTTCATGGAGGCATGGAACAGTTTGATCGGGAAAGAGCGCTCATTAAATTTAGAAATGGTACCAATCAGCTCCTTTTGGCGACCGATTTAGCAGCTCGCGGACTAGACATCCCAGAAATAAAATTTATTCTACACTATCAGCTTCCTCAAAGCAACAAAGAGTTCACCCACAGAAACGGACGAACTGCTCGTATGAACCATGATGGTATCGCTTATATTCTACGTTGGCAAGGTGAAAGAATTCCTGATTTTATTCAGGAAATAGACCCACAGGAATTAGCGTTTGACGACAAACCAAGCACAACGCTTCCTAAAGCTGTGAAATGGGTAACAGTATCCATTTCAGGAGGACGAAGAGATAAAATATCAAAAGGAGATATCGCAGGGCTATTTCTAAAGCAGGGTCAGCTTCAGAAAGATCAACTCGGTGTGATTGAAATTCAGCAAAATTGTGCTTATGCAGGAGTGTATAAAGAAGCTGCCGAAAATCTTATTGAAAAAACTAATAATAGTAAACTGAAGAAAAAGAAGGTGAGAATTAGCCTTATTTAAAGCCCTCTCAAACTAGAAAGAGTAAGTATTGAGCCTCTCAATTATAATTGAGCAGTCGCTTTAGCAACTGCTTGAGCTAAAAACCCTTCTATTAAATCCTTAGGGTGACTGGTTGGAGGTACCGGAAAATCAAACCAATCTTTCAATTCCTTATCGAACTCAAGCTTGTTCAAGTAAGCATCCAAAGCAAGATTTAAACCCTTTGTATACAGCTGATGATCAGCACCAAAAGGATCTTCATGTAATAGGTCATTTTGTGCAAACCCTTCAAAAACAGGCCCTATTATGTTAATACCAAAATCATCAGGGTTTTGACCCACTGGACTGTGCACCGTAGTGGTAAATTGATGCCAGAAAGCAGATTGGATACAATTCTTCTCAAACAATTGCCTCACAACTTCCAGTGAATCAATCGTTTCTTGCTCTGTTTGGGAAGGGAATCCATACATCAGATAAGCGTGTGTCATTATACCCTGTTGTGAAAAAGCGTGCGTCACCCGAGTGACTTGGGCGATATCGACACCCTTTTTCATCTTCTCTAACAATCTATCTGAGGCCACTTCTAATCCACCTGTAACAGCAATACAACCTGATTTCGCCATTAACTGACAAAGCTCAGCGTCAAATGTCTTTTCAAATCGAATATTCGTCCACCAAGTAATGTCTACGTTTCTTTCTATCAATTTCTCAGATAGCGCCCTTAACATCTTAGGTGGGGCAGCCTCATCGACAAAGTGAAATCCAGTGATATTCGTGTCCTTAATGATCTTCTCAATTTTATCAACCAGATCCTCAGCCGTTGTATTTTGGTAGTTACCAATGTAATCCAAGGTGACATCACAAAACGAACATTGCTTCCAATAACAGCCATGAGAAATGGTCAGCTTATTCCACCTCTCATCCGTCCACATGCGATGCATTGGATTGACTACATCCAGAAAGGATAAATACTTCTCAAAAGGTAAGCCCGAATAATTAGGTGCAGGTAAGTGCTTATGGTGAAAAATGGTATTCGGAAATTTATCCTTATAAACAACGCGACTCATCTCAAGTACAAAGGTCCTTTCCAGTTGATTGATATCAACCTTACCTTCGATATACTCCACAATTTTGAGCAAGGGCCCTTCCCCATCATCCAGTGAAATAAAGTCAATGAATTCAAAAATCCTTGGGTCCTCAAGAGAACGTAACTCTGTGTTGCAATACCCTCCACCAAAAGCAACTCGAATGGCGGGATAAAACTGTTTTATAAATTGAGAACAACGCAAGGCTGCAAACAAATTACCTGGAAAAGGAATAGTAAAGCAGACTAAGTCTGGGCCATGTCTTTGAATTCGTTCTTCCAGAATTACCAACATTTCATCCTCAATCAATGTCGGCTCATAATTCAAAAATTCCGCTATCTGATTAAAGCTACTGGCTGAAGTGGCAATTTGTTCCGCATACTTAGTAAAGGAAAAGAACTCATCCACATTTGCTTGAATAAAGTCTCCTATTTCTTCAATAAATAAGGTGCCGAAATGCTTTGCCTTGTCTATCACCCCTAACTCCCCATCGGCCCATTTGATTTGCGTATTAACCCGCTTTAATCTATGTCCTGCTGGCAAAAAACTAGTCCCTAAAATTTCACTTGCCGTATTGATGTCCTGTTTTTGAAGAAATCCAATGACCACATCAACTCTTGAAATGTACAAGTCCTTCATTTCTCGAATTAGGGGGAAATGATCATTGCCCAACTCCTCTGCTTCTTGAAAAATAGCGCTCAAAAAATCACTCGTAAATATTGAAGTGAATAGCTCAATACTTAAATCGAAATGCGCAGCAGACACTTCTTTTGATTCTAGAAATCCTTTGATGTAAGCCGTTGCCGGATAAGCCGTATTCAACTGACTAAACGGTGGCGTAACTAAAAGGAGTTTGGCTTGCATGCCCAAAGATAGCGTTCTAGACAAAGAAATTGACTGAAAATTGGTCTTTCACAACTTACAAAATACAATTATTACTGATTTCTTAACCTAGATTAATGCGTTTGGCTTGAGAAGTGTAGACCTTCGTTGACATCAATTGATCTAATTATGAATACTTTACTCTGGATTTTACAAGGCCTTTTAGCATTTATGATGCTCGCACCTGGCGCGATGAAGCTGACGAACAGCAACCCTGAACTCATCAAAAAAGGAAACGGGCGAATGGATTGGGCTAAAGATGTATCTCCTACTGCCATGAAGTTCATTGGTTTGGTAGAAGTATTGGCCGCCTTTGGTTTGATACTGCCCCAACTGCTGAACATTCAACCGATACTAACACCTATTGCCGCTATCGGTGTGATTTTAACAATGCTAGGCGCCCTAGCGCTACACATAAAAAGAGGAGACGAACCCAAATCATTAGGGATCAATATGATGATATTATTGATTGCTGCGTTCGTGGCATATGGAAGGCTCGAACTACTCCCTGTTTAAAACATTTACGTTATGAAAAACTTGAACATCTTATTTAAAGTCTCCGCTATTCTCTGGATCATTTGGGGACTAGTGCATATTCTAGCTGGTGTTTTCACGGTCAACTTCATATTGAGCGGTGATATTACGTCCTCCATAGCAGGAATCGCAGATGCTGTTGCTCCTGAAACTTTACAATTGGACTATCCTGACGCGGCTGGCGCTGTGATTGGCCAACATGGGTTCAACTTGCTGTGGATCGGAATAGTGACGTTTGTGAGTGCCTTCTTTATTTGGAAAGGCAACAAGAACGCGATATTCTTAGCGGCCATCACAGGTGGATTAGCAGATTTAGGTTACTTCATGTTTCTAGACCTAGGTGGGTATGTGAACTTTATACCTGGTTCACTAATGACATTCGTATCAGGATCAGCGATCATCTTAAGCTTTTATGCTTATTTCAAAACAAAGAAAAGTTAATAAATCAACGTACGCATAGTTTCATACTAACTACCAGTAAGCATATGACAAACAACAAGCGCAAATGAGCCTCTTTATTAGTCGAAGATCTGGCTTCAATGTGCTGAAGCATAATATTTGCACGAAAAAATAAATCATCAAGTTGGTATTCAAAGCGCAACTCTTATGGGTTTGCGCTTTTTTTTTATTTAAGTCCTTGACCCATTTGGCATTTCCTTCTTAGCTTTCAGCACCCTTTTCTAATCGATGAAATTACTCCGAGCTTACCTCTCCTTCCTAGATGCCGTTGCCCCTTCCCTAGCAGCAAAAAAAGTCTATCAAGTGATGTCTAACCCTAGGATCAAAAAACTAAGAAACTTTGAGACTGAAGTATTAGATCAGTCAGTTAAAATTACCATTAAGTTCAAGCAATTTGATATTCAAACTTATCATTGGGGTAGAGCTTCCAATCGCAAAGCCTTGTTGGTGCATGGATGGGAAGGTCAGGCTGGGAATTTTGGTGGCGTTGTACCAATCCTATTAGAAAAAGGATTTCAAGTCATCTCTTTTGATGCTCCCTCACATGGCTATAGCAGTAAAGGGTCTACCAACTTATTTGAGTATATGGCTTTAGTCAGTCAGCTTGTTCGTGAGCATGAGCCAAGTTTTGTATTAAGCCATTCTTTTGGCAGTATCTCTTCGGCTGTAGCGCTGGGTGATAATCAACATTTGAATATTGAGCAATGGATTTTGGTTACTTCTCCTTTTAGCTTTAGCGAAAGGCTTGAAGGTGTCAGACAGATGGTAAACGTAACCTATAGAACAATGTCAAGCTTAGTGGCCAAGTTTGAATCTGATACACAAATGTTAGTTAAAGACATGAGCATGGAAAACTATTGCGCCAAAATAGCCAACGTGGCTAAAATCAGCATTATTCATTCAATAGATGATAAAATACTTCCAATAGAAACCAGCAGAAAGGTACATGCACAACTACCAACAGCTGAAATGATAGAACTCAAAGGATTAGGCCATTACCGAATACTTTGGTCTGACGAGTTGAAAGAAATTATCAAAGAAAAAGTTGCCAAAACACTATGAAGAAGACCATTGCCACCTTCCTGAAATTAGCCCTCACGGTCTCATTGATTCTTTTCGGTATCAGTTGCTACTTTCTCATGTATAAAAGTGATGTCAACTTAGATGGAGACTCTATGCTACTTGCATTACTCTTAGTGATCTTCACTTCATTAGCATCTCTGGTAATGT
>CBFIAY010000035.1:0-14807 GCA_965660665.1 Roseivirga sp. | reverse complement strand
ATCTGGGGAATCATCAAAAAGATGATCTACTTCTTTGTAGGTCTTAGAAGGCCGATGGTGAGACATGGCAATCGTGCAGACATCAGGATTTCTGTGCACAAAAGCGCTGCACTAGCTGCTCAGAATTTTATGATGAGTATGAAAGCTGAAGGCTACGACACCTGCCCTATGGAAGGCATGGATGCAAAACGCATTAAGAAACATTTGGGGCTTCCGCGTAAGGCCGAAATCAATATGGTAATTGGTTGTGGCCCTGGGTCCGATGAAGGCATCTACTCGGAACGCTTTCGTATTCCTAATGAGGAAGTTATCTTTGAAGTATAATTTTTATTCAGCCGTCAACTAGAATTAAACATGAAAAAGTTCGTCACCATTCTCTTAATCTTATTCGTCTCACTCAGTACAACCTCTTGTATCAACTTTCTGGAAAGGGTTTTCTTCAACACCAATGGTAGCGGAGAATATAGCTTTTCAGTGGATATGAGTGAACTAAAGTCCATCGCGGAAATGACCGGAGAAGAAATCTCATCGAATGAGATTATGAAGGGAATGAATATGAATGAAAACGAAATGATCCAAAAACTTGAGGCCATAGAGGGTATTAGCAATGTGAAAACAGAGTTTGACGATGAAAACTTCAAGGTCACTATTGGCTTTGACTTTGCCGATGTTGATGCACTGAATGTGGGTATGAGCACCTATATGGCAGACTCCACAAAGACCGAACTTCAGATATTCGAATTTTACAGTATGAAAAAGAAGACTGTTACGAGAAGTAACCTTAATCGTATCCTTGATGCTTTTGAACAAGGGTTAAATGAAGGAGCAGCAGCTGACGATGAACTAGATATGGGTATGATGAAAATGATGTTTGGTGACCTACATTTTGGCCTTGAAATTGCAACTGCAAAAAAGATCAAATCATTTTCAAATCAAGAGTACACGCACAAAGATGACAATACCATTAGCTCGAAATTATATCCATTCAGAGATGATAATAGCAAAAAAGATATGTCAGTAGTGCTAAAGACCAAGTAGTGGTAAAATACGAAATAAGGAACTTAACGCTTCCGCAGACTCATATCAGCATCACGCTTTGCTTTGAACTCAGAGCCTTCATTCCATTGTGGGAAGTAAGTCTCGTTCGCTAAGCGATAACCAACATTAAAGAGAAGTTTTGCGTCTTGAGCAATCCCCTTTAAGTCCCAATCCTCAGGAATGTAGTTGTCTTGTGGCTGGTGATACCTAACCGCTAAATACTCTTGGGTTTTACCCTCAATAAATTCCTTACCCTTTTCCTTCGATTCAAACGAACCACTAGCGTACAGTGCCGGTATACCCGCTTTAGCAAAATTAAAGTGGTCTGATCTAAAGAAGTAACCTTTCCCTGGATCTGGATCTGGAATCACGTATCTCCCTTGCTTTTCAGCTTCAGCAGCAGCATACTTATCTAATTCTGACTGACCATAGCCCGTAATCGTTAAATCCTTCATCTCGCCATAAGCAGGAAGTCCATCCATATTAATATTCGCCACAGTTTGGTTAGGAGGAAATACTGGGTTTTGACCATAGTATGCCGAACCCAAAAGTCCTTGCTCTTCCGCAGTCACGAATAGGAAGACAACTGATCGCTCTGGTTTAGTATCCAACTTGCCAAAAGCTTCCGCGATTGTCAACATACCCGTAATACCAGTCGCATTATCATGCGCACCATTGTAGATAGAATCCCCATCGATTGGTGCACCAACACCTAGATGATCCCAGTGCGCTGAGTAAATTATATACTCATCAGGTCGCTTAGTCCCTTTTACCATGCCTATTACATTTCTAGACATGTCTCTCTTGATGACATTCGTAACACTTACGCTTGCCGTTAAGCCTATGGAAATGGGTTTGAAATCTTTACTTTTCGCTAGATCAGAATAATCTTTAATGCCAGCCTCTCTAAAGAGAGCAACTGCTGTATTTCGAGTGATCCATCCTTGGATAGCACACTTATAAGGAGGATTCGCATCGTCTAAGTTCAACTTAGCGCCAGTCCATGAACTCTCAACGACCATCCAAGGATAACCTGCTGGCACAGTCTCATGCACAATAAGCACACCTGCAGCACCTTGTCGTGCCGCTTCTTCGTATTTATAAGTCCATCGGCCATAATAGGTCATTTGATCCCCTTTAAACAACGTACTATCCCCAGATCCAAAACCTGGATCATTCACTAACACCACGACAGTCTTTCCTTTTACATCTAAACCGTCATAATCATTCCAACCATATTCTGGCGCAACGATTCCAAAACCAGCATAGACCAATTCAGAATCCTTAATCGAGACCTCCTCTTCCACACGTTCGGTATAAACCACAACAGATCTTCCTGTTTCAAAATCAAAACTCTTTCCCTTCCCCCTTATCTTCATAGTTGGTGACTGTGTTCCAGTAATTTCGACTAAAGGCACATCTTGGAAGTAGCTATCACCATTCCCAGGCATTACGCCCATAGCTTTCAATTCAGACTCCAAATAGTAAATCGTCTTCTCTTCACCTTCGGTAAAAGGCTTTCTACCCATAAACTCATCAGAGGCGAGAACAGCCATATGCCGATCTATCGTTAGGGTATCGATGATTACTTCCGGAATTTCAACTGTCTCTTTGGATTGGCAGCCGATAACTAAAATGGCTACTAACAGACTTAAAACGATGTTCTTCATAACACTATTCTTTAAAGGAATCGAAGATAAATAAATTTTGGCCACTAGCTTAGATATTTGATCAAGGCCCATAGTTTTATGTCATGAAGTACCCCATTCTTGTCTTGAGTCTTTTGTTGACGCTGTCTTTTGGTTCAGTTACGGCACAGAGCTACTCTGATATTGCGAATCAAAAGACAGGCAGCATCAGTTTAGCACCTTCATCAATCGTTGGTTTATGGGAAGTAACGCAGGTGACTGTGGGCATTGACACAATGACTCCGAAAGCCAAATGGTTCGAGTTTCTAACTGATGGAACACTTTCTTCTGGCAATGGGTGGCTACAAAACTATTTAGGCAGCTTTAACTACGATGAAGACACTCAGGAATTACTTCAAGCCAGCCAAGGCGTGGTAGACGAATACGGTGCTTTCCAAATCAAGATTGTTGATAAATCGATGACCTGGCAAAGAACTGAAGAAGGCCAACCCGTTAAGATATCACTGACTCGGGCTAGCAAGAAACCCCTAGGGCCTTGGGATTTACTAGTCGGAAGATGGACTATAGAAAAAGCCGAGGGATTGAACCCAGAAACGGGAGCCGTAGTATCCGAGTACGCCATGAGGCCAGAAGCTTACATTTTCAGATGGGATAGAGAATACCGAAAATTCGATGAGAATAACGAAAGAAGTGAAACTGGTATTTGGCAAATTGGGGCTCACTCCGCGGAACTGAGTATCATCTCCAATGAAGGAAAATCAACAGTCAAATGGGCGCTAGAATTTATAGATGACCAAATGATCTGGATTCAAAAAGGTGATACAGAAACCATGAAAGTATATTTCAAAAAAGGCGAATAATTCTATCCTAATACCCATACTTGTCCTTCCACATGGCCTTAAGGCGCTTGCGCATCTCGTCTTCACGAGCATTCTTCCCGGGATCGTAAAGTGTAGTTCCCTTTACCTCATCAGGCATAAACTCTTGATTGTAGAAGTTCCCCGGGAAATCATGAGAATATTTGTATCCCTTGCCATACCCTTCTTCTTTCATCAATTTAGTAGGTGCATTTCTTATGGGCAATGGCACAGGAAGGTCACCCGTCTTTTGAACTAAGTTTTGCGCATGATTAATCGCCATATAGGCTGCGTTACTTTTCGCTGAAGAAGCGAGGTAAGTCACGGCTTGAGAAAGAATTATTCTTCCTTCGGGATAGCCAATCATATTTACGGCTTGAAAAGCACTAGTGGCAATGACCAAGGCCGTGGGATTGGCATTGCCGATGTCTTCAGACGCCAAAATGACCAGCCTTCGGGCTATGAATTTAACATCTTCTCCGCCTTCAATCATTCGAGCCAAATAGTAAACGGCAGCATTCGGATCGCTCCCTCTAATCGACTTAATGAAAGCAGAAATGATGTCATAATGCTGATCTCCTGACTTGTCATAGATGGCAACACGCTGTTGTGCAATCTCAATGACCTTGTCATCCGTAATGGTCACACTTTCCCCACCTAGGTTTTCAACTACTAGATCGAGTAGGTTAAGTAGTTTACGGGCATCACCTCCTGATATGCTGAACAGGGCTTGTGTTTCTTTCAACGTTACCTTTTTCTTGTTGAGGATCTCGTCTTTTTCCAATGCAAGTGCGACCAATCGCTCCAAATCTTCTTTTGATAGCGCTTTCAAAGTATATACCTGTGAGCGAGATAAAAGTGCAGAATTGACTTCGAAGGACGGGTTCTCAGTTGTCGCACCGATTAAGGTGATATCTCCTTTTTCGACAGCACCCAGTAAAGCGTCTTGCTGACCCTTATTAAAACGATGAATCTCATCGATGAAAAGGATGGTATTCGACTGAAATTTTGCCCTTTGAATTACTTCCCTAATCTCTTTTACGCCTGAGCTAATCGCACTCAAGGAAATGAAAGGCGCCTTTACTGCATTGGCGATAATATTCGCGATAGTGGTCTTTCCAACTCCTGGAGGTCCCCAAAGAATCATTGACGGAATACTTCCAGACTCTATAGCCCTCCGCAAAACGCCATTCTTTCCTACCAAATGCTCCTGACCAATCAGGTCATCAAGCGTCTGAGGGCGGATACGTTCGGCAAGTGGTTTGGAGGTATAGCTCATTGAGAAATCTTTCTAAGTGTGAATTTAACATTCCTTATCGATCATCCCACACCTGATTTCCACTCCCGAGGATTTTCTTCCGCTCGCTTAAAACCCACCCTTACTCAGTCAAGGTCAACGTATGTTTGATTAAACAAAAACTCAAAATATCATGAAACAAAAATTCACGAACATCATAAGAATTGCTTTTGCAATTCTTGCATTCGTCATACTAGAAAAATAGACCACAGGTTCACTCATGGATAATTTTTTTCAGTACCTAAAAGTGTTAAACCGAGGAGATTCAGGACATTTGTCTTCCACTGAATGAAATGTTGGAAGAAAAATTCCAGAGTGAAGTCACTTGTTAAGACTGTTTTAGGCAATGGCTAAGCTGCTTGAGAGATTAATCACTCCATTTTCTTGGGAAGCTTTCTCTTAAATTCTAATTTTCGACTATGAACAGGGCGGAAATCATTGGGAAACTAGAAGAAGTATACGGTCGACTGGCAAATTTTCTTAGCGACTTGTCTCAAGACGAATATGAATATGCTCCAGATGGAAAATGGAATGCAGGCCAACAGGCGGAACACCTGAGCAAAAGCGTCAGAGCCGTGACAAACGGGCTTACTATTCCTAAAATGATGATTGGCTA
This sequence comes from Roseivirga sp., assembly GCA_965660665.1. Lineage (GTDB taxonomy): Bacteria > Bacteroidota > Bacteroidia > Cytophagales > Cyclobacteriaceae > Roseivirga. The sequence continues at coordinate 9,350 of CBFIAY010000035.1, read as the reverse complement.
TAAATTTGGTAAACCAAATAGACCTAGCCGGGAATACCTTGAATTAGTAGAATACTATCAGAATAAATTAGGTGATTTCAATGGGCCTGCACCATCTGCATATAGCCCAAGCAAAGTAAAATTTGTCAATTCACAACGAAATGTAAAGCACCTCAAAGACGCTGTTCATCAGTTAATCAAGAAACTCGAAAGTTGGTCTGGATCTGATATGGATAAATATATCTTCCCTCATCCACTGATGGGTAAAGTCACCGTGAGAGAGATGCTTTACTTCACGATCTACCATGCAGAGCATCATCATGGCTTGATAAGAAGGTATTTGAAAGGGGTTTAGCCGCAGAGATCAAAAAACCTCCCCTAACCCCTCCTTAAACAGGAGGGGAATTAGATACCGGGCCATAAGAGGAAAAATAACCAACGCCCTAAAACCCAATTATCTAATACCCATGCCCACTACCTCAAAAACTTAAGGCAGACAGGAGTTGGCACTTCCGCTACATAACCTGTTTCAGAAAGCATCCCTGTTTCTTGATCAATCGCAAAAGTCACAATGGTATCCGTGTCTTGATTAGCGGCTAATAAGAACCTGCCAGATGGATCGATTTCAAAATCTCTTGGTGTCAGCCCTAAAGTCGACTGTCTTCCTACAGTGGTTAAGCTACCTTCATCATTGATGGAAAAGACAGTAATCTCATTGAGTTCACCTCGATTAGAAGTATAGAGAAACTTTCCGCTTGGATGTACTTTAATGGCAGCACTAGCTGGATCTCTCATGTCCCCTTCTTCTTGAATAGAGATCATCTGAGTGGTTCGCCTCATCCGAACGGAATCCGCAGTGCGATAGACTTCTACAGTTCCAATTAATTCATTGAGCATATAAGCCACTTCTAGTGTCGGGTGAAATGCCAAGTGCCTAGGCCCTGACATTCTAGGAGCATTCGGATAGTCGCCTACAGAATTCAATGTTTGAGACAAAGTGTCCAATTCGTACTCATAAACCCTATCTGCACCCAGATCTATCGCCACAACCCAGTCTTGGGTAGGATGCTGAATGATTTGATGGGCATGAGCTGCATCCTGCCGAGGGTGTTCTGAGCTACCCTTATGCTTTTTGTAAGAAGTATATTCTGCCAACATACCGTCTTCTGTAATCGGAAAAAGCGCTACACTTCCTCCCATATAATTCGCTGCCATCAGGAACTTACCAGTGTTGTCAATACTTACATAACATGGGTATTGCCCCAAACTGCTCACCTCATTGAGGTAGTTTAAACTATGGTCTTCAGGATTGTACTCAAGTGCTGTAACTGTCGCAAATTCCACATCACCTCCGTTGTATTCATTGGCTGCGTAAACCCACTTACCATTCTCGTGAACAGCTAAATACGAAGGGCTAATCATGGCATCAGAAGTAGACAAATACCTCAGAGCACCGGTCTGCTTATTCATTTCATACACATAAACGCCCTCTCCCTTTCCATCTACATGGCCTTCCTCTTGCGTATAAGTACCCACGAAAAGAATTTCAAAGTCTTTTGATTTCACCACTTCCTCTTCTTTTTTAGATGTTTGGCAACTTGAGAGTATGAATATGCTGACTAAGGCGAGTAAAAACTGCTTCATACTAAAGGCTTTTTAATACTTTGATCAATTGATCCATATGGTCATTCGTAAAGTCTAAATGAGTTACAAAGCGAATGAGTTGCGGGCCGAAACCAAAGGCATGTACGCCATTATCCGCCAGTTTCTGAGTAAAGGCTTTGTTGTCGTATTTGTCAGTAAGCTTGAAGATTAGAATGTTGGTTTCACATGGATAAACTTCATCTACGTAATCCAAGGTTTCCAATACTTTACCAATCACCTTGGCTTTGTCGTGATCTTCCACCAAACGATCAATGTGGTGATCCAAGGCATAGTGCCCAGCAGCGGCAATATATCCTGCTTGTCTCCATGCACCTCCCATTACTTTTCTTACCCGTTTGGCACGTTTAATATCATCATGTCCTCCCAAAAGAAGAGAGCCAATTGGTGCACCTAATCCTTTAGAGAGACAGATCGAAATGGTATCGAAAACCTCTCCATAAGCTTTGGCCTTCTGGCCTGTTGCTACCAAGGCATTGAAAAGTCGAGCGCCATCTAAGTGTAAAGCCAAACCATGTTCATGGCAAGTTTCCCTAATGGCATAAATTTCTTCGAAATCATAGCAACTTCCTCCACCCTTATTCATTGTATTTTCTAGCGATACCACTTTAGAAACTGGAGAATGAATATCATCTGGTTGAATCGCGGCTTTCACATCTTCCGCTGTTATTAAACCTCGTTCACCTTCCAGCAAACGAACAGAAACGCCTGAATTAGCCATTAATCCTCCACTCTCATATAAATAGATATGAGAGTATTTATGACAAATCACTTCGTCCTGAAGCGTGGTATGTAGTCTGATACCGATTTGATTTGTCATGGTGCCTGAGGCACAATAAATGGCTGCATCCATACCGAACATATGGGCAGCGCGTTCCTCTAGGGCTACAACTGTAGGGTCTTCGCCAAACATGTCATCTCCCACCTCAGCAGTCATCATTGCTTCGAGCATACCAGGCGTAGGCTTGGTGAGTGTATCGCTTCTTAAATCAATCACTATTTGAAATATTTAAACTTTGAACTTTCAGTGGGCCTGAACTCTTCTAATATTCTAGCGGCTTCTATAGGCCTATCAGTCGCTAGGATGTCAGCACCTCTTCTTACAAAACCAGAGTAGATACTATCTCCTCTTGCTATGGCCTTTCTATCGAGGTTTCCCAAAACACCTAAAATAGCATAAATACCCTTGTCATGCAGAAACTTATATAAAGACGGTTCTGGCTCTGAAACACCGGTGAAGGCAATCATATTATTATCTGGGATTCCTAGGTCTCTATGCGCTTCATAGGCCGTTATATTTCCGACTCCTACAGAAATCATCAGATTAGGGTTTCGCTGATAAACCCTTTGGGCATCATTGGCGCTGTAGGTAATGATCGCAGCGTATTCTTCCGTTTGGGTAGCTTCAACCAAATCAACTACCAATTCGAACGGAACACCCCGCTTCACATCAAGAGTCAATAACGCCTTACCTTTACTCCACTTTAATACCTCTTCGAGTGTAGGAATTTTGTCTTCGGTGAGGTTACCCTCATTATCTTTTAATCGGAGTGGTTTCAGGTCTGACCAAAGCAAGTCGCGTACTCGACCAATTCCATTAGTTGTTCGATCAAGTGTATTGTCATGCATCATCAGTAAAACAGAATCAGCAGTCATTTCAATATCGCACTCTATCACTGCAGGGGTTGACTTTAGAACATATTCGAATGTGCGAATTGAATTTTCAGGATAACCAGGATAAGGCCCCCCACGATGAGCACTCACCATTGGAACACGATCGGCAGTCCATGAATAGAATTGCTTTGCATCGCCTGATGGAATAGTGATATAATTGTTACTAAAACTCTCCTTTGATGCTGCATTAGATGTTTTTTCGCTCGAACAAGCAAAACAAACAACAGCAGACAATAGAAGAAATAATGGCGAACGCCTGAAATTCATGTGATTTTTAGGGGGAATTTAGATTGCTTCGGAGGGATGTGCAAGGAAATTTCTTTAAAGTCATCTCCGATGCGGTAAACCATATGTCAACCGCATCGGTAATCTCCATTTAACCTAAACAAGTGAAGACTAGATGTCAAACATCCAAATGACCGGACCGTCTGTCGCTTTATGGTGTGTAATCTCCTAAGTGGCTCCTTAAGCTTTGGAGCTCATTACGTATATCATCATGTAAATTCCGTGGCACTTCTTTTAAGTAACCAGCAAAATGATTATCCAACTTGATAATCATTTCATTTTTACTCTTTCTTCCTTTCTCTGTGAGCTCTACGTGAAAAGACCTCCCATCCTCTTGATTAACAACACGTTGTATCCAACCGTTCTTTTCCATTCTCACGATCATGCGCGAGATAGATGGCAAATCCTGAAGCGTTACTCCACTAATTTGAGTAGGAGTAACGCTCCCGTGATTCCACAATATTATCAAGACCTGCCATTGCTCTGGAGTAACTCCATAAGCTTTGAGCGCCCTTATCAACTCCCTGTGAAATAGCAGGTAAGCCCGATAAAGGTTATAGCCAAGATTATTGTTAAGGTGAAAGAGAGCCTTACCGAATTCCATAGTTAGTGGTAAATCAGTTCGAAATGTATATCAAAAAACTTGTCTAGACAAGTTTTTTGATATAATTATTGTGCTCTTCGAAAAAATTTGTGTTAACGAGTAAATAGGCTGCTAACCCTCATTGTAGAAATGACGGCTCAGAAGTCCTAAGAAAGGAAAATAATTACTTTTTGGAAGAAAATGACTCGAGGTCGCTCAATTCTAAGTTCAGGGCGCGAGTAGATATTTGTGTTTCTATAAAAGATAATACGAGAGAGCCAAGGAGTAGAAAGAGACTTATACCAAAAATATAATCAGCAACAACTTGTCTAGATAAATACATCAGCACCATACTTAACACGCAGCAGAAGAAACTACCGATACCCAAGGCCTGCATATTTCGGATGAGCAAAAGTCTAGTCTTAAGGTTTTTTATTTGACCCAATACGGAAGCATCCATTTCGGGCATGTCTTTATATCGTTGCCTTAGACCCCTGGCCAAAGTAGCAAGCGCCACAAAACGGTTGGTATAGGCCAGTAACAAAAGTGTAATGGCTGGAAAAAGTAATGCAGGGGTTGTAATATCTAATTCCATAGAGCTTACTTTCTTTTATCTGGAAACTTATGTTCAATTTTCTTCCAGCCAAAATAGATCGTACCTAGGCCAGATAGGTAAAGGATGATTTTAGTGTAGTAGATATCCATCTCTCCAAGATCCATATCTAATACATATAAGGCCAACACACCAACTGCTGTTAAAAACAACCCCATCCAAAAGAGTAAGTTCATTTGCTTTTCACTCATTGGACAAAGATTGAGAAAAAAATCGAACTAGCTAAACCAAAAAAGACCCAAGGAAACCTTGAGTCTTTTCAAATATCAATTAATTCAGTTTTCTTACAAGTGAATCACTTCATCGTAAGCTGCTGCTGCTGCTTCCATTATGGCCTCAGACATTGTTGGGTGAGGATGAACCGTTTTGATTACATCATGTCCCGTAGTCTCAAGTTTTCTTGCCGCTACTACCCCTGCAATCATCTCTGTAACGTTCGCACCAATCATGTGCGCACCTAACCACTCGCCATACTTGGCATCGAAGATTACTTTCACAAAACCATCACTCGCACCGGCAGCTTTCGCTTTACCAGAAGCTGAGAATGGAAACTTGCCTACTTTCACTTCGTATCCTGCTTCTATCGCAGCCTTTTCAGTATAGCCAACTGATGCAATTTCAGGGCTGCAATAGGTACAACCTGGGATGTTGTTATAGTCAAGTCCTTCGACATCCATACCAGAAATCTTCTCCACACAAATGATCCCTTCCGCAGAAGCAACGTGCGCCAAAGCAGGGCCATGAACGATATCACCAATAGCGTAAACACCTGGAATATTCGTTTTGTAGTAATCATCAACAAGCACTTTGCCTTTATCAGTGGCAACACCAACATCTTCTAGACCGATGCCTTCGAGGTTGGTAGAAACACCAACTGCAGAAAGTACCACGTCTGCCTCAAGAATTTCTTCACCTTTCTTGGTCTTCACATGAACCTTACACTTAGCTCCTTTCGTGTCAACGGAGGTCACTTCTGAGCTAGTCATAATTTTCATCTTGGCCTTCTTATAAGTCCTTTCTAATTGCTTAGAAACTTCTTCGTCTTCTACTGGCACAATACGATCCATGTATTCAACGATGGTCACTTTAGTGCCAATTGAGTGGTAGAAGTAAGCGAATTCAACTCCGATAGCCCCTGATCCGACAATCACCATAGACTCTGGTTGCTTGTCCAATACCATGGCATCACGGTAACCAATAATTTTCTTTCCGTCAAGAGGAAGGTTAGGCAATTGCCTAGAGCGACCGCCTGTTGCTAGGATGATATGATCAGCGGTGTAATCCACCTTAGATCCATCTTCAGCCGTAACTTCTACCTTTTTACCCGCTTTCAGTTTACCGAAACCTGAGATATGATCAATTTTATTCTTTTTGAATAAAAACTGAATGCCTTTACTCATGCCAGCAGCAACATCACGGCTTCTTTTGATCATTCCGTCAAAATCCGCTTCCGCACCTTGAATTTTAATTCCATAATCCTGTGCGTGCTGCACATATTCAAACACTTGAGCACTTTTCAAAAGAGCTTTAGTAGGGATACATCCCCAGTTCAGGCATATTCCACCCAATTCTGAGCGTTCAACCACCCCTACTTTCATTCCAAGCTGAGAAGCTCGAATCGCTGCCACATATCCTCCAGGGCCACTTCCAATGACTATTAGATCGTATTTCGTTGCCATATTTCTATTTGATTTTTTCTCGTTTTGAAGAGCAGCAAAGTTAATCCAAATCCAGTGACAAAAAAATACTGGAATTGTATGAGTTAATCCTTTTGGTTTTATTTGAGCAATAATTTCGGTGAGCACAAAACCGAAAGCTTAATTTTTGACTTCAAAACAATTTATATGGGTCTTTTAGATGGAAAAACTGCTTTAGTAACTGGTGCTTCGAAAGGCATTGGTAAAGCGATAGCCACAGCATACGCTCAACAGGGTGCAAATGTGGCCTTTACCTACCTTTCAAGTGTAGAAAGAGGGCAAGCTTTAGAGACTGAACTCGCTGCTTTTGGCACAAAAGTGAAGGGATTTCGCTCAAACGCTGCTGAATTCGATGCTGCTCAGCAATTAATAGATGATGTAGTGGCTGAGTTTGGCTCACTAGACATAATCGTGAACAATGCGGGTATTACACGTGACAACCTCTTAATGAGAATGACGGAGGACATGTGGGACGATGTAATCAACGTCAATCTGAAATCTTGTTTTAACACCGTGAAAGCCGCGACTAGAACGATGATGAAGCAACGCTCAGGTTCTATTATCAACATTACCTCTGTGGTAGGCGTAAAAGGAAATGCTGGACAAGCTAATTATGCTGCTTCTAAAGCGGGCATCATTGGTTTTACAAAATCAGTTGCATTAGAGCTCGGATCGAGAGGCATTAGATCAAATGCAATCGCACCAGGATTTATCGAAACAGAAATGACCGATGCATTGGATGAGAAAACTGTTCAAGGATGGAGAGATGGGATTCCCTTAAAAAGAGGTGGTTCGCCAGAAGACGTTGCTAATGCCTGCGTTTTCTTAGCATCAGACATGTCTACTTACATGACCGGACAAACCCTTGTAGTAGATGGCGGAATGATGACTTAAGCACCATTCATAAAATTGATTTACAAATTTCGAATCGGTTAGTGGCTACTTTACGTTCTAATGCGTTATACTGTCATTAACCGATTCTAATTCGCTAATAAGCATTGTACAACCTTCCTACGCTCCTTTCCAAAATTTCGCTTCAGACAGAGTTCTCAACGTGGTTCATCCCGCTATGTCTAGTCATTGGCGTAGTGTACGCGGTATTGTTATACACGAAAAAATCACCTTGGAGTAAGGCTGTCAATAGATTACTCGCTGGACTCAGGTTTGTATTGATTTCACTGATCTGCTTTTTGTTACTCGGACCTCTACTTAACCAAATGGAGTCCTTTGAAGAAAAGCCGATCGTGGTGTTGGCAGTTGACGATTCAGCCTCCCTACCCGATGGTTATGACTCATTGGACTTTATCGATCTCAAAAATCAAGTGGCCCAAATTGCAAATAAACTTGAAACTGCCGATTTAGATGTCCGCATCAGAGGGGTTCAGAACTACTATGATGATGCTTCTGATATTCAATTCAACCAACAGGCTACAAATCTTCACGGCATTCTAAAAGGTGTTCGCCAAGACTTTGAGCAACAAAATTTAGTAGGCGCCATATTGGTAAGTGATGGTATTCACAATTATGGAAGCTCTCCGCAATTCTTAACCTTAAACTACCCAGTATTTAGTGTTGGCGTAGGCGACACCATCCCTTCCAGAGACCTCAGTATCAAAAGAATCAACTACAATAAGGTGGTATATCAAGGCAATCAGTTTCCATTGGTTGTAGACATTTACAATAATGGTTATGTAGAGGAAAACGTAAACGTAGAAGTAAGAAAAAAAGGGAGTCTCATCAGTTCTCAAAGCATTAACCTCAAAGGTGACCAAGAAGTCAACAGCCTCGAGTTCATTCTAGATGCTGAAACCATCGGAGTAGAAGCCTATACTATCACCATTGTGCCGAAGGCAGGGGAAAGCTCGACCATCAACAATTATCGCAGGGCCTTTATTGAGACGGTTGACAGCAAGCAGAAAATACTGATCGCAGCAGCATCTCCACATCCGGATGTCAAAGCACTAAAAAGCCTGATTGAGTCTAAAGAAGGGACTGAAGTTCAGATTTATCTTGACGGCATTTCAGAGGACACGCCTGATGGACCATTCGACTTGGTGATCATGCACCAGTTACCCGGAGTTACTGACTTACCTGTTTGGCTAAACGGCTGGATAGAGAAAACAAACACTTGGTTTATCACTGGCACAGGCTCCCTCAATACGATGAACCAAACGAATCCAGTAATCAGCTATCAGAGTTATGGACAATCTGATCTTGTAGGAGCGAACTTAAACCCAAATTTCGAACTGTTCTCTATTGATGAGACGCTGCTCAGCCGGGCGTCTGACTACCCTCCAATTAGAGCCCCATATGGTCAGTTCACCTTAAAGAACAATGCTAATATATTCCTCTACCAAAAAATGGGAAGTGTTGAGACGAATCGCCCATTACTTAGTATCTATAATGGTGATGAACGAAAGTCCGCGGTGCTTTCAGGTAGCGGCATCTGGAAATGGAAGCTTCAAGAAAGTGGGCTCCATGAAACACCAGACCTGTTCAACGAACTTTTTGGCAAGTTGATCCAATACTTAGCCACTAAGGATGACAAAAGAAACTTCAGGGTAAGGACCACTAACGAAAGCTATTTCGAAAGTGAACCCGTTGAATTCAATTCGGAAGTCTATAATGAGCTGTTTGAAAAAGTTTATGACTACAATATTGATCTTCAATTGACGAACAGTGATAATGAAACGGTGGAATATAACTACGTCAATACTCCTACTGAAAACTATCAAATCAACGGCTTGGCTCCTGGCGTATATCGATATACAGCATCGACAAGCTTAGCGGGAAATCGAGAGGTCGCGAGTGGTAGCTTTGCCGTGCAGAAACTAGCCTTGGAAGACATTGACCTCAC
>CBFIAY010000034.1:0-15364 GCA_965660665.1 Roseivirga sp. | reverse complement strand
ATCGATTGGCTTCCAGAAACTAGGCCATCCTGAGTAAGAGTTATACTTCGTTTCGGACGTAAAGACAGGCTGCAAGGAAGCTGCAGAGTAGTAAGTTCCTTTTTCATACACCTTATCGAGTTTACCCGTACCTGAACGCTCGGTACCTTGCTCTCTCAGTACATAGTATTGTTCAGGGCTTAACCTTTTTTTCCACTCTTCATCAGACAACTGGATTTCGTATTTCTCTCCTTTAACCTTCTGCTTATCTTGAGCAGGAGTTTCTTGCCCTTTGAGGGCAAATATGCTAGCCGCTAGTATAATCACTAGGCCAGAAAGCAACATGACTTTAGACTTCATATAATTCCTTTTGTTCGTTAACCTTATTTACAGGCAAAAGGTTTGCTTTAGACTCGTTAATCAGGAAAATTGTTGATTAAGAGAAGTCTTACCGACCGTTTGATTCGATGAACCATTAGCATTTAATGGATTAATCCCTTCAAAATAGAATGTTGGTAGTTTAACCTTTTTCCAAGGCATAATTAAGCTCCATGCAGTTTTGGATAATTTGTCAGCGCTAAGCAAAAACTTAGTGTGAAGTGGCTTATCATTATCATAGAACATAACAGAAGCAGCATTATGACCTAATATCCTTTTTAAATCATCATAAATAAATTTCTGATCCGCCTTGTCATATTGATTTATCGGATCGAAAGAAACCAAAGCATCTAAAGAACCATCCGCAAAAGGCAAGTTTCCATTATCAGCCAATACCAAGACAGTTTTACCTTTTAGTTCAACTTGAATCGATTTAAGTTTATTCAAGTCATAATCTACATGGATATACTCCTCAAAACTTGTCTGGAAAATAAAATTATGAAGAGCATCAATATCACTAGATCCTATTGACATAAAGTAATTGCCCTTCTTAAGCAACTTACTTTTCAATGAAACAACTAACTCAGGGCTTATTGACTTGGAACTGATTGATGCGACACTATTACACTCGGAATTAAAACTATATTTTGCCTCAAAGTCGTCAATAACAGTTTGACTGATTCTTTTGAGATAGTTTTCAGTTCTATTTTTCGCAACAATAGCAGTCTCACTTTTTAAGTAGAGTATGTTGTCGATGATTGGATAAATATAAGACTGATGCTCAGTAACTAAGGCCTGCGCAAGATGAGTTTGAACTTTTATACCTAGGTGAAAATATAACTCACCACTGTCTATTCGATTGTTGATGTTTTCTAATTCATTTTCAGAAAGAAAACGCAACTTTCTCCTAGTAAACGGGCAAACTAAATAAAGGAAAGTGATCTGCGTCTCGTAACATTTCTTTATTCTTTGATGTTAATACAGCTGTCTAAAAAATAACCCTACCAATCAATGAAGATTAAAATTAACGGTTCACATATACAAAAACGAATTTCAAAGCATTTTTATCAATACATCGTCTTTATATTCATCAGCCAACTCTTTTTATCAATCTTAATCTGAAACCCTCATCTTTTTATGGATGGCCATCAATGAGCTAACAAAAGCAAGTTCTTTACTCACATCACTCACATTATCTACGTACCTACGTAGTCGCTTGGAAGTCTTTAAAGATCTCTGCTGAAAACTATCTTCGGCATACTTTAACAACTTACCTCCAATTTCTTTAGTCTTTTTCATAAGGCTTTTATCTACCTTATTTTAACGTTAACCGGTGTCATAAGTTTCAAATGCGAGACTTAAAATTCCTTATTTGTTCCAAAGAGAAAATAATATTATTGTGGGTGGATTCTTCACAAATAAAAAGACTAAAAAACCTTAATCCCTGATAGTGGATTTAGGGGAAAATTAAGACTTGTCGCTTTTCCTTGAATTGGTTAATGATGCGGTGTACATCTGGGGTATCAGGATAAACTTTTACAATATCTCTGAGCTGATCTAAGTCATTCCCTGCAAAATCGTTATCAAAGAAACCAAAGCCCTTGTAGGTACCTTCTTCTATAAGCACCACACTCTTTTCGCCTATTGTCCTACCCTCACCTAACAAGCAATACGTTTGCTTGCCGTCATCTAAAGAAGCAACAGCCATAATAAATCTCCTTTTCAGCTCCTCTTGATCAGATTCTTTGAAAGAATACCCAAAGTATTTCATCATTTCTGCAGGCAAACTGCAGCGTTCTGGATCTAGGTTATGTGCTTTGACAAATTGAATAAGAAATGTTCTTGCTTTGTCAAAGGAAGTAAACGCTTTTACTGGTGGATGTCCTTTTTGAACCTTGCCTATGGAGAGCCTGTGAAAACCTCTGGCATCTTCATAATGATATAGTCCGTATTTAATTGAGGGATATTTTTGTGCTTTGTTGAATGGAGGAAATAGCCTCTTTATTTCAAAAGATTCGAGCAGAAATGAAATCAACTCGTCACCACAAAGTTCGAATGAGATATCATAAATTTGATCTTTCATTCCTTGCTTGTAGACGACATCTGTTGCTGAAAAGTGATTCCTGATGCGCGCCTTGATGCTATTTGCCTTCCCCACATAGAGTACTTTTCCATGCGCATCGTGGAAGTAGTATACACCTGTAAGCTCAGGTAGATCGTCAAAAGCCTTTTTCGCAAGGTTAGGTGGTAAATCTGATTCTTTAGAATTTCGCTTTAGCGATTCATTGATTTGACCAGTATCCTTCTGAATCAAGAGATCCAACAGCTCAACGGTTGCCCTAGCATCTCCCATTGCTCTGTGGCGAGCACCATTTTCTATATTGAAATGTTCGCTTAACCTTCCAAGGCTGTAGGATTTAAGTCCAGGAAATATCTTACGACTTAACCTGACGGTACATAACTTATTCAAGTTGAGCGTAGCTCCGAGGTCTTGAAACTCCTTCTTTATAAAGGAATAGTCAAAGTTGACATTATGTGCTACGAATACATTTCCCTGAAGCAGTTGATGTACTTCTTTCGCAATCTCAAAGAACTTTGGAGCATCGTAGACCATTTCATTGGAAATGCCCGTTAAGGAGGTAATTCGCATTGGAATACCACACTCTGGATTCACCAAAGATTGAAATTCATCGACAACGCGCTGCCCATCGTGAATCAGGATAGCAATCTCTGTGATCTTTCCGTAAGCAGCGGCACTACCAGTCGTTTCTATGTCTACTATAGCATACATTGAATGAAATTTAGGGAAGATTTTTTGCTTTCACTACTTTGTAAATGTATGGACATTACTTTGATCAAAAAGTCTTCTGGGGCACTCGTTCCCTTCTCTTCTGAGAAACTAGAAAATTCACTCTTTCGTTCAGGAGCTAGTCAAGAATTAATTAAACAAATTACACTCGCTATACTCCGCTTACCAACAGAGAACCTAACGACAAAGGACGTTTATAAACATGCTTTTCAATTACTAAGAAAATCTTCCTACCAGTTGGCCGCGAGGTACAAATTGCAAAAGGCCATTCTTGAGTTAGGGCCTTCGGGATATCCCTTTGAAGCGTATGTAAGTCATCTTTTTGCCTTCCAAGGATTGGATACAAGTGTCGGGGTGGCTATGAACGGGAAGCGCATTATCCATGAAGTTGATATTTGGGCTAAGAACCACAATGTTCAATACATTGTAGAATGCAAGCACCATGGCAACCAAAGCTACAAATCGGATATTAAGGTAGTGCTCTATGTGCACGCGCGATTCAACGATATAGTCTCTCAGCTTAAAAAACACCAAAAGCCTGAGCGTCAATATAAGTGCTGGATAGTGACCAATACTCGTTTCACTGACGATGCCATCTCATACGCCTCTGGAGAGAATATAGAGTTAATGGCTTGGAACTACCCTAGTAAAGGAAGCCTTCGAGAAAGGATTGACATTTCAGGCTTATACCCTATTACTTGCCTATGCTCCCTGACTAAATCGGAAAAACAACATCTCTTGGATCAAAAGATCGTACTCTGCAAACAGTTATTAGACAATCCTGAACAATTGAATTTCATTCGATCAAATAAGACAACCAAGGTAATTAACGAGTGTCGATCCCTTGTTAAAGGAAGCTAAGCTTATTATTTATCCCTGACCATCTTTATCATAAAGCTGAAAAGTACAACCAGCGTACAACCTAAAGCATTGTACCAAAGGAATCCCATGGTAAAGACACCTGCTGTACCTTGTAGATTCAAGTAATGAATCAGAATAATGACCAATTGACTTAAAATTGCTCCAATAAATACAGCATTTGACTTAATAGACTTAAAGAAGAAGGCCACGATGAAAATCCCTAATACCGTAGGGTAGAAAAGGGAACCGATCAGGTTTACTGCCTGAATCAAGTTCTCAAATAGAGATAAACTAGAAGCGATAATAATGGCTAGTATACCCCATGCTAGAGTAAATAGCTTTGACTTTTTCAAATAATGCAGGTCATCACCGTCTTGTTTGATCCTTCTTTTATAAAAATCAATCGTAGTCGTTCCTCCTAACGCATTTAATTCAGAAGAGGTAGATGACATCGCTGCAGAGAAAATTACCGCAAAGAGAAGCCCCACTATCCCTATGGGCAAGACATTCATTACAAAAGTCATGAAGATATAGTCCTTGTCGTTGATTTCTGCACCAGGTAAAGCCACCTCAATCATTCCTTTCGCTTCAGCCCTGATTTCATCCGATTCCGTTTGGATCTGATTAACCAATAACTGGGCACTTTCAATCTCAGTCGGATCGTCAGACCTCATCGCACGATTCAACTCATTGACCGCCTCTAGTTTTTCACTAAAAACTGATTCATACTCCAGCTCAAGTGTCCTAAAATCATCAGCATAGTCTGTTTCGTAAACTTCCTCTTTCACGGTTTCATTAAAGAAGACTGGCGGCTGATTATATTGATAGTAAACAAACACCATTACACCAATAAAGAGGATAATAAATTGCATTGGCACTTTTAGCAGGCCATTCATCATAAGGCCTAAACGGCTCTCAGAGAGTGATTTTCCTGATAAATAGCGTTGGACTTGGGATTGGTCTGTGCCAAAATAAGACAAGAACAGAAAAACCGCCCCTGTCATTCCTGACCAGAAACTATACCTATTTTTAAGGTCAAAGGAGAAGTCAACTACATCGAGTTTACCCATCTTACCAGCCACGTTTAGCGCATCACCAAAACCTACACCAGTAGGAAGAGAAACAACTACTAAAATTCCCGCGATAATCATTCCTCCCATCATGACCGCCATTTGGGTTTTCTGGGTTTGAGTAACCGCTTTTGTCCCCCCGGAAACGGTATAGATAATTACCAAAACTCCAATTAATACATTTGTAATCTTAAGGTCCCAACCTAAAAGGGATGATAAAATAATGGATGGAGCATAAATTGTAATACCAGCCCCTAATCCCCTCTGAATCAAGAATATAAAAGCAGCCAGCATTCTCGTTTTCATATCAAAACGAGTTTCTAAATATTCGTATGCCGTATAGACTTTGAGTTTGTAATAGATGGGTAAAAAGAATACGGCAATAATAATCATTGCTACAGGTAAGCCAAAGTAGAACTGGATAAAGCCCATGCCATCATTAAAGGCTTGACCTGGGGTAGATAAGAAAGTAATTGCGCTGGCTTGAGTAGCCATAATCGACAATCCAATCGCCCACCATTTGACATCACTACCTCCACGGAGATAGCCATCCATGTCCTTGGTATCTTTTGACTTCCAAACGCCATAGGCTACAATGGAAATGAGTGTACCAAAAAGTACAATCCAATCTATAGTACTCATGAATAATGTTCTGTAAAGAGATAAAAGAGAAAGATCAACACTGCCAAGACGCCCATTACGAGTATGTACACCTTAGACCAAGAACTAAAAAATGGAGGTTTGTCATCATTCACCTCATTTGTATTTTCGGTCATTCTTTTTTGTTTTCTACTGAGTTCAAGTTAGTACTTTTGGGCTTCTCATGCCCTAAGGAAATCATATTAGTAAATATTCTAAATGCTCCAGAGACACCTGCTGGCAATTCTCTAAACCAAGAATACCCTGTGTACACAAAGTAACCTTCCCCGTATTGACCAACAATAAGTCCACCATTCTTTGGAGTTTCTCCTGGGTCATTGCTAGAAAGTATTGGAGTATACTTATCGTCCCATTCATTAGGGAAATATAGTCCACGTTCTTGTACCCAGCCTTCAAAGTCTTTTTGAGTGATCTTATTTGGCCCATTGATGATCGGATGCTCAGGTGCCAGAATAGTTACTCCAGCCTCCTCTACTGTTACACGATCTCTTGAAATACTAAATGGATATGGCCCAATAGCAGGCTGATTGCGCATACTCGTATTGTATTGAGTGATCACTGTTCCCCCACTATTCACATACTCCATTAAACGAGGTTGCACTACGCTCATTCTCTCAATAGTGTTATAGGCTCTTACACCTACAATAACTGCATCATATGCTTCAAGGCTTTCGGTAGTTATGCTATTCGGATCAAGTATTGTCACGTTATACCCCACTTGCTCTAGGCTTTCTGGTATGGCATCACCAGAACCCATGATATAACCTACGTATTGGCTAGTCCTCTTGATATCCACACGAACAACCTTGGTATTACTTTTTGGAAAAATCGTTTGAACCGGGATATGATCATACTCTAAAACCTTAAGCCCACGATCGTATGTTTGTCCATTATAAGTGGCCTGAACACCTATATAGGCTTCTTCAGGAGATGTAGGAGGCAACACACTGAATTCAACTGATAGCTCTTCGTTTTTCCCCTTTAAATCATAATCAACAGACGCTGGATTTGACTTCCATCCTTGTGGCAGGTTTAATCGAACCGTACCTTTTACATTTGATCTTCCAGACTTCACCACCACATTTACCAACTTAGGCTGGTTATCAGGGAACACTAAAACGCTCTCTTTGATATCTGCCATTACTGGAGGAGTAATTACAAATGGCCTGTAATATTCTCCTTTCACTCTGTCGTTTCTTTTGTAAACAACATCGGTCTCGTATTGATAAGGAATCCCGTCAATGTTCAAGTTGAATACCGCTTGCAATGCTGCCTTATTCTCCGCAATCCCTCTCAACTGCTGGTCAGTTACTTTATACATGCCTAAGCTAGCCTCTTCCCTTAGCCAGTAAGGTTGAGAATATGGCAAGTTTTCATCTATTGTATATTTCTCTTCTTGTGTGAACTTTTGATTATAGGAAAGGCTCGTGTTAGGTGTATTTTTTGCACCGAGGGCTGGAATCTCAATGGAATTCAATTTTATCGAAACATTAGATCGGTTGACAGCCTCATATGACATCGTAATTTCCTCTCCTGGAACGGCACTATAGTTATTTACTGTTGCCTCTAGGTAAAGTCCCATCGCTGATTTAATCACTAAATCGAGCTCTTTAAGCTTGACATTCTTCCAGTATTGATCCTTAATATTCAATAGTGCTTGTCGAGCCTTCATTAGATCAGGAACAATTGCGGAAGGGTTTTCGATACTAAAATTTTCGTTTGCCTTAGCAATCAATGACCCTACGGATTTCCCACCTTGAACTCTGCCCCAAGTCTGGTCGATATCAGAAAACATATTCTCTTTTGGTGTCTTACCCTTCCAGAGCTTAACATACTCTCTTAATTCTCCCCTTCTGCCAGTGCTACCAAAGCCCTGTGACTTATGCTGACTTCTACTAATGGCTGATATTTCATCATACGACTTTCCCAAGAGCTCATTGAAGGTGCCCAAGTCAAGTTCAAAGTAGCCTGATTGTCCAGAGAAAGTGCCGTTATTATCTCCCCCAAAGTTGTATGTATTCCAATAGAGCCCTTTCGGTTGCCAAGGCTCCACATATTCGAGCTGTTCTGGATAAACCTTAGGGTCATTCGCTATGTCGAAGGCTTCCATTGCCAACCTGGCTGAAGCCGTATGGTGGCCATGCATTCTTCCTCCAGGTGCACTTGCTGTATCGAACCTGGCAATCATTACATCTGGTCTGAATCTTCTGATGTTCCAAACTACATCTGCAAGGGCATCGTCCTTATCCCAAGTATTAAATGTCTCGTCAGGGTCTTTCGAAAAGCCAAAGTCATTCGTTCTCGTAAAGAACTGCTCTCCTCCATCTTGTCGCCTAGCCGCTAATAGCTCTTGCGTTCTAATGATCCCCAGGTATTCTCGAATATCAGTTCCAACCAAGTTCTGACCTCCATCGCCGCGAGTCATCGCCATGTAGGCAGTACGAAGCTTACGCTCGTTGGCCATAAAGGCAATTAACCGAGTATTCTCATCATCGGGATGGGCGGCTACATAGAGTACCGATCCGAGCACTTCTAGTTTATTTAGTGCTTGCTTAATCTCGGCAGCATTGAGCTTTTTGGGTGCTTGAGCTTTCGCTAGGTTACCAAAAATGAAGATAGATGCTAGTAATAGAATCTTGAATTGTAGTTTCATAAGGTGCGTTGGACTAATGGATTTGTCTACGGATGCGAATATAGGAAGTTGTGAGTACCTACATGAAGACACTTTTGTAAACGGTTGACCGGGGTTAAAAATGAAAGAGGTCGCTACTCCTAGCGACCTCCAGATCAAAACTCAAAACAACATTTTCTTTACCTTCTTATGAGAACGGCATTACAGAAATCTGTAGGATTGTTAGGTGAAAAAGTATCCACTACTGAATAAGTCAAATACAGATCTCCAAACTCATTTCTTCCTGTTCCTTCTATGATGTAACCTCCAATGATTTGCCTTGGAATAGTTACTCTATTTCCTCTTACTTCTGCGAAGATTTCAATATCAACCGCATAGAAATTCCTAATGTAAATGACATTACTGAAGTCATCTGAGTCCCTTACAATCCGCATGTTATAATAAGTAAGCTGATCGTAAGTCTCACTATACTCTTCTGCCTCAAATCGACCGAGATAGTTTTCTCTTTCGTCAAATGGAACTTCGAAGTAATTAATGTCGCAACTCGATAAGAGTGCTAATACTGATAATATGAGTAATCCTTTTTTCATCTTGACCTCCTTTGGTTGTTGTTGATAGGTACATTTCCAAAATGATGCCAGAAACTTAAACGGGGTAATTTTTACACACTAGGATAAGCTAAAAAACCACATTTAAACAACTGATTAACAGCTTCTTAAATATGGTTTCTATGCTAAAATTATTATTGTTACGGAAAGACATGGCTCCGCACTACCTTACTTCTTCCAATCTTTTAAAGATTTCATCTGCTCTTCAAATGGAATTCCTTGCTCTATCCAAGACGGAGCAGGATCACCCTTAAGATAATGTCCAAACCACTTCAATATGCGCATCTGGTAATCAGAACTATTCTTCTCTTCCCTTAGTCCGTGTCCTTCATTGGCATACACCAGAAGCACAAATTGTTTTCTAGCTCTTCTAGCTGCGTTGTAATACTCAATACCTTGTCGCCAGTCCACATTCTTGTCATTGTCTCCTACTTCAAATAGCAAAGGAGTATTCAGCTTTTCTACATTAAAAACAGAAGAGTTTCTTACGTAGCTATCCACATCCTCATAGATTGGAACGATCATACGCTCCTGGCTCACCTCGAAGTGGGCATTCTCAGGAGCACCACCAAAGGCCCAAGCAATCATACCAGCCATACTAGTTAGGTTAGTTAAACCAGCACCTGCTACACTTGCAGCAAATATATCTGTCTGTGTAACTGCATATCCTGCTTGGTATCCTCCCCAAGAGTGACCTACTAGTCCTACCCGCTTTTC
Source organism: Roseivirga sp. (assembly GCA_965660665.1). Lineage (GTDB taxonomy): Bacteria > Bacteroidota > Bacteroidia > Cytophagales > Cyclobacteriaceae > Roseivirga. The sequence goes on along the minus strand of CBFIAY010000034.1, from coordinate 5,650 downwards.
ATCAATTAAACCTTTGTCGACTACTACCTTCACTGCGGCTTCCATGGTTCTTACTGAAGAAATCCCTGGATCACCAGCGTCAAAGACAATGTCAGGCCGCAGGACAAAATATCCTTGTTGCGTAAAAACAGTATGACTGTAATAGTTTGTTTGTGAGGGTGAACTATAAGAATGTATACCATCAGAGAGCAACTCGTAGATGTATGTGATCATTGGATACTTTTTCCCTGGCTCATAATTAGCTGGGTAAAAGAGTGCTCCTTGAAGTTTTTTACCATTGGCATTTGTATATTCTATCAGTTCCGATTTGCCCCAAGCGAAGTCTTTTTGGAATGGATTGGTCTCAGATACCTGACTTGTGTTCGTAAAGTCGGTAGTAGTATAAAAATCGGGTGAATCACTAAAACTCTCAATGCTATAAGCATACCTCTCAGCGTTCTCTGCCTTGTTCAGTCTACTCACCCTAGCGTCTTCCCATACGAGTCGACTAACTGCTTTACCCGGGACTGCCTTTGCGTAACCAGACTTCTTTGACCAGTTACCAAAAATACTCATGTGCATCACCTCTTTCTGATCTATGTAGTTTTCAAAGTCTAGATAACTGAATCGATGCCTCACCTGGTCAGCCTCTCCATCAGTAATCCTTAAATGCTGCTTACCATCTACCGAGAGTTGCCAAACATCATACTTGGAGTGAACAAAGAAAGAATTACCACTCTTCTCCCACGCAATGATTCCATAAGGTCTTTTCTCTGGTGTTGGGTGATCATCATCATAGTTTAGGAAACTGGCCTCACCTTGCGTCAAACGCTTGTGCGTCTTCTCTGTGATGTTGTAGAGATAGTAGTCCCCCTCTTTGATATATGCCAAGAACTTTCCTTTAGGCCCAACAGATGAAATAGAATTGGTTTTTGACAATGCCTTTGTCTTTGTACCAGTATTTAAGTCTACCGTATAGATGTCTGAGCTGCCTCTACCAAACATTGCATCTTTCTCATATGGAGTGGCATCTAGCCCAATTAGAGTATTTACATCCGTTTGGATCCGTATACTTTCAACCATTTCATCTTCGAGTTGAACGAACTTATTCTGAGCAATGTGCCAAACAGACATAAACTGATTGTCTCTTCTTCTTGAAGCAGATAACTCCTGCTCTGGAATTACTTTTACATCAGAACTATGCCAGATCTGTAGCGCAGGTGCTTCATCTGTTAAGTCTTGATTTGAGTCTTTATCCTTTTCTTCTTCGTCCTTCTCCTTCTTTTCTGGCTTTTGCTTCCATGCTTTAATAGCCATGAAGATATGATCTCCATTATCTGACCAAGTGAGCGAACGACTAGTAATCACTTTGTGGTGTTCTGGGAATCCAGAAATCATCTTTTGATCTAAAACAGCGCGGGTCGGTTTTTTGGATGATACATTCTTCCATACCAAAACATGTTGGCTCTCCTCTTCATATAACTCATTTTCAAAGCTTCTGAAAACCGCCAAGTCATCGCTATCCTCTCTCCAACGAAGACCAGCGTAAATAGCTTCTTTTCCATCTAACACCTTAAGTAGTCCTGTCTCAGGATTAAATAACTGTACACCATTCCCTGCTTTACCATCAGCATCAATCACCATGGCAATCAAGCTGCTATCATCTTTCCAGCTGTATTCAGCTACATTCCCAAAGTTATACTCTTGAGCCGTTGTCAAGTTTCTAATAACCAAATCACTCCCCTTGCTCTCCTTGCCCTTTGTGGCAAAACGTTTCATTGCCAGGTATTGGCTGTTATCGGTGAAACTAAATGAAGTCACGTCTTTCAGCGTAAGGCTATCACCGTTGTTCAAGTTCATCAATCTGAATTCGCTTCTCAATGGGGTTTTGCTTTTCTCCTTAGCTTTAGCGGTAGGGTTTATAAAATAACCTAGCCATTTGCTATCATCTGTAAATTGAGGTCTGCTCCCTTCTGAAAGGACTTTAAGAGAATTATCATTAAGGTTATGGAGCCTTATTTCGTTCTTCTTATTGTTTCTACGGATGTCATAGAGAAACCAATTACCATTATTTGAAAAAGTGCTACTGAAACCTAGGTTTTCCCATTGCTCATAGTCGCTAACTTCAACCGTTTTCTTACCGCTTTGGGCAACGGATTGATTGACTGTGAACAACAAGCATATGAAGGCAGAAAAAATTAGGCTTAGCCTACTGATGACCTTTGAAAAATGAAGCATAAGAATAGCGTCTTTGTTTGACAGTTAATTTACCATCAAATTCTTATACCACACAATTACTTAAAAATGGAAATTCTAATTCTTCCTAACCGATGTTCGTATACACCCCCTGCACATCATCGTCATCCTCTAACTTATCGAGCATCTTTTCAATGTCTTCTAGTTGTTCGTCTGAGAATTCTGTAGGTGTAGTTGGGAATCTCTTGAGGTTTGCGCTTTTCACATCAATTGAAAGACCTTCCAGCGCAGATTGCAATGGTCCAAAGTTGGTGTAGTCTCCATAAACGTGGATAGAAATAACTTCTTCTCCGTTCTCATCCTCTTCGATTACTTCTTCGATTTCTTCTAAACCAGCATCGATCAATTCGAACTCTAGTTCTTCTAAATCCATTCCCTCAGCCTTCTCGAATTCAAAAACCGCCTTACGATTAAACATAAACTCTAATGAACCCGTGGGTACCAAAGCACCCTCGGCCTTATTGAAGTAGGAGCGGACATTGGCAACCGTCCTGTTCTGATTATCAGTTGCACATTCTACAAAGACGAGTACACCATGCGGGCCTTTACCTTCGTAATTCATTTCAACGAAGGCCTCAACATCTTTACTGGTAGCACGGCTGATCGCACCATCAATATTGTCCTTAGGCATGTTCTGCGCCTTAGCATTTTGAATCGCTGTTCTCAAGGCAGCATTCATATCTGGGTCAGGACCTCCCTCTTTGGCCGCCATGGTAATGGCCTTACCTAGTTTTGGAAAAACACGGGACATCATCCCCCAACGCTTCATTTTTCTACCCTTACGAAATTCGAATGCTCTACCCATAGTAATCGTTGATTCTTAATGAATGATCAAAATTAAAAAGTCCTGAAAATTCAGCGCGCTTATTTCTTGTCTTTTTTTGTTCTTGGGTCTATAAAAGTCTGATCGACCATCGGTCCAGTTTTGATTCCTCCAAGTAGATGCAAATGTATATGAAATACGGATTGACCAGCATCTTCATTGGTATTCATTGCTAATCGATAGCCAGTTTCTGCTATTCCATACTTCTTGGCAAGATCTCTGGCTACGGTATACATTTTAGCAATTAGATGTGCATCGTCATCCTGAAGGTCAGTAATGGTAGGAATCCTCTTCTTTGGGACAATTAAAAAATGAACGGGAGTTTGACGCCTGAGTGGCACAAAGGCTATTATCTCATCATCTTTATAAACCACATCTGATGGTAGTTCGTTATCCCAAATCTTCTCAAAAGGTGATTTAACCGCCAGCTTCTGATTCTTCTTTTTCGTATAGCCATCTGACTGGGCTTGTACACCAAAACTGGCGAATAGGACTACTAAAATTAAAATCTTCTTCATGGTGGATTGAACGCTGTTCCGAATTGAAAGTTAAAGTAAATGACACAATATATGGGCTTTGAGTAATGCATTCAATTTCAACCTCATCGTACATGATCAATAAGCGTGTCGCCTGAAAAGGCATTTTAATGTGATGTATTATTGATGTATACCGTTATTTGCTTTGAAGCAAAGTTATTTTTGTAAGTTGGATTTTAGTGAATGCCATTAACGCTATCCAAAAACTGCCTCAGACATGAAACTTCGACTTTACTTATTCAGCCTTAGCCTTTGCTTAGCCGTCCTTGCGTGTGATTCGAAATCAACAGATCTTGCTGTAGAGATTTACGAAAGTTCGGCAAGTGGAAATAAGTTAAAAAGACTCAATACTTTCTCTTTAAACGCTGAACCCATCGCTATCAAATTAAAGCCTGAAGAGGCGTACCAAACAATCACAGGTTTTGGCGGAGCCTTCACAGAATCCTCGGCCTATCTGCTCAACCAGTTAGGTAATGAGAATAGATCTAAGGTTTTACAAGCGTATTTTGGCCCTGATGGCGCTAATTATTCCTTAACCCGTACCCACATCAACTCCTGCGACTTCTCTCTTGGAAATTACTCGTATGCCCCGATTGCGGGCGATGTCATGCTAGAAAACTTCAGCATAGATGAAGACCGTGACGACTTAATCCCGATGATAAAAGATGCAATGGTTATCTCCGAAGATGGATTTAAAATCCTCGCTTCCCCTTGGACAGCCCCACCTTGGATGAAAGACAATAAGGACTGGAAAGGCGGAAAACTCTTACCTGAATATTATGACACCTGGGCCTTGTACTTCTCTAAATACATAGACGCTTATAAAAATGAAGGCATCAAAATTTGGGGCTTAACGGCTGAAAACGAGCCTTTAGGGAACGATAGTAACTGGGAGAGTATGCACTTTACAGCTGAAGAGATGACAGACTTTGTTCAGCATCACCTTGGGCCAAAGCTAGAGGCTGATGGACATGATGTTAAAATTTTGGGATACGATCAAAACCGTGACAAAGAGCTTGAAGAGTTTGTAGCATCTATGTACGCAAATGAAGCTTCCTCTAAATACTTTGACGGGACAGCAGTCCATTGGTATGCCAGCACAGTAGATTACTTTCCTGAGTATTTAAATATGGCGCATGAAGCAGCACCGGATAAATACTTGATACAGTCTGAGGCTTGTATTGATGCTGAAGTACCGCACTGGGAAGAGGATGCCTGGTACTGGTCAAAAGAAGCTACCGATTGGGGCTGGGATTGGGCGCCAGCAGCATTAAAAAAGGACCATCCAAAATACGTACCTGTTTATCGCTATGCGCGTGACATCATAGGGTCTTTAAACAACTGGGTCGATGGATGGATAGATTGGAATATGGTACTTGATAAACAAGGAGGACCTAATTGGGCGAGTAACTGGTGCATTGCGCCTATTATCGTTGACCCAGAAAACGATGAGGTCTATTTCACTCCTATTTACGAAATTATGGTACACTTCAGTAAGTACATAAGACCAGGCGCAATTCGTATTGGCTTTGAACATTCAGACGAAGACCTAATGGTTACAGCAGCCAAAAACCCTGACGGATCTATTGCTATTGTGGTGCTCAACATGGGGACAGCCACTAAAGACCTATCAATTCAACTTGAAGGACTTTCGAAAGACTTTCAAATTAGTGCACAAGCCATACAAACGGTAGTGATTCCAACACCATAATCAGCGGATACTGGGTGCCTCTTAGCCATCGTGTCTCTCATAGAGGACACTGATTTCCACAACGCTGCCCTGCTTTGCTCGCAATAGAAAAGAAGCACTAAATTCTCGCTTTAACTGATTCCTTGTCATTATAACAATATTTTCTTTCCTTCATGCAGGATAATTACACGATACCTATATTACTCTTTGTAATTTCTGAAAAAAAACAAAAGGTGCGTTTAGCCACCCAATTTGGTTGGCTAATGACACATTTTGTTAAACTATAAGAATATAATGACACAAAAATGTGTCATTAGCCAACGTTGTGGGTAATTTAAAATGACCTTTCCGACAAATAATTACATT
>CBFIAY010000033.1:0-16439 GCA_965660665.1 Roseivirga sp. | reverse complement strand
GAAATATATCGCATGTAATATTAAGATTCGTTGAATAATGGCGCGAAGATAATGATTATTATCTTTGTGTTAAAGTTTGAATTATGAAGAATATTATCCGACTCACGTTAACGTTAACCAGCCTGTTCATTTTTGCTGGCTGTACCGATTTTACAACCAACAAAGAAGTACTCGTTGGTCTTAAAGAGGATGTTACATTTTTAGCAGATGACGCCCTAGAAGGACGTGCCATCGGAACTGCTGGAGAAGAAAAAGCTGCCAAGTATATAGCAGATGCCTTCGAAGCAATCGGCTTGAGTCCAAAAGGGACAGAAGGTTACTTTCAACCTTTCACAGTTAAGAAATCAACAAGTCCGCATGAACAAGCCGTATTAGGAACAGATGGTGAAGGAGTAACCGGTAGAAATGTAGCTGGATTAATAGACAATGGCGGTGAATACACCATCGTTATCGGGGCACATTTCGATCACTTAGGATATGGATCTGAAGGTTCACTTTTCAGAGGCGAGCCGACGGTACATAACGGTGCTGACGATAACGCCAGTGGTACGGCAGCAATGATACAGCTTGCCAAAATTCTTAAAGCAAAGAAGAGTGATTACAACTTTTTGTTCTTAGCCTTCTCTGGTGAAGAAAATGGCCTTTGGGGATCTAACTATTTCTCTAAGAACTCAACGGTCGATCTAGCAGACATAAACTATATGATCAATATGGATATGGTAGGTCGAATGAACGATGAAAAAACATTGGCCATTAATGGTGTAGGTACTAGCCCTAGCTGGGATATGAGTTTAGATGTAGCCAACTCGGATAGTCTTAAGTTAGTCAAATCAGAATCTGGAGTAGGTCCATCAGATCATACCTCATTCTATTTACAAGACCTTCCTGTACTACACTTCTTTACTGGACAACACGAAGATTACCATAAGCCAACTGATGACGCTGACAAGATCAACTATGAAGGACTAGTTTTAGTAGTTCGATACATTGAGCGGGTCGTTGAAGAATTAAACAGCGAAGAAAAACTCGCCTTCACGAAAACTCAAGATAGTTCTGGGGACAGCCCAAGATTTACTGTATCCTTAGGAGTCGTTCCTGATTACCTCTATGACGGATCGGGCATGCGAATAGATGGCGTGACTGACGGGAAGCCGGCAGCAACAGCTGGCATGAAGAAAGGTGATATTGTAGTCAAGCTTGGCGACTCGACCATTGTAGATATGATGAGTTATATGAGAGCACTTAGTGGATTTGCTGCTGGACAACAAACCGTTGTGGAATACAAGCGGGGTGACGAATTGAAAGCTAGTCAAGTTAAATTCTAATGATATTTCTTAAGACCCTGTTTTCCTTTCTCAGAGACCGAGAATATCGGGGTCTTATCTTTGCCTCATTTTTTGTAGTCATTGTAGGCACTGTAGTTTACCACTTTATTGAAGGATGGACATGGCTTGACGCACTATACTTTTCCGTCATCACTTTAACCACCATTGGATATGGTGACTTCTCTCCCCAAACCGAGGTTGGCAAGGCTTTCACCATTGTTTATATCATTATTGGTGTTGGTTTAATCTTAGCCTTTATCAATACTGTCTACCTTCACTTTAGCAATGTGAACGATAAGCAAAAGTCCAAATAACACTTTCTATATATATTTTATTGGATTGAACTCTTCTATAGAATGATTGTTCTGTAATAGAAATCATATTTTGGAACAATCATTCTAATTAAGCACAAATGAAAAAACTTAAGAACAAAGTAGCCATAATCACGGGTGGTAGTACTGGTATTGGACTTGCTTCGGCAAAGACATTCTTGGCAGAAGGCGCTAAAGTTATCATCACTGGTAGAACACAAAAAACACTAGACGCGGCTGTAGCGGAGATCAATGACGATAACCTAACTGCGATTCAATCAGACACTTCTAATCTATCAGACATCGATAACTTGGTTGCTCAGGTAAAAGAGAAATTTGGGAAAGTAGATGTGCTTTTCGCTAATGCAGGTATTGCTTGGTTTGCACCCATTGATCAAGTGGATGAAGCATTCTTTGATGCCCATTTTAATACCAATGTGAAGGGACTATTCTTTACAATACAGAAATTACTACCAATCTTCAACGATGGCGGTTCAATTGTACTAAATGCATCTGCTGTCGCCAGCAAGGGATTTGAAAACGGATCCATCTACTCCGCCACGAAAGCCGCAGTACGTAACCTGGCTAGAACCTCATCGGCAGATTTAGCTCCTAGAAAAATCAGAGTAAACGTGGTTAGCCCTGGTCCAATCGAAACGCCAATCTATGGTAAGATGGGGATGACGGAAGAGCAAATGGCTGGAATGGCAGAAGGTATGACGGCCATGGTACCGATGAAAAGGTTTGGAAGTGCCGAAGAAGTGGCAAAAGTAGCCTTGTTCTTGGCGTCAGATGATTCTTCATATATACTAGGTGAGGAAATTCTGGTTGATGGTGGAATTGCAACCATCTAATTTGTTAATTCTGGAACGATCAGTTAAATTTATAAAGATGGGTGACTTAATTCCAAACGGTCACCCACTTTTAACCATTCACAGACATGGCCAGATCCAAAAGTTTCGTAGAAAGTGAAGTGCTAGACAAGGCACTCAATCTTTTCTGGACAAAAGGATATAATGCCACCTCTATTCAAGACCTTGTTGATCATTTAGGCATTAACCGAGCAAGTATCTATAGTACTTGGGGAGATAAGCATGGCCTTTACTTAGAAACGCTAAAACAATACCGCAGAGACAATTCAAACAAACTGTTACAAAAACTTAGATCTGAAAAGTCAGCCAGCGACATCGTTCGCGATTTTCTCGAAGAAATAGTCACTAGCCCATCGGATGAGGAAATGAAGAAAGGCTGCTACCTTTCTAACGCTGCCACTGAGCTAGCCAACTGTAATGAAACCGTAAACGCTATGTTTACCGACAATCGGATTAAAATGGAGGCAGTCCTAAACGAGCTAATTAAAGAAGGGCAAGAGGTGGGAGAATTCTCTACCAAACATAGTAGCGAAGCATACGCTCGATTTGTCTTTAATACAGCTGGAGGCATGAGGCTTTTAGCTAAAGGTGATATTTCGAAAACCGAATTGGCCGAAGTCGTGGAGGTTACACTCTCCGCATTAAACTGACAAAGATCAGGTTTTCAAAAACTCCTTTTAAATACATTTGACACTTAACACAAGAATTATGAGGAGAGCGGCAGTTTCATTTTTATCCAAATATCAGTTTAAGCTTCTACGGTACAGTATCGGCATTCTGTTTATCTGGTTTGGTATGCTGAAATTCTTCCCTGGTGTAAGCCCAGCAGAAGGACTAGCAACCGATACGATAAGAATTCTATCCTTCGGCCTTCTCCAACAAGCCATCAGCATTAAACTGTTGGCCATACTCGAAGTCGGGTTGGGCGCACTATTAATGTTTACCAAAGAATATCGCTTTACCTTTTGGCTATTGCTTTTTCACATGGCCGCAACCATTATGCCCTTATTCATTCTACCGGAAATAACTTTCAAAGTCATTCCCTTTCAATTAACTATTGAAGGACAATACATTATTAAGAATTTCGTGATCATTTGTGCAGCCTTTGTTCTGCTCTTTGCCTATAGAGAGGAATCGTATGCCGAATAAATACGTATTCTGAGAACTTTTATCCTCCAATTCAGCTTTATTTAACAATCAAACGCAAAGCCACTTGAAGTACGACTTAGTCATAATCGGAGGAGGACCTATTGGTCTCAACTGTGCCATTGAAGCCAAAAAAGCAAACCTCAACTATATAGTTTTAGAGAAAGGAGTCTTGGTCAATTCTCTCTACAACTTCCCCACCAATATGACATTTTTTTCTACCTCTAACCTATTAGAAATTGGAGACGTACCCTTTATTGCCCATAGCGATAAGCCTACCAGAAAAGAAGCACTTGAATATTTTAGAAGGGTAAAAGAAAGTTGGAACCTCAACATCAGCCTCTATACAGAGGTTGAGGGAATGAAGAAGGAAGTTGCCGTGTACCAAATTGACACAAGTAAGGGGGTCTTTGAATCTGACAATGTCATCGTATCAACTGGCTTCTATGATACACCCAGAAAACTAGGTGTACCGGGAGAAGACTTACCCAAGGTGAAGCATTTCTATGATGATCCACATCCTTACCTCGGCCAGAAAGTTCTAGTGATTGGTGCAGCCAACTCTGCATGCGATGTGGCGCTCGAAACATTTTACAAAGATGCGGAGGTGACCATGGCCATTCGCGAGTCAGAGATATATCCAAAAGTAAAGTATTGGATCAGGCCGAATATTATAAACAGAATCGAAGAGGGCTCGATAAAAGCTTACTTTAATACAACGGTTTCAGAAATCAAACCAAATGAAGCATTACTTAATACACCTGAAGGTGAGGTTACGATTGAAAATGATTTCGTTTTGGCGATGACTGGGTATAAACCAAACTACTCGTTATTTGAAAAACTAGGGCTTCCTATTTCGACCGATGAATTCAAAAATCCCATTCACAATCCAGAGACCTTAGAGACTCCACTTCAGGGTGTATATGTAGCTGGTGTGATCAATGCCGGGCTTCAAACCAGTAAGCTATTCATTGAGAATACCCGTGTTCATTCGGAAATGATCATCAGAAGTATAAAATCTCAAGCTTAGCTCATCCACTTGATATTGCAGCCCATACTTGGGATTTGAGGGGCAGACACCAAATTACCTGCTATGATTTCGTCTAGTGCCCTACGCATATCAGCACCAGTCACGGGTCTACCATTGCCAGGTCTGGCATCATCTAATTGACCTCGATAAGCACATTTTAACTCCCCATCAAAAATGTAGAAGTCAGGTGTACAAGCCGCATCATATGCTTTAGCGACTTCTTGCGTTCCATCATAGAGGTATGGAAAAGTATAACCGACACGTTCGGCCTCAACCTTCATTAATTCTGGCGCATCCTGAGGGTAATTCTCTATATCATTTGAACTAATAGCTATAAAGGAGACTCCTTTTGCTTGATAGTCATTGGCCAAAGCCACTAAGCCTTCATCTACATGCTTTACAAAAGGGCAATGGTTACAAATAAACATGATCACCGTAGCCTTATCCGACTTTAGATCATTCAACTGATAGGTTTTACCTGATATTGTATCGAGTAATTCGAAATCAGGTGCCTTAGTCCCTAGCGGGAGCATATTAGATAATGTTCTTGCCATAATCTTCTACTCAAGTTAAGTATTCTAACGATGCACCGGCGAAGGTTAAGGCTAAAAAGAAGCCAAGCATGTCAGTGACAGTGGTCAAAATTGGGCCAGAAGCCAAGGCTGGGTCTACCTTCATTCTCTTCAAAAACAATGGAATGGTACCGCCGATTGACACCGCTACCACCGTGTTTATTGCTAAAGCACCACCTACAACCAAGCCCAAATAAGCATTGCCAACGTAAAAATAAGCAGCTAATCCAATCAAAGCACCGAGCACCACACCATTGATCAAACCCACCTTAACTTCTTGCATCAACACACGCATAAGCTCATAGGGTTTTACTACTCCTAGTGAAAGCTCTCTTAAACTTACTGCGACTGCCTGATTTCCACTACAGCCAGACATATCAGAAATCACAGGAAGAAAGATGGCCAGAGCGATCACCTCTTGAAGCGTATCTTGATACAATGCTATTATACTGGCTGCGGCAATATTCAATAGGATATTAACACTCAGCCAGGAAAGTCTTCTTTTAGACCTTAGCAGGACTGGCATGGTTCTAAGTTCTTCACCCCCAACGATACCTTGTGTTTCAAGCAATTCGTAGTTTGACTTATCAGACTCTGCTTCCCTTACATCTTTCCGTAAAACCAAACCCAGCAACTCCTTAGACTCACTGACCACAGGTACACCGTAAAAGTCATACCGATCAAAGAAAGCGATTAAGCTATCTAGACTATCTGTATCTAGCACCGCTAAGGCATCTTTGATTACAATGGATTGCAACTTGGTATTGCTTCTAGAAAGTAGCACATCTCTCATTTGTAGGACTCCAAGGAACTTGCCTTCTTCAATGACATAAATGTACTGAACATGATATCCTTCGTATTGATCAGCATTTTCACGAAGCATTTTGGTGATTTCCCCTACAGTTTCGGAAGCCTCGAAGGCTAGGTATTCCGTAACCATTATACCTCCTGCCGTATCAGGATCATATTCAATAAGTCTACGAATATTATCCGCCTCTTCTGGAATCATTTCTTCCAGGATGGCCTCCGCGTCAGCTTTATCTAGTTCCCCAATGATATCAACCTGATCATCACTGTATAACTCGTTGAGTATTGAAGCTGCAGTTTCTACCTCAGCATCTTCTATGGCTTGAACCGCTTGAGATTGAGGGATAAACTCCATTAAACGAGCTCCGTCTTCGGCCGAAATCAAGTCCAGCAGGGCAATCCTATCTCGCTTTTCTAAATGACTAAAAGCGTGAATGATCTCATCTGTTTCAAGATTTTCAAGCATTTCATGAATAGCATCACCTCCTGACGAAGCAATCAGAGAAGACAACTCCTCAACGGTATTAGTTACTTGATCTAACTTCATATGCTACAAACGATTTGATAAGACGACTCAATCTAAACTCCTCCCTTAATATACTATTTACCCTTATAGACAATGTCATAAATGTCTTTTCTTCGATCCTTTAAGTTTCTAACTGCCCCTTGATTATGGAGTTTCCATAGAAGATCCATATCTACATCAGCCACCAATATCATTTCAGTATTTGCGGTTGCTTCCGCCTTTATCCCTGTCGTTGGAAAAGCAAAATCACATGGTGTAAAAACGACCGATTGAGCAAATTGAATATCCATGTTTTCGACCTTCGGAAGGTTCCCAACACTACCAGCAATTGCTACATAGCATTCATTTTCTATTGCCCTTGCTCTTGCACAATAACGAACTCTTGAATAACCATTTTGAGTGTCAGTTAAAAATGGGACAAAAAGAATGTTCATCCCCTTTTCTGCTAAGAGTCTAGGTAATTCAGGAAATTCTACATCATAGCAAATTAGAACTCCAATTGGCCCACAATCGGTATCAAATGTTTTAACTGCATCTCCACCAGTCAAACCCCAATATTTGGCTTCATCAGGAGTAACGTGCAGTTTTCGATAGCGCTCATAAGTACCATCCCTTCGGCAAAGATAACCTTCATTATAAAGCTTGTCACCTTCAACTTTGGGCATACTACCAGAGATTATATTCACATTATAAGTAATGGCTAATTGAGAAAATCGCTCTCGAATTTCGTCAGTGAACTCAGCCAATTTCCTAATCGCTTGTGCCTCGCTGAGGTGATTATATGCCGCCATTAGCGGAGCATTAAAATATTCAGGAAATAAGGCAAAGTCACTTTTATAGCTCGAAACAGCGTCAACAAAGAATTCAACCTGCTCAAATAATTCGTCCAAGCCTTTATAGGGACGCATTTGCCATTGGATGAGCCCCAGCCTAACTATAGTTTTCTGTATATTAATTATATCATCTGCGTCATCATAATTAATATTATTCCATTCCATTAAAACCGCATAGTCTTTTGACTCTTTGTCTCCCGGGAGGTAGTTTTTAAGGACACGCTCCACATGAAAGTCATTGCTTAATTGAAAAGACAAAGTGGGATCGTGAACCTCCTTCATCTGCACTTTTTTAATGTAAGCAGCAGGAGTTAACTCAGCAGCATGTTTATGATATAGCGGAATTCTTCCACCAAAAACGATAGATTCAAGGTTCAGGTTCTCACATAACTCTTTACGTGCATCATATAGCCTTCTACCCAATCTTAACCCACGAAAATCAGGTTTAATGAATAGCTCTATACCGTAAAGCACATCTCCCTGAGAAGTATGGGTGTTAAAAGTATAATCTCCAGTAATCTGCTTGTAAGTGTGGTTGTCACCAAACTTATCATAATCAACCATAATACTCAGGGCACAGCCTGCAATTTCGTCATCTGCCAAAATCACCAGCTGCCCTTCTGGAAACACATCTATTAACTTTTGAATATGAGATTCATCCCAATAAGCTCCTGGCCAATTGCTATAGGCAGCTATCATAGATTTTTTCAACTCTTGATAGTCACTCATTTGAAGATGACGAAGCTCAATTTTTTGTATTTCTTTATGCATTGATTATGGTGGTTATCACGTGTAAATTTCAGTTGAAAAACTCGATATTAGCTGAAGCGAGCCGATAATTATTTTACTTAACCCTAAGTGAATTCTTTAACATCCTTTAACAAAATAGCCCGCAAGTTTTCTATAACGGTCCCATCTAACACTACAAAACTTAAAGAATAAAATCATGAAAAAAGAAAACTTAAAGAAATACGCACTAGTAGTGTTAGTCATGTGCTTTGTGGGCACTTCAAATTTACTAGCACAACAATTGAGAAGGGGAGAAAGACCACAGCCAAGGCAAGAACAACAAGGTGGCCAACAAGGTGAAGAAATTAACCAAAAAGGACCACGAGGACCTCATATTCCAAACCTGACTGACGAGCAAAAAGAACAAATGCATTCCTTCAAATTATCATTAGAAAAGGCTTCACTACCAATTAAAAATCAAGTAGATGAAAAAGAAGCTAGGCTTAAAACACTAGTTACTGCAGAGGCATACAACGAAAAGGCAGTGAATAATGTGATTGAAGAAATTGGTGATCTTAGGACAAAGTTGATGAAGTTAAAGGTTGGGAATGGCGAAAAAATCAAGAGCATATTAACAGAAGAGCAGCTAGTGATTTTCAATCAGCAACTGAGTCATGAGCCAAAGCATGAAAAGAGAGGCAAACCACAACGTGGTCCAAGACCAGGAGGACGATAGCCTTCTAATTTTCAGAATACTCATACTATCTATTACATTAGGGTAGCCTTCGATGAAGGTTACCCTGCTTTATTAATTCATATTGTCCGACCAGGAGATCATACGAGCATTACAACAAAAGTCAGAAACGGCTTTTCGTACACTGGTGGATCAGTACAAAGATCGGATGTATAATACTTGCCTTGGCTTACTTCAAAATCCAGAGGAGGCAGAAGAAGCTGCACAAGATGTTTTCATAGAAGTATATAAATCAGTAGGCAAATTTAGGGGCGATGCCAAGCAAGAAATAATGGCTTAGATGCAGTTTTAACTGACTTGGGAGTTGGTGGTGTGACAGGCAATAATAATGATCAAGGGGAATTTAAAGTTAACTCATTAAGAAACATTGTATTGACAGGACCGTATATGCATGATGGTAGATTTGCAACACTACTTGAGGTTGTGCAATTCTATAATAATGGAATACAAAATAGCCCAGGCTTAGATAATAGATTAAGAGTTGGTGGTGGGGGCCAAGGTGGCAACAATAATGGAGATGTTAGAAGAATGAATCTTAATGGTCAAGAGATTGATGCCTTAGTCGCTTTTCTGAGCACATTAAGTGATGAATCCTTCCTAACAGATACGAAGTTTTCAAACCCATTCGTTAATAATTAGAGAATTATAGTTCATATACTATATATTTTGGTTGAAGAAAAGGAGCTCAAACGGAGCTCCCTTTTCATTTTATAACCATCTTAAACTAGGCTTGATTGTACAAAGGCGCAATGTTTGGTCTAGGATCTGGCAAAAAAACGACTGACTTGCACAACCCCGACTACGACTTTCCCAATGAGATTATTGAGTCTGGGGTAAAGATGTTTTGGGGAATCATTCAACAACTGAATACTTAAAATAAAAAAGCCACTTCGAAAAATCGAAGTGGCTTTTGCTTTTACTTTTGCTTTTGAAAACGCTACTCCTCTGTAGAATCCTCTTCCTTCTTCTTTTTAGCAACACGTTTTTTCTTAATCTTGATGGATAATTCTTCTGATTTACCATCATGATCTGCATGCAGCGTATCTCCTTCATTGATATCACCTTTCAATATCTCTTCAGCAATTTGGTCTTCTAGATATTTCTGTATGGCTCTATTCAATGGTCTTGCCCCATACTGTGGATCAAATCCCTTTTCAGACAAGAAGTCTTTTGCTTTTTCTGATAAAGTAACTTTGTAGCCCATTGCTTCAACACGACCGAATAACTTGCCTAGAGAGATATCAATGATTTTGTGAATATCCTTTCTACTAAGAGAATTAAAGATGATTACATCGTCCAATCGGTTTAAAAACTCAGGACTAAATGTTTTCTTCAACGCTTTTTGAATCGTATCCTTTATGATTTGATCTTCTGAATCTCTTTTCGTTTGAGTACTGAATCCAATACCTGAACCAAAGTCCTTCAAATCACGCACACCAATGTTTGATGTCATGATGATGATCGTGTTTCTAAAATCCACTCTTCTGCCTAATCCATCTGTTAGGATACCATCATCCAATACTTGAAGCAAGATATTGAACACATCAGGATGTGCTTTTTCAATCTCATCAAGCAATACTACAGAGTAAGGTTTTCTTCTCACCTTTTCAGTAAGCTGACCACCTTCTTCATAACCCACGTAGCCAGGAGGTGCTCCTACAAGTCGAGAAACAGAGAATTTCTCCATGTACTCACTCATATCGATTCTCACCAAAGAATCCTCTTTGTCGAAGAGATAAGAAGAAAGCACTTTGGCTAATTCCGTTTTACCAACACCCGTTGGGCCTAGGAAAACAAAGGTTCCAATAGGCTTCGAAGGATCTTTTAATCCCACACGCGTCCTTTGAATAGCTTTAGTCAGTTTAGCAATCGCTTCATCTTGACCAATTACTCGACCCTTCAATTGATCGCCCATTCCAACCAATTTGGCTTGCTCTTTTTGTGCAACTCGTTTGGTAGGAATTCCGGTCATCATTGCAATTACTTCTGCCACGCTTTCTTCGTCCACAGTGTATCGCTTTGCCTTACTTTCTTCCTCCCAGCGCTCTTTGGCACTGTCAAGTTGATCGATCAGCTTCTTCTCTTTATCTCTTAACTGTGCAGCCTCTTCGTACTTTTGACTTTTAACTACACGGTTCTTTTCTTTCTTAATATCCTCGATTGCTTCTTCAAGCTTGACAATACCTTCTGGTACATGAATATTATTAATGTGTACACGAGCACCCGCTTCATCCATTACATCAATCGCCTTATCTGGTAAGAAACGATCAGAAATGTATCTATCCGACAGTTGCACACATGACTTTAGTGCTTCTGGAGTATAATTAACATGGTGATGCTCTTCATACTTATCCTTTATATTTTCAAGAATCTGTATGGTCTCCTCAGGAGTTGTTGGATCAACCATTACCTGCTGAAATCTTCTTGCCAAAGCACCGTCCTTTTCGATGTACTGTCTGTACTCATCTAAGGTTGTAGCCCCAATGCATTGAATCTCACCTCTAGCAAGAGCCGGCTTGAACATATTTGAAGCATCAAGCGATCCTGAAGCACCACCAGCACCAACAATAGTGTGTAATTCGTCAATGAAGAGAATGACTTCTGGAGTTTTCTCCAACTCATTCATCACTGCTTTCATACGCTCTTCGAACTGGCCACGATATTTGGTCCCAGCCACTAAAGAAGCTAAGTCTAGTGTTACTACCCGCTTACCGAATAATATACGTGAAACCTTCTTTTGAACAATCCTCAAAGCAAGGCCTTCAGCGATAGCACTTTTACCAACACCCGGCTCACCAATCAGAATTGGATTATTTTTCTTTCTTCTCGATAGAATTTGACCGACACGTTCGATTTCTTTTTCTCTACCCACAATTGGATCGAGCTTTCCATCTTCAGCATACTTTGTTAAATCTCTTCCGAAGTTATCAAGCACTGGGGTTCTAGACTTTTCTCCACCCTTTCCTGATGGTCTATCGCCTCCACCGCCAGAGCCACTACTACTGCCAAACATCTTTGCAGAATCATCATCTGGATCGTCAGTATCTGATGATGCCAGTGGGTTGTCTGTCTGGTATTCTAGCATTTCTTTTACTACTTCATAGTTTACGTCAAACTTCTCAAGTATCTGAGTAGCAATATTGTCTTCATCTCTCAAAATTGAGAGTAACAAATGCTCAGTACCGATTAACTGACTTTTGAAAATCTTTGCTTCGAGATAGGTGATTTTCAACACCTTTTCTGACTGTCTGGTCAACGGGATATTGGCCAAGTTCTTCACATTGTGATTGGCCGTTCCTTTCGTTGCTCTTTCAATCGCCTCTCTAAGTTCTTCTAATGAAGTACCTAGCTTTTTGAGAATACTTACCGCTACTCCTTCTCCTTCACGAATCATCCCTAATAAAAGGTGCTCCGTCCCTATATAGTCATGCCCTAAACGAAGGGCCTCTTCTCTACTGAGGGATATTACTTCTTTTACTCTATTTGAAAATTTTGCTTCCATTTATTGCCTTTCTCGATGGTTGAATTTGTACTTAAAACCACAGTTTCAATATAATAAGATATACCTTATGATCTACTAGAAACGCATCAAAAACCTAATTGTTCTTAATGATTGCACTTGAACGATATATAATCTGTTCAGCGTCAGGCCCCATACAAAAGAGCAGATCCAAGATGCTCATATTGGGTACAAAGTCTTTGCCAAAGATTTGATGGTATGCTTTGGGCTGAAACCATGCCAGACTGTCTAAGGGTTTTTTAGGGTGAATTTGAGATCTGAAGTCAATTATCCCCGTAGGTGGTATTTTTGAGTATTCTGGTAACTCATTGAGGCTTGGATTGAGTTTTAATAGCTTAAGACATAATGTCAGCAAGCTACTGTTGAGTTTGAACAGTGTTGGGTAGTCGGCTTTAATTTCTTGCTCGAAATAATCACCATAAAAGTCAAAAAAAGGAGCTTTACCGTATGCTGACTGTATAGCCCTCCAGTGATTATTAGACCACTTTTGTTTATAGTCGATTGTTAATTCCTTGATTGGTATTTTTCTACCTCCATGATGAACAGGAATACTCAGTTTTTGAATCTTATTTGGACCAATTATCTCACATCTATTTCTGTAAGATTGCTTCTCAAAATGCTCATTTGCCTCAATAAAGACTTCATCGCTCTGCGCGATTAAAGTAAAGTATGCCACAGAAGGAAGGTACTGCAATTCAATAAGGATTTTCATTAAAGGTATTCGTTAATATCTCCTAATCCTTCACGAATCACTTCAAAATCGTCATTTGAGCAATCGACAACTGTTGACGCTACATTAGCGCCATAGCCACCATCAATAACTATATCGACTAAGTGCTGATACTTTTCAAAAATCAACTCTGGATCAGTTGAGTACTCAAGGATTTCGTCTTCATCATGAATTGAAGTTGTAATGATTGGGTTACCGAGACTCCTTACTATCTCTCGAGGTATATTATTATTGGGAACCCTGATTCCAACGGTCTTTTTTTTAGCATTCAAAACCTTGGGCACACTATTGCTAGCATTTAAAATAAAGGTAAAAGGACCTGGGAGGGCCTTCTTCATTACCTTAAAAATGGGGGTACTTAAACCTCTCGTATACTCTGCGATTTCGCTTAAATCGTAACAGATGAAAGATAAAAACTCTGGCTTGGTGTTTTTAATTTGACAAACACGCTGGACGGCCTTTGCATTACCAAAGTCGCACCCAATACCATAAACTGTATCTGTTGGATAAATAATCACTCCTCCAGATTTCAACACGCGAACAATTCGTTCAATCTTATGAATCTCAGGATTTTCTTGGTATAGCTTTATGAATTCCGCTGACATGGCTCTTACTTACCGTTAAAGTTAGGACAAATTGACTATTTTTGTGGCCTTATGAAGAAAAGAAAGCTGTTTGTAGTCGGTATGGTGATCTTCTCGGTGATCTTAACCTCTTTTTCATTTTACTTCTACCAGGTGTTCTATGGTGCAAATTTCCTGCAAGAAGAGCAGCCACAAGTTATTTTGATCGATCGAGATGACACTTTCGATTCCCTTCGAAACAAGTTGTACGAAAGAGGTATAGTTGACGAAATTATTTCATTCAGCTTTGTTTCAAAAGCCCTTGGCTATCAAGACAATTTGAAATCAGGGGTTTATTTGTTAGCGCCGGACATGACCAATTTGGAGGCGGTTCGCAGATTGAGAGCAGGCGACCAGGTTCCAGTGGACATCACATTTAACAATGTACGATTCAAAGAAGATTTGGTCGAAAAAATCGCTATTGACACTGGTATTGACCGTACAGCGTTTCTAAATCTTCTTAATGACAATGAGTACCTAGAGACGCTCGGATTCAATAAGGAGACCATCATGGCCATGTTTATTCCTAATACCTACGAGGTATATTGGACGATCTCTCCAGAAGCTATTTTTTCTAGAATGAAAAAAGAATTCGATAACTTTTGGAATAGCGACCGTAAAGCAAAAGCAGAAGCACTTGGAATGTCTCCGGTAGAGGTTTCTACCCTAGCCGCGATTGTTCAAGATGAAATGTCGATTCAAACAGAGAGCCCCAAAATAGCTGGCCTTTATTTGAATCGTATCAAAAAGAAAATGCTCCTACAGGCAGACCCTACGGTGAAGTTTGCCCTTGGAGATTTCAGTATACAGCGAGTACTTACGGCAGACACGAGAATTGACAGCCCATACAATACTTATAAATATCGAGGCCTCCCTCCGGGACCAATTAATCTACCGACAATTGCTTCTTTGGATGCCGTGCTGAATTATGAAAAGCATGACTATATTTATATGTGTGCTAAGGAAGATTTTTCAGGCTACCATCGCTTTGCAAAAACGCTATCTGAACACAACAGAAATGCTAGGCTTTTTCAAAAAGCCTTGAATGAAAGAAAAATATATCGATAAGCATGTATAGTGCCTCTACCCAAATCAGGGTAAGATATGCCGAAACAGATCAGATGTCATATGTATACTATGGCAATTACGCCATGTATTATGAAGTAGGGCGTGTGGAAGCACTTCGGCAATTAGGCTTTGAATACAAGAGATTAGAAGCACAGGGCGTGATGATGCCTGTTCATGACTTGGAATGCAAATACTTAGCCCCAGCGAAGTACGATCAATTACTAACGATTAAGGTAATTATTCGAGCGCTTCCTAAAGTGCGCATGCTCTTCGAATATGATGTCACCAATGAAGAAGGCATTTTGGTGAATACTGGAAAGACCACTCTGGTTTTTATTCACATGGAAACCAACAGGCCGTGCAGAGCTCCCGAAGAATTAACAGAAGTCCTAACCCCTTATTTCCAATGAGAGGAAAGTTCCTAGGCCTGATATTTGAGAACCTGCTTTACCTAAAGCTGGTGAACCTGCTTCAACATATCAAATTGGGTAAAGCAAAAGTAGGGCTTTACGATGCTATTGTTATTTTTATTCAAAAGTTGAGTAATGATCAGCTGTTATTAAGGGCGAATGCCGTAGCCTTTAGTTTTACGATGGCCATCTTTCCTGCTATTATTTTTCTTTTTACCCTTACCCCATATATTCAGAACTTCTTTCCAGATGTCACAAATGATCAAATTATTGGATTTTTAGAGAACATACTACCAGCAAACTTATATGCGGCCGCTGACTCGACTATCCATGACATTATTAATAAACAGCGTGGCGGCCTACTTTCTTTCGGTTTTATCTTGACCTTAGTTCTATCTACCAATGGCATGAGTTCACTGATGAGTGCATTTAATGCCAGCTATAAAACTGTTGAAACGCGAGGGTTCTTCAAAATGAGATTCATCGCCACGGTACTCATTTTCATATTAGCCTTATCCGTTTTGATCTCTATAGGCCTGCTCGTTATCGGCCAACAATTATTGACTGACAACAGCATTCGTGAGGTTATTCAAGAAAAGATTTCAATTGATATTATTATAGTACTCAGGTTCATTGTACTCTATGTTATTTTTCAAATCGCCATATCATGCATTTATTATCTTGCGCCAGCAGTCCATGAAAGGTGGCATTTCATGAGTGTTGGATCAGTTTTTTCAACTTTTGCGATTATAGTGGCCTTTTTTGGGTTTTCATACTATGTAAATAATTTTGGTACCTACAATCGTCTTTATGGATCAATCGGTGTCTTACTGGTTCTAATGCTCCTTTTATTCATTATTTCGCTGATTCTCCTCGTTGGATTTGAAATGAATGCGGCTTTTGATAAGGCCAAGACAAAAAAATTAGAGGAAGAAGCATTTAATTGAGCTTCGGTACTTGCACAAAAAAAACTTCCAATTATCTTTGCAGTCCCAAATGGGAGATCACACACAGAGGCGTGGCAGAGTGGTCGATCGCGATGGTCTTGAAAACCATTGTACCGCGAGGTACCGGGGGTTCGAATCCCTCCGCCTCTGCACATTAGTTGGTCCGTTCGTCTAGGGGTTAGGACACTGGGTTTTCATCTCAGCAACAGGGGTTCGATTCCCCTACGGACTACTTT
>CBFIAY010000032.1:0-17826 GCA_965660665.1 Roseivirga sp. | reverse complement strand
AATGTTGGGGTACATGCCTTGTCTGATCCACTGATCTCTTCTGTTAAGCGCAACAGCTTTCATATGGATCAAAACCTGACCCACACCTACTATAGGCTTTTCAATTTCAGCTAGTTGTAGTGGTTCTTCTTTGTGATCGGTGATCAATAAACCTTTCATGAATTGGCTAATTAAGGGCTAGAATGGTGCTTCCTCGTTACTAGCAGGCAAATTAGGAGTACCTCCACCATTTGCCTTACTCTGAATGGTCACAGATCCACCACCGCCTGCTCCAGCTTCGAAACTGGAAGTTCCATCTACTGGGAAGGACGATCCATAAGTACCTCCACCAAGATTAGAGTCTAAATCTGTAAACTTGGTGTACTTACCGATGAATTTCAATTGTACGTTTTCTAAAGATCCATTTCTATGCTTGGCGATAATAATTTCACCGATTCCTTGGGTTGGCATGCCGTTCTCATCCTGTGTAATACCATAGTATTCAGGACGATACAAGAACATTACCATATCGGCATCTTGCTCAATTGATCCGGATTCCCTAAGGTCGGAAAGCTGGGGACGCTTATCTCCGCCTCGGGTTTCTACGGCTCTACTTAGCTGCGACAGTGCAATTACTGGCACGCTAAGCTCCTTAGCTAAGTTCTTCAAAGATCGAGAGATGGAAGCGATTTCCTGTTCACGGTTACCTCCTCCTCCTCCACTCTTTGAAGAATCGCCTGACATCAGCTGCAAGTAATCAATTACGATTAGCTTAATATCATGCTGTTGTTTCAACCTTCTACACTTTGCCCTCAATTCGAGGATTGAAAGTGCAGGGGTATCATCTATAAATATGGGGGCTTTGGTCAAATTGGCTGTCTTATGGACTAATTGTGCCCATTCATGCTCAGCTAGCATTCCTTTTTTAATCTTCTCTCCTTCTAACTCTGCTTCTCCAGAAATTAGACGATTTACCAACTGAACTGACGACATCTCTAAAGAGAATATTGCAGCTGCTTGGCCATGATCCACAGCAGCATTCCTTAGGGCAGAAACCACAAATGCAGTCTTACCCATAGCAGGTCTTGCAGCGATAATCACGAGGTCAGATTTTTGCCAACCAGAAGTCACCCTATCAAGGGCGGTAAACCCTGATGGCACACCGGTTAGTCCGTCTTTATGTTCTCTTCTGATTTGAATTTCTTCAAGAGCAGTGGCCATGATATTTTTCATGCTATCATACTCCTTCCGAACATTACTTTCAGATACTTCGAAAAGGGATTGCTCCATCTTATCTAGTAGCTGGAAAACATCAGTGGTGTCTTCAAAAGCATCTTTCTGAATCTCTGAAGAAATCCTGATCAATTCTCTTTTAATAGATTGCTCTACGACTATCCTAGCGTGGTATTCAATATTCGCTGCCGAACTCACTCGGTTCGTCAACTGTGTAATATAATATGGACCACCAACAATTTCTATCTTACCAGACTTTCTTAAGTGACTGGTAACCGTGAGAATATCAATAGGTTCTGAAGCTTGGAAAAGGTCATAAATCGCTTGATAAATTTCCTTGTGCGCTTCTTTATAGAAGGATTCAGGACGAAGGATATCAATGACATTCGTCAAAGCATCTTTCTCCAACATCAGCGCACCAAGTACCGCTTCTTCAAGATCTACTGCCTGAGGGGGCAATTTACCGAGTTGGGCAGCTTCGCTTAGTCCACTTCGGGACTTATAATTGGCACGCGATACTGCTGCTTTATCCTTTTCCATTATCCAAACTTAGAGCCAATTCTGCAACAGAACAAACCTTATATTTTTTACTTTTCCCCAAGCTATCAACGAAGTTTTACACAATGCCTTTTCTGTCAATTTTTGGATGATTGTTAAAGTGAAAACGAACTTGGGGGTGCATTTCTTTTATCTTATTTTTGATTTCACTTTAGCCGCTCGTTCATGATCTCAAATCAACGCATCCACTTTATCGCCATTGGTGGAGCTGTGATGCATAACCTTGCCATTTGCCTCAAAAACCTTGATCATCAAGTAACAGGGTCTGACGACATGTTCTTTGACCCTTCCAAAACCAACCTTTCGGACCATGGATTATTACCCGACAAAGAAGGCTGGAACGACAAAAGAATAACGCATCAAATAGACTTAATCATCTTAGGAATGCATGCCAAGGCTGACAACCCCGAGTTGCTTAAGGCTCAAAAACTTGGACTAAATATATTATCCTTTCCTGAGTTCATTTTCGAAGCCTCAAAAAATAAAAAACGAGTCGTGATTGCAGGCAGTCATGGCAAAACGACCATCACCTCTATGATCATGCACGTGCTCAAATCCATGGGCAAAGATTTTGACTATATGGTGGGTGCTCAGCTTGAAGGTTTTGATCAAATGGTTCAACTATCTGATGCACCAGTCATTGTGATTGAAGGAGACGAATACACGACCTCTCCGCTCGACTTAACGCCTAAGTTTTTACACTATAAACATGACCTGGCACTGATTTCTGGCATTGCATGGGATCACTATAATGTCTTCCCAACTTTAGCTAACTACAAACTTCAGTTTGAAAAATTTATTGGGATTACCCCTAAGGACGGCACGGTGTTTTACGCTGAAGAAGATAAAGCATTATGTGCCTTAGTTGAAAAGGTAGGTAGTCCATCCAACCTTTTGCCTTATGGTCCTCATCCTTCTGAAATTAGAGACCAACAGACCTATCTTTTACATGAAGGTAAAGAAACACCCGTTCAGGTATTTGGTCAGCACAACATGCAGAACCTTCAGGTAGCCAAAAATATACTAAACGAGATTGATGTAATTGATGAGGAGTTCTACCATCACATTCAGTCTTTTGCCGGTGCTTCAAAACGCATGGAGAAGCTGGGAGAAAACGATGAAACCACTATTTTCAAAGACTTCGCGCATGCTCCTTCCAAATTAAAAGCTACGGCTACTGCCGTCAAAGATCAGTTCGACAACAGAGTATTAGTCGCCTGTATTGAGCTACACACGTTTAGTAGCCTGAACAAAGACTTTATCGATCAGTATGCACATACATTCGACTCTCCAGATGAAGCATTAGTCTTTATCAATCCTAAAACTGTAGCCGCGAAGCACCTGGAAATGATCAGCGAAGATGAAATCAAGTCGGCTTTTCAAAGAGCGGACATCAAACTCTTCACCGATGCTGAAACCCTCGAAAATCATCTTTTATCTCAGAAATGGGCGGCCAAAAACTTACTTTTAATGAGTTCGGGAAACTACGGTGGCCTCGACCTACAAAAAATCAAAGAATCAATTCTGAATTAAGCACACAATGCAACTCAACCTTAAAAACCCACTCGTATTTTTCGACCTAGAAACTACGGGGATTAACATTTCTCAAGACAGAATTGTAGAACTCGCGATGCTGAAGGTGATGCCAAATGGCGACACCGAAAAGAAAGTGCAGTTAGTCAATCCAACTGTACCCATTCCAGAAGAGTCTGCTATGATTCACGGCATCCGTGATGAAGACGTGAAGGACAAGCCAACTTTTAAAGAACTCGCAAAAAATCTAGCTAAGTTCTTAGAGGGATGCGATTTAGGTGGATATAACATTGTTCGCTTCGATGTGCCTCTTCTCGTAGAGGAATTCTTAAGAGTAGATGTTGATTTTGAAGTGAGCAATCGCAAGCTGATCGATGCACAGAAGATCTTCTTTCTGATGGAACAGCGAACCCTCTCTGCTGCTTATAAATTCTATTGTGGTAAAGAACTCGTTGGTGCGCATGGTGCTGAAGCTGATAATGACGCGACTTTCGAGGTATTCAAAGCCCAAATAGAAAAGTACAATGGCATGGATGTTACCGATGCCTCTGGTAGAGAATTGGGTAAGATTGAAAATAACATGGCTGCTATTCATCAATTGGTAGCTTCTAACATGGTTGACTTAGCCGGTAGAATTGTCCTTAATGACAAAAATCAAGAAGTATTCAACTTCGGTAAGCACAAAGGACGTCCAGTGATCGATGTGCTCGAAAAAGAACGTGGCTATTACGATTGGATGATGAAAGGTGACTTCCCGCTAGACACCAAGCGTAAACTGACCAAAATTAAACTTAGCGGCTTTAAAATGGGATAGCGTGGTGATTCTACCTACGTCAAGACTTCGGTAGACAAAGTGATTGGGTGAAAGTTCTTACCAACTATTCATTCATAATTAAACATTAATCATTCCGTTTTCACCCTAGTTCTTTTTCTAAGCTTGTGAATACGGTCTCTGTAGTAAATCATTAACTCATCGATAAAGGTGAGCGGATCATCATATTCAGTGAGTACTTCGTAGGTATGTCTCGCTTTGGCCAATTGCAATTCATTTCTGAGTCGCTCCAATTCCTGTTCTAGGTAATCATCCTGTCTAGTATCCGTTACCTTGTGTTCGTCAATCGTCAGAGAATTACCACTAAAAATATGGGCATGGAAGCTTTGCAAGGCCTCCAACGTTCCAGACCTGTATATATTAATCAACTTAGTAGTCATTTCCGTGGCTAAATCGATTTGATTTTCTCCTGCTGTCGTAGAGAACTTATCAGGATGTACATGAAGCATTGCTTCTCTATAGAGTCGTTTTCGCTCCCTCTCCTCACCCACATTCTCTACTTGGAGCTTTGGTTCTGAAACTTGTTTCAGCCCTTCGGGGGCTTGATAGTTCTTACCTCGTTTCTTTTGGGCCAGCCGCTTTTCCTTTTTAGCACGCTTCTGTTCTTTGTACAGTACACTTAGCTCCTGCACTTCAATTAATTGATCTGCCAAAGCGCTGCGCAAGGTGGCTTCAAAGGCAACCGTCTTTTGCTCAACAGTCGCTAGCTCTTGTTCAATGGCTTGCATCTGAGTCTTTAATAGTACCGATGCTTCTTGACTCTTTGAAATAGGAAGGTTTGAATGCGTCACTAAGGCAAAGATGGCATTTTCACTTTGAAATTGTATTTCATATCAGTGTAAGGATTCTGCCAGCATACGACTTAATTCCTCAAGTATCAGTCCTAAAACCCTATCAAGAAGGGATTACAAAGCATTAACATCTTTGCGAGGAGGCGAGTCTTCCGCAAGGTAGTACCGTGGACAGGGCAATCTGCCCAATCGAAAACGAATATCTATAGCCACAAGGAGATCCTCTCTATTGTACCTCCTCAGGATGACGTAATGATCATAAATGTTGAATTATTACTAAACTTTATCATTAATCTTTAGGGCTAAGGAGGAAAGAAACTAGAAGCTCGGGGCTTAATCCTGATGAACGCCCAATTTTCAAATCACATGCGCAAGAGTTGATGTATTTTTATTGTAATGAATTGGGCATTTAGCTTTCATTATTTACCTAGCTTGCAGTCACTAACAATATCACTTAAAATTTTCGTATGCCTAATACCAAAAGCTTTCGCATAGCAGCCCTCCTCCCTCTACTTTTTACATCTTTTCTTTTCTATTCACCTCTTGCAGCACAAACCACGCAAGTTGGCGCGGGTAGTTATACCAATACCTTTCCCGGGGTTGATGAAGCAGGAAGAAACGGCTTTCCCGCAGACGCCCCACAACTCAGTGGCAACGCATTGGGCAAACCTGTACCGACCAATGATTGGTGGTCTTTGGTTATTAAAGACGACCATGTAAGCAACCTATTCAACTACCCAATGGCGCTGAAGACCACTGAAGCGGGGCTAGTTGTGAGTTACATTCCTTGGGGTGTTTATGACGACCAAGAACCCATTGTTATAGGCGTAACAGATATTGCCGCGAGCAGAGCCACAGTTTCAGATTATTCAGATTGGACCGTAACCGTGGACTTCAATGATGGAGATCATCAGTTCGATGTCACCACTGGTATTGCCATGCCTTTACTCTATTTCACTAAGTCTAGCGATGAAGAAGCTCGTGTGACCATAAACCTTGGAGATGTAACAATCAAAGATGAGGTAATCATTGTGACCAATGCTAGAAATGATGGTGACTTCGCCATTTACGCACCAGTAGGCAGCGCTTGGACTCAAGAAGGGAAAACATACACTTCAGACCTCAATGGCAAAGATTATTGGTCGATGGCCATGATACCTTTAACTGCTGTAAATATTGAAGAAGTGGTAGAAGAGTATAAAAAGTATGCCTACGTCTTCCCTACCGATACCCGAACAAGCTGGGATTATGACAATACCACAGGCAAAGTTAGAACGGAGTTCAATATTGACGTAGAGACTAAAGAAGGGAATGAAACTGAAGTTTTAATCGGATTACTTCCCCATCAATGGGATCACCTTGCTGACGATTCTCCTCAGCCTGACAAATACACTTACACCTCGGTAAGAGGAGACATCAAAACCATGAGTGGAAATGCCTTCAGTGTGGAAAACACTTATCGTGGTATTCTACCCAACATGCCTTATTTGAGTAACTATAGCGATAGCTTTAACCCAGGAGATTTAGCTCAGAAAATTGCTCAGTTAGAAAATGAAGGCTTGGCCACGTGGACAGATTCTTACAACGAAGGTCAGGTCATGAACAGGTTGATTCAAACCGCCAGAATCGCAGATCAAACAGGAAATATTGAAGGCAGAGATAAAATCATCGCCACCATCAAAGAGCGACTAGAAGACTGGCTTACTGCTGAATCTTCTGAAGTAGCATTTCTATTCTATTACAATAGCGATTGGTCTGCCTTATTAGGCTACCCGGCAGGTCATGGACAAGACAATAACATCAACGATCACCATTTTCATTGGGGTTATTTTATTCATGCCGCAGCCTTTATGGAGCAGTTCGAACCGGGTTGGGCCAATGAATGGGGCGACATGATTAACCTGTTGGTGAGAGATGCCGCCTCTGCCAATCGGAATGATGACAAGTTTCCCTACTTAAGAAACTTTAGTCCCTATGCAGGACATGCTTGGGCCAATGGATTTGCTACTTTCCCACAAGGCAATGACCAAGAGTCTACCTCAGAAAGTATGCAGTTTAATTCTTCCCTTATCCATTGGGGCAGCATAACAGGTAATGATGCAATCAGAGATTTAGGCATCTACCTCTACACCACCGAACAGACCGCCATTGATGAATACTGGTTTGACGTGAGCGAAAGGAACTTTAAAGACGACCAGCAATACGGGCTCGTATCAAGAGTTTGGGGAAATTCATACGACAATGGCACTTTTTGGACCTCAGACATTACAGCTTCTTATGTGATAGAAATGTACCCTATGCATGGTGGCTCATTTTATTTGGGTCACAACGAGGCCTACGTGCAGAAGATTTGGGGAGAACTCCAACAGCACACTGGCATCCTCAACAATAACGACAAAAACCCTAACTTGTGGCACGACATCATCTGGAAGTATTTAGCCTTTACAGACCCTGAACAAGCCATTGCACTCTATGATGCAAAGACCAATCGGACTTTAAAATTTGGTGTTTCTGATGCTCATACCTATCATTGGTTGCATGCCATTAATGCCATGGGTAAAATTAGGCCCGACATCACAGCTGACTATCCTATTGCGGTTGCCTTTGAGAAGGAAGGCGATATGACCTATGTGGCGCATAACTATACAAATAATGACATTACCATCACCTACTCCGATGGCTTCCAACTCTTAGTTCCTGCTAACAAAATGGCTACCAACAGAGATGTAGATATTTCAGGAACCTTAGACGCTAACTTCAAAAGAGCTGGTGAAGGGGGAAACATTAAATTAGCTGCAGAAGTGGATGTGAATGAAGCTACCAAGGTTGAATTTTTTAACGGAGGCACCCTTCTAGGCGAAAAAACAGAAGCTCCTTTTGAAATGATGGCCGAAAACCTAAGTCTCGGCATTCAAAGCTTTTATGCAAGGGTGTATAAGGAAGATAAATTTGTAGTAACCAATATAATTTCTGTTCAAGTGGGTGAGCAACTCCCCTACAATGAAACCCCAATTGTGCTGCCTGGAGTAATTGAAGCTGGACACTACGACAACTACCAAGGTGGCTCAGGACAAGGCGTTGCTTACGCCGATGCCTCCTCCAACAACGAAGGCAACTTCAGGACCAATGAGGCTGTAGATGCCCAAATGAGTTCCTCTGAAGGGGCAACAGTCGGCTGGATCGCTGCTGGCGAATGGTTGGAATACACTATTGATGTAGAAAGCTCAGGGAATTATAAAATGGATTTCCGTTATGCCTCTGAAAATGGCAATGGTGGTGGACCTTTCCAACTCTTATTAGACGGAAAAGTTATTAGTGAAGACATTTCAGTGCCTACCACTGGTGGTTGGAGCACTTGGCGAACCAAAAGTGTTGAAAATTTGCCCTTTACCGCAGGTTCCCATGTATTGAGAGTGGCTTTTATTGGGGGTGAATTTAACCTAGCCAAAATGACTTTTACCAAAGAGAGTGATTTATCTTATAGTCAACCGATAGCCAATGCTGGAGAAGATATTTGGATTGACTCTCCAGAAACAGCTGCCTCATTAAATGGCTCAGAAAGCTCAGACCCAGGTCAAGCCTCATTAACCTATACTTGGACACAGACTTTTGGACCAACCGAAGTGAGCTTCTCAGATAATGCCATTGCCAATACTGAAATAACGGGGCTTGAATCTGGAGTCTATTTATTCAGCCTCCACATCACCAACGGCTCTTATGAAGATGATGATGAGGTCTATGTATTCGTAGATCAGGAAAGACCAATTGTAACAGGTATTGAAGAAATACGCGCCAGTAGCATAGACATATTCCCTAACCCTGTGAGCGAAACATTGAACCTAGGAGTACCTTCTGGCCAATTCATAACCATCCATCAGATTATAGATCTGAAAGGAGAAGAACAAAACATCAACTTCAAGAGAGAAGGTGACATGTACACTTTAGATTTCTCAGGCACTCAAACGGGCATTTATCTCATTCATATTGAAAAAGCAGGGAAACGCTATTATTTGAAAGTCTTGAAGCAATAAGGTTTTTTGTAGCTGAACTAGTATTCGGTCTTGGGTAATGAGCCTTTAGGTTGTTCGTGAATCGTATTGCGAAGTGCGAAGTGTCAAAACAACGTCACTCAGAAGGAATTCTGAGTACTCGTAACGACATAAGAATCTCCATATTCCTTAGGGAGACACTTGGCTCCATTCTAATAAGCGCTTCGGACTTGAGGATAGTCTCTAGTTTCATTGAAGAGCCAACTCTTGAACTAGAGTCCTATACTTCACCCTTTAAGGCTGGGTCGGAAAATGGCAATTGAAAAACCTACCTTGCCTTTCCCGGCAGGCAGGCCACCCCCAAAATGGAAAACGAACAAATCTAACAGTCAGGAGACCTACCTGCCACAGACAGGTTACTTCGTCACATTTTCGCTAACATGCTTCTGTGCCAACGCTGAGCTCTTCTCCATAGGCTGGCTATCAGCGGTAAAAGCTAAGGGGCAAGCGTTCGCGATGACAGTAAGTTGGGAATGATGATGTGGTTTGTAATCAAAAAAAATGGTGACCCATTACTGAGTCACCTTTTCATTTTTAAAACCTATATATGCTTAAGCTAGATCAAAACGATCTAGGTTCATCACCTTATCCCAAGCGGCTACAAAGTCATTCAAGAATTTCTCCTTGGAATCTTCGCACGCGTACACTTCGGCTAAGGCTCTCAACTCTGAATTAGAACCGAAGATCAAATCAACACGTGTTCCGGTGCCTTTTACTTCACCTGTTCTACGGTCACGACCTGCAAACACTTCATCAGCATCTGAAACAGCACTCCATGTAGTGCTCATGTCCAATAGGTTCACAAAGTAGTCATTGGTTAATGTACCAGGTTGACTCGTGAAAACGCCATGTTGGGAACCGTTATAATTCGTATTCAACACCCTCATTCCTCCGACTAGAACGGTCATTTCAGGTGGTGTTAATGTTAAGAGTTGGGATTTATCCACCAGCATTTCTTCACCTGAAGTCCTGTGCTTAGCCGCATAGAAGTTTCTGAAGCCATCTGCAATTGGATAAAGTGCGTGGAAAGAATCTACATCAGTTTGCTCTTGCGAAGCATCTGCACGACCTGGTGTAAATGGAACTGTGATGTCGTGACCAGCATTTTTAGCTGCTTGCTCTATACCAGCACATCCGCCTAAGACGATCAAGTCAGCCATAGAAACACCTTTATTTCCCAACTGTGCTCCGTTGAATTCTGACTGAATAGCTTCAAGGGTCTCCAACACTTTAGCCAATTGAGCAGGGTTATTCACTTCCCAGTCCTTCTGAGGCGCCAAACGAAGACGTCCGCCATTGGCTCCACCTCTCTTATCAGAACCACGGAATGTTGAAGCCGAAGCCCAAGCGGTTGAAACTAACTGCGAAACCGTTAAGCCCGAAGCTAGCACCGAAGTTTTCATCGCGGCAATATCTGACTCATCAATCAAATCGAAAGTAGCCCTTGGAATTGGATCTTGCCAGATCAAATCTTCTGCAGGGACTTCAGCCCCTAAGTATAAAGCCTTAGGCCCCATATCCCGGTGTGTTAATTTAAACCACGCCTTGGCGAATGCCTCTTCGAAAGCGGTTTGATCGGTACGGAAACGCTTAGAAATCTCTAAGTATGCTGGATCGTTTTTCAAAGCCATATCCGCAGTTGTCATCATCAGAGGCTGTGTTTTGGTAGCATCACCCGCTGCTGGTGCCATATCAGGATGAGAAGCTGCTGTGGGTGTCCATTGGTGAGCTCCTGCCGGACTTTTGGTTAATTCCCAATCATAATCAAGCAGTACTCTGAAGTAGTCATGATCCCATTGCGTTGGGTTAGGTGTCCAAGCACCTTCAATTCCACTAGTGATTGTATCATCTCCATGCCCCGTACCGAAGCTGTTTTTCCAGCCCAAGCCTTGCTCTTCGATGCTAGCTCCTGCTGGCTCTCTGCCTACATACTTATCAGGATCGGCAGCACCATGTGCCTTACCAAATGTATGTCCACCAGCAACAAGGGCAACAGTTTCTTCATCGTTCATGGCCATACGACCGAAAGTCTCACGGATATCCATGCCTGAGGCTACTGGATCAGGGTTTCCGTTAGGGCCCTCTGGATTCACATAGATCAGTCCCATGTGAACAGCCCCAAGTGTCGCTTCTAACTCACCATCAGCGTAGCGCTCTTTGTTACCCAACCATTCTCCTTCAGAACCCCAGTAAATATCTTCTTCAGGTTGCCAAACGTCTTCACGTCCTCCCGCAAAACCATAGGTCTCAAGCCCCATCGATTCGATGGCACAATTCCCTGCTAAAATCATTAAGTCAGCCCATGAAAGCTTTCTTCCATATTTCTGTTTTATGGGCCAAAGTAATAGACGTGCTTTGTCCAAGTTCGCATTGTCAGGCCAGCTGTTCAGCGGTGCAAAACGTTGCGTACCAGAGCCACCACCACCACGACCATCAGCGATTCGATACGTACCTGCACTATGCCATGCCATACGTATAAAGAATGGACCGTAATTACCATAATCGGCAGGCCACCAATCTTGTGAATCGGTCATTAAATGATAAAGATCCTTTTTAACTGCTTTTAAATCTAGTGACAAGAATTCTCGTGCATAATTAAAATCTCTATCCATTGGATCAGACAGCGAAGAATGTTGTCTAAGGATGTTTAAGTTCAACTGATTAGGCCACCAGTCACGATTTGATGTTCCTCCACCAGCACTTTGTTGTATTGTGCCACCGTGGAAGGGGCACTTACCTGCTGGGGCACCCGAATGTCCGTTATTTTCCATAAGTGATTGATTTTATTTTTTCTCTATCAATTTAGCGTTTTCCCTTGAAGGATTTTTATTAATAAAAACTATCGAAGTATTGATCAAAACTATATCAAGCTTATAAATAAAATAAGGTCGTTTTTCTTATGAGTAGTAATCAAAAACTGATATTAATCATACTATTTCATCATTTTAAACACTCTATTTGAAGTGTTATTCCTGAGCTTTCAAGGAGCTTCGGCAGACAAATAGTAAAGCGCATATAAACATCAACTCCATCGCTAATGGCATTTATTGACTACTATAAAATTCTAGGGGTTTCGAAGAGTGCCACTGAAAAGGAAATTAAAACTGCCTACCGGAAACTCGCACGGAAGTATCATCCTGACTTGAACCCAGGGAATAAGGACGCTGAGCAAAAATTTAAAGAGATAAACGAAGCCAACGAAGTATTAAGTGTTGCTGAAAAACGCAAGAAATATGACCAGTACGGAAAGGATTGGAAACACGGAGATGAATATAAAAAAGCCCAGCAGCGGCAAGGGCGACAATCTCGGCAGAAATCGAGGCGGCAGGGCTTTTCGAACGCGGAATATTCCGACTTTTTCGAATCAATGTTCGGGGGTGGTAGATCATCTTACCGCCAAAGTCAAAGTCCCAAATTTAAAGGCCAGGACTACAATGCAGAATTGCATTTGAATCTAACAGACGTTTATACTACGCAAAAACAAGTACTAACAGTCAATGGCAAGAAAATCAGGTTAACAATTCCTGCTGGCGTTGAAAATGGTCAACTCATAAAAATTAAAGGCAAAGGAGGCTTAGGCATTAACAATGGCCCAAATGGTGATTTGTACATCAAATTCATTGTTGACAATCACACAGAGTTCAAACGAGAGGGCGATAACCTATATAAGAACGTCAACCTCGACTTATATACTTCCATCTTAGGTGGAGAGATCACTTGTGACACTTTCAACGGGAAAGTAAAACTGAAAATACAGCCTGGAACGAAAAATGAATCAAAGGTAAAATTGAAAGGAAAAGGCTTTCCAAAATACAAGCAAGAGGGTAAGTTTGGGGATTTGATCATCACCTACCATATCGTGATGCCAACTGATCTGAGTAAAAAAGAACTTGAGTTATTTAGGGAGTTACAAAAAATGAATGAAAATGAATGAAACACATTTAATACCCGCGCAAACCCTTTGTTCACATTACAATATTGAAGTTTCATTTGTAAATGCTTTGAACGAATTGGGGCTCATTCGAATTGAAATTATTGAGCAGAATCCGTTTATCCATCATGATCAAATCACTGATCTAGAAAAAATTGTCAGACTTCACAAGGACTTAGACGTAAACCTAGAAGGTATAGACGTGGTCTTTAACTTACTAGAAAAAGAAAAGCAATTAAGGAATGAGTTAAACAGTCTCAAAAACAGACTGAGGCTCTATGAAAGTGATTAAAACAAAGTAAACAGTTTTCAAACCACTCGGCTACTCATGGCTATGAGGCCTCCAAAGTCCTCCCCTTCACCCTAGCCAAGCTTGGTGTCTTCTCAACGAATTCTTCTAAGACCTTGAAGAAATTCAAGATGTCTTCCGCTTCGTTATTGGCATTAATAGTTACCAATCGAACAAACGTATCTTCCTCAAAAGACCCGAAACCAACCACCGTAATTTGGTGTTCATATAACGCGGTGCAAAGCGCCATTGGATCAAGATCTCGATAGTTGAAACAGATAGATATAGAATCGTCAAAACTATATAAGGTGTAATCGGGATTACTCTTAACATAGTCACGAGCTACCTCTGCCAACTTAAACTGCTGATCGACTATCTGCTTCAAACCATTCGTTCCAACAGACTTCCAAAGCGTCCAGAACTTTAAGGCATCATTTCTTCTTCCACATTGGAACGAAGTTTTTCCCAAATTAAAATCGTCACCATCTGTTTGATAGAGGTAATCGGCATCATTGCTAAACGAATCATGCAGGTGCTTTTTATCATTTACCAGAATAATCGAACAGGTCAATGGTGTTCCAAGCATTTTGTGTGCATTATAACTGAACGAATTTGACCTTTCTACTCCCTTAACAAGATGCCTGTAGTTATCGCTGAAGATGACGCTTCCACAATACGCTCCATCTACATGAAGCCATATCTTATACTTTTCTGTGATATCAGCAATATCATCGATCGGATCAAAAGCGCCTAAAACGGTAGTGCCCGCAGTGGCATTCACATAGGTAGGAAGGAATCCATCACTGATATCTGCTAAGATTTGCTCTTCTAATTTCTCTGGAATCATTCTGCCTACTGAATCTGCTTTGATGAAGCGCATATTGTTTCTGCCGACGCCAGCAAAACTTGCATTCTTTGCATTGGAGTAGTGTGATTCTTCAGACGTATAAATGACCATTGGCTTAGACATTCCATCCAATCTACAATTGGGGTCTTTAGCATCGCGCGCCATCACCAGTGCCATATAATTACTCATAGAACCTCCCGTAGGGAACGTACCATTACTTTGTCCGCCATAACCTATTAGATCACAGGATTGTCTGATAATTTCTTGTTCAATCCCAACCTGTGGCCCAGCAACTTTGTAGGTATACATGCTATTATTAAGCATAACAGCCAGCAAATCACCCAATACTGCCTTGCCTTGTCTTCCACCGAATAGTTGGTTGAAAAATAAATTTGTCGCGGTCTTTGGGGTTGATATGAGCACATCTTTAAGCACTGATTTAAACTCATCATCAATCATGGGAGCTTCATTAAGCGAAAGATCCACCGCATCGAAGAGCTCATCCGATTCGATTCTATCGGCTA
The DNA here is from genome assembly GCA_965660665.1 of Roseivirga sp. Classification (GTDB taxonomy): domain Bacteria; phylum Bacteroidota; class Bacteroidia; order Cytophagales; family Cyclobacteriaceae; genus Roseivirga. The sequence continues at coordinate 3,260 of CBFIAY010000032.1, read as the reverse complement.
CTGGATTCTTCTCTTCTTCGCTTAATAAGGCTTCGACTAACTCATTGAATAAAGCTAAATCACTATTAATATCAGACATTCAATTTTGTTGTTTTAATGTTTGTTGCCAACTATGCAATGGTGTCATAAGTCAGATCCTTGTTCATTAGTTCCCCTGTTTCTTCATCGAAGACTTGACAACTGCGAATAGGTTTGGCATATAAATGAAGAGACAAACTCTTCTTTTTGGAAAGGTTTTCTAAACTGTGAAAGCCCATAAAATCAACCATATAGGTGATGTCGTTGGCCTTTGATTGTGTGGTTTTAACGATATCAAGTTTGCCAAAATCATTTTCCTGATAGATGATCTCATTGAACTCACCTTCAATAATTTTGACCCAGCACTCTTCCCCTCCATGATTGTGAATAGGTGTGAGTTGTCCTGGCTGCCAACAGAGCAGGATCAATTCGAAATCTTTATTGTCGATTACACAGTTTCTCGTGTAGGATTCACTAGACCACGAGCAGCAGCTTTCGAAGTCATCAGCTGACAATTCTGCGGTGCGCAATAAGTCAGCATACTTTGTACTGTCCTCTTCGGAAAGAGCCGTAACTAACTCGTTTAATGTATCGGATGTTAATGGACTATTTTCTCTAGAACTCAAACCTTGACCGTCTTTTGTTTATTTAATGTACAAATCCAAGGACGCTCCCCAAACCCAACTAATTCCTGCGAGGTGATTTCGTTAATCACTACCATAATGCTAAATTAGGCTTTTTACATCATTTTTGGGCCTTTTTTGCCCTTTTTTATGTGCAGATTACAATTTATCCCCTCTCTTTCGGGGGATTACGCAATAATAAAAGTTCCTTAGCACCCAAGATTTGGAAAGTCTGACTTTCAAATCTTTTTAAAGCGAATCACATATAGCAATCACTATGCAAGACCAAGATTTCATTATCAAAATTGCCGTACTAGCCGGCTATGTCGGTATTCTATTTCTTATTGGGATTTTGGCATCAAGGCGCATTAAAAGCATGAGCGACTACTATGTTGGTGGCAAGAAAATGGGATTTTGGGCAGTAGCTTTTTCGGCTAGGGCCACAGGCGAATCTGGATGGTTGTTAATCGGACTCACGGGAATGGGTGCCATTGCCGGTTTTTCTGCCTACTGGGTTGTGCTGGGTGAGTTACTCGGGGTTTTTGTTTCCTGGCAATTCATGGCCAAACGATTTAAACATCGGTCTGACGAATATAAATCGATAACCATACCAGATTATCTCCAAAGTCATTTCAAATCATCTACAAATACGCTGCGAATTATCTCAGCTTCCATCTTAGTGGTTTTCGTGGTCATTTATGTCGCCTCTCAAATGGATGTAACAGGAATTGCCTTCGAATCAATGCTCAATATTGACTATCGAATCGGTGCGCTGATTGGTTTTATGATTGTACTAGCATACATCTTTGTAGGCGGATTTGTAGCTGCTGTATGGTCGGACATGTTCCAAGGAATTTTAATGTTCTTCGGTTTAGTACTCCTTCCTATCGTGGTTTGGTTCTCAATGGATCATGGCGCGGGAATAACTGAGGGTCTGAACGCCATTGACCCCACCTTAACACAAATCATGGGGCGAAGTGATGATGGGCTAATGAACCTGTTCACCATCTTGGGCTTCTCTATGATTGGCTTAGGCTTCTTGGGATCACCACAAGTCTACATACGCTTTATGTCGATTAAAAGCGAAAATGAGATTGATAAAGGAAAATGGGTAGCCTTACTTTTCACCCTCTTAACAGATGCAGCAGCCGTGACAATTGGTATCCTTGCACGTATCTATTTTACGAAAGAAGGGCAAGATCCAGAAGCAGTATTGGGAACTGGTGGAGAAAATGTACTCAGCATGATTACCAATGAATTTCTACCTACGATTTTAGTCGCCGTCTTCATCGCTATCGTACTTTCAGCAATCATGTCAACGATTGACTCCTTGCTGATTCTAGCTTCTAGTGCCGTTACCCGCGACTTCTACCAAAATATTTTAAGGCCTGATTTAAAAGATAAAGACTTAACTAAGTTCTCAAGGTTAGTGACTGTTGCTATGGCAGTAGCGGCACTTGGTATTGCCGTTCTACTCTACAACCTTTATCCAGACAGACAGATCTTCTGGATTATGATTTTTGGCTGGTCAGGAATTGCCGCAACCTTCTGTCCTGTTATTATTCTCTCGCTTTTCTGGAAAGGCTATACGGAAAAAGGTGCCATTGCCTCTATGGTCACTGGTTTTGCTTCAGTGATCGTATTTAAGTTTGTGGTGTCCAACATGGACGGGATTGGAGACTACTTCAAGGAATTGGATGTACTCGCACCTTCTTTCGCATTAGCCATGCTCGTAGGGTACATTGTTTCAAAATCCTTCCCACTTCAAAAGGATAGCAAAGCATCACTGGATTCAGCAGAAGAAAACTAGTAAATCAACTCAAGGTTGACAATCATTAATTTTTAACTTGACTTGCCTCGTAATACTCCATTGCCTTAGGCAAAGCAGCATTCAAACGACTGATTCTTGTTTCATGAGAAGGGTGTGTTGAAAGAAATTCTGGGGGCGCTTGTCCCCCGCTACCTGCTGACATACGCTCCCAAAACTTTGGCGCTTCACTAGGGTCATATCCAGCAATCGCCATAAAGGTCAAACCTAGTTCGTCTGCTTCAGATTCGTGTGTTCTTGAATATTTCAATAATGCTAAGTCAGTTCCCAAACCTATTGCCTGAAAGACTAATTTTTGACTTATGGTAGGATCTTGCCCTAAGGCAATTGCACCAATCGAAAAGCCCACCTGTTTCGCATAACTTTGATTCATGCGTTCTTGTCCATGCTTGGCTACTGCGTGTGCCACTTCATGACCCATCACTACTGCCACCCCAAGATCATCTTGACAGACAGGTAAAATACCTGTATAGAAAGCTACTTTAAAGCAAGGTTTTTATTTTTATTAAAGATCTAGTTTTTTTACCAAGCTGCTCTCCATTGCCTTAAGGTATGAATCTTACCATCTTCTCCGAATATGAACTTTTCTAAAAAAAAGTCTTCCTCAACAGTACCATCTTTTTTGTACTTGGTTTCATTAGACCCAACCTCAACAACGCTTCTAACGCCGTCTAATTCATAGGGTAAAAAGTAAATAGGCTCAGAAATTATTGAATCATATTGAGAAAAAATTTCTTTCACATCATCAGACGTCATCATCACTGGCTCTTCCGAGTTAAATGGGAAAAACC
>CBFIAY010000031.1:5488-18149 GCA_965660665.1 Roseivirga sp. | reverse complement strand
ATACTGGTCCCAATGCGGAGCGCCCAAACCAACAAATCCTGGTACAAAGTACACCCCTCCATTGTCTTCAACCGTCTTTGCTAAAGCTTCAATCTCAGGGGCATTATCAACAAAGTGTAGGTTGTCTCTTAAAAACTGAACAATCGCACCACCGATAAAAATACTTCCTTCCAAAGCGTAGGTAACCTCATCTCCTATCTTCCATGCAATGGTGGACAATAACTTGTGTTTCGATTTAATCACCTTGTCTCCTGTATTCATAATCATAAAGCAACCAGTGCCGTATGTGTTCTTTACCATACCGGGTTCTGTACACATTTGGCCGAAGAGTGCTGACTGTTGATCGCCTGCAATGCCAGCAATTGGAATCGCACCACCAAACAAATCAGCATCTGTGTATCCGTAGACTTCACTACTACTTTTCACTTCAGGCAGCATGGATTTCGGCACATTGAAGATCTCAAGAAGTTCATCATCCCATTCGAGGGAGTGAATATTAAAGAGCATTGTTCTACTGGCATTGCTCACATCTGTTGCATGAACTTTTCCGCCAGTTAATTTCCAAAGCAACCAACTATCCACCGTACCAAAAGCGAGTTCTCCAGCCTCTGCCCTTGCTTGGGCTCCCTCTATTTGATCTAGGATATAGCGCACCTTAGATGCAGAGAAATAGGCATCAATCAGAAGCCCTGTTTTGTCTTGAATAGTTTCAGCATGTCCAGCATTTTTTAGCCCTTCGCAGAAATCTGCAGTCCTGCGATCTTGCCACACAATGGCTTTATGAATAGATTTCCCAGTTTTCTTGTCCCAAACCAAAGTCGTTTCCCGCTGATTAGTAATGCCAATCGCGGCAATGTCTGAGGCACTGACTCCTTCTTTCTCCAATACATCGGAGATCGTAAATTTCTGTGTCTCCCAAATCTCTAAGGGATTATGTTCCACCCATCCCGGCTTAGGATAAAACTGTTCGAACTCCCTTTGTGAGGAATTCACAATCTCACCCTTCTTATTGAAGAGAATAGCACGTTCGCTGGTGGTTCCAGCATCTACTGTAATGATGTATTTTGACATAGGAAGATGATTGTACGTTGGTTTCCTAATTTAAAAACAATTATGGTTTTAGATGAAACATAGATGCAAAAGTCTTCTCCTTGAGATCTATACTTAAATTAGAAAACGATCGTATGTTAAGCAGACCAAACTTCGTTTTATGAGGATTTCAATACTAGTCAATGTCATTTTATTAGTCAGTGCCATTTCTGTGAAGGCTCAGCACCTAAATGAGTCACAGCAGGTCAGACTGATGACTGATTTAATTAAAGCCTACAGCCCTGAAGGCCATCAAATAATCACAAGCTTGTCTAAGCTGCCAAGAAAATTCAAAATCAAGCAAGCTACGATAACAACTGGAGGGATAACAAAGCCAGAAAAATGGTTACGTGGCAAGACAGCTGAAGATATTAGAAGTTCTCTAAGTACAGGCATCCATGAGTCCAGCTATGGTTTCACAAGCTATGATGGATACCAAATGCTAACGAAAAACACTCCGAAGGATTACCAATTTGGAGATGACTACTCGGCCTTCCTGATCAGTGCAGAAAACATAATTTTAGTAAAGCACACGGAGATTTTTAACAGCAATGAACTCAAAAAAGACATTCCTAAAGACTTAAGAACTTTCCGCTATTCACCCTATATCTCACCCAAAAGCAATTTGGGCAGTCAAAAACAAGGCATCTATGGCCTTCTTGACGAATTCAACGCCTATTTCCAAGTCAACCTCATGTCTTATAACCTATACCCTGTCTATCAACAACTAGCGACTGATAGTCCTAATATTTATCAAAAGTACATTCAAAATATGAGCAGCGACAGGCTCGCTTTTTATGAAAAAATACTTTATAATAGCCTACTTAAGGAGAGCAAAAACAGAATACCCTGCCATCTATCAAGCATTTCTAGATAACACTCCTCTACGGGAAGCCTACAAGCAGATACATAATGGATATCAAGAATTGATGAACGCGCATGATACCAGACTAAGTGAATTAATGGAAGCGCTCAATAGCCGAGGGATAGCGGCCTATTTTGAAGATGAATATTTTTATGTCGAAAACACAGGGGTAGGCATGAACACAGCTGAAATACTAGTACTAAAAACAGTGTTACTAAAACCAGAGTATATTTCGCTACACCGTGAATTTCTAATAAATTAGTCTCTATGAAAAAATCCTTTTGTTTGTTATCCCTTTGTTTGATCCTCTTCTCTTGCCAAACTAAAACTGAGCAAGAGGCTATAATCATCGAACATTACGTCTCTGCAGAAATGGAAGCCATGGGCTTACCATTTTCGGATGCAGTACGTGTAGGAAACATGCTATACCTTTCTGGTCAAGTGGGAAACCTACCCGGTCAAATGACTCTGGTTGAAGGAGGCTTAAAAGCAGAGGCCCGTCAGATCATGAAGAACATCCAAAAAGTACTAGAGGCCAACGGAAGTTCACTTGAGCATGCCGTTAAACTCTCCGTTTTCATTGATGACATTGCCCTTTGGGGAGAGTTCAATGAAGTATACGCGGAGTTCTTCCCCGGAAAAAAACCAGCACGCGCTGCTTTTGGGGTAGAAGGACTAGCGCTAGGTGCTGCTGTCGAAGTAGAGTGTATTGCCTATATCCCTAAATAATAATTAGCAGCCCATTATTGTCTAAATTCAGCTAAAGAAACTGCCATGAAAAGTATCTTCTATTTCCTCATTCTAGTCCTTTGCAGCAGCTATAGCCATGCACAAAGCGTTGTTATCGAAAGTGAAAGCTTGAATAGCAAGATCATAAACAAGGACATTAAATACTCTGTCTATCTCCCGGATGGCTATGAGTCGTCAAAGAGAATGTACCCAGTAGTATATCTCTTGAATGGTTTTACTGGAAATGAGATCGGCTGGATACAGTTTGGCGACATGCAAAAGATTGTTGACGAAGGGATTGCTTCTGGCGAAATTCCTCCAATGGTTATCATTATGCCTGATGGCGATGATCGCTTGTACATGAACAATCATGACAACTCCTATCGCTATGGTGACATGTTCATCGAGGAACTAATGCCTTTTGTGGAAGAAAAGTATCGAATCAGAGCTGAAAAGCAGTTCCGAGGCATCAGTGGTCTATCCATGGGTGGCGCTGGAGCCTTACGATTGGCCATGCGCTATCCTGAGTTATTTGGAGCCGCAGCTGCCTATAGTTCTGCGGTAGTTACAGACGAAGAAATGATATCTGGTGGTCAGCAAGGCTTCGATGGTTATTGGGGCAGAGTTTTAGGGACTGGCCTTAAAGCCGAAGCGCGATTATCGGATTACTACCGTAAAAATTCTATTCTCGACATCGCCAAAACTGCTGATATAAAGCAACTGAACTCCGTAAGGATTTATTTCGATTGCGGAGATGATGACTTCTTGGCAGTAGGTAATGCAAGTTTACACATTGCAATGTTAGCGCGTGGAATTCGTCACGAATACAGGGTTAGAAATGGTGCGCACACCTGGGACTTCTGGAGAACTTCGCTACCCATTGGTTTAAAATTTATTGGAGAAGGCTTTACAAGATAACTAACGCAAGGCCTGAAAAGATAAGAGCAAGGCCAAGACTGTAAGACCAAGTAAAAAGATAAAGCCATTCACTAATCCATAGCTATCCGCGATAAAACCTATCAAGACAGGCCCCGCTAGCATGCCCACATAACCAGCAGAGGCGACTGTCGCAATGACCTTACTGTAAAATGGCAGGAGGGTTACTGCCCCTAACGGGATAAAGAATAGGGCTGTTCCTAGTTCAGCTTCACTTAATCCAAACTTAACTTTTATCTATACTAACCGGGTAAAAAAAGCACCCATAGTAATTGCCAAGGCCATAAACACCAAAGCAACGGCCCTGGTATCAGGTAGAGATAAAATGAGCTTTACGTTCTTGATCATTGTGGTTGATGCACTTATTAAGCGTCTAGCAAATTAGCAAAGCACCTTTAGAGCTTAACAGGTACTAGCAACTAATTCTCTATCCTTGTCCTCTAGAGGGGGGTGCTCGAACGCTTACGCTGAAGCTTTAGCGAAGGCGCAAGAGCGGAGGGAGATAGCGCTACTTAAATTAAAAATGGTTATCTAAATCAGAAAATATTCCCTCCACCCCCTACCCCCGCCAGCGGGGGACAACTAAGCTATATGGGTACTCTGTCCTCCTTTGAGGGAGTTCTCGAACGTTTACGCTGAAGCTTTAACAAAGGCGCAAGAGCGGAGGGAGATAATCCTAGGAGAAACCTTCAATTGTACCCAAAATCGATTCTCTCACCCTATTGATTTGAGTCAACACCTCGTCATCAGTAAACCGAATTACTTTAAACCCCAGCTCCTCTAATCTTGCCTGTCTGATAGCATCCTCATTAGCCACCTCACCATTTTCATGGGTTATCCCGTCCACCTCAATGATCAATTTCAGCTTAAGACAAACAAAATCAACGATGTAATTACCTATTGGTCTTTGTCTTCTGAACTGATGTCCTTCAAGTAATCTAGCCCTAAGTACATACTTCCATAAACAAGCCTCAGCCTTCGTCATTCTCTTTCGAAGAGCATTGGCGTTTTCTTTAAGGCGCTTGTTGTAGTGGTTATTCGAAGGCATTCAAGTGTGTGTGTGTTTAAGAATCAAGATAATCAATAATTGAAAGTTATCCTCCACCCCCTACCCCCGCCAGCGGGGGACAACTAAGCTATATGGGTACTCTGTCCTCCCTTGAGGGAGGTGTCGATAGACGGAGGGAGACCAAGGCAGAAGGGTGCCGAAAGACGGACTGAAATTTCAATATCTTGAAATTCTAAATTCAAAATCTATAAATACAAACTACTGAGATAAGACACATTGCCATTTCAATAAGGTGGTATCCCCCTCCAGCGGGGGAAAAGAAACCCGATGAATACTCTGCCTTCATTGAGAGTGATTAGAGGATAACTAAAGCTCAAACTAAGCTGTCCTCCCTTGAGGGAGGTGCTCGAACGTTTACGCTGAAGCTTTAGCGAAGGCGCAAGAGCGGAGGGAGACTAAAGCAACTCCAAAAACTTACTCAATGCTTCATTTCTATTGCCGGCATTCCAAATGGCCATCAATTTCGTGCGCTGAGGCAGATGATTTAGAGGTATAAAACTAATGCCTAAATCGAGTCCTCCTTGTAGTGCAGAAGGCACAATCGCCACGCCTAACTGTCTTTCTACCAATCGGAAAATGCTATTCGCCTGCACAGATCGGTGCGAGACCTTTGGTTCAAAACCATGATCAGCGAAAATACTCATGATATTGTCGTAGTACTCCTGACTATAATCATTTGAGAATAGAATAAACTGCTCATCCTTGAATTGATCGAGGCTTTTAAAATTCTTCAGTTGAACTACATGTTTATTTGAAACTACGAGCGAAAATGAGTCTTCCAACACCACACGTTGTTCGAAGCCTTTGTGAACGCTTTCTAACCTTACAAAACCGATATCTAGTTTATCCCGCGCAATTGCTTCTAGCTGATCCTTGTTGTCAAGTTCATCTAATGAGGCATGCATATTGGGATGAATTTTACTCATTTGTTCCAGCAACTCTGGAATGATACTCTGCATGGCTGACCCGACAAAACCGACTCGGATTTCACCGGCTTCGCCCTCACCTTTTCGCTTGGTAGCATCCACTACCCTGTTCAGATGATTGATAATGTATTCCGCTTCATCCATCAGGTACTTACCAGCAGGTGTTAACGACACACTCCGTTTGGTACGGTTCAGCAACTTGGTCTCCAACTCATCTTCCAACTGCATGATTTGCTTGGACAGTGCTGGCTGAGTGATAAACAGTTTCTCCGCTGCTTTAGCAAAGTGTAGCTCTTTACCTAGAGCCAGTAAATACTTTAAATGCCGCAACTCCATTAATTACCTCTAGTTATTAGTCAATAATAATAAATCATTTATAAGAATTAACTATTCAAGGTAGATTTATATCAGAACGACACCTTATGTGTTCAAAACGAAAGTATATAGCAATGGAAGTATTCAACTATGGATCTGATCATTTGACAACAAGTATTGCATTAAAGATTGCAAGAGGGCAAATGGAAGGCATTTTGTCTTCGGAGACAAAGGATCGTGTCCTTCAAAGTGCTCAATATGTTCAAGAGATTACTAAGAAAGAAACGACTGTTTATGGTATTAACACAGGTTTCGGACCGCTTTGCACAACCAAGATTTCAGCAGAAGACACTGAAACGCTCCAATACAATATTCTAAAAAGTCATAGTGTGGGGGTTGGAAACCCAATACTTCCAGAGCTGAGTAAGCTAATGATGATCCTTAAAGTCCATTCCTTGGCGCAGGGGTTTTCAGGAATACAATTAAACACTTTGGAGCGGATCGTTTGGCACATTGACAACGATGCGCTCCCTATCGTTCCAGAAAAGGGCTCTGTAGGTGCTTCGGGAGATTTAGCACCATTAGCCCATTTATTCTTGCCACTGATTGGGTTGGGCGAGGTTTTCTACAAAGGGAAGACCATAAAAACAAAATCACTATTCAAAAAAACGAACCTTAAATCAATTGAACTGGGTCCTAAAGAAGGTTTAGCCTTGATCAATGGTACGCAGTTCATTGCCGCGCATGGTATTCATGTAGTCGACAGGCTCTATAACTGTCTGTCACATGCGGACATCATCGGGGCAATGATGATCGAGGCACTTCAAGGCTCCATTAAGCCATTCTCTCCAAAACTTCATGCCTTGAGGCCTTTCAAAGGAAATCAACATGTAGCCCACCGGGTGAAAACTTTCCTTGACGATTCGGAGATTCTTTCCGCACATGCGAATTGTAATCGAGTACAAGACCCTTATTCACTAAGGTGTATCCCTCAGGTGCATGGCACATCAAGAAATGCTTGGCTTCATCTAAAAGAACTGGTTGAAATTGAACTTAATGCGGTAACCGACAACCCAATTATCCTAAGTGCAGAAGAAACGATCAGTGGCGGAAACTTCCATGGCCAGCCATTGGCACTTCCCTTAGACTATTCGGCCTTAGCAGCAGCAGAACTTGGTAATATTTCTGATCGTAGAATCTATCTCTCTTTGGAAGGTAAAATTGACGGTTTACCTCAGCTTTTGATGAAAGACACAGGTATCAATTCTGGGTTTATGTTACCACAATACACTTCCGCAGCCCTCGTAAGTGAAAACAAAAGCCTTTGCTTCCCTGCGAGTGCAGATAGTGTTCCTACCTCTCTCGGGCAAGAGGATCATGTGAGCATGGGATCGATTAGTGGTCGGAAAGCACTTGAGATCATCGGCAATCTGGAGCACATCCTGGCCATTGAATTACTATGTGCAGCACAAGCTTTTGATTTTAGAAAGCCTCTGAAGTCTGGGGCAATTCTAGAGGCCTGTCATACACATACCAGAAGTAAAATCGATCATGCCGAAGGAGATCGAATTTTTGCTAAGGATATCCAAAAAGCACTCAAAGTTATTCGAAGCAGGGCCTTCCTTGACATTTGTGATGATTTAAGTACAGAAGCAGTTAACAGCCAACACCATAACGCCTTTGAAGCATACTAGTATGACGCCATTCCAACAAGAATTATCAGCGGGCATTCCATCAATCATGCCAGCAGCGCCAGTCTTTGACATTGAAATCAACAGAGCGCCAAAGCGAAAAGACATACTTTCAGTTACGGATAAGAAACTAGCCATTCGCAATGCTTTAAGGTACTTCCCTACCGGATGGCATCATGACTTAGCGCCTGAATTCCTGCAAGAATTGAACACCTATGGGCGTATTTATATGTATCGGTTTATGCCGAAAGAATTCATTAGCGCTAGAGCAATTGCTGAATACCCTGGGCAATCTGAACAGGCTAAGGCAATCATGCTTATGATCCAAAATAACCTAGACCCAAAAGTGGCGCAGCATCCCTATGAGCTCGTCACTTATGGTGGTAATGGTGCAGTCTTTCAAAACTGGGCACAGTATAGTTTGGTCATGAAATACTTATCTGAAATGACAGATGACCAGACTTTAGTCATGTATTCAGGTCACCCAATGGGTCTATTCCCTTCTCAAAAAAATGCGCCTAGAGTGGTCGTTACCAACGGCATGATGATACCCAATTATTCCAAACCTGATGATTGGGAAAAATTCAACGCGCTTGGTGTAACACAATACGGCCAGATGACAGCTGGTTCTTTCATGTACATTGGGCCACAAGGCATTGTGCACGGCACAACCATTACCGTACTTAATGCCGCACGCATGAAGCGGCCAAATGGCGATTTCAAAGGATTACTATTTGTGACCTCTGGACTAGGCGGAATGAGTGGTGCACAACCTAAAGCGGCTAAGATTGCTGGTGTAGTTTCCGTAACTGCGGAAGTAAACCCAAAAGCCGCCTATAAGCGTCAAGAACAAGGCTGGGTTGACATTGTCATTGAAGATATTGATGAACTAGTTACTGCAGTTGAACTGGCCAGAAAACAAGGAAAAAACACGTCATTCGCCTATTTAGGAAACATCGTTGATGTATGGGAAGGTTTTGAGAAAGCAGGATCGACTATAGACTTTGGCTCTGATCAAACCTCGCTGCATAACCCATTTGCTGGCGGCTACTACCCAGTCGGAATGAGTTATGAGGATGCCAATCACATGATGGCTGAGCAACCTAAACTATTTAAAGACGAAGTTTATAAGGCGCTCCGGAGACACGCTGAAGCCATCAACAAACAAACAGATAGAGGGACCTACTTTTTTGACTATGGCAATGCCTTCTTGTTAGAGGCTGGCCGTGCAGGTGCAGATGTATTCAAGAAAGGAAGTGAAGACTTCAAATACCCATCCTATGTACAAGATATTATGGGTCCGCTATGCTTTGATTATGGCTTTGGCCCCTTCCGCTGGGTCTGTGCTTCAGGAAAGTCAGAAGACTTAGACAAAACGGATGGCATAGCAGCAGAAGTTATTGAGCAAATGCTGAAAGAAGCTCCTGCAGACATCAAACCTCAACTTCAGGACAATTTGCATTGGGTTAAAGAAGCGAAGAAGAACAAACTCGTTGTCGGTTCGCAAGCCCGGATTCTTTATGCAGATGCTGAAGGAAGAATGCGCATCGCAGCAGCTTTTAATAAAGCCATTCGAAATGGTGACATCGGACCAATAGTGCTTGGTAGAGATCATCATGATGTATCAGGTACAGATTCGCCTTACCGCGAAACTTCTAATATCTATGATGGCAGTCAATTCACAGCGGACATGGCGGTGCAAAACTTTGTTGGCGATGCCTTTAGAGGTGCTACCTGGGTATCACTGCACAATGGCGGTGGCGTTGGTTGGGGCGAAGTGATCAATGGTGGTTTCGGTATGTTACTAGACGGATCGAGGGCAACTGATGACAAGTTAAAAAGCATGCTTTTCTGGGATGTGAATAATGGCATTGCCAGAAGAAACTGGGCAAGAAACCCTCATGCAATGACTGCAATTGACCGAGCCATGGAGGCAGAACCTAAACTAAAGGTGACCAAACCGAACCTAGTGGGTAATGATTTAATTGATAACTTATTCATGTCACCCTGAACCTGTCTACTGCAGGCAAGCTCGTTTCAGGGACTGCTAGATACTGAAACATGTTCCACATGATGATTAACAATCAAAAAGAGTACCTTCAACTATGCAAAAAGTCTTCATCAACATAGGCAAGCTCATTCAGGTCAGAGAACCAGACAGTAAAATACTGAGAGGTGCTTTGATGGCCGATGTACCTGCGCTTGATAAGGCCTGGCTAAAAGTCAAAGACGGTTTGATAGAAGATTATGGGGCCATGGGTGACTTTCAGGAAGATAACGCCTACGAAACGGTCGACCTGAACGGAAGGATGGTCACGCCTACTTTTGTAGATTCTCATACCCATTTAGTCTTCGCTGCAGACCGTGACGAAGAGTTTGTGATGAAAATCAAAGGCATGGACTATCAGGCGATTGCAGCAGCTGGAGGCGGCATTGTCAATTCAGCCAAAAAACTACAGGAAACGTCTATAGAGACACTATTCGAAAGTGCACGACAAAGGCTTACTGAGGCCATCCTAGCTGGGACAGGTGCTATTGAGATTAAGAGTGGCTATGGATTGACCTTAGAGGCAGAGCTTAAAATGCTTCAGGTGATCGCGCGATTAAAAGCAGAGTTTCTTATCCCGATCAAATCAACCTTTTTAGGAGCACATGCCTTTCCGCATGCAGATCGTGATAAGTATATGAATACCATACTTCAGGAAATGCTCCCTGAAATATTTTCACAAAACCTTGCCGACTACATTGATTGCTTCTGTGAAGAAGGATACTTCACGGTGGATCAAATGTGTCTTATATTAGAGGCAGGAGAGAAATATGGACTAAAACCAAAAGTCCACGTAAACCAATTCAATGCAATTGGTGGTGTGGAAAAAGCAATAGAGTTTGGAGCAATATCAGTGGATCATTTGGAGGTGCTCCCCGAATCTGAAATGATACGATTGAAAGACTCTGACACCATTCCTGTCGCGCTACCTGGATGTTCTTTCTTTATCGACATTCCCTTTGCCCCTGCCAGAAAGATTATAGAAAATGGTCTCCCTTTGGTCCTCGCTTCAGATTTCAATCCAGGGTCCGCACCTTCCTTTAATATGAGCTTGATTAATAGTCTAGCCACCATGAAAATGAAGCTATTGCCTGAGGAAGCGTTCAATGCTACCACGCACAATGCCGCCTATGCGCTAGAACTAGAAGAAGAAGTTGGAAGCATCACCATTGGAAAGCGTGCTAATTTCATTGTATCTAAACCCAGTAGAACCCTCAATTCCATTGCCTACAACTTCGGTGTAGACTGGATAGATCAAGTTTACATAAATGGAGAGCGTTTCAATCCTTAATTAAAACGCAAATATCAAACACATCAATTGTTTGTTACACCAACCAATCCCATTGGTGTATTCGTAAGTCAAGGTCATTGATAAATTGCTTATTTTGGTTGCTCAACCTTAAAGAAAATGATGGATCGATTCAAAAAACTCCTACTCTCCTTTTGCTGCCTGGCACTTTTAAGCACTTCAGCTTTAGCCCAAAAAAAGTATTCAAAAAAGCAGATTGAAAGGCTTAAAAATGAGGCTTCAGAGATGGTAACGGCTAATGCGAAGCAAACACAAGTGATGATCGACAAAGTATTCAGCTTTGCAGAACTAGGCTTTCAAGAGTTTGAATCATCAAAATATCTTACTGGAATCCTGAAAGACAACGACTTTGAAATAGTCGAAGGTGTCTCTGGAATCCCAACCGCCTGGTTTGCCACATGGAGCAATGGCGAAGGCCCTACCATTGCCCTCGGTAGCGATGTGGATTGCATCCCAAAGGCTTCGCAATATCCCGGAGTCGCATACCACAAACCCATGGTAGAAGGTGCCCCCGGCCATGGTGAAGGACACAACTCAGGTATTCCATTGAATATCACCGCGGCATTGGCTGTAAAGCAAATCATGGAAAGAGAAAACATCGGAGGAACATTGATCTTATGGCCTGGAATTGCCGAAGAATTGGTGGCTGCAAAAGCCTGGTACACCAGAGATGGCATGTTTGACGACATTGACATGTGCATTTTCACACACGTAAGCAGCAACCTTTCTGTCTCGTACGGACAGGCTTCTGGCACGGGATTAATTTCTGTAGAATATACCTTTAGCGGTGAGGCAGCACACGGAGCAGGTGCCCCATGGAGAGGTAAGAGTGCACTGGATGCAGTCGAACTAATGAGCGTTGGATGGAATTACAAAAGAGAACACCTCCATCCGCTTAAAAGATCACATTCTATCATCACCGATGGTGGCGATCAACCTAATGTAGTCCCTTCAAAAGCGTCTATCTGGTATTATTTAAGAGATGTGACTTATGAAGGCATTATGGACATGTATGCCGATGCGAATAACATTGCGAAAGGTGCTGCCTTGATGACCGATACAGAAATGACTTCTAAAATTCTTGGAACAGCTTGGCCTAGACATTTCAACAAGGTGATTGCAGAAACCATGTATGAAAACATTAAGCAGGTGGGTCTTCCTGAATGGTCGGAAGCTGATCAACAATTGGCAAAAGCTGTACAAACAGAAGTTGGTTCTTCTAATCCAAGAGGATTGAGCACTGAGCTTTCTTCTCTTGGCCTACCGGTTACCACACCTCGAAGCGGTGGATCAGATGATATTGGCGATGTGAGTTGGAAGATTCCGACCGTGACTATGCGATTCCCATCGAATATACCAGGCCTACAAGGACACCATTGGAGCAATGCCATTGCCATGGCGACACCAATTGCCCATAAAGGAGCGACAAAAGGGGCGCAAGCCGAAGCGATGACCATCCTTGATTTCTTCTTGAATCCTGAACTTGTTGTTCAGGCGAAAGACTATTTCGATAATGTGCAGAGCAAAGAAACCAAGTATAAGCCAATGATTTCCGCCAGTGACATGCCACCTATTTATTTGAATAAAGGCATTATGGATCAATTCAGACCGCAGTTAGAGAAATTCTACTATGATGAAACCAAATACGGTAGCTATTTAGAGCAGCTAGGCATAGCCTACCCTAC
>CBFIAY010000031.1:0-5389 GCA_965660665.1 Roseivirga sp. | reverse complement strand
TGTTAAAAAGAAATAAGTGACAAATACGGCCCTCCTCATCACCCCTGAAATTCGAGGTTTTACGGAGGGCCATATTTTTGAAAGGCAGTTTTTAATTGAAGTTTTAGGAATCTCGATATTCGAGTAGCCAATCCCTAAGGATATCCCCTCCATTGATACTTCAAAACTGAAAGATTTTCTTAATTTTGCCAGCGGTATTAACACCCAAAACAATCGTTCTAATGATTCAATTTTTCGATGCCGGGGCTGGCAAAATTTATGCTATTGGCCTCACCTCGCAACTCGCTTCACAAGACCTTCCAAAACTTGAATGGCTCTTCGGAAACGCCACTTTAATCACTGGCGAGACACTGGAGGGCTTTTTTGTTGGTCCAAGAAAAGAAATGATCACGCCTTGGAGTACCAATGCGGTCGAGATCACCCAAAACATGGGTGTTTCAGGGATTGATCGAATCGAGGAGTTTGAAAAGGTCGAAAGCGAAAACACAGCCTTCGACCCAATGCTTCAAGTGTTGTACAAAGGTTTAGATCAAAGCCTTTATACGATTGAGGCAACACCAGAAGCTGTTCGTCATATCGATGATATTGCTACTTACAATCAAGAAGAAGGACTAGCCCTGAACCAAGAGGAAATTGACTATTTGAACGAGGTCAGTGACAAACTAGGTAGAAAGCTTACCGATGGAGAAGTCTTCGGCTTTTCACAAGTGAATTCAGAGCATTGTCGCCACAAGATCTTCAACGGTGTATTTATCATTGACGGCCAAGAAATGCCACACTCGCTCTTCAAGATGATTCGCAAGACATCAGAAGAAAAACCTGAAGGGATAGTTTCAGCATACAAAGACAATGTAGCTTTTACACAAGGCCCAGTGGTGGAACAATTCGCTCCTTCGACTCAAGACAAGGCAGATTGGTTCGAAACTTCTGATTTCGAGTCTGTGATTTCTCTCAAAGCAGAGACGCATAATTTCCCTACTACCGTGGAGCCTTTCAATGGTGCAGCTACTGGTGCAGGTGGAGAAATAAGAGATAGAATGGCTGGCGGTAAAGGCTCTATGCCTTTGGCCGGAACGGCCGTTTACATGACCTCCTACTCTCGTTTAGAGAATGGTCGTGAATGGGAAGCCAATATGCCTGAGCGCAAGTGGTTGTACCAAACGCCAATGGACATCCTGATCAAAGCATCTAATGGTGCAAGTGATTTCGGTAACAAGTTCGGTCAGCCTTTGATCGCGGGCTCAGTATTGACTTTCGAACACGAAGAAGGCGGCAAAAGACATGGCTTCGACAAAGTGATCATGTTAGCTGGAGGCATTGGTTATGGAAAGAAAGAACATGCCTTGAAAGCCACGCCAGAAAAGGGTGATAAAATAGTAGTGATGGGTGGTGACAACTACCGCATCGGCATGGGGGGCAGCGCGGTGTCTTCGGTAGATACTGGCGAATTCTCAAGTGGTATTGAATTGAATGCCATTCAGCGTTCGAATCCTGAAATGCAGAAACGTGTGTACAATGCAGTACGTGCGATGTCTGAGTCGGGTAAAAACCCAATTGTATCCATTCACGATCACGGGGCAGGCGGACATTTGAATTGCCTTTCGGAACTGGTAGAAGAATCTGGCGGAACGATTGACGTGAAGAAACTTCCTGTTGGAGATCCTACCCTATCGGATAAAGAAATCATTGGTAATGAGTCGCAAGAACGCATGGGACTTGTGATCAAAGAAAAAGACATTGCCTATATGGAGAAAGTCGCGAACCGCGAGCGAGCTCCTTTTTATGTCGTGGGTGAAACCACTGGCGACATGCACTTCAAGTTTGAGAATAAGGTGTCGGGTGAAAACCCTATCGACTGGAACTTAGCGCACATGTTCGGATCGTCTCCAAAAACGATTCTAGAAGACAAAACGATCGATCCGAACTTCAGCGAAGTCACTTATGACATCAAGAAGCTTCAAGAATATTTGAATGGCGTGCTCCAGCTCGAAAGCGTTGCTTGTAAAGACTGGTTGACCAACAAAGTGGATCGTTGTGTAACGGGACGTGTTGCCAAGCAACAAACTGCCGGTCCATTGCAATTGCCATTGAACAATGTGGGCGTGATGGCGCTGGATTATCGTGGTGAGAAAGGAATTGCAACATCTATCGGTCATGCGCCAGTTTCGGCTTTGTTAGATCCAGTAGCAGGTTCTCAGCTTTCTATCGCGGAAGCCTTGACCAATATCATCTGGGCACCTATCGAAAACGGATTAAGTGGCGTTTCACTCAGTGCCAACTGGATGTGGCCTGCGAAAAACGAAGGTGAAAACGCAAGACTTTATAAAGCAGTAGAAGCCGTTTCAGACTTCGCTTGCGACCTAGGCATCAACATCCCTACAGGCAAGGACTCCATGTCCATGACCCAGAAGTATAAAGATGGCGTGGTGTACGCTCCGGGTACGGTAATTATCTCAGCGGGTGCTGAAGTAATTGACTTGAAACAAGTAGTCGAGCCGGTCTTGCAACCGAACTTTGAGTCTACCCTATTGTATGTGAATTTATCCGATGGGGAATTCAAATTAGGCGGTAGCTCATTTGCTCAGATTGTCGGAAAAGTAGGAACCTCTGCTCCAACTGTTGACGATGCAGATCGTTTTGCCAACACCTTCAACATGGTACAAGCCTTGATCAGAGAAGGTAAAATATTAGCAGGACATGATGTGTCTGCGGGTGGCTTGATCACTGCGTTATTGGAAATGACCTTTGCCCAGGTAGACCTTGGTATTGCCGCTAACCTGAAAGAGATTAAAGGCATTGATGATATCGCTACCTTCTTCTCAGAGCAGCCAGCCTTAGTGCTTCAGGTTGCCAACGAAGACTTAGAAGACATCAAAACCCTCTTCGATGATATTGAGGCATCGTATTTAGAAATTGGTAGCCCAATTGGCGAACCGATCTTGTCTATACAAACTACTACTCAAAGCTATCTGCTAGACATTGCCAGTTTGAGAGACACTTGGTACAAAACCTCTTATCTACTTGACCAGAAACAGTCTGGTGAAGCCTTGGCAAAGGCCCGTTTTGATAACTACAAAAAACAACCTTTGTCGTTCACCTTTCCTAAGGGATTCGAAGGACAATATGCCGCTTTAGGACTCGATCCTGATCGCAAAGGCAAAACAGGTATCAAAGCCGCCATTATCCGCGAGAAAGGCGTGAATGGCGATAGAGAAATGGCCTATGCCATGCACCTCGCTGGCTTCGATGTAAAAGATGTGCACATGACAGATCTGATCTCTGGTGCTGAAGACCTGAGCGATGTCAACTTCATTGCCTTTGTTGGTGGATTCTCTAACTCAGACGTATTAGGTTCTGCCAAAGGCTGGGCGGGTGCCTTCCTTTACAATGAGAAAGCAAAGCTGGCGCTAGACAACTTTTATGCCCGTGAAGACACCATCTCATTGGGTATCTGTAACGGTTGCCAATTGATGGGAGAACTCGGTCTGCTCTACCCTGAGCATAAGGTGCATCCGAAACTAGACCATAACATTGCCCACAAATTTGAATCTGGCTTCGTCAATGTGACCATACCAGAAAACAACTCTGTAATGCTGAGCGTACTTGCGGGTGCTAGACTTGGTATTTGGGTAGCACACGGTGAAGGTCGCTTTAGACTTCCTGAAGCCGAAGGTGAATACCACGTAATTGCGAAATACTCGCATGAAGCTTACCCGGCCTCACCAAATGGCTCTGACTACCATGTAGCAGGCTTAGCGAGCAAAGACGGTAGGCACTTAGCCATAATGCCACACTTTGAGCGTTCAGTCTTCCCATGGAACTGGGGCCACTACCCTGCTGATCAAAAAGCAGATGTATTGAGCCCTTGGATCAAAGCCTTTATGGCTGCTAAGGATTGGGTGGCGGAGAAAAGTTAGATGTTAGACTTTAGACTTACCCCCTATAAAGCTTGAAGCTGAACGCTTAGATATAAAACCTTAGCATCAGAAGCTTTATGATAACGCTGTCCCCCGCTGGCGGGGGTTGGGGGTGGAGAGAAATTAGACTTTAGACTTACCCCTATAAAGCTTGAAAATTAACCCTTAGATATAAACCCCCAACTTGAGTAATCAGGTTGGGGGTTTATTTTTTTAGTAAATTGTGTAGCACACACAATGAAACTAGAAAAGATAACTCATCATAAAACGAGCTATTGGGGAATTGCCATTCCTTACGATTCTTCTTTGATCTCAAAAGTTAAACAACTGAAAGGCCGGTGGAATCCTGAATTAAAACTTTGGTTGTTTAAATCAGGTATTGAAACTGAAAAACAGCTAAGGCGACAATTCGACTTTTCTGTTAAAACAGATGTAACCTCTAAAAGAAGTAGACGAATTCCAGAAGCATATCTAGCGCTATTAGAACGCAGAAGGTATAGTCCAAATACTATTCAGACTTATACTTCCCTATTTGAGAAATTTTTAAATCATTATCCACAGCAGCAACCCGAAACGTTAAACGATAAACATATAGCGGATTTTCAAACCTATCTAGTCAATGACAAAAGGGTGTCAGTCAGCAGTCAGAATCAATACATCAACGCCATTAAGTTCTATTTTGAAAAAGTACTGGGCAGAGATAAAGGCTATTATCATATCGACCGGCCAATCAAGGAGTTTAAATTACCAAAAGTACTAACCGACAAAGAAGTGATCTTAATTATGAACTCGGTACATAACCTTAAGCACAAAGCCATGCTTTTGTTGGTGTATAGCGCTGGTTTACGAGCTGGTGAATTAATAAACCTTCGCATTTCGGATATAGATAGCGAACAAATGCGCGTATATGTGCGCGGTGGCAAAGGAAAAAAAGACCGAGTAACTATCCTTTCGCAAAAAGCATTGGATGCACTAAGACAATACTTTAGAAAGTACCGACCAAAGGAGTATTTATTTGAAGGGCAAACTGGAGGGAAATACAGTCTTTCTAGTTTGAGACGAGTTTTCAATATTGCAGTGCAAACAGCTCAAGTAAAGAAGAAAGTTAGCCTGCATAGCTTGAGGCATAGTTTTGCTACTCATTTATTGGAAAATGGTGTAGACCTTCGGTATATTCAGGTATTACTCGGTCATAACTCTAGCAAAACAACAGAAATATACACCCATATTACACACAAGGGATGGAAAACAATCAAAAGCCCACTCGATCAACTAAACATTTAATATGTGTTATTAGCCAAACCTATTGGCGGTATAATGACACATTTTGTTAAACTATAAAAATATAATGACACAAAAATGTGTCATTAGCCAACGTTGTAGGCCATTCGCAAAATTTATCCTATATGGAAAATAACGTTATAACAACTTAAAATTGACCATAAAAATTTGTCTTATGAATAAAATACATT
>CBFIAY010000030.1:0-18592 GCA_965660665.1 Roseivirga sp. | reverse complement strand
AGAGCACTATCAGCAAAGAGATGGCACTGAAAGCTATATCGAGGAGTCCGATGGACACTTCTTGGTTTATAGAAAGGAGGATAACAAAACATTGAAATCAGTGAATTATTCTCCAGCCGATCTTAAAAGCATTTTGGCCGACCATCTTTGAAAACTTTTACCCCACTCAGGTCGTTAGGAGTCCAAAGAAAGACATAAAGAAATGCAGGGATTATATTCAATATTGATTTCAGTGGTGTTTAACCTTTCAATTAGCTCTTGTGCTACTGAAGGAGATACTAAGTTGGTAACATTTGATGTACTACAAGATGGTGATGCTATAGCCACATTCGCAGGTGGATGCTTTTGGTGTACTGAAGCCGTTTTTGAGAGGGTTCAGGGTGTCAAGGATGTTTATTCAGGCTATACCGGTGGTAAAGAAGATAATCCTACTTATAGTCAGGTAAGCTATGGAAACACAACGCATGCCGAGGCTATTCAAATTGTATTTGATCCTAAAGTGGTGAGCTATCAGGAACTGCTCGATATCTTTTTCGCTACACACGATCCAACGCAGCTCAACAGGCAAGGCCCTGATAGAGGAGCACAATACAGAACCGCTGCCTACTATCACAGCAACGATCAAAAGATCGCCATTGAGGCCACCATCAAGAAAATTGATGCTTCTGGTACGTTTACGGACAAAGTGGTGACGCAAGTAGAAGCGTATAGCAAATTCTGGATGGCCGAAGACTATCATCAAGATTACTATGAGTTGAACCCTGGTAATCCATACATTATACAGGTTGCTATTCCGAAAGTAAAGAAATTGAAGAAGTACTTTCCTGGAAAAATCAAAGCCAAGTACAAGGCTGAAAAATAATTTAGAGCTTATTTAGGGCAGAAATGGTTTTCTGCCCTCTGCTTTTAAACCCAGGGGTACCATAGGGAAGTTGATCCTCAATGATGATTCTCAATTCGTCCTTAAGGTCTGGTATATTTTTAATGATGTTGAAGGCGACCGTCATAGAAAATACCTTCACGGCTACAGGCTCTTCCTTGCTGGATAACAACTTCAAAGCGATATCTAATAGATCACCCAAATATTGTTCTTCCACTTCTATCTCCTGAAAGTAACGCATCGTATTACGCTTTACAGCAACATGCAGTGCTGGTGTTTTTAGATGCTCCATCAGCTGCGGAATATAAGGGCGTATCCATTCAGGATTTGATCTTCCTAAGTCACCAACTACCCAAGCGGATCGCTGTATGAGCCTATAGGTTCCATTGAGAAAAATATCCATCAATTCCTCAACCGCTTTCGGGTGGTGTTGTATAAAGCCCACTATTTCTGCCGTGTTCTCTTTGGAATGCTCCTTAAGAAGTTGTTTTCTGAGATCCATATTTTTAAATCAGTGAAATTTAGGCATCTTTAATTTCGGTCAAAAGCAATATATCAATGGATTTTATTCTCGTCATATTAGGGTCAATTTGTATAGTAGTGGGTATTTTGGGTTGTTTTCTCCCAATCATTCCTGGCCCACCGGTAAGTTTTGTTGGTTTGCTTTTATTAGAATGGACCGAGAAATCACCTTTTGATTCAGATACCCTATGGATGTGGGGGCTAGTAGCTGCAGGTGTAACAGCTTTGGATTATGTGGTCCCTGTGTACGGAACCAAGAAGTTTGGAGGAAGTAAGCGAGGTGTATGGGGGAGTACCATTGGATTGATTGTAGGGTTATTCTTCGGCCCCTTGGGAATTATTCTTGGCCCCTTTATAGGAGCATTCTTGGGAGAAATGAGCGCCGGGAAAGCGACAAATAAAGAAGCATTGAGAGCGGCATTTGGAGCGTTTGTCGGATTCGCAGTAGGTGTGCTTCTCAAATTGATTGCTTCGGGTTGGATGGCTTGGTTATTTTTTACCAACATTTTTTAAGGAGCCAATCTCTTACTAACAATTTGATATATAGTTATCTGTCCTTTGCCCTTCTTGAAACTAAGCCTTACGCATTTCTGTCGGATTTGTCTTAGTCAGTCGGGATTTTCCTAAAACCTGTTGGAAATGTTAATGAGTTCAGCGGATTTGTGCTATTCGAGCATTTCATACTCATATACCTTTGCATTAAATAAATAATCAAAAAATAAATTAATGCAGAATCAAGTAAAAAAAAATAGCCACTAGATTTTTGGTGGTATTCACAGTTCTAGTCACTATCACTTCTTGTGGAGACGATGACAATGCAGAGCTGATCATCGAAGAAACTTCAATGATCAAATTAAACAATGACCCAACATTATGTGGATACTCGAATTACGAATAGCCATTTGAAGTCCTAAGCACTAAATAAGTAGTAAACAGTTAATTAATAACGATTCGATCACCAACCGGTCCTGTAGTCTCTTTTGACAAACCGATTTGCTTCATCGAAATTGGTCACCTTCATGTTGGCTGCATCCCATTGCAATCTCTTCCTGCCATGGTATTTTGTACCACCCCAGAAACCTTTATTCTCTGCGTTTGGATCTACTTCAAAATAGGCTTTTAGCGCAAGGTTTCCGATGAGAAGACTTTCGGTAAATGGTCCAGCATAATCAAAAGAAGAGCTTGTATAGGCGTTTCCAAACCCTGCAATGCAAGCATTTACCCATTGTAAGTAATGTCCTTCAGGTACTCTTTCGATTGTTTCTTTTACGGTCACTTGCTCATTTAGAGATAGAGGAAGTAGTCTTGGGTTACCGCCATAGCAGTCTGCTAAAAGCTTACCTTTTGTTCCGATAAAGAGTACTCCTCCATCCCAATTTCCAAAAGCCTCATCATCACCCAACTCTTCAGGTCTTTCAGGCATTAGACCTCCATCCATCCAAGAAACTTTTATGTTTCCCTTGCCATCTGTTCTTGGGTAGTTTAGATGAATTTTACTTGCGGTTGGAAAGCTCTTTGGATAATTAGCCGTTTCAAATTTTCCTTTAAAGGCGTCAGCTGCACTACACTCTACTTGATCTGGATATAGAATTGGAAGGATTCTATACACAGGATCCATGATATGGCAAGCCATGTCGCCTAATGCACCCGTTCCAAAGTCAGACCAGCCTCTCCAATCAAAAGGTAAATAAGCGTCATTGTAGTCTCGTTTTTCTGCCGTACCTAACCATAAGTCCCAGTCTAATTCCTTAGGAATATCGTTTTTGGTAGTAGGCGTTTCGAGTGCCATAGGCCAAATTGCACGGTTGGTCCAGCATTGTACTGTATGGACTTCACCAATTAACCCAGCGTCATAATACTCCTTCATTTTTCGAACACCATCGCCCGAAGCTCCCTGATTTCCCATTTGGGTAACCACTTTATATTTTTCAGCAGCCTGCGTCAACTGTCTCGCTTCGGCAATATCATGGGTTAGGGGTTTTTGCACATAGACATGTTTCCCTAATTCCATAGCGGCCATGGCCTGTACTGCGTGCATGTGATCAGGGGTAGAAACAGATACAGCATCAATGCTGTCCTTGTTTTTCTCTAGCATTTTTCTATAATCCTTATACATCGGTGCATCAGGAAAGTTCTTCACCGACTGTTTTGTTTGACGTGTATCAACATCACAGAGGTAAGCAATTTTGACGTTGGGGCTTTTAGCAAAACTCGCTAAATCACTAGCTCCTTTACCTCCAGCTCCAATTCCAGCAACATACAGCGTATCTGAAGGTGCTACAAACCCTTTGCCTAAGACGTGTCGAGGTACTATAGAGAAGGCTGCCCCAGCAAGGCCGAGTGTTTTGATAAATGATCTGCGTGAGTTGGGTGTAGTTTTTGAATCCATTAAAGTAGGGTTGATGCCTTGTTAAAAGGTAGGAATAATTCTTAGAAAGGGCAACAGGTTCGTACTGTCAGCATAAGTTAATTCTGCAAGAAAAGTAGTAGGCTCTCGCTTCATAATTTAAATATCCTAGAACTGATTTATGTCAGTGCTTGGGGCTGATTTTAATCAGATTGCTTTTATTTTGAATAAGCAGACACTTTACTGATTCTGATCTCAGCCGTCATTTCGATTCCAATATCATATCAGTTGACAACTCGGTGGTTAGAGGGCTTTGCCTATCATGTGGATGTATCAGTTAGACTGTTCGGTCTTTCAATACTGATTCTTCTTGGAATAGCAATCGGAACTGTATTATTCCATTCCATCAAATCAATGAGAACTAATCCTGCTCAAATATTAAGAAACGATTAATCTAAATACTATGCTCAAAAACTACTTTAAACCAACAATCAGGCTAACCCCATAAACACACTGCATTAGAATTGACTAAAAATACTCAGGTTATGATCATCTCCAATTTCCGTTTTGCATTTAGACAATTAACCAAGAATATGGTGTTCTCATTGGTGAACATCCTTGGTTTATCCCTATCCATGGTCGCTTGCTTGCTCATTTATAAATATGTGAGTTTTGAAAAGAGCTTTGATAATTACCAAGTTGGAAGTGAGAATATCTACCGGATTTACAGAATAGAAAAAGGAGAAGATCCTAACGATGGAGTTGCTTCTGTCTTTTCTGGTATCAAGATCTTCAATAAACAATATATTCTATTTGTTAACAAGAGAATATCTAGTTCTTATAGGAGTAGCGGCAGGATTTGGTTTGCCAATAGGCTATTACTTTGTTAGTGATTGGCTTTCGAGTTTTGCAAGCCAAATGGAGATTACAATGCTGCTATTTCTGATTCCAATTATATTGATTCTCATATTGACATTGATCACGATTTGATATCAGATCTTAAAAGCAATATTAACTAACCATGCTGACACCTTGAGTTACGAATAATCAATTACAGGTTTAATCACATATAAAAAGCCCCGATGCTAATCGGGGCTTTTTTCAAACAACCAAAAACAACTTCAACAAAATTAATTTCCGCCTCTAGCGCCACCACCACCACCACGGCCAGTTCTTGGAGGATTGGCTTTTTTCCAAGCCTCATACCCAGTCCATTGTGTAGCAGAGAATATCTCTTTTAATTTTTTGTCCTTATCAGCTTGCGCTTCAAGGGCCATTTTCTGAAAAGTCTCACGGTCAAATGATCCGCTACTTCTCATTTCTGTCATCTTTTCAGCATTTGATTTCGCTGCAGCAAGTAGCACATCATAGGTTTTCTTGTACTGCTCATCTGAAAGGCCAAGCTCTTCTTGAAAAGTTTCGGCTTGTTGCTTAGAAGCTTCTTCCGGGCTAAGTCTTGCAGGTCGCTGACCACCTTCACCTCTTTGTGCTTGTGCTGCAAGTCCAACAAACAGCATCATGCTCATTAGTATAAATGTCTTTCTCATGTTTTTTTATTTACGCCCTTTTGACAATGAATATTTGTCAAGGTTTAATCTGAATTAAAAATGATGAGGACTGGCTGCTGATATAAGCTGATTATGATATTTCGCCTGAGCCAATCAATTCCGCACCATCGTACCAAGCCACAAACTGACCTGGGGCGATACCTTTTTGATGTTCTTCAAAGATTACGTAAAGCCCGTCTTCTTCCATAAAAAGTTCTGCCGTTTCTAAAGTCTGACGATACCTTATTCTGGCCATGAATTTCTTGGATTCACCAACGTTCATCTTTAGATCTTCTCTTACCCAGTGCACTACTTGATTCGGAACAAACAGTCCTCTTCGGAGTAATCCTGGGTGGTTTTCTCCTTGGCCAGTGTAAATCACATTGAGGTCAGTATCTTTTTGTATGACAAACAAAGGTTCTGGTGTACCACCAACTCCTAAGCCTTTACGCTGTCCAATCGTGAAGTAGTGAGCACCATTATGCGCTCCAACACGCTTTCCATCTGTCGGAGCATAGTTGTAAGGTTTAGCGAGTGCAACTAGCTTATCATGCTGACTATCAAAGGTGTCACTTGATAAAGATTGAAAGGATTCGAAATTAGAAGCATCAAATGCTAGTTCGCGGATTTCACCTTGTTTAGGCACAAGTTGCTGCTGTAAAAAGTCTGGAAGTTTGACTTTACCAATGAAACATAGTCCTTGCGAATCTTTCTTTTCAGCCGTAATCAAATCTGCTTTTCTGGCAATTTCTCTAACATCAGGTTTTTGTAAATGCCCAATAGGGAAGAGGGCTTTCGAAAGCTGTTCCTGATTCAACTGACAGAGAAAATAGCTTTGATCCTTGTTTGGATCAGCTCCAGCCAAAAGGCGGTGTATTTCCTGACCGTCTTTGGTGATGGTTTCTTTCTGTACATAATGACCAGTAGCTACATAGTCAGCCTTCAACTTTAAAGCCGCTTTTAGGAAGATGTCAAACTTTACTTCACGGTTACAAAGGATATCGGGATTAGGGGTTCTTCCTTTTTCGTATTCATGGAACATATAGTCAACAATACGCTCCTTGTATTGCTCACTTAGGTCGATCACATGAAAGGGGATACCTAATTTTTCAGCAACTGCTAGGGCATCGTTACTATCCTCCACCCAAGGGCATTCTTCAGAGATAATCACGGAATCATCTACCCAATTGCGCATAAACATAGCAATCACTTCATAACCTTGCTCTATTAATAAGTGCGCGGTTACGCTTGAGTCTACACCTCCTGAAAGTCCTACAACTACTCTTTTACCCATGATCTTCTCCGATTACGAAGTCTAACAACGATTCCGCAAAAATAGTTGATTGTAAACAAAAAAAGGCTCCGAATTATCGGAGCCTTTTCTTAGTTAGAGATTGTGTCTCTTATTTCTTTTTGATATCGATCGCTTTCTTATCCTTATCAACACCTGGAGTTCTATTAAGGAACTCGTCATAAAGTCTGATTTGACGTGAAGTCATTGGTACTTTATAACCATCGATGAATAAGTCAGTGATTTTAGTCGCGGTCTCAAATGGATCGCCAGTAGCAACAAAGATATTAGCTTGCTTACCTACTTCAATTGATCCCACTTTATCACCAATCCCGAGAATTTCTGCAGCATTGATTGTAATCGCTTTCAAGGCTTCTTCACGTCCCATACCATAAGCAGCTGCAAAACCAGCATGATAAGGTAGGTTTCTTACGTTTTCAGAATCCATTGTTCTCAAGGCAACTTTTACACCCGCCTTAGACATAATTCCTGGGTTAGCATAAGCTGCATCATATGAGTCAGAATCACGTGTTGGGATCGCTTGAACTGGACCTGTAATGACAGGTATTCCAGATTCAGCAATTTGATCTGCAACTCTCCATCCTTCAGAAACACCTGTAAGGATTACTTTCTTGTAACCTCTTTCTTTTACCCATGCAATTGACGCTACAATATCCTTAGCAGCATTAGCTTCGATGAATAACATCATCTCGCCTTTAACAACAGGTACCAAAGCTTCGATTTCTGGGTAAGACCTTACCTCATCAGAGTTTTCGAGTTTAGCATAAAGCTCTGCTTTATCCCACGCATCGTTAACCGTTTTTAAGGCTCTGTCTTGTCTCTTCTTAACTTCTTCAGGAGAAAGTCTTCTGAACCTTCTTCCACCAGCAGTAGAAGGGAAATTCATCACAATACCTTTAGAGCCAGCAAACATCTGATCTGGCGTATAGCCGAATAGGTTAATCGTTGCAGCTGTACCTGACAAGACACCACCTCTAGGCATTGTCCATACAGTAGTCACACCACTTACTCTAGTTACAGGAATTGCTGTAGAGTTAGGGTTAACTGCTGTCAAGGCTTGCATTTGTGGAGTCAATTGACCGAATTCTTGAAAGTCATTGGCTTCAGAGATACTTCCAATTTCAGCAAGACCTAGTGTAGTACCACCATCAATCATTCCAGGATAAATCTCTTTTCCCTTGTAATCGAATACTTCTGCATCTGCAGGGATGGTTACGTTAGCACCAACTGCTTCAATTATACCATTATTAATAATGATGGTACCATTCTCGATAATACCATTCGTAACGGTATAAATTTTTGCATTCGTTAAGGCGAACTTGCCATTACGAGCTCTTAGCACTTGATCATCTTCTTGTGCCAAAGACATCAAGGGGACAATAGCAAGCATTAAGAATGCAGCGAATAATGTTCTTATATTTTTCATTTCTCTTATCATTTTTTGTTAGAGAATAATTCTTCAAATGCCATCACATTTGCTCCTTCTAAGCACCTGTGATCATTATGTCTGTCATAGATCATAACTTCTGATATACTAGATTCTGGGCCTACGTAAATTCTAGCATCTCCTTTATCGATTGATTTATCGAAGTATTTAACACCGTCAATAAACGTCATTAAAGGAACAGTATAAACTGAAAGAGGATGACCTTCGAAGATAGCGATGTCAGCATCTTTACCTACTTCAATCGAACCAACTCTGTTATCAATACCTAGTTGCTTAGCAGGGTTCAAGGTAATTAAAGCCAATGCTTGATCGTCAGTCAGTTCACCATATTTCTGCGTCTTAGCCGCTTCATGAAATAAGTGTCTGATCAACTCTCCAGAATCTGAATTGATAGAGGTAAGCACACCATTGTTTGTCAAGATGGCAGCGTTGTAAGCAGTTGAGTAGTATACCTCAAGCTTATATGCCCACCAATCTGCAAAGACAGATGCACTTGCACCAAATGCAGCCAATTCAGGAGCTACTTTATATGCTTCATTCGCATGCTGAAATGTTAGTTTCGGGATATTGAAATCACTGAATA
Organism: Roseivirga sp.; assembly: GCA_965660665.1. Classification (GTDB taxonomy): domain Bacteria; phylum Bacteroidota; class Bacteroidia; order Cytophagales; family Cyclobacteriaceae; genus Roseivirga. The sequence goes on along the minus strand of CBFIAY010000030.1, from coordinate 9,954 downwards.
CCTTCATTAACATGTAAATTTCATCAGCACGATAAGAGTGACAGTGAACTAATACATCACCATTCATAATATCTACCAAAGTCTGCATTCTAAGGTCATACTCAGGAGCAACTTTTCTTGGAGACTTGTCAGCGTTGTAAGCATCCCATTTTTTACCGTAAGCTATCGCTTGCGTAAATGATGTTCTAAGCATGTTTTCAACACCCATTCTACTTTGAGGCTGAATACCTCTTGAACGACCACCTCTTGTTGGATTTTCACCTAAAGCAAATTTGATAGTTCTTGGAGCTCCTTCGAATCTAAGTTCATCTGGATTCATTGTGCCATAGCGCAACTTCATTGTCTCATTCTGACCACCAATTACGTTAGCAGATCCGTGCATCAAGTGAATGCTTGTTACACCACCAGCTAAAGCGCGGTAAATACCCACATCAAGTGGATCGACAACGTCTTCCATGCTTACTTCCGCAGTGACTTGACTCGTACCTTCATTAATAGCACTACCCGCGATGTGCGAATGTGCATCAATGATACCAGGCATAACGAATTTACCAGTAGCATCTACGGTCTCAACACCACGAGGGGCACGAAGATCTTTTCCTATTCTAGAGATTTTTCCATCTCTCACCAATACATCAGTATTTTCGAGTGTACCATTGGTCACCGTTAATACCGTTCCATTCTTAATTAGTAAATCTCCCTTTTGGACTTGTGCCAAAGCCATCGTACTAAAGAAGGCGAGGAGAAGCGTTAATATATTTTTCATTTTCTTGATTGTATCTTTTTATGGACTACTTACCGTCTTTAGTAGCAGTTAACCCTAATTCAACATTCTGACCACCAAACGAAATTGAGGCAGTAGCATCAAAATCAGCACCGGAAACGTTACCGACAACAACAACATTGACAGAGTTGCCAGCGGCCTCAATGTCAAAGTCAAAGGCTAATTCTCCATCTCTGTAGCTAATGTTATTCATATCATTATCAGGAGTACCATCATTACTGGTTAAAACACCAGAGTACTTACCACCTTCTTTTTTAATAATCATTTTACCTCCCTGAGGTTCTCCTGGAGTCACTAGCTCATAAGACCAAGTACCCACTAAAGGATCGCTGCCAGTAGTTGCAGTAGCTTCCTCATCAGTAGCTTCGCCTTCTTTCTTCTCTTTCTTTTCCTTGATTTCGTAAACATGCTTAGTGCCGTCAACGAACATCATTTTGATTTGAGCATCTTTTGTGAAGTAAGGAGCTGTAGAGACCATTAAGTTGGCCATTTTACCATTCTCAACAGAGCCTGTTACATTTTCAATGCCAAGCATAGAAGCAGGGTTAGTCGTAAGTGCAGCAAGTGCATCATTTTCGCTCAAACCATTTTCTATTAGCGTCATTACATTGTCCTTAATTTTACCAGCGCTAGCGCCTCTTGCAGAAAAACCAAAGTTGACACCAGCTTCTATCAAAGCACCTGCTTGACCTACGTGAGTATTATAAAACTCCATACGTCTAGCTTCTAAAGCCTTCACTTCGTCTGTCTTATCGTCTCCTTTAATATCTTTTGGCTTGTCCGGAAGGTCAAGTGATAAGAAGATAGGAGTTCCAGTCGCTTTAAGTTCATCAATTACGCCCCAAGCTTGTTCTACTCCCGATAATATTAGGTTAAAGCCCAAGTCGTTCTGTAAACGCATGGCACGTCTAACGTCTAGCATATCGCTAACATCAAACATAACAGGCTTAGTTTTGCTAATCACTGGGTGGAAAGCTAAGCTTACACGATCACTAGTAGGTCTTTCAAGACCTGCAGGGTTTTGAGCATAAAGCTCTGTGTGGTCTTTGTGATTTTCTGCATTGCGGTATAGATTTCTCCATTTCGCCATGATACCGAGGATGTTACCTGGATAAGCTCCTGGAGCACCTACGAACTGTGCATATAATGCGGCATCTCTCGCTAAAACAATATCATCTACGTGATCCGCATCATTCAATAGAATGATTGATCCAGAGCCAGGAAGCATTCTTCCGTAAGGGACACTATGTGAAATAGCGAATCCGACTTTTCTCATGTTGCCGATACTACTACTCTTGATATCCAATTGTTCCATTACACTATTTTCAGGAGTAATACCTGCATAGTCATTTGGTGGGTCAGGAGTGAAGAGATTCTGAGGTCTTGGCATGTTCTCAGGTCTTTTAGCACCTGTATTCGACATACCGTCTATAAAGGCAGCATAGACATATAATCCAGAAGCATCGATAACCTCTGCATCATTAGGGATGGATACATTTTTTCCAACACTAACGATTAATCCATTTTTGACTACCACTGTGGCATCTTTCATTTCACTACCAGGTTTTGTGATAACCGTGGCATTGGTAATTGCATACGTTGTAGTCACTGCAGACTCACCCGATGGGTCACTCTGAGCTAACAAACTCGTTTGCATTACAGTGAATGAAAGCAGCAACACTAGGTGTAGGCGTAACATTCGAAGCGATTTCATATTTAGCAATTTAGTTTTCATTAATTCAAGTCGATAATATAGTTGAAAGGTGCTGTCAATTCAAAGTCAAATATGAGAGTGGTTAGATAATGATTTTGGGGGTAGGCAAAGTGGATAATAGCCGAATTCTAATCGCGTAGGGTCCAATTTAAAAAGGACCCGAATTGGGCCCTTTTTAAAATATGATATTTCAGTAATTTTTACTTAGGATCAAGAATATCAGCGATTCTATCCTTTAAATCCTCTAGGTGCACTCTGCTCGCTCTGTCAGAATATCTTCCGATTGCATTACTTACTTCTCTTTGAAGTGTTTTTAGCTCAGACTTGACAACTGGTCTAATATCAGATTGACTGATATCAACTGTTCTCGCTTGAAACTGACTTACTTCGTTGGTCATCATAAACTCTAAACGCTCAACGAAAGCTCTTTGAAGGTTTCTTCTGTAAGTGTCAATTTCTGTACCACTGGCCAATTCAGAGAATAGACCTTTTCTTACATCAGCGAACATCTGGTAGATGGTGTAAGTGTTTGTTCCTTTGAAAGCTTCTGCTTCAATTAGACGTTGTGCGCGTGTCGCATCTAAAAGGTTATTCAAGAAAGAGACTTGAGTCGTTCTGATACGGTTCACTGCACCGTAGCTTTCCATTTTTCTCAGTAACTCCTCGTCCAACAGCCATTCGGGCTTAGAAAAGGCGTATTTATTCATCCAGTTCATGGCAGCTACTTGCTGCTGTTCAGATACTACATTGTAGATAGCGCCCTCCTGATCGGTAGACTTAAAGTCTTCTGTAATACCCCCAACGTTAGTAATCACATGACCAACAAAACGTCTCCACTGACCGATGATCTCATTATAGATTTCTCTTGTATCATCGTAGTTTTCACCATCCGTAGTGGTCCACTCCAATAGGTTAGGCACTACTTTCATGATATTTTCCATACCATAAGTACTAGCTAGCACACTGTTGTCACCCAAGTCCTCGGTTTGTGATTCTGGGTTATGCCCATTGCTACTACCGAATCTGAACATGCGATCATTCGCTTTATCTAAAATCCATTGATCTAAAGTACTTGATTCAGCTTCTGGCGTATTGGCATTAGGAATTACTCTGTATCCCCAGTTGATCACATACTTGTCATAAGGACCAATTTTTCTAATGAATCTTGTTACGCCATCACCCGGCTGTGCGATATAATTTACACGTGCATAGTCCATGATCGTAGGTGCAACACCATATTCTGCGGCAAATTCAGGGTTTCTTAGTGACTCAACAGGGTAGGAAGAACTTGCCTTCATATTGTGTGGTAAACCCAGCGCATGGCCAATTTCGTGAGCGATTACGGCTCTCATCATTTCACCGATATCTTCAGCAGGCGTGTCAAGCGTTCTCGCTCTTGGGTTAGCAGCACCTGTTTGGATCAAATACCAGTTTCTATATGATCTCAAGTGGTTGTGGTACCAGATGATATCACTTTCAATGATTTCACCAGTTCTTGGATCTGAGGTACTAGGACCAGTTGCATTTCTGGTCATGTTGGCGATGTATCGTACCGTTGAATACCGTGTGTCCTCAGGGCTCCAATCTGGATCTTCTTCTTTAGAAGGAGCGTCTTTTGCAATAATGGCATTTTTGAAACCAGCAGCTTCAAAAGTTACTTGCCAATCTTCAATCCCTAGCTTAAACCATTTTCTGAATTTCTCAGGAGTTGCAGGATCAAGGTAATAAACGATAGGCTTGATAGGTTCTACCAATTCACCTCTAGCATAGGCAGCAGGATCTTTTGGCTCTAATCTCCAACGCTTCAAGAAACGCACTTGATCGCCTTTCAATTTATCTGAGCTGAAGTTGATATTTCCATTAGTAAACCAACCCACCCGTTCATCTGCCAAACGGGGCATCATTTTGTCTTCAGGAAGTTTAATCATTGATTGTGCTACCTGCATCGTGATTAAGCCTGTATTGGCATTAGATGGCGGACGGCCTGCATCAAAGGTCATCACCTGACGTACTTCCACGTTTTCAGGGAAACTCTTAGTCGACTCTGTATAGCTTTTTTCTGGATCAAGTCTTCTTACTTGAAATTGCGTCCTGTATCTAGCGCTCATCGCACTGATTGCCCTAGTGTCACCAGTGAAGAATTTAGTGACATCTACTAAGTAGGCAGCAGAGTCTTCAGGTTGACCTTCAACTTTAAACGATCCGATAATAGGCGCAAAGTTGTTGTTCATTACTGATTTGTAGATGGCATCAGTACTGTCCGCTACATTGTTGAATGACACTTTCTTTAATAGAATTTGGTCTTCTCTTAATTCCCAGCGTACTACTTGTTCGATCAATTTGGAACCTGACCCAACGAATCCTCCACCAAAGTTCTCAGGAGCAGATACGAGCCTTGTAACCCATAGCATATCCTTGCCTAATTCGGTATGAGGAATTTCGTACATAATCTTACCGTCTTTCTGATAAACAGTGAATAGCCCATCGTCAGAGGCCATTCCTTCTATCAAGGAAGCGTATATTTTTTCTTTCTTTTTAGGAGCGCTTGACTTTTCTGTAACAGAAGCAACTTCTGCAGTTTGATTGCGTTTTTTCCTTTGTGCAAATGTTTCATTGCTAGGAACCATAAAGCAAAAGGTTAGCAAACCTATGCTCATGACTTTCAATAAAGTATTTATCCTTTTCATTGGGTATATTTTTATTTAGCTGTAATGACGCATTTTCATCGCAAAGCAGAAAAAGTTATTCCCAAAGTGGGTAATTGATTATGTTAGTGGTCAGTTGAGTAAGTAAAACATTAGAATAAGAATGATTGATTGGCAGTTGGTGGGTGATGCATACAGAGGTTATGCAAACTATTTGTGGCAGGAAATTACATTCCAATACGACTATAAGCCCTTGTGGCAGAATTACTTCTGGGCACTTATCGGTGTTTCTCTGATATTCATGGCTTGGGAATGGTTTAGGCCTTGGCGCAAGGATCAGCCTAAGTTTAGGAAGGACTTTTGGCTAGATGCCTTCTATATGTTCTTCAACTTCTTTCTCTTTTCATTGATCATTTTTAATGCGGTCTCAAATGTTGTTGTAGATGCGTTCAATGGTTTGTTGGCCGATATTGGCATCACTAACCTAGTAGCCCTAGAAATTGGATCATGGTCAGTTATTGCGCAGCTTTTAGCACTGTTTGTCATCAGGGACTTTATCCAATGGTGGACGCACAGACTTTTGCATGCCGTTCCTGCACTATGGAAGTATCATAAGGTGCATCATTCTGTGGAACAAATGGGATTCGCAGCGCACCTCAGGTATCATTGGATGGAAACCATCGTATACCGCACGATTGAGTACATTCCGTTGGCCATGATAGGCTTCGGCATAGACGATTTTTTCTTTGTACATATGTTCACATTAGCTGTGGGGCATTGGAATCATGCGAATATCAAAGTGAACCTTGGCCCATTAAAATACATCTTCAACAACCCGAACATGCACATGTGGCACCATGCCCATGATTTGCCTGAAGGAAGGAAAATGGGCGTTAATTTCGCGTTGACACTAAGCATTTGGGATTATCTTTTTGGTACAGCTTATATACCCTCAAGCGGTAAATCGATTAAACTCGGCTTTCCGGGTGTTTCAAAATTCCCTAAGACATTTTTAGGACAGATTTTCTATGGTTTCAACAAGAAGGACCAATGACGAGAACATCCTAATCTGTAATTCTCATAAAATAAGAACCATGAAAATACTTTTTAGTCTAACGATTTGCCTAACACTTTCTGCTTCACTTTTTGCCCAAGAAGCGAAAACCGAAGATGTTCAATCTGCTGATGCAATCATTGCAGCACTATACGATGTGATTTCTGGTCCCGCTGGTGAGAAACGAGATTGGGATAGAATGAAGAGCCTTTTTATCCCTGAAGGAAGGTTAATGCCGACTGGCAAAGGATCGAATGGTGTTGGGTATCGTACTTGGACAGTTCAAGAGTATATCGAGCAAGCAGGTGCTGGGCTTGAGGAGGGAGGTTTCTTCGAAGTAGAAATTAGTCGTAAGACAGAGGCCTATGGTACTATTTCACATGTCTTCAGTACGTATGAGTCACGGAGAACTCTCAAAGATGACAAACCTTTTGCACGTGGAATCAACAGCATTCAGTTATTGAATGGTGGTGATCGTTGGTGGATTGTTAGCGTCTTTTGGATGGGAGAGACGCCTGAGTTTCAACTTCCAAAGAAGTACTTGAAGAAGAACTAACTCAATCCTTTAACACATTACTTATAAATCTCATTAATTACACCCGCTAAGCGGACGCCTGCTTCTTTGACCCTTTGCTTTACCAAGTCAAAGTTTTGGTAGGAGTAGAGATATCCTAGGCGACCATTTTCTGGTACGTCATATACTCGAGACCTTAAGGCCATTGATTCCATTGCCCAGTCTCTTACTGTAGCAGCTTGCAATGCCTTAACCTCGGCTTTGGTTGGGTGGTTCACCCAGTTAGCAAATTCCGTATAGCTCATTTCCTTACCTTGTATCATGCGCGTGTCCCATACGCTGTGCAGGTTAGTATTGGAACCGAACCATTCGACCTTGACGTCATTCCCTCCACGATCTTCACCGTTTCCAACATGAAGGGGTTGGTGAATGTCACCCACCAAGTGTACTAAGAACTTGAGATTTTTCGCCTCATCTTCAGCGCTAAGACCGCCTTCCTTCAATTCTCTTACAATCTTCTCAATGGCCCAAATGATATCTCCGCCTTCTTGTGTTGGAGCTGTTTCATAAGTCATGCCATCAGGAATGGTGCAGTAGTGCCATGAACCGGCATAGCGATACGCATTGTCTGACTTGATATCGTCCATCCATGTGCTTACTTCTGCAAGGGTTTCAGTACCTAAAACGCGTCTTACGTTCTTGGTAGCCTTTCTTGATAGCATACCATCGGCAATGTGTCCGACAGTTCGGTGACCTATTTGTCCCCAGAAAATGGGTGCTGATGCAGTAAAGTTTAAAGCTGTGAGTAAAACGAGGGGAAGAAGTAGTCTTTTCATCTGGAAATAATTTGAATGTAAGCTTACGAAAAAGTCTGTTATCCTGAATTACCATTAGTTTAAATATTGGTGAAGGTTTCTATATCTTCTTTCTGATTCGCGTCCTCTCGGGTATTATGATCTGCGTGTTCATGGATAGACACCCATCGTAATAGATTCTTCGCTATACTCAGAAAGGAACAAGGGGTGGGTGGCTATGTGCTAACCTTTTTATCCTGAGAGTACCGAAGGAACTTGTCTTAAGAAGACTGAAACTACATGCTTTTCGTCAATCCTGTGCCTAAAGCTTCGGGCAGGAATCTCCCTGATCAGGTTCCTCTTCGAGAGACACTGATCGAGTATTAGATCACCAATCGTCAAAAGTCCCTTAATATTCTACAATTGAATGCTTATTTTAATGGTCTAAATCTTCAACCATGAAAAGACCTATTCTCTCTTTCGCAATTCTTTTGCTATTTACACTTTCCCTTTCGGCACAGAAAACTGCCTTCACAGTGGCAGACGCCATCAATGTAAAGTCACTGGGAAGCCAAACCCTGAGTCCTGATGGACAGCACCTAGCCGGTATTATCTCGGATGGAAGTGCTCGCTTTGGCACGGATCACTCTCGCTTTAGAGATCCTAGTTACATGAACATGAGAGCAGGACAGCTTCAACTGATCAATACGGAGACAGGTGCAGCAACGAATGTCTTCGAAGGTAACGTTCGCGTGACTAATCTCACATGGGATGAAAAAGGAGAGAAGCTCGTCTTCTTTGAGCAGAAAGACGACAAGTTCGTTCTGGCGTATTACGATGTCAAGTCCAAGAAAGTAAAGTACGTTAAGGTCAAGGACGATAGAATTTTAGCGACAAACACAGGGATTACTTTAACTCCTGACGGAAACTCAGTTGTGCTTTCTGTAAGAGCAACTAGCTGGATGGGTAAAGCCATGGCCGAGTACTTAGAAGCCACAGAGGGACCTATTGTCGTGTATGATGGGAACGATGACTTCTTGAAATGGGATAGAATCAGCAATACGGCTAACCTGACTGAAGTCGTAATGATTGATTTGAAAACGGGCAAAGTCGAAGACCTTTTACCAGAGTCAAACTATGGTGGTATCAATATTTCTGACAATGGCCAATACCTACGTTATAACCAGACTTTCAGAACAAAAACCTCTTACAAACGAAATGATGGCGTGGAGTATCAAACTTCCTTTATTGATTTGAACTCAACAGATATAGAGGTGGATATTTATCCACGTAATAAGAAACGCAGAGGCTATAATTGGGATGATTCGGGAATGCACTTCGTATGGGTAGACTCTGGGAATGTATTTATCAATAGCCTTGCGACTATAGACCAAGAGCCTTTGAACCTTACGAAAGATAAAGCCTTCGAAGATGAGGATAAGAAGAAGGCCGTTAAATTCTCTGTAATGCGTTGGGACGCTCAAGGAAAACAGCTTTTACTAAGCTCTAAAGGAGGCTGGTGGACCATCGCCTCAGATGGCACTGATTTAGAACAGATTTATGAACTACCTGAAGACGAGGCTGAAAAGAAAGCCCTACCGAACAGAAGTGTGGTCAAATGGTCGGAAGATGGGGATTATCTGTATGTTTCATATTCCGAGAAAGAGCAGTGGAAAAGAGGCATCCAGCGCTATATAATCAACTCAAGAGAGTTTGAGAACCTGATGACCGACAGCAACCTTTATTCAGGTTGGAACTTTGCTGAGAATAGCGATAAGGTGGTTTACAGTAAGTCCGATGGCGATATGCCGAATATTGTTTATGCCAATAACCTATCCTTTACTTCAGAGAAGCAATTGGCTGATCTGAACCCGTGGGTAGCGAATAAGAAATGGACAAAAACCGAACTCATCAGCTACCGCGATGCAGATGGCGAGGAACTAAAAGGAATTCTATACTACCCAGTCGATTATGATCCGAATAAGAAGTATCCCTTGGTTTTGGAAGTCTATGAGACCTTCTTTAACAATGGGTATCGTTCGTCATTAAACTTGATTGCTAACCAAGGCTACTTTGGCTTAAGACCTTCGGTAGACTTGGAAGAAGGTTATCCAGGAGAAGCTTGGGTAAAAGGTGTGACCTCTGCCATTAATCTATTAGTAGACAAAGGCTTGGTCGACAACGACAAAGTAGGGATTCAAGGAACGAGTTATGGTGGCTATGCTGCCTCTTTATTGATTACTCAAACCGATCGCTTTGCAGCGGCCATTAACATCTCTGGTAAGGTGAACATCATTAGCTTCTTAGGCGATAGTCCTAAAATCGGTACACGTAACTATGCAGCAGCAGAAGTAGGTCAGGATAGGATAGGAGGCTCTTTTTGGGACGAGCCACTAAAGTACTTCCAGACTTCTGCGGTCTTCTTTGCCGACCGAGTAACTACACCACA
>CBFIAY010000029.1:2923-20978 GCA_965660665.1 Roseivirga sp. | reverse complement strand
GTAGATAAGGCATAAATATGTGGTAAGAAATATCGGATCTGATTCACGATGTGAACCGCCATCGATTTATCTTCAATACCTACATGAACATGTAGTCCAAAAATTAAATTGGATCGTGCTGTGTCCTGTAGTTCATTAATTATTTTGTGATATCGAGGGTTTGGCGTAATCAGCTGCTTTTGCCACTCAGAGAATGGGTGAGTGCCCGCTGCACCAATCCGATATCCTAAATCTTTAGCGATATCACATATGGTATGCCGTAAATAAGTCACCTGTGCTCTTGCGTCACTGATGTCTGTACAGATGTTGGTGCCTACTTCTACAACTGCCTGATGCATTTCTGCGGTCACCTGATCTTCTAGGTGACGATGTGCCGCTTCTACTATTTTCTGTTCGTGGGAAACAAGTTCTCTAGTCTCTGGGTCGATGACCATGTATTCCTCTTCAATACCTAGCGTAAAGTCCATCGGGTTGATTTATACGATTGATAACCTAAGATAAAAAGGTTTATCGTTAATCAAATGCTGAGATCACCTAGAGTAATTCCCTTTCAGTTATGGGGCTTAGTGTATCCAGTACAATGACGGTCAATCACTGATTGATGAATATCTTCAATGATCACCATTATCCCTGTCTCTTCCACATCACCAAAATCTGGGTTTTTGGCAGTACCGAAGGTCATCATGCTGGAGGATAGATTCATGTAAATGTTAATTAATGGCGGAATCCATTCTCCTCTTTCCTTAAGAAGTCTTTGGAGGATCTTAAAGGCATCCTCGAAGGGAGTGCCTTTGGGGAAATTCGCTTTAAAAAGTTCTTCAGAGTATCCTGAGTATAGTTCTTCCTTCGGTTTGGACAGGTTATCGGTATCAGGAAAGTAGCTTGCCATAAAGGCCAATAGGATATCTCGAGCTTCTTGATTGTAAGAAGTGTACATGGTTACTTTCCCAAAGAAATAACGCATTTGCCCTCTATAGTTTACAATCAAGGCGCCTAAACCATCCCAAATATTAGCCAATGCAAACAATCCCTTTCGTGGATTAACGGATGGCTGATAACTCGGTTGGACCCATGATCTGCCTAATTCGATGGAGTAGGGCAGATAGTCTTTTTTCATTTGATCAGAAAAGTCAAAGTAATGCGCTGTGGATAGCTCGAAATTTCCAGTTTCAGGGTTATATGCTCTATCTCCCGTAATAAACCTGTATCCACCGATGATTTCCTTGTCTTCTGGACTCCAGACGATCAATTGTTCATAGCAGCGTGCTGAAGTGTCGTAATCATCTATATCAATTTCAAGCCCCGTACCACCACCGGCACCACGAAAAGAGAGTTCTCTCAACCGACCAATCTCACGCAAGGTATGCGGAGAATTATGATGATTGATGATATAGATCTCATTACCTCCTTTGTTGGTATTCCTGACAAAACGATCGTTTTTCAGTTCGCTTTCTATCAACGCTCTATCAACTGCAGGTATAATTTCTTTGCTTTGCTTCATTAATCTGTTTTAAGCCTTCGCAAGCTTGTACACTTCTTCTTTCACCCATTGTGCCCATTCTCTGTCTGATTTTGACTCATCGAAGGTGCTTACCGGTATGAGCTCACCAATGGTGATTTTCATTTTTGTATTATGTTGTTTATAAAACTCATCGGCCAGATAGAACATTTCAATGTTCACTTTTATTCCCAATGCCTTTCTAAGGTTCGCAAGCCTATAAAACCGGTTGGTAAGCTTTCCCTCAATATACACTGGAACTATTGGTTTTTTATATTTCTTGGCCTTAACTAGGAATGTTTTTTTCCACTCAAGATCTTTGACAACTCCTTTGGTTCTTCTGCTCACAAGGCCAGCTGGGAAGATAAATGTAGCGTTATCAGAAGCGAAGAGTGCGTCTACTTGTTGCAGCGATTTGACTGCATTTCGACCAACCTTATTTACTCCGATAAAGCTGTCTCTCAAATTATTGAGATTGAGCAGGAAGTCGTTCACTATAAACTTGATATCAGGCCTGATGTCCTTTAGAGAAGTAATGATAGCCAGTGCATCAAACCCGCCCAGTGGATGGTTTGCGGCAAAAATAATGCCTTCGGGTGGCATAGGTACATTTTCTTTACCTGAAATATCAAGGGTGACATTAAATTTGGCCATCACCGCACGGCTAAATTCGTAAGAGTCTGAATTTGGTTGAGAAGCGATAAACTCATTGATATCACCTTGATGAATGATACGCTCAATGTATCGAATCACGAAGCCTGGTAACCACTTGAGCAGTGATGGGTTCTTTTCGCCAATTAACTTTCGAACGTTTATAAACTTCTCCATTGGGTCAATTAGTGCAACGTAATAATTGGCAATTATAAGTGCAATTCTCACAAGAATCAAACGGATTTGTCAAAGCGATAGAGATAAATCACTTAGCCTGCCTGATGACGATTGTAGATAGCTTTTTCTATTGCTTAATGGTAATTAGGAATACAAAGCCTATTTTGGCCCTATGAATATCTCTAAGGCTACAATACTCCAAAAATTTGACTTATTTCAAGAGCAGTGGAAACCCCAAATCATCGGTGAATTGAACGGCCAGCAGGTAAAGCTTGCCAAGCTACAAGGTGCATTGGTTTGGCACAGTCATGAGCATGAAGATGAGTATTTCCAGGTATTTAAGGGGACGCTTTATATGGAGTTTAGAGATCGTACGGAAGTATTAAAAAGTGGAGATATGATCATAGTACCCAAAGGTGTAGAGCACAACCCATATACAAAGGCAGATGAAGAGGTATGGGTATTGCTTTTTGAACCAGCTTCAACACTTCATACAGGAAAAGTTCAACATGCGCGCACACATAACGATCAAAGATGGATCTAATTGGCCTTAAACTGATAGCATGGCAGTAGTCAAATTCACGACCAACCTCGAACGTTTTTATCCAGCATTGAAGCCAACCAAGGTATGCGGAAACACCGTTTCTGATGCTTTGATAGAGGTTGAGCAGAATTATAAGGGAATTAGTGATTATATACTTGATGAAAATGGTGGACTGCGAGAACACGTAAACATTTTCATTGGCAATGAAATGGTCAAAGACCGGCTGAAGCTTATGGATCAATTGAAAGACACGGATGAAGTCTATATCATGCAAGCCATTTCAGGTGGCTAACCTCACCGAACATGACATTATTACTACATCGCCACGCACTTTAACGTGTACTAAGATTGTCAATATTCAATAGTGTTTTAAGTTTGTATCAGAGACGCAATTATGAAACAATTTCCGATAGACTTTACATGGGGTTCTGCAACCTCAGCATATCAAATAGAGGGTGCACACGATAAAGAGGGTAAAGGGCCATCCATTTGGGACTCCTTCTGCACCATTCCAAATCGAATTCAGAATAATGACAATGGAAGCATTGCAATTGATCACTACCATAGGTTCAAAGAGGATGTAGCCTTAATGAAGTCGCAAGGATTTAAAGCCTATCGTTTTTCAATCGCTTGGCCAAGGGTCATGCCAGAAGGGAAAGGTGCCGTGAATGAAAAAGGAATACAATTCTACTCTGATCTGATTGACGAGTTATTGGCTAACGACATTCAGCCTTGGGTAACGCTATATCACTGGGATTTGCCACTAGCACTTCAGACTGAAGAAGATGGATGGCTTAACCCAAAGATCAGCGATTACTTCAAGGACTACGCTGACTTGTGTTTTGAGCGTTTTGGAGATCGTGTTAAAAACTGGATTACGCTTAATGAGCCATGGGTGATTTCAGTTCTAGGGTATGGTCAAGGTATGTTTGCACCAGGGAGAAAATCCAATACAGAATTATATACTTCTGCCCACCAATTACTCATTTCGCATGCTAAGGCGGTAGACCTTTATCGTACCAAGTATGCGCATCAAAACGGTGTTATCGGAATAACTAATAATTGTGATTGGAGGGAGCCATTGACAGACAAGCTTGAAGATAAAGTTGCTGCAGAACGCGCTTTGCAATTCTTCTTAGGTTGGTTTGCTGATCCGGTTTACTTTGGGGATTACCCTGAAGTAATGAAAGAGAGACTTGGCGATCGCTTACCAAGGTTTACTCCAGAAGAGTCCAAATTATTAAAGGGCTCCTCCGACTTTTTCGGTTTGAATCATTACACGACAATGTATGCCGCTGAAGAGCAACCAAATGCTCAGCGTAATATTAAAGGAAATGGTGGGATATCTGACGATCAAGGCGTGAGCTTGACACTGGACCCACAGTGGACGCTTACAGCAATGGATTGGGCGGTAGTGCCTTGGGGTTGTAGAAACCTTCTCCAATGGATTTCTGCTCGTTATGATAAACCCTCTATTTATATCACTGAAAATGGCTTTGCTTGTGCCGATGAAATGATTGATGGAGAAGTCGATGATACAGCTACACGTCTTGCTTATTACAAAGGCTATCTCATGGGTTGTCATGAAGCGATCGAAAGTGGCGTTGATTTGAAAGGCTACTTCGCCTGGAGTATGTTCGATAATTTCGAATGGGCACATGGTTATGGTTCGCGTTTTGGGTTGAACTATGTAGACTATAAAACACTTAAGCGTACCCCGAAAGAATCGGCAAAATGGTTTAGAGAGGTTATTGCGGGTAATGAGATTGTTTAGTGTTTGGAGTTGAGAAGTGGGCTGGCGATCTATCCGCTAGAGATAGTAAAGGTTAGCTGAGGGCTTCCAACGTATCAAATGATCAAAGGAGTGAACCTTATTCAAATTGTAACTCCTGACAAACAGCGTACCCTTATAAAAGTAATCCTTCGGTAGCCTTCTTATTAGTGCTACATGGAAATATTCATGACTAATTCAAATCTTTTGAATAAAAAAATCGAGTAAAATCAAGCAAATTGGCTAACTTGCACTGTACTAATTATAAATTATTTATTGACTGAATGGCAAGATCACAGAATACGTTCCAGAAAAAAGAAAGAGAAAAGAAGCGCATACAAAAGCGCAAGGAGAAAGAAATGAAGAAGGAGGAGCGACAAGCAAATGCCACTGGAGGCGGGCTTGATGAAATGATGGCTTATGTCGATGAATTTGGTAATATCTCAGATACTCCACCGGATCCGTTAGCAAAGAAGAAAATCATTAAGGCTTCTAGCATTGAAATTGGTGTTCCGAAGCAAGAGAAAGAAGATATGACTGCTGAGCGCAGAGGTAAGGTTTCTTTCTTTAACGATTCAAAAGGCTACGGATTTATTAACCAAGATGGTACACAAGAAAGATTCTTTGTACACGTTAATGGCTTAATGGAGCCAATTCAAGAAGGAGATAAGGTGAGTTTCTTACTAGAGAAGGGAATGAAAGGAATGAATGCAGTTAGTGTAAAAGTTATACGCTAGACTTTCCGTTACCAACAAGACCAACCACATCCATAAAATAGAAAAACGGAAGAATATTATTCTTCCGTTTCTTTTTGTGCCTCTTCCTCAGGGGCATTTTCAGTTTCGTCTACAACTGGAGTACAACTCACATGAAAATTGAACTGCTTATCAAGCTCAAGGTGATAAGTAGCATTTGCAGTTAATTCTGCGGCTTTATTTGATTGTCTTATCAATTCCATGAAGTCCATTGCCACCAATGAAGTTTTGATAGCAACCAATGGCTTAAGATTCAATAAGTCTATTTTGAAAGAATAGACAATATTCTTTTTAGGTGCTAAATCAGTGAATTCGTGTTTCGAGAGTGGGTAAGACTGTGGGCCATCTTGGGCATCCACCATTAATTTAAGGATAACAGGCTTATATTTTTTCCACAATGGATAGAAAGCACTGATCTGAAGATTATCGTTTCGCATAATATGTTTTTGGCTTTTTTAAAACCGGTTCTTAAAAGGAGGCTATCGGCTGAACAAAAATAGAAATTCAGGCCAGCATGATACTTATGAAATAATTGGGCCTCGGTTTTTATGATTAAGCATAATTGATTGCAATTTAAGGAAACCGTAGAGATATGTCAGGAAAACTACCCAATAAGTTTTAACGGCAGACGCAATGTCTTTGGTACTGATCACCGTAAAGGCGAAGGAGGAGCGACTAGATAACCACTATTCTTTTTGCACATTATTCCCTATCGACATGGCACTTACCTAATTATTCACTGCGACAATGATGCGTACAAGGTTTTAAATATTGAATTGCCATTTTAAATTTATTTCAGAAGTGTTACTCAATCGCACATAGGAACTGTCAATAACCAGGTAATTTTCTATAGTTTTAAAGCTTAATAGCAATTAACATGGCATTTGATATTGCAGCAGCAGTTAAGGAGTTATCTAATGAATTGACAGAGAGTAGCTTTAAAACGGCTGAGTCCTTGTCTAAAATAGGGACCGAAGAGGTCGTAGATGCTATGATTGGGTTATTAGCGCATGAATATCCAGATACTCGTTTTATCGCTGCTAAAACCCTTGGAGAGATATCGGATAATAGCAAAGCCTTATTGCCAATGTGGGAAACCATCCAGAATGTAGAGAACGAGAATATAAAAGGTGATTTAATCTCTGCACTTGAAGGCTTCGACATTAGTGATCATTATGTTGATGTCTTTAAGCTATTTTTATTTGGGAGTTTTAAAGTTTCACTCATTGCCGAAAATTTACTTGACTATAAGGAGTTTACTATTACGCCTAGGGTTATCAAAAAGTCTAGGAAGCACTGGGCACATTACGCGAATAACGTAAAACAAGATGAGGCTTTTGAACTGCAGAAATCAGAAATCGAGCGTAGACTCCTTGAGCTTAATGAATACTTGGAGGCGTCTGAAGATTGGAACTGAACGATACACTCTTGATTGTTTTTAATGTGAATAGCCTATCCCTCTTTTATTCGAACACTTTAATTGTTTTTTATTCCTGATCAATTTCTCCATTCTGAGAGAGTATAATGGCTACTCGTTTTGTGCTGGCAAATTGTGAGAAAACAATCACCATGACTACCGTAATAGGTGTACTCAAAAGCATACCTGTAACTCCCCATATCTGCCCCCAAACAATTAAAGCAAGGATTGTAACCAGCGGACTCAGATTTAATGAGTTACCCATCAATTTAGGCTCAACTACATTGCCTATGACCCATTCTATTACACCAAGTCCGACAAGGATGATGAAGAATGGTGTGAATTCACCGAATTGCATGAGGCTAAAGACAGCGGGAAAAACTGTCGCGACAAGTGAACCGATGGTCGGTATATAGTTGAGTAAGAACATCAAGAGCGCCCAGAAAAATGGAGAGTCAACGCCCATGATGGTTAAGAATATGTATCCGACAACTCCTGTTAGAATACTGACGTAAGTCTTTAACCGAATGTAGTCTCCGAAGGAAGAGCTTATCCTATTCAATATTTTCATCACTCTCGATTCCTCATCAGCGGTAGTGAACATTTTGGTCAACTTGTTTTTAAAGCTTACCTCCTCTGAAAACATAAAGGCGGCATAAACTAAGATGATAATCGCATCGCCTAATACTCCGGATATGGAGCCTGCGATATTGCTTAAAATATCTCCATAGTTGAAGCCTGACTGTGCCGTGTTAAACTGTTCTTGAAGATTTATATTAAAACTCTCGTTAATTCTATCTAAAAGACTGTTAATGTTTACTTTATAACTTTCATATGACTTCATTAAAGAGTCAATGCTCGTGGTTATTAACTTGGATAATCCAGCAAAGCCAAAGACTAGAATCATAAATACCAATACATTGATCATGGTGGTATTTAGCTTCTGGCCAAGTACTGGGATTTTCTTAGCGAGTTGCTTCATGGAAGTACCCAAATACCATAGGATGACACCAAACAATAATGGGATCAAAATGCTTTCGGCATAGATGAGTAGGGTTAAGACACCCGCAAGTCCGATAACACTATAGGCTAGTTTCTTCATTTTCTTCTGAATGAGTTGCGGTGAAGTTAGTAGATCAATTCTCGGATAGCAATGGTATAGTTGGCCCAATCCGATACTAATAGATGTAAATCCAAGAGGCTGGGAATGACGGCTTCAATAGGGGAGTTATCAGTGCCAACAACCTCTTAAAAACCAGAAGTAGTTGGCACTTGAAATTAGTTTCCTTTTATCTCTAAATCGATTTTACCTAAAATCGGCTGCTGCTTCAAATCAGAATTGAGCACTTGATCAAGTTTATCTAAATGCATTTTCAACTCTGCAGAAAGCTCATCAAACACTACATAAGCGGCATCTGTTGGCCTTGCCTGACCACTTTCAACACTTCTTCTTAAAGAAGCAAAGCGGTTATTGAGCTTAATTGGGAAGTTGAGCGGGTCTTGACCACTTTGGTTCTTCACTTGGTATAAGTCTTCCTCAATGACCTTTATTTTGCTAAGCATATCGTCAATGGCATCATCTAGTTCAGCAACGCTTGAGCCTTTTAACTTCAGAGCCTGAGCTCGAATATCTCGGATTTGAATTACTGCTTCATTGGCTGTAGAGGTTTTATCTCTAATCTTCAGCGCAAGGTCAAATTGCTTTTGTAGATCGTCTTTTGTGATGCCTTCTAAGTTAGGATTCATCTCTACCGTAAATGTGCTAGTTTGAGACACACCATCTACCGTTAACTTTACTTGATAGTCACCTAATGGGGCTAAAGGACCTCTTTGCGGTCTTCCGCTCCAGATAATCATCCCATCAAAAGTAGTGGCACCAGGGTAGCGAAGGTCCCAGTTAAAGTCATTTAAGCCTTCGCCAGTAGCCACTTGAGATCTTCTGCCTTCTGATTTTTTACCTTCATAAGTATTGATCAAGTTACCCTGAGCGTCCATGATTTCAACGGTTACAGTTTCCGCTTCTTTTGGGAGATAATACTGAATGTTGGCGTTATAAACTCCTCTAATAGGATTGGCGGGCTTGAAGAGTTTTACTTGACTCATGTCCATACTAGCCGCATCTCGCAAAGGAGCAATGTCGCCCATAATCCAAAAGCCGCGACCATGAGATCCTAATACGACATCATTATTCCTTAGCACCAAATCGCGAATTGGTGTATCTGGTAAGTTCATTTGTAACGATTGCCATTGAGCCCCGTCATTAAAGGATACATAAACACCATGTTCCGTAGCGAGGTAAAGAAGACCTGGTTTTTGCAAATCTTCTCTGATTGCTCTAGCAAAATGCCCAGGCTTAATTCCGTTGATGATTTTAGTCCAGCTTTTACCATAATCAGTGGTTTTGAATACATACGGTGCTCTATCATCTACTTGATAGCGATTAGCAGCCAAATACAGCGTTCCAGGATTGAACTTGCTTTCATCGATAATACTTATTCGTGAAAATTTAGGTAAGTCTTTTGGGGTAATGTCAGTCCATGTTTTACCACCGTTTCTGGTAATATGAACTTTGCCATCATCAGAGCCCGCCCAAATCGTATTAACACCATGGTTTGAAGGGGCTAAAGCGAAAACCGTAGCATAGATTTCTGGACCATTCATGTCCATTGTAATCACTCCACCAGTCTTCCCCAATGTCTCTGGGTCTGCATAAGTAAGGTCTGGGCTAATTTTCTCCCAGGTCTGACCGTCATTAGTTGTCTTCCATACATGTTGTGATGTCGTATACATGATCTTCGAATCAAGAGGGGAGAACATGATTGGAAATGTCCACTGCCATCTTTCTGGCAGGGCACTAGCAGGTTCACCTGAAAAGAATCGAGGATACACTTGAATATCTCTGTATTGGCCAGTTCTTCGATTATAACGGGTTAAAAGCGCTCCTTGACTTCCTGCATAAAACACATCTGGTTCAGTTGGGCTTTGTGTTATCCAACCACTTTCACCGCCTCCCACGGAATAAGAAGGACCTCTTCCGCGACTAGGCATGGCTAAAGTACTATTGTCTTGCTGCGCACCCGCTACATGATAAGGTACATCACTCGTGGTCATTACATGGTAGAACTGAGCGGTTGGAAAATCTAGATCTGTCCAAGTTTGACCTCCGTTCACACTCACCGTTCCGCCACCATCGTTCGAACTAATCATGCGCATAGGATCGTTAGGGTCTATCCATAGATCGTGATTGTCACCATGTGGTGGACGAATTCTAATGTCGAAAGTCTTTCCGCCATCTGTAGACTTATGAAAGCCAACATTTAGTCCATAGACTACATCTCGGTCAAATGGATCGGCAACCAATCTTGAATAATAGAAGGCACGTTGCCTAAGCATTCTTTCTGAATTTACTCGCTCCCAAGTCCAGCCTGCATCGTCAGATCTAAAGACACCACCTTCATTGGCTTCGACCACTGCCCAAACCCTGTTCGGGTCGGCTGGAGAAACGGTTACACCTATTTTACCGATTGGTCCTTCTGGCATTCCTGGATTCTGGGTTAAATCAACCCATGTGTCGCCACCATCTAATGACTTGAACAGCTTACTATCTGGGCCACCGCCCCACATTTTCCATGCTTTACGATAAACTTGCCATGTACTCGCATACAATACATTAGGGTTGGTGCGATCAATGATTAAGTCAGCAGCACCGGCCTTATCGCTGACGTACAATACTTTTTCCCAATTGTTTCCTCCGTCTTTTGAGCGAAAGACACCACGTTCTTCATTGTCACCATATACATGTCCTAAGGCAGCCACATAAACGATATTAGGATTAGTAGGGTGAATCCTGATTCTCGAAATGGCTTGCGTTTCTTTGAGTCCTAGATGTCTCCAGGTTTTTCCGCCATCAGTGGTTTTGTAGACACCATCGCCTTGGGTGATACTACCTCGCAATTGTGTTTCACCACCACCGATATAGACAATATCAGGATTCGTTTCAGCCACCGCGACTGCTCCAATACTGGATGAGCTAATCTGACCATCTGTTACAGGAAACCATTCGTTTCCACCATCAACGGTTTTCCAAAGACCACCACCCGTGGCACCAAAGTAATACTCATTAGGTCGGCCTGGGCTTCCAGAACTTCCCAGCGAACGTCCGCCACGGTCAGGACCAATATTACGCCACGCATAATTCTGGTAAAAAGTAGGGTCTACAGGGTCAGTTTCTTGCGCTCGGAGTGTTTGGTTTTCAAAAACTAAGGCTAAACTCAGTAAGAGTAATATGAGGGATCGTTGACTTTTCATTTGGTTTCAAATAAGGTTGAAATGAAAATTACAAAATCTAGGCTGAAGAATTTGTGTTGTTTATTTCAATGGATAAATATCCAATAACATCATGGCCACGAGTGGGATTTTAATCGAGAATAAGCAACCTCTCAACTATGATTTTGAACAGCTGATCGAAAAACTAAAGCGTTCCAACTCAAGTTCAAGAAATTTGATGCATGAAAAAAATAATTCTACTCTCTGTGCTTATAAGCACCTTTTCATGTATTGAAAAACCAGAGGTCGTTCCAGAAGAAATAGTTTCCTTGAATCAATTAGTAGTTCCTGACGGATTCAACTACGCGATTTCAAGTTCATTTGATCTCAAGTGGGAGATTACCAATTTCCCTTTTAATGGCGTGCTCTTAGGTGAGGTGTTTGTAGAAGGGCAGTTATTCTCTATGGTGATTATCACGAAGGCTGAGATGACTTTGTTCCTCGATATTCCTATCCATTATAATGAGGTGCAAATGAACGTTCATTCTGATGATGAAACGATAACTAAGACCTTCACCAAAAATGAAGCAATGGTTTTTAGAGCTACACTTAACTCAGGATTATCAGCTAGATCAGTGGTATTTGGATCAATGAAAAATGAAGACACTGATGGCGATGGCGTGAAAGACGACTTTGATTGGGCTCCTGAAGACCCGAGAATTTCTCAAGGCATTTTTATCCCAGCTTTTGAAAGCTTTAACACGATAGGTTATGAAGATACTTGGCCAGGAAATGGTGATTATGATTTCAATGATTTAGTGGTCGCGTTCAACCTGAACAAGTACATGAATAAAAGCAACGTCCTAAGCAAAGTTGTTACTAATTTCAAAATACTAGCCGTTGGTGCTGGTTATGATAACGACTTTTGTTACACATTAGAAGTACCTAAGGATAAGGTGAACATAACGATTAGTGATCCAGACATTCAATACGAAGTGATTGGATACGATGGTATTACCGAAGTTCGATTTGCTCATATAAAATCTGCTTTCGGAACGACAGGCTTTGTAAATACTAGAGAATCAGACCCCATTCATGACCATTTAAATTTCAGTATTACGACTGAAATTGATCCATCAGAAAAGATCAATGGCAATAGCCTAGCTTACGACTTCTTCATCCGAATTGATGGGGAAGAGGGTAGAGAAGTGCATATGGCCGGAAAACATCCAACTGGAAAAGTGAAGAGAACATATTTTGGTTCGGCTGACGATGATACGAATCCATCAATTGTAAAGCTTTATTTGAACAAGAATAACCCTCCATGGGCGCTTATGATACCAGAGGTTTGGGATTATCCTATGGAGAAAACGAATATCCTAGATGCCTATCCTGATTTTGCACATTTTGCACAGAACAATTCAAACTTCCCTTGGTTCAGTGATTTCCATGGTGGAAGAGTTGTGAGGTCTAAACTTTATAAAAAGAAGTAGCGCAATAAGCACCGATAGCTTAAATCTTCTTACGATACCAATCCCTTTTGAGGCAAAATCCTTTGTTTCGGAAGGGATTTTCTGTTTTGACTCTTTTGAAGGAGGAATGAAAAATTAGTATTCTCTGGTAAAGTTGTAAATTGATTCCTCAAGTTGTTAACTGCCGTCCATCTCAATTAGATAGTTTTTATATTAGTCCCTTGCTACATTGAATCTCATATCAACCTAAATTAAGTATGAAGACCATCCTCAACCCTCGATTTTTCTCCTTCATTATAGGACTATTGTTTTTTGCCCAATTGGGCTTTAGCCAAGACCAAAAACCTTTAACGCTTGAAGATTATGCCCAGTGGAATAGCATAAGAAATGCATCCATTTCGCCCGATGGCAATTGGATGACCTATGCATACATACCTAATGAGGGTGATGCAAAGCTTCATGTGCGTGATATTGAAGGTGATACGCTTCACACAACGATCAATGGAAAGCAAGTGGCATTCTCAGCCGACAGTAAATGGCTAGCCTACTTAGTAGATCCATCAAAGAAAGAAGCCGATAAGCTGAAGGCAAACAAAAAGCCGGTCCATAGCCATTTACAACTCATCAACCTTGGCACAAACACCGCAAGTGATGTCAAGAGCACAAAATCTTTTAGCTTCTCTAAAGCCTCTAACTATATCGCCATACATAAGAACGCTGGTGATTCGAAAGCCGAACATAGTGGGAGCGACCTTATCCTAAAAGACTTGAATGGAGATCGTATACTAAATATTGGTAATGTATCCAGTTACGCTTTTAATAAAGCAGGGACACTTTTCGGCTATTTGGTTGATGCGGATGAAGACAGCGGAAATGGACTATACATCATAGACCTGAGTGATTTGCGCGCTTGGCCGATGCACACGGGTGCTTTCACTTATGCACAAATGACGTGGAATGAGAAAGGTGATCAAGTGGCGGTCTTATACGGGAAAAAAGAGGAAGGTAATATACAACGCGACAACACCTTGTATTGGGCAGTTAACTTGATGACAGGAATGTCTGCTTCGATGAACCAAAATACCTTTACGGCTGCTAGCGCTGGTTTTCCTGAAAACATGGTGATTAGCGAATATTCAGGACTGACTTGGAATGAAAACAATACACAGCTTTTTTTCGGTGTGAAGGAGCAGCAAAAAGAAGTTAAAAATGAGGACATGCTGAAAGCCAATGTTGATGTATGGCATTGGAAAGACGAACAAGTACAATCCACTCAGATTGTTCGCGCAAACCGAGATCGCAGGTCTACTTATGCGTCAGTTTTAAACATAGCGAACAAGACTTTCTACCAATTAGAGGATAGTGATATGCCGAACGTTAACTTCAGCGAGACGAGTAAATGGGCGGTTGGGAGTAATAACACCAAGTATCGAAATGATGTCAATATCCCTGGAGGCTATGCTGATCTGTACAGCATCAATACGGAGACTGGCGCTAAGCAATTAATTAAGGAACGTAACTATTTTAACTTAGGTCTTTCACCAAATGGCCAGTGGGCCATTTTCTCTTCAGATGCGGAGTTGATGGGGTATAATTTTGCGCGTGGCAAAACAACCAACCTAACAGCCAAAGCGGATATAAGCTTTTTAAATGAAGATTTTGATAAGCCCACCGAGAAGCCAACGTATGGTGTTGGTGGCTGGTCGAAAGATGGCAATTGGGTGATCGTGAACCATAAATTTGATCTTTGGGCGATCTCTTTAAACTCCGATGAAGCGAAAAATCTTACACAGGGTGTCGGTAACGATGAAAGCATCCGCTTCAGAATGATGCAACTAGATCGGGAAGCCAAAGCTTTCGATATGACGAAGCCATTGATGCTTTCGGCCTACGGAGAGTGGACAAAGAAATCAGGTGTATATCAGGTGACTTTGGGCAAGAAACCTAAAGCATTACGCTATGAAGACGAAATGATAGGTAGTATCACTAAAGCGACAGGCGCTGATAAGGTGATGTTTACCGCAGAGACTTTCGTTGATTTCCCTAATTACTGGGTGTCAGATTTGTCCTTTAAAAGACCTAAGAAAGTTACCGATGCAAACCCCCAACAGTCAGAATACAAGTGGGGTAAGCGTGTATTAGTTGACTATACAGACAAAAGAGGACATAAGTTGCAAGGAACACTAGCCTTGCCTGCCGATTATGAAGAAGGTAAAAAATACCCAATGGTGATTTATTTCTACGAGAGAATGTCGCAAAGACATCATCAGTATTCTATGCCTACTTATGATGACAGACCACATATGTCCACTTATGCGAGTAACGGTTATCTTGTATTGATGCCTGATATTATTTTCGATGTAGGCCTACCAGGCTCATCAGCTTTAGACGATGTAACAAGTGCCACACAAGCAGTTATTGACTTAGGATACGCTGATCCAGAACGGATTGGTTTACAGGGACATAGCTGGGGTGGCTATGAGTCTTCATTTATTGTTACCCAAACGGATATGTATGCTTGTGTTATTACAGGTGCACCATTGACTAACCTCATCAGCATGTACAATGTAGCGTACAAGCGTTCTGGTAACTTAAATGGCCCAATACTCGAGTGGTCACAAGGAAGAATGGGCGTGAGCCCTTGGGAGAATATGGAGCTTTATAGAAGCCAATCACCGATTCATCATGCACAGAATATCAATACACCATTTATGATTTTGCATGGTACCGCTGATGGTGCAGTGGACTGGGTGCAGGGATTGGAATATTACTCTACTGCCCGTAGATTAGGCAAAGAAGTAATTCTATTGTCTTATCCAGATGAACCACATCACCTGGGCAAAGAAGCCAATCAGAAGGATTTTCAAATTCGAATGAAGCAATATTTCGATCACTATTTGAAGGATGCTGAAGCACCACTTTGGATGAAAGAAGGAGTGAAGCACCTCGACAAAGGGCGTGTTGGTCCTGAAGTAATGGAGAAGAATTAGGGGAAATAGGAAGTAGCGTATAAAAAGGGAACTATGGCAATTACCATCAAGGGCTGCGACAATGCGTGGCCAGTACTAGACTATAACAGTTGGAAAGAAACTTTGAAGACGGTTCATCAGTGGACACAAATTGTAGGGAAAATCCGATTAAAATCTATGCCTTGGCAAAACCACTCCTGGCATACGGCACTCTATGTTACCGACAGGGGGTTTAGTACGGGGAGCATGCCTTATCAGGATGGTATCTTCGAAATAGAATTCGACTTTAAGCACCATCAGCTAATCATTTCTTCAACTTTCAATGAAAATGAGATTGTTGGTTTATTTCCTCGCACGGTGGCAGATTTTCATCGAGAGCTATTTAACAAGCTCAAGAAACTGAATGTCAATGTAGCGATTCATAATAAGCCCAATGAGTTAGCCGAGGCCATTCCGTTTGCCGAGAATACCGTTAACAGATCCTATCATAAGGAGAGTGTTCAAAACTTTTGGCAAGCAGCCGTGAGTGTGCATAATGTGTTTCAGAAATTTAGAAGTGGCTTTATCGGCAAATGTAGTCCTGTCCACTTTTTCTGGGGTGCTTTTGATATGGCCGTTACAAGATTTTCGGGACGTAAGGCACCGCTGCGTCAAGGCGGAATGCCTCATATGCCCTTAGAAGTATTGCAAGAAGCTTATTCACAAGAGGTCAGTAGCGCAGGCTTTTGGCCCGGAAGTGATGATTCCCCATTACCCGTTTTTTATTCCTATTGTTATCCTTCGCCTACTGTTTTTGCACACTATGACGTTAAGCCTGAACAAGCTTTTTGGAGTGAGGAAATGGGGAAGTACTTCTTGAAATATGACGATGTCCGCATGGCCAAAGACCCCGAAGCGATGCTGATGTCGTTTCTTCAAACCACCTATGGTGCCGCAGCTGTTGCTGGCAACTGGGATAGGTTCAATCTAGAATTAAGAACTAAGCCTTAGTTAATAAGGCTTTTTGGGTAGCATTGGAATCTTATGCAATCTTGAGGATGTGATAATTCTTTCCGTTACAGGAAAATCATCTCCTGCCGACAAGCCTCTCATTTCCTGATAAATGGGTGACTCCAAAGAGAGGCATGTTACCTTATGGCCTTGATGATCAAAGCTTTTGACGCTTGTTGTTACATAAAATGCTTGGTCCTTTACAATAACCAATGACCCTGGGGTTGTCTAATTATGTCTTCAGAATTCCATTGAGCTGGGACATCTTTGCCATCGGTCTTATGACGACTTTGTTACTCACCATGCTGACAGTTGGCTACATTTCTTTGAAGGCAGCCAGAACCAATCCATCAGAAACGCTGCAAATAGAATAAGCCGCACTTATAATTAGCGTTATAGAATTTGAGCTTTATTGGCTAGTTTAGTTTTTATTGTCAAACAAATCAAAGACTAGCCACATGATCTCACGTTTACTTATCTGTCTATTTTTATTTTCAGGCACATTAGCCATTGCTCAAAAAAAAATCCCCTTACGAAAATCTCTAGAGACTTCTAAAAGAGCCATTCGGATGGATGTGCCAATGACTAATACCATTCGCAAAGCCTTTAGCGAAGGAACGCGTGATTTCACTGGAAGTCCTAGTGAGAATTATTGGCAAATCCAGACAGACTATGACATCAATGCTAGTTTGAACCCAAATACACAGGTGATCACAGGCAGCGAAACGATCACCTTACATAATAATAGTCCTGTTGAGATGACCATGATTGTTTTAAAACTGGATCATAACATTTTCAGAGCAGATGTTCCTCGTGGCTCATCCAGACCGGCAGAAACAACCGATGGTATGGTGGTCACTAGAATTACAGTCAATGGTGATCTAGTAGATTTGGCTCCAATGCCTAGACCACGTCAAAGGGGTGTGCAATTGGCACCGCGATTAGAAGCATCAGGGTTGCAGCAAACTGTGGCTTACATTTCTTTAGCCAAGCCAATTCCGGCTAATTCTAAAGCTACCTTGGAGATTGATTGGAATACGAAATTACCAGGTGGCGAGAAAGGTAATGCGCATAGAATGACACAGCGCTGGCAAAGAAGACTTTTTCAGCCAACGCAATGGTTTCCAAGAGTCGCCAAATTTGATGACTTAAGGGGATGGAAAACCCAGCCTTATTTAGGACCTGCTGAGTTCTTCAATAACTTCGGCCGATTTGATGTCAAAATCACTGTACCAGCCGGTTGGTTAGTGAGTGGGACTGGTGTACTTCAAAACCCTGAAGAGGTCTTAATGGCGCCAATTAGAGCACGTATTGCTAAGATTACTGACTCTGATGATGAGATCACTATCGTGGGAGAAGACGACAGAGGCGCTGGAAAAGCGACTACCACTGGCGAAAGTCTTACATGGCATTATATGGCTGAGCAAGTCAATGACTTTGCATGGGCCACTTCCAATGAATTCATTTGGAAAGCCACGCGTGCAACAATTCCTGGTAAAGGAGAGATACCAATTCACATGTTCTACCTACCAGAGAGGGCTGACC
>CBFIAY010000029.1:0-2824 GCA_965660665.1 Roseivirga sp. | reverse complement strand
AATTTGCCAGAGCAGGGGAAATAGGGAGACATGCACTTGAGTTTTACTCTAACCTTTGGGCGCCTTACGCTTTCCCACAGTTGACTTTTCAAGATGGGCCGAGTGCTGGCATGGAATACCCAATGGTGGTAAACTCCAACCAAGGAGCTGCCGATCATGAGATTGCACACCAGTGGTGGCCAATGATGTTGGGTACCAATGAAACACGTTATGGCTGGATGGATGAAGGCTTCAATTCCTATATGAACATTCTTTCTAGGGACGATAGTAGAGGCGTTCCTTTCAATTTGGATGGTAGAGGAATGAGCTATGGTAGAGTAAGTGGTGGTGAAGATGAGGCTACCATGATGTGGAATGCCAATTACGGAGGGAATGGCTATGGTTATCAGACCTACAGTAAAGCACCAGCCATGTTGTCTATGTTAGGAGGGATTGTAGGCGATGATGCAGTTATCGCTGCCATGAAGAAGTATTCAGAAGTGTGGGCCTTCAAGCACCCATCACCTTGGGATTATATGTTTTTCATGAACAACGAATTAGATCAAAACTTAGAATGGTTTTGGTATTATTGGTTATGGACTACTGAGTCTGTAGAAGGATCGATCCAAAATGTTAAGACGGGTAGCACTACAGAGGTTACAGTACACCAAGCTGGCGAAATGCCATCACCAGTTGTATTGAAAGTAGAGTTTGAGACTTCTGGAGCTGCGATCAAATCCATGAAAAACGCAGTGATGGTAGATGATCATACTGCGATCGTTACTTACCCAGTTGATGTTTGGATGAACGGAAGCCGAACTTATACCGCTAAACTTGCTTTTGGAGGAAGGAAGATCTCAAAGATTACGCTCGATCCAGGACAAAGATTTCCAGATAAGGATGCCAAGGATAACGTTTGGACTAAAAAGTAGTCCTACCAGATAGAGCATTATCGTAGAAATTTAAATGGATGCCACAGGTTACTATGGCATCCATTTTTTGTTTACTCTCATTAGCGATTAGCAAAACTACTTTGAAATCCTTCGCTACACTCAGGATGACGAATACTAAAAGCTACGTCACCCTGCTCCGAAATTTCGGAGCATTTCAGGGTCTAGAGAGTCTCGTTGGCCTAAGGTATCAGATTCTGAAACCTACCTATGTCGGCAGACGGGCAAGTTCAGAATACGGTTGTGGATGACGATCACTAAACGCCCTCAAAAACCGCCTTGATCCGATTAAAGTGAATGGCCTCAAAATCATTGATCACTAGGTCAGCCTTGCTATAGTCTTGATTTTTAGAATGCTCACTGTTATACGCCACACAATAAATCCCAGCAGCTTTAGCTGCTTCAATACCATTAGTCGCATCTTCAATCACAATACACTCTTCCTTGCGGAAGCCAGTAGCGGCTGCCGCATTAATAAAGATCTCCGGATTAGGCTTAGAAGCCTTAAGATCAGCACCACTTAACTTAGCTTTGAAATAGGGGTTAAGATCAAAGCGCCCAAAAATCCGTTCTATGCTGACCATTGTGGCAGACGATCCTAGTACCAGTGTAAGTCCTTGTTCGTGATAATTCTCAATCAATGTGCGAACTCCCTTGATCAGGTCAAAAGTCTTATCGTTTTCAAAAATAACATCATAATGACGTCTCTTGATGGTGGCTAGTACCTCAGGTGAATGCGTGAGCTCAAACCGATCTTTTATCTCTTTACACACATTCAGGGTAGACTTGCCCGTCAGTGAGTTATATAACTCAGCAGACACATCAGCACCCACTTCATCAAACATGGCGTGATAAGCACGGTAATGCAAAGGCTCACTGTTGATAATTACCCCATCCATATCAAAAATCACCGCTTTGAGCATCCTTCTTTTTTTGTGAAGGTATGAATTCAAGAGAAGAAAGATTGTTTGCTTGAGGGCAGTTTGTGTATAGAAAAGTACTTCATGACTGAATAGGAGAGGCTAGTCACAAAAAAAGGCCCCAAATAGGGGCCTCTTTATCATTGATTGAATCAATATTCTAGTTTGATGGAGGTAAGATTACAGCGTCAATTACGTGAACTACGCCATTAGAAGCTACAATATCAGCCGCTACAACGTTAGCACCATTTACTTTAGCACCACCAGTTGTAGTGATAGTCACTTCAGCACCATTTACTGTTGCTGCTTTCATGCCATCAGAAAGATCTGTAGACATTACCTTACCTGATACTACATGGTAAGTCAAAATAGAAACAAGCATCTCTTTATTCTCAGGCTTCAATAACATTTCAAGTGTTCCAGCAGGAAGTGCTGCAAACGCCTCGTTAGTTGGTGCAAAAACTGTAAATGGTCCGTCACTTTGCATTGTTGACACAAGATCAGCAGCAGTTAAGGCAGCTACTAGCGTAGACAAAGACTCTGTACCAACCGCTAAGTCTACAATGTCTTGAACATCTAGTTCAACAATAGTTTCTTCAGTTATAGTTTCAGTGCTTTCTGTGGTTTTAGCGCCACAGCCAAAAGCAAAAACAGTAATAAGTCCGATAGCAAAAAGGTTATTCAATTTTTTCATGGTCGATTTAGTTTTATTTTATTAATTAACGGAATGCACCGTCAGTTGTTCAGATTATTTGGATTTATTTTTAGAGAGGCGCAATTACTCCTCATAATGATTTAAATCTTACCGCTTGAGCATCGCGTGTATGAAATCCAACTGTATCGATCTATTTTGGTGAGACTACTTCTCGTACTCAATTTTAAGGATCTTCCATACAAAATCACCCATTTTGGTTTGAACGATGGCCTCATCGCCAACCCTTTTACCAAGAAGTGCTTTAGCCATAGGGGAGTCCA
>CBFIAY010000028.1:0-22955 GCA_965660665.1 Roseivirga sp. | reverse complement strand
TCCTTTAGCCAAACAATTTTTCCGTTATACCTCCCTTGATCTTTATAAATTTCAACTTTCGCTTTTCCGTCATCCGTCAGCCACAAGCCGATGACTTCATCACTACCTGAAGGAAGATTGTCTGTTGGGAGAAAAGTACCGAAAAGAAAAATTAACAGTTGAAACTTCATAGTTATGCTGTCTTATATTTGGTATGAGCTTTGATTATTTTTTTTAAAACTCGAAGCTGTTGGAATTGTTACAATGATCAAACACAAAGTAAAGCAGCAAACTTTATACCTACTTCCTGAAAGGGCAATTTTTTGGGAAGAAAAAAAACGCTTAATCCTCTCAGACCTTCACCTAGGAAAAGCGGGCCACTTCCGAAAATCTGGGATTCCAGTTTCTGACCTAGTACATTCAAAAGACATCCTCACCCTCGAAAAACTTATTAAACAGCACAAACCAGCAGAAGTGATCCTCTTGGGCGACCTCTTTCACAGTGAGCATAACCAAGGTTGGGAAATTTTTAAAAGGTGGCTCAAATCAAAAGCACCTTTGAAATTCAAACTAATCCTTGGCAATCATGATGTACTTGACCTATCCAACTATCGCATTAACAATTTGGAGGTGATGGAAAGTCTAGACCTTGATCCTTTCAATTTCACACACATTCCAGAACCGCATGCCTTATACAATTTAGCAGGACACATTCATCCAGCGGTGCGATTAATAGGCAAGGCCCGACAGTCAGTGAGAGTACCCTGTTACTACTTTGGAGAACAAAACGGCATACTTCCGGCCTACGGGAATTTCACTGGCACGGCCCGAATCACTATTGAAAAAACAGCTGCTGTTTTTGGCATAGCCGAAAACGAGGTGATTAAAATCAACTGACCTTAAATAATATTAACCCGAAGCCGAAGTTTACCTAGTGAATAAATTACTATTTTTGATCGAAAATAAGACGATTGGCGAAGGATTCGAAGAAATATAAACGGAAGAAGAAGCTAGGTTCCTACCACTATGTAAGTGTAGTTTTTAGTGCGGCACTCGCACTATTTGTCATAGGACTCTTCGGCACGCTCATTCTTCAAGCCAACAAGCTCACTTCGGTCATCAAGCAAAACATTGAATTACAAGTCTATCTGAATAAAGACATCTCGTCAAGCCAACGCACAAGGATAGAAAGTGAATTGGCTGCAAGTGACTACGTTTTAACTACTGAAGGAAAAGCTGAAATCACCTTCATTTCCAAAGAAGAGGCCGCTAAGCAGTTTATTCAAGATACTGGCGAAGACTTTACAGAGTTCTTGGGAGATAATCCACTTAGAGATGCATTGACTATTAAAGTAAATGAAGCTTTTCAGTCAAACGATCAGCTGAAAAGTGTTCAGAGTCAAATTGAAAACATCAGTGGTGTATTTGAAGTCACCTATGTAGATAACCTAGCGGATTCTATCAACGAGAACTTGACCAAACTAAGTTTCCTATTAATTGGCATAGCAGCGATCTTAGTATTGGTGGTGTTATTACTGATCAACAACTCCATCAAATTGGCCCTCTTCTCTCAACGCTTTCTCATCCGCAGTATGCAGTTAGTAGGTGCCAAAAGCAGCTTCATTAGAACTCCTTTTCTAAAGCGGTCTCTTTTCCATGGTGCGCTGGCTGGGCTAATCGCCTCTGGCTTATTATATGGTTTAAAACAGTTTGCGAATGGTCAGATCGAAGGCCTTGAAGAACTTCAGCAACAAGAACTAGTCTTTGCACTTTATGGATTGTTAATCGCACTAGGTGCTATAATTGCCTACTTTAGTACATTAAGGGCAATGAATAAATATTTAAAAATGTCTTTAGACGAACTCTATTAATTATGACAGAGAAGAAAAACAACTTCGCTTTCGGCAAGGAAAACTATAAATGGATGCTTATCGGCTTAGGCATACTCCTATTGGGTTTTATTGTTATGTCTCTTGACAGCACACAACATGGTCAAGGCTTTCTTGGCCTTACCTTAGGCCCACTCATTATTGTATCAGGCTTTATACTTCAGTTCTTTGCTATTTTCAAAAAGTCGAAGTAATTCATGAGTTTATTTGAAGCAATTGTCCTTGGAATCGTTCAAGGGCTAACAGAGTTCTTACCTGTTAGCAGTAGTGGTCATCTTGAACTCACTAAAGCTATACTTGGAGACAATAGCGTACCTGAAGAGAGTCTTCTTATGACAGTCGTATTACACGCGGCCACCGCCCTAAGTACCATAGTCATTTTCAGAAAAGACATTATCGAATTACTGAGTGGCCTTTTCCAATTCAAAAACAATGAGCAATTCAAGTATTCTTTGAAGATTGTCATTTCGATGGTGCCCGCTGCCCTAGTCGGTATACTCTTCGAAGAGGAGATTGAGCAACTTTTTGGAGGACAAATCCTATTGGTCGGAGTCATGCTCTTAGTCACTGGTGCGCTTCTATTCTTAGCAGACAGGGCAAAAAACACTTCGAAAAGCGTTTCCACCTCCAATGCTGTACTTATTGGCATCTCACAAGCCATCGCCATACTCCCTGGGATATCGAGATCGGGAGCTACAATATCAACTTCTGTGTTACTTGGTGTTGATCGACAAAAAGCAGCTCGTTTCTCTTTCTTAATGGTTGTACCACTGATTCTAGGTAAAATGGCAAAGGATTTAGCTAGTGGGGATTTAATGGAAAGCCAAACGGGGACTTCTTTGTTAGTAGCTGGTTTCATTGCAGCATTTATTGCTGGGCTCATCGCCTGCCAATGGATGATTGGGCTAGTCAAGAAGAGTCAGTTAAAGTATTTCTCTTACTACTGTTATGTTGTAGGAATTGCCGCAATCCTCTATACATTGGTTTAAATGCTTCAACTCGATCCACAGCTCACAAAGCAGGATAACTTCTTAGCTGGTCAAGTCATATTGATCGACAAACCCATAGAATGGACTTCCTTTGATGTGGTTAAAAAGATTCGAAACCTCATCCGAATTAAGAAAGTAGGTCATGCAGGCACACTCGATCCTTTGGCCACAGGCCTTTTGATTTTATGCACGGGTAAAAAAACCAAGTCCATAGAGTCATATATGGCGGAAGAAAAAGAATACACTGGTACTTTTACCATTGGCCAAACCACCCCTACTTTTGATTTAGAGAGTGAAGCCACTGAAGCGGTTGACACTAGCCACATCTCTCAAGAAGACCTAGATCGGGCTCGGGATAAATTTATAGGCGACATAGAACAGTTGCCCCCTATGCACTCTGCTATTAAAGTAGGTGGTAAAAGACTCTACGAGCTAGCGAGAAAAGGTGAAACGATTGAACGGAAAACAAGACCGGTAAACATTTCAGAATTTGAGTTGACCAAGGTAGACCTACCGATCATCAGCTTTAAGGTAGTATGCAGCAAAGGCACATATATCAGAAGTCTAGCAAACGATTTTGGAGAGGCCTTAGGCGTTGGAGGACATTTAAGTAGTCTGAGAAGAACCAAAATAGGTGACTTTCACGTTGATAATGCGTACGACCTTGAAGAATTAGTTACGCTATTAAAAGAGCTTTCTTAAGCCATGAAAATCCACCTGGGTACAGAAAAGATTCATGAAATTGAAAATGCAGTTGTTACTGCAGGCACATTTGATGGTGTACATATTGGACATCAGAAAATACTCAATCGGATAAGAGATATAGCTGATAAAACCAACGGACAAACCGTTTTAATCACTTATTGGCCACATCCAAGGCTTGTTTTAAAACCTTGGGACAATACGCTCCTTCTCCTCTCGACCTTCCCTGAAAAAGCAAACCTATTAGAGGCTCAAGGTATTGACCATTTAGTAAAAATCCCATTTACACGAGATTTTGCTTCCATGTCACCCGAGGAATACATCAAGGTTGTGCTTAGTGAAAGAATCAACACCCGTAAAATGATCATTGGGTATGATCACCGATTTGGCAAGGATCGAAGTGGTGGACTAGATGAGTTAAAAGCATTTGCTCCAAAATACAATTTTGATGTTGAAGAAATCTCCCGTCAGGATATCGATGAGATAGGCATCAGTTCCACCAAAATCAGAACGGCTTTACAATCTGGAGACATTACCACCGCCAACACCTACTTGGGTAGAAATTACTGTGTTTCTGGGCGAGTGATTCATGGCAATCAACTTGGCCGATCTATTGGTTACCCTACTGCTAATATCGAAGTGAAGGAAAACTACAAGCTCATTCCAGCCGATGGGGTCTATGCTGTCAAGGTCTGCAACAAGTACACAAGGTTAGACGGTATGCTCAACATTGGCCAAAAGCCAACCATTGGTGGAGAGAACAAGACGATCGAAGTGAATATATTCGACTTTAATCAGGATATTTATAATACCGAGATTACAATCGAATTTGTAGATCATGTTAGAAATGAGATTAAATTCGATTCATTAGATAGCCTAAAGCTTCAACTGGCGGAAGATGAAAAGGCTGTGAGAAATCGATTAAGTAAACTATAAACAGACTTCACATGATCAACAAAGAAGTACGCAATGCCGATGAAGCTATTCACGATATCGCAGACAATGCAACACTCATGCTCGGAGGTTTTGGCTTATGTGGTATCCCTGAAAACTGTATCTCGGCATTGGTCAAAAAAGGAACAAAAGGCCTCACTTGTATTTCTAACAATGCTGGAGTCGATGATTTCGGCATCGGTTTAATGCTGCAAACTAGGCAGGTCAAAAAAATGGTCTCCTCTTATGTCGGTGAAAACGCAGAATTCGAACGTCAGTTATTATCAGGAGAGTTAGCAGTAGATCTAATTCCTCAAGGAACGCTTGCTGAAAGAATACGCGCTGGTGGCGCTGGCATCCCTGCCTTCTTCACTCCCGCTGGATATGGCACAGAAGTAGCCGAAGGAAAAGAAGTCAGAGAGTTTGATGGAAAGATGCACCTCTTAGAAAGTTGGCTTAAAGCAGATTTCGCTTTAGTGAAAGCTTGGAAGGGTGACAAATCGGGTAACCTCGTGTTCAAAGGAACTGCAAGAAACTTTAATCCGATGATGGCCATGGCGGGTAAAATCACGATCGCTGAAGTCGAAGAATTAGTTGAGGTTGGTGAACTAGATCCTAACCAAGTACACACACCTGGAATCTACGTGCAACGTATTTTCCAAGGAAAAGACTACGAGAAAAGAATCGAACAAAGAACCACGCGGATTCGCTGATTTGAAGGGTAATTGATTTGATAATTTGAAAAAGCAAAATGAGAAATGATCAACCAAATCTGATAGTTCAACTCACTTTCGATTTTTCAATAAAGATTATTTCGTTTGTGGAGGAATTAGAATCAGTAAAAAAGAAAGTCATACCGTTGCAGTTATTGAAATCAGGTACAAGTATTGGCGCAAACGTGCGAGAAGCTCAGAATGCTGAGAGTAAAAGAGATTTTATTCACAAATTCAAAATAGCAGCAAAAGAAGCTGATGAAACAATGTATTGGTTAGAGATATGTGAAAAATCACCGAACTACCCTTTTCATCCAGAACTGGTCTCAGACTTGATGTCAATTACAAAGGTGATCTCTAAAATTATTGGTTCAAGCAAAAAATCACCAAATTAACACATCACCAAATATTCAAATTACCATGGCTTTAGATAAAATCGGAATCGCGAAGCGCATCGCTCAGGAAGTTCAAGATGGTACGTATATAAACCTTGGCATAGGCATCCCCACGCTAGTCGCCAATTTTATTGCAGACGACATTAGTGTGGTTCTGCAGTCCGAAAATGGATTACTTGGAATCGGTCCTTTCCCAGAAGAAGAAGCTGTTGACGCAGACTTAATCAATGCTGGAAAGCAAACTGTGACTACTATTAAAGGCTCCTCCCTGTTTAGCTCTGCTGAGAGTTTTGCAATGATCAGAGGTGGACATGTAGACCTAACCATCCTAGGCGCCATGGAGGTTTCTGAGCATGGTGACATCGCTAATTGGAAGATCCCTGGTAAAATGGTGAAGGGAATGGGAGGTGCCATGGACTTGGTTGCCTCCGCAGACAATATTATTGTTGCCATGCAACACACGAGTAGAAGTGGAGACTCAAAGCTTTTAAAAAATTGCTCCTTACCAATTACAGGAATTAACTGCGTAAAAAAAGTCGTCACTGACTTGGCTGTGCTTGATATACTTCCACAAGGCGGTTTTAAACTTTTAGAAAGAGCCCCTGGTGTCACAGTAGAAGAAATACAAGCCGCTACAGAAGGTACGCTTATCATCGAGGGCGAAATACCTGAAATGAAAATCGATTAACCTTATATAACACTGTATCATTGCATCATAGATCCCTAGGCCAAAAAATGAACAATTTGTCTCAGACCAAACCTGTCATCAAAGTTCAGTTATACTATATTTGTCTCGCTAAAATCAGAGCATGAAAGAATCAGAAATCAAACTTAGGGTCGAACTAGACCAAGAAAACATTCCAGAAAAAATCTTTTGGAACGCTACGGACAAAGACGGTGATCAAGAAGAAGAGACGAAGTCTTTTAGTCTTTCGATCTGGGACGATAAGAATAAAAGCACCCTCCGCATTGACCTATGGAATAAGGAAATGCCCCTTGATGAGATGAAGCGCTTCTATGTCGATTGCCTTGGTGGATTAGCCCAAAGCGTCCTTAATTCCACTGGAGACGAGTTTATGTCGACTGCTTTGAACAGACTTTGTGAAAAATTAGTGAAGCACCTAGAGGAAGAGAACCGTAATCCTCAACAATAATACCCGCTAGACCATTCCGGGCATAGTCGTCTAATGTCACCCATGAAAATATTATGCATGACGAACATTTATTTTTATGTTTGGCATTATTACTTCCGAAAACATCTTATTTTTGGAATTACGCCTATGTTTTACAACCTTAAAGTCTAACTCAAGCCAAATCTTATTTTCTTTTAAAAACCCTTAATGACCATGAACTTGAAAAGAATTTTCACATGTACGATACTTGTACTGCTGATTATGCAAACGATTACAATGTCTGCTCAAGCACAAGTAACAATAAAAGGTTCTGTTGTGGACGATGCCACTGGAGAACGCTTACCTGGGGTTAACATCCGGGTAAAAGACAAAGTAGTCGGAACTATTACAGTGACGGATGGAACATTTTCCCTCTCTGTAAACAGCAGCGCTCCGCTTACCCTAATATTCTCTTATGTAGGCTACAAGTCTCAAGAAGTAGAGATCGCTCAGAATGAAGTCTCAAACCTTGAGGTAAGAATGCAAGAGTCAGTATTTTTCGGTGAAGACGTGGTTGTATCTGCTTCTCGAATCGAAGAGAGCATACTCAGCTCTCCTGTATCCATCGAAAAACT
The DNA here is from genome assembly GCA_965660665.1 of Roseivirga sp. Taxonomy (GTDB): domain Bacteria; phylum Bacteroidota; class Bacteroidia; order Cytophagales; family Cyclobacteriaceae; genus Roseivirga. The sequence goes on along the minus strand of CBFIAY010000028.1, from coordinate 15,608 downwards.
AGATATTTTAGATATTCAAAATACTCCAGCGGCTTCGTTCTATGAAAGTTTAGCTTCTTTAAAAGGAGTAGATTTCAGTACGCAGAGTTTAACTTTCAAATCTGTCAACACGCGTGGTTTTGGAGCAAACGGTAATACAAGGTTTGTTCAGTTGATTGATGGTATCGATAACCAGGCACCTGGATTGAACTTTGCAGTGGGTAACATTGTAGGGATCAACGACCTTGATTTAGAGTCTGCAGAATTAATCCCAGGGGCAGCCTCTGCCCTATATGGACCAAATGCTATCAACGGTATCTTATTATTAAAATCTAAGAATCCATTTGAATACCAAGGTTTTAGTGCTTACGCCAAAACAGGTGTTAACACAGTAGAAACTAACCAAAATGGTCCATTAACGGAAAGTGCTGAACTATACCAAGACTACGGCTTTAGATGGGCAAAATCATTTAACAACAAAATTGCATTCAAAGTAACAGGGTCATTTCTAAGAGCGAACGACTTTGTCGGCACAGATAGAAGAGATCAAGGTTTGGCTACTGCAGGTGTTGTGGAACGCGGAGCTACAGAAAGAGGAAATAACAGATTTTATGATGGTGTAAATTCTTATGGTGATTTCGGTATCACTGTTGGACAAGTTGCAGATATCGCAATCGCAGGTGGTAATACCACACTTCCTCCGATTAGAACTTTAATTCCAGATGGACTTGATGGTCTCTTTACTGCAACGGGATATGATGAAGCTTCATTTGTAGACAATACAACGGAAAGCATCAAGGTTGGTGGTGCAGTGCATTATCGACTGAATGATAACCTAGAGCTTTTAGGTCAATTCAACTATGGCTCAGGAAGTACAGTATACACCGCAAATGATAGGTTTGTACTCGATGACTTTACTATCGCAACCGCAAAATTAGAGCTTAAAGGTTCTGACTTCTATGTTAGGGCTTATACCACTAGAGAAAACTCCGGAGATAGTTATGCTGCCAATACGCTAGCCTCAATAGTAAACCAACAAACCTACTTGGCACCTTACCTAGAAACTTTTGCCGGTGCAAGGTTACAAGGAGCAGGTATTGAAGCTTCTCATGCAGCAGCAAGACTAGCTGCAGACGCTGTGCAGCCGCAGCCAGGCACTCCTGCATTTGATAACAGAGCAGATGCAATAAGAGCGCTTTCTATTGCCGATGGTGGTGCAAAATTCCTTGACAAATCAAACCTAGTCCACGTAGAGGGTAGCTGGAACTTATCTGATCGAATTGACTGGGCGGATATAGTAGTAGGTGCTAACGCTAGAACCTACAACCTGAATTCTGAAGGAACACTCTTCGCCCTCGACAACAACGGTGATGAGATTAGTTTTAACGAATGGGGAGCTTATACTCAAATCAGCAAGAGTTTAATGGATGATAACTTGAAGTTGCAAGGTTCTGTCAGATATGACAAGAATGAGTTCTTTGAAGGACAACTTTCTCCTAGGCTTTCGGCAGTAGGTACAATTTCTGGTAACCATAACATTCGTGGTTCATTCCAAAGAGGTTTCCGTATCCCAACAACTCAAGATCAATTCATCGACCTTGATGTTGTGACAAGAAGATTAATTGGTAGTAATGATCTATTAGTAGATCGATACAACTTCCAAACAAATCAAATCTATGAGACGAATAGTGTAAATGCTGCCCGTGCAGCTGGTGACCCTTCTCTCCTAGTGAACGAAACACGCGTAAACCAAGAATTCAAAACTGAGAAAGTAAATACTTTCGAAGTAGGTTATAAAGGCCTATTCATGGATGGAAGGTTATTAATAGATGCCTATTACTACTACAGTATCTATAACGACTTTATTGCAGAAATTGACTTTACACAAGCAGTACCGAATGGTTTAACAAACGCAAACCCTGATTCAGGAACTCCTGCTCAGAGAAGCGCAATTGTAAATGGTACCGTGGCAACGCAACGCTTCGGATTTGATATCAACGCTGATGGACAGGTGAAATCTCAAGGATGGGCTGCTTCGGCTGACTATACGCTTGACGGTGGTTACTTCTTCGGTGGTAACATAGCGTACAACGAATTGATTTCTCAAGACGATTTATTGTCACAGGGATTTAGAGCAAGTTATAACACACCTAAGTATCGTTATAACTTGAAGTTTGGTAATAGAAAAGTTACAGAACGAATTGGTTTCAACATTAACTACAGATGGCAACAAGCCTTCTTGTGGGAGTCTTCATTCGGTGTAGGCATTATTCCTGAGTACGGTGCATTAGATGCTCAAGTGAGTTACAATATGCCAGAGTGGAAAACTATGTTCAAATTAGGTGCGAGTAACCTATTGAATGAGAGATATACAACTTCATTTGGTAACCCAAGTGTGGGAGGTATCTATTACCTACAAATCACTTTTGACGAATTCTTCAAGTAAAACTCAAAACGAACATGAAAAATATTAAGATATATTTATTTGCAATCTTAGCATCGACCTTCGTCATTCAGTCTTGCGATGAAGACGTAGCGCTATTAGCACAACTGGAAGAGGAAAACCCACTACCAGGTGAAGTAACAGGAACATCAGGCAACTTAAACCTCAGTAAATACGTGGCGATTGGAAACTCGCTGACTGCGGGTTTCATGGATAATGCCTTGTATACTAGTGGACAAGCCCACTCATTCCCTAACCTACTGGCTCAGCAATTTCAGATCTCTGGAATTGGTGGTGGAGCATTTAACCAACCAGATATTGGGTCTGCCAATGGTTTCTCAGGAACTGATGGCACAAATATATTTGGAAGATTAGAGCTTAGCCTTAGCCTTTTAAGACCTGTTCCTACGGTGGGTGAATTACCAACTCCTTATGGCGGTGACAAAGGTGCACTCAACAACTTTGGTGTTCCAGGTATGCGATTGGTTGATGTAGCTGATGCAGGCTTAGCAGCGAGAAACGGACTATATGGTCGTTTTGCAAGTCAGCCGGGTGTAAGCACCGTATTAGGTGATGCGCTTCAGGCCAACCCAACATTCTTTAGTTTCTGGCTAGGAAAAAATGATATCCTTGGATATGCCGCTGGAGGTGGAGCAAATGAAGCTCTAATTACAGACGCTGGTGCTTTTCAAGCCTCGTTGACACAGGCCCTCGGTGGACTAGTGCAATCCGGAGCTCAAGGAGTGGTGATGACAATCCCTCAAATCATCCTTGCGCCATTCTTTAGGGCTGTGCCTTATAACGCCATTCCTATGACAGATCAAGCAACTGTTGATCAACTTAATGGAGCCTTTGCAGGTTTAAATGCTGCTTTGGATGGTTTAAAGAACCTTAACTTGTTAACTGTTGAGCAAGCCAATGCAAGAAAAGTGACTTACGCATTAGGCGCTAACCCGATACTCATGTATGATGATGCACTAGCTGACATCGGACCGCTATTTGACGCAATGGTTGGTGCAGGTGCAATATCTGCGGGACAACGTGCGGCCTTGGACCCTTACAGACAATCTAGACCTGCAACATCAAGTGATTTACCAACGCTTCCTTCGGCTACTTCGTTAGGCCAACCCTTATTAGTCGGTGGTGTACCGCAGCCTACAGCTGTTATAGGTGTTAGCTACCCTGCTCCAGATAATTTGATTCTTTCTGCCTCAGAAGTTCAAACTGTCGTTGGAACACGGGCTACTTTCAATGCGACTATAGCTGGCGTTGTAGCTGGTATTAACCAATCTGCACCAGGCGCACTGACGCTAGTAGATGTGCAGCCCACATTTGTAGATCTCGCGGGTCTTGATGCCGCTACTGCACGTTTCTTAGTTGATCCTACTAACGGTGCGAATGCCGCACTAGCCGCAATGGGCAATGCAGCTGTAGCAGCTGTAGATGGAGAGCTTGGAATTAGAGTTGATGGGGTAAACCTAGCACCTGATTTCAGTCCAAATGGCGTCTTCTCTACGGATGGTGTGCATCTTAACCCTAGAGGTTATGCTATTGTAGCAAATCTTATTATTGATGCGCTTAATGCAAATAAGGGATCTTCCATTCCATCTGTCAATGTGTTGGCGTTAAGAGGTGTATTGACAACAAACTAAGATCAAGTTAAAGACATGAAAAGCCCCGATCACTCGGGGCTTTTTTTATGCCTAATATTCTCGAAATCGATAAAAAAGAACCGTAAATCATAGTTGTTAAAATTAATCTCAACCAATTAGGGAAGACAATCATCAACTTCACCTGCACACTCTCCTATTGTTTATTCCTCAGCTACATTCCTCTTATGACAAGTAGTCGACCAAAAGAAGAACTACTCATATCTTACTGACTATCTGTTGATTATAAAAATAATTCTGTTAAGGAATCTGTATAATTGTTTCAGAATCAAATTCACGCTTCTGTGATGGAAATTCTATTCGCTTTACTCTTTATGAGACATCATCTTTTCTATTTATTTTTGAGACTAAAATCACTCCCATATGCCAGGTTTTGAAATATTCGGTGACGAAGAAAGAAAAGAAGTAAATGACGTGCTCGAATCAGGAATACTGATGCGCTACGGATTTGATCATATGCGTAATGGTCATTGGAAATCTAAAGAATTAGAGCAAGCGGTATCAGATACTTTCGATGTGAAACACGCACAACTGACGTCTAGTGGTACCACTGCCCTTTCTACTGCTATGGCAGTTATGGGAGTTGGTGCAGGTGACGAGGTCATCATGCCTACTTTCACCTTTGTCGCCAGCTTTGAAGCTATTATTGCAGCAGGAGCAACACCTGTATTAGTGGATGTAGACGACACGCTTTGTTTAGACCCTAAAGCAGTTGAGGCTGCCGTTACACCAAACACCAAAATGGTGATGCCAGTGCATATGTGTGGTTCCATGGCTCAAATGGATGCATTGCAAGACATTTGCAAAAGGCATAACCTATTACTCTTAGAAGATGCTTGTCAAGCAATTGGCGGAACTTTTAATGGACAAAAGCTGGGTACGATTGGAGATGGAGGAACCTTCTCCTTCGACTTTGTAAAAACCATTACTTGTGGTGAAGGCGGGGTCTTTTTGACCAATAATAAAGAATACTATATCAATGCCGATCACTATACAGATCATGGACATGACCATGAAGGAAGCGATCGCGGTGCCGAGACTCATCCATACTTAGGCTACAATTTCAGAATTTCTGAGTTGCATGCAGCAGTGGGTTTAGGGCAAATCAGAAAATTAGACTGGATATTAGAAACGCAGCGTAAGAATAACGCAGTTATCAAAGCAGCACTCAGTCAAGTAGAAGGTGTAACTTTCAGAAGAATTCCAGATCCTGCAGGAGAAAATGCCTCTTTCTTGTCCTTCTTCCTTCCGACAGAAGACTTAACAAGAGCAGCTCATAAAGCGCTTTTAGCCAATGGTCTTGGAGGTAATTTTTACTGGTTTGACAACAACTGGCACTACATCAAGAAGTGGGATCACTTGAAAAAAGCCAAATCACTCTTCCCTTTGAACCCAGGGCTTGTCTCTGCTATCGAGCGGATGGACTTTGATAACTTCAAGCAATCTGATGAAATAATGGGCAGAACAATTTCTTCGCTTATTAACTTGACGTGGACACCAGAACAAGCCAATGAGCGTGCTGAGAAAATGGCAGCAACTATCAAATCTGTGCTTTCATGAAAGTAGTTGCGCTCATCCCAGCTAGATATGAGGCGACTAGGTTTCCTGGCAAACTAATGGCCAAGCTTGGCGCCAAGTCTGTCATTCTTAGAACTTACGAAGCAGTTATCGAAACTGGTCTTTTCGCAGAAACCTACGTAGTAACTGACTCAGATATGATCTTCAATGAAATAATCGATAATGGCGGTAAAGCGATTAAGAGTCAGCAAGAACATGAATGCGGTAGCGATCGAATTGCCGAGGCCGCAGAACAAATTGAAGCGGACATTATCGTAAACGTTCAAGGTGACGAGCCTTTTACAAAGAAAGGGCCTCTTACCGAATTATTATCTGTTTTTGAAGGTCCTGATGCAGATCAAATTGATTTAGCGTCTCTTATGCAAGTCCTCAACAAAGTAAACTTAATTGAGGATCCTAATTATGTGAAGGTGGTAGTGAACCAAGAGAATTACGCCATGTTCTTTTCTCGTTCGCCAATACCCTATCCAAGAAACAAAGGTGCAAACCCAAAATACTATGAGCACATAGGGGTTTATGCCTTTAGAAAGCAGGCACTGATTGATTTTTATAATACACCAATGACCATTTTGGAAGACACTGAGAAAATCGAGTGTCTGCGTTACCTTGAAATAGGTAAAAAAATTAAAATGGTAGAAACCGAATACATGGGCATCGAAATCGATACGCCAGAAGATTTAGAAAACGCGAAAGCATTTATCGAAGACTAATGACAGCATTCAAGAATTTTCCAATGGTTAAAATGGTCGTGTACGGCCGAGGATCTTTTGACCAAACCGCAGAAATCCTTTCTTCACAACGAAAGGGAGATTACCCCTTCATTTTTCTCGTTGACGATATTTTCACAAAAAGAGAAAGCTTAATCTCAAGCATTCCTTTGGAAGGCAAAGACAAAATAGTCTTTGCCAGTGCTGATGACGAGCCAAAGACGAAGCAAGTTGACCGTTTAGCCAAAGAACTCATCGATGAATTTGGACAAGTATCGGGCATTATCGGCATTGGTGGGGGGAGCATGCTGGACTTAGCAAAAGCTGTAGCCTTAATGATGACCAACCCAGGATCATCCGCTGACTATCAAGGTTGGGACTTAGTCAAAGTACCCGGTGCTTACCATGTAGGCGTACCTACACTCTCTGGAACAGGAGCTGAAGTGTCTAGGACTACCGTTTTAACCGGTCCTGAACGTAAACTAGGAATGAACTCAGACTACACTCCTTTCGATCAGATCATTCTCGATCCAGATTTGATCAAGAATGCCCCAAAAAATCAACGTTTCTACACTGGTATGGATTGCTATATACATTGTATAGAATCTTTAACCGGAACTTACCTGAACACTTTTTCTCAGTCTTACGGAGAAATGGCCCTCGATCTATGTGAGGACGTGTTCTTGACGAAGAATGTGTGGGACGAAGATTCGGATGCAAAGCTTATGATGGCCTCTTATCATGGTGGAATGTCCATCGCTTATTCACAAGTAGGAGTAGCACATGCCGTTTCATACGGTCTAAGTTTCTTATTAGGGACCAAGCACGGAATTGGCAATTGCATTGTTTTTGATCAATTAGAAGAGTTCTACCCCGCAGGCGTTGAGAAATTCAAAGCCATGGTAGACAAACACCAAATTGATATACCACAAGGCATCTGTGCAGGCTTAAGCAATGATCAATTCGAAAAAATGATTGATGTCGCCCTCTTCCTAGAACCACTTTGGGAAAATGCACTCGGTAGTAACTGGAAGGATACCATCACCCGGAAAAAGCTCAGAGAGATGTATGAGAAGATGTAGTTCAGCTTCTAGCTTCTAGAAATGGTACATTTATTGTTTTATAGGTCCAATGACGACCGATGAGTAGTTTGAAAGGTCGTTTTTTCTTAGTTTGAGTCGAATTACAATTTGTATTACATGAAACGCAGAGATTTTATCCAAAAGGCTAGCTTAGCCTCAGCAGGTGTTATGGCAACCTCACCACTACTTTCCCGTTCGTTTGACGATGGCGTTATAAAAACTTTCGGTTTTCAGGCCTATACCGTTAGAGATGTTATCTATCAAGACATGGCTGGCACGCTCAAAACACTGAAGAAAGCTGGGTATGACCATGTAGAATTGTTCGATTTCCAAGCTGGGAAAATACTTGGAAAGCCTATTCAAGAAGCTAAAGCCATCCTGAAAAAGTCAAAAATTGATGTCAAGAGCATCCATGTTCCGACTGGGTCAGGTGATAAGAAAACTTCAGGAACCATCAACCATGAGTTCCAACGCGCTATCGATGATGCCAAAGAACTAGGTGCTGAATATTTAGTATGTCCATATTTAAATCCTTCAGAGAGAGAGAATATCGACCAGTACAAGAAACTTGCTGAACTTCTTCAAAAATCTGGTGAAATGTGTGCTCGATCAGGTTTGGGCTTCGCCTATCATAACCATGAGTTTGAATTTCAGGAGATGGATGGGGAGATTCCTTTCGACATCCTACTTGATACCGACCCATCTGCAGTTCAAATTGAACTTGATATTTACTGGACCCGATTTGCAGAGCAAAACCCTCTGACTATTTTTAAAGAGAATAGTGGTAGAGTGGCGCTTTGGCATGTAAAAGACCTGTCATTGGACGAAGGAAAACCGATGACAGAATTAGGAAATGGTATCATTGATTGGAAACAAATCTTCAAGCATAAGGAAGAATCTGGGATGAAATACTTCTTCATCGAACAGGACAGAAACTTTGCGAACAACTCATTAGACAGTTTAACCACTAGTCTTAAATATCTAAAGAAACTTAATTACTAATTGGAAATATCGAGACTTAAAAAAGCATCCCTTGCGGATGCTTTTTTGTTAGGTAACATCGCACAAAAGGCCAAAGCACACTGGGGCTACCCCGCAGCATGGCTTGCGCTTTGGAAAGATGATTTATCCTTTAACAAAGACTTCCTAAACATGCATTTTGTCTTGGTACTGAAACTAGCCAACCAGATCAGAGGCTTCTGCATCATTATCGAAGAACCTGATCATTTTAACATTGAGCATTGCTGGATTTTACCAGAGGACCTTGGCAAAGGATATGGATTTCAACTGTTAAAGCGAGCCTTGGCTGAGCCCGGTTTTACAAATCAAAAAATTCAAGTACTCTCTGACCCCAATGCGGTAGGATTCTACGAAAAGTTTGGATTTAAGACTATTCAGATGATACCAAGCAAACCTATTGGACGTGAATTACCCTTAATGCAAATGATCAATACGGACGAATAGTTTTCGATAGAAAACACTATCTTCCGCTGACCTTACAACATTATGCAATCTAACAAACTACGCTTCTGGGCCATCACTGTGGCCTTAGCTGGCTTTCTTTTCGGTTTTGACACCGTAGTGATTTCTGGAGCCAACCAACCCATCAAAGAGCTTTGGAATATGACACCATTCTTTCATGGTACATTCATTATGTCCATGGCCTTGTGGGGCACTGTTTTCGGAGCACTTTTAGGTGGAATACCCTGTGATAAGTTCGGTAGGAAGAAAACACTCTTTTGGATCGGTATCCTTTATTTAGTTTCTGCTATAGGCTCTGGTTTAGCTACAGACCCATATACATTCTCCATCTTTAGGTTTATTGGCGGCTTAGGCGTTGGCGCATCGTCTGTTGCCGCCCCTACTTACATCTCTGAGATCTCAGGTTCAAAAGACAGGGGTAAACTGGTAGCGCTCTATCAATTCATGATTGTCTTCGGCATTTTGATTGCATTCATTTCAAATTACTTGCTTGAAGGTATTGGTGGAGAAAACGATTGGCGATACATGCTCGGAATTGAGGCTGTCCCTGCTATTTTCTACGCTATTATGGTGCTTGGCGTATCAGAAAGTCCACGCTGGTTAGTTTTAAAGAAAAAGGCCAGCGATGAAGCCTTGAAGGTCCTAAAGATCATTAACCCAGGAAATGCCGAAGCCGAACTCAAAGCAATTGAGTTAGATATAGAACCAAAAGGTAAACACAAAGGACTCTTCTCAAAGAAGTATTCTAAACCTATTATGCTCGCCTTCTTTTTAGCGTTGTTCAATCAGCTATCAGGCATCAACTTCATTTTATACTATGCGCCAGAACTACTTGACACCGCTGGTATCAAAGACGCATTATTAAGTTCGATCTCAATTGGCGGCATCAACCTTATTTTCACAATGCTGGGCATGTTCTTAATTGACAGGTTAGGTAGAAAGACCCTTATGTACATTGGTTCTATTGGCTACATTATTGGCCTATCAGGTACCGCCTGGTCCTTTAATAGTGGGGCAGACCCAACCCTGCTCCTGTCCTTTATCTTGATCTTTATCGCATCACATGCTATTGGGCAAGGCGCGGTAATCTGGGTATTTATCTCTGAAATATTCCCTAATCAAGTCAGGGCCTTTGGTCAGTCTTTTGGTTCAGGAGTACACTGGGTTTTTGCTGCATTAATCACGCTACTCACACCAGTATTTATTGACAAAGAACAAGGAATATTCGGAGAGAATCCATGGCCAGTATTTGCATTTTTTGCTTTTATGATGTGCTTGCAGTTACTCTTCACTTGGAAAGTAATGCCAGAAACGAAAGGCAAGTCCTTAGAAGCATTAGAAAGAGAATTAATGAAACAGGAATGAAATACGGACTATTACTTCTTTTCGCTTTAACGCTTATAAGCTGCTCTAAAGAACAGCCAGCCCTTTTATTTGAACTACAAGAAGAGCAATACAGGCCTCAAATTCATTTTACGCCAGAAGCCAATTGGATGAACGACCCGAATGGTATGGTATACTATGAGGATGAATACCACCTATTCTATCAATACTATCCTGATAGTACAGTTTGGGGGCCTATGCACTGGGGGCATGCAGTGAGTGAAGACATGGTTACTTGGGAACGTTTACCCATTGCGTTGTATCCAGATAGCTTAGGCCATATTTTCTCTGGCAGCGCTGTCATCGATTGGAAAAACACTACTGGTTTTCAAGATGGAGAACACCCTCCCATGGTGGCAATTTTCACTCAGCACCTAATGGAAGGCGAACGTTCTGGACGTATTGACTTTCAAACCCAAGGCATTGCCTACAGCCTTGATAAAGGACGTACATGGACAGTATATGACGGAAACCCTGTCATCCCCAACCCTGGCATTAAAGACTTCCGCGACCCTAAAGTGATTTGGCATGAAGAAAGTGAAAAATGGGTGATGGCTTTTGCTGCAGGAGACCGTATCAAATTTTACACCTCCCCTAACCTGATCGAATGGCAATTCGAAAGTGACTTTGGCATGGAAGAAGGTGCCCACGGAGGCGTCTGGGAATGTCCAGATATTTTCAAGCTACGAATTGAAGGTGAAGATCGTGAAAAATGGGTTTTACTTGTGAGCATTAACCCCGGAGCACCTAATGGTGGATCTGGCACACAATACTTTGTTGGTGATTTTGACGGTAAGTCATTCACCAATAACCAATTTCCTGAAAGAACCTCTTGGCTAGACTATGGTAGAGACAACTATGCTGGTGTCACGTGGTCCGACATACCAGAAGAGGACGGCAGAAGACTTTTTATAGGCTGGATGAGCAATTGGGATTATGCCCAATTAGTTCCAACAGAAGAATGGCGTAGTGCAATGACATTACCTCGCAGCCTTCACCTGAAAAGAAACGATCAAACAGGAGTCTACTCTGTTGAATCAAGGCCTGTTAAGGAACTTGAATCCCTTGAGTCCGATAAGATTGAAATGAAATACAACGTAACGGTCGATAAAAACAACTTTTACCGGTTTGATCAAGAAGACGCGAAGCATCTTCAACTCCCCTACAAACTTGAAATCACTTTTGACCTGTCCGAATCAAGCTCCAAGTATTTTGGTGTTAGGCTGGACAATCCAGAAACGGGTGATGTTTACGAACTAGGTTTTAAAGACGGCCGTCTCTTTAGTGATAGGACGAAATCTGGCAATACAGATTTTGAAGAAAGATTTGCTAAAGAAATCCACTATACCCAAACAAGGAATATCTCTGATGACCAAAAGGTTGAACTAGAAGTCTTTATCGATCACTCTTCGGTAGAAATATTCGTAAACAATGGAGAGTTCTCAATGACGGAGCTCTACTTTCCAAATCAAGGATACCCCAGAGGCGTGATTTTCTCTAAGGAGGGTGAATTGACTTTTAATGGGTTAACAACCACATCACTTAAATCCATTTGGTAACCACACACATACTAGCACCTTGTATCACTATCCAAGATTGAGTACATTCATAACCTAAATTCTTTAAACTGAATATGATGAAGTTAACCCGCATTTATGTACTGGCCTTACTACTGACTGTGCCAGCAGCCATTTTTGGCCAAAAAATAGTTCTCGAGCAAGAAAACATAGTGCTCGAAGTTGGAGCAAAGCAAAAGCTAAATGCTTATGTAATGCAAGACGGAAAAAAGCTAGAGACTCCTGTTAGGATTCTTTCAAGAGCACGTAAGAGTCTTTCGATTGATGGTGAGAATACACTGACAGCCCTATTACCTGGTACTTTTGATATCATTGCAATTTCTCCAGGAGCAGCAAGGGAAACTTTTAAAGTAACCGTTAACTTCCCTCCTATAGCTGAAATTAAAGTGGACGATGTGCCGAACAAAATCTATGCTGGTACACCAATCACATTGACCTATACAGTAATTGATAAGGCTGACCTAGTCAGAGAAAACCCTAGCGTTTCCTTTTCTTCTAAAAATGAATCCATCGCTACGGTAAATTCATTCGGCATGATTACTACATATAAATCTGGTAAAACCAGTATTGAGATAAAATCTGAAGATGTAGTCAACACAGTGAACATCAACGTGGTGAAAAATCCAATCACAAGAATTGAATTGACTGCTGATGGTGATCAAGCAAGGACAGGTGATGTATTCCATTTCACTGCCAAAGCACTCGATGCTAAAGGAAACGTAGTGACTGACGCTCCGCTATACTATTCTTACAATGGTGTATCTGACAACACAAGCCATAATGCTGCAGGTCTAATCAAGCAAGATGGACGTTTCGTAGCTGACGAAGCCGGCATGTATACTGTAACTGTGTCATGTGGTGTAGCATCTGCTTCGAAAACACTTAAAATAAGCCCTAGAGACGTGGCTAGAAAAATTGAAGTAGTAGGTCAAGGTTCTGTAACCGATAAGCATACCTCAGACTTTTGGGTTTGGGAAGGCATTGACGGAAGAGACTACGCTGTTACAGGAACTTGGGGTGCTGATGGTACTGCCTATTTCTGGGATGTAACAGATCCTGCGAATATGACTAAGATTGATTCTGTTCAAGTCGATGCGAGAACAGTAAATGATGTTAAGATTTCAGAAGATGGTACGATCTGTGTAATTAGCCGGGAAGGTGCTTCAGACAGAAAAAATGGTTTGGTAATAATTGATGTTAAGAATCCAAGAGACGCTAAAATCATCTCAAGATTTGACGAAAATATGACTGGTGGTGTGCACAATGTATTCATTGCCGATAATCACATTTATGCCCTTAGTGGTGGACAGAAGTACTACATCATCAACATTGAAGACCCTACCAAGCCCTATGCAGTATCTAAATTCGAATTAGATACACCTGGTCATTCTATTCACGATGTTTGGGTAGAAGATGGCATTGCGTATTCTTCTAATTGGTCTGACGGTCTGCAATTAGTAGATGTTGGCAACGGAATTGCTGGTGGCTCCGTCAAGAATCCAACGCAGTTTGCTAGCTATGCTTATCCAAACAATGCAAACCATGCTGCCTTCCCATACAGAAGTAAGTCAACTGGTAAGTTTTATGTGATTGGCGGTGACGAAATATTCCCTTACGGCCTGAATACGCAAAAAGGTGGTGTAAACAGAGCGGCTGGTTACCTACACATTGTTGACTTCACCGACCTTGACAACCCAGAAGAGATTGCACGTTTTGAAGTACCGAACGCAGGTTCTCATAACTACTGGATAGAAGATGATATTCTCTATGTTGCTTTCTACAACGAGGGTGTGCGTATAGTCGACTTAAGTGGTGAGTTAATGGGTGATCTAAGAGCACAAGGCAGAGAAATGGCTTGGATAGTGCCTAATGATCCGAATGGTTACACGGCAAACGCACCATTTACTTGGGGCGCTCAACTGTATAAAGGACACGTTTTCTACTCTGATTTTAACAGTGGTATTTGGTCAGCAAAGCTTGAACCAGAAAAGCCAAAAGAAACTAAGATTCAGAGCAAGTAATTAAATGAATGGCGTGAATAAGTAATGAAGTAATAAGACATCATTACTTATTCACGCTTTCCCTTCCTGAAACATAAGAATATGAAAAAAATACTTTTGACTGCTTTATTTGTGTTAGCAGCTACAACACTGCAAGCCCAAAACTATTATGTCTATGTGACTGCTGAGTCGGAAGATGAAGTGTCCATTATAAAATTTGATGGCAAGAAAGCAGAAACGATCAAAAACATTCAAGTGGGTGTTTGGCCTCAAGAAATTGAAGGACCACATGGCATTACAGTAGGACCAAAAGGTGAATATTGGTATTTGAGTTTAGCTCATGGAAACCCCTACGGAAGACTGTATAAGTATAAGACCGGTACGGATGAAGTAGTCGGCTCTGTTGAACTCGGCCTCTTCCCTGCCTCTATGCAAATCTCTCCGGTAACGGGTTTACTGTATGTCGTCAACTTTAACCTGCACGGTGATATGGTTCCGAGTACAGTATCTGTGGTTGACGTAGAAAGCATGACAGAACTTGATCAGATAACTACAGGTGCAATGCCACATGGTAGTAGATTATCTGCCGATGGAATGAAGCATTATTCTGTTGCGATGATGTCTGGTGAGCTATTTGAGATTGATGCTTTCAACTTAAAAGTAGCCAGAACACTTGACCTTGACAAAGCCTCAAAAGGATTAGTAGATCATTCCACGATGGACCACAGTAAAATGGAGCATTCTGGTATGGATATGAAAAAGGAAGAGAAGAAAGCTGAGCCAATGGATCATTCAAAAATGGACCATAGCAAAATGGACATGGGTGGAATGGAGATGGGGAAAATGAAGCATTCAGCTTTCAAACCAACTTGGGTTAGCCCTCACCCATCAAAAGACTTAGTTTATGTAGCGGGAAACGGTGCTGCCGAAATTTTAGAGATAGACACCAAGACTTGGGAAGCGACACGTAAGTTCATCACCGATAAAGGTCCTTACAACATTGATTTAAGCCCTGACGGCAAATACATGGTGGTTTCCTACAAAACAGCTGCAAAGACTGGCATCTGGGATTTAGAAACAGGCAAAGAACTCGCAAGTTTAGACAACAGTCAAAAAGTAACGCATGGCGTTGCTATTTCTTCAGACAGCAGGTACGCTTTTGTGTCTGTCGAAGGCAAGAATGACGATCCTGGAATGGTCGATGTAATTGACCTTAAGACACTTAAAGTAATTGACACTGCCTACCTTGGTAAGCAAGCTGGAGGCATCGCTTTTTGGAAGATTGACAAATGATAAAAGTTTCTAAAAATTTCACGGAAAAGGTTTTCAAATAAAGCACCAAATACTACTTTTGTACTTCCAAAACGAGAATGGTCTATGGTGTAACTGGCAACACGTCTGTTTTTGGTACAGAAGAGTCTAGGTTCGAGCCCTAGTAGACCAACAAAAGCTTCACAGAAATGTGGAGCTTTTTTTTATGCCTCAAATCCGTTTTCACAATAAACCTAGGAGGAGACACGCCCCCATTCAATTTCGGCCGTTAGAAATTAACGGCCCGAACTCGTTTCGGGAAGCCCTACTCGTCTGCCTTTCGCTTGTATTCAATTATTGAGACAACCAATTCAAAGCATTTTTATGTCTCCAAAAAACGCTTAATTCTCTAATTAACGTACCTTGTATCAAATCACGCGCATGAAGCTTTTCAAT
>CBFIAY010000027.1:22738-24522 GCA_965660665.1 Roseivirga sp. | reverse complement strand
CTTGATATTGGCGACCATGTAGAACGCTCTGCGTACTCACTATCAACCCGGTAAAAGTTTACATTCCATTTTGTCTGGCCTTCAGCAAATCGAAGCGTTTTTAATGGGATGGCCATTTCGGCTACCCAATAACCATCTTCTTGCCGCACCTCGCCTTTCCATTTATTATCCCAGTTTAAGCTAAAAGCGCCCTGACCGCTTCCGCCATTGGCGATAAGGCCCTCTCTTCGAACACCAAAAGGATTAATGCCAAAAATAAAGGCATTGGTATTGTCCTGAAAGGCATCTATTAATATCGAGAACGAATCATTAGCGTCCCCGAAAAAATCTCGTCTCAAGGATGGAGTGATGTAGTCTCTATCGCCATCAGGGTTTTGCATTACGCCCAACACATAGATAAACTGGTCGTCATACAGCACCTTAGCCACAGATTGGGCATAGGCGAGCGATGTATCCATCGGGAAAAACTGTTGGAAATTATAGGCAGAATCTGCGTATGCCCAGATCTCATCAATCTGACCATCTATAATGATCTTCTGATCTATTTTCTTGATTTCGATTTCTTGAGCATGGCCAAAAGCACTGATCAAGAGCAGCAATAAAATCAACTTATTTCGCATGCCGCAAAGCTAAATTATCTTTTTGTTCATTACTGAAGATTTATATCAGTGGACAGTTGATCGTTCATTTGGATAATCTGAATCTTCTATTCAACGGTGCTATTGATCAGACTCGGATAATTCAGGATAGATAACGTTTTGATATTTCTCAGAACGAACCCTTTCCTTAAGGTTTAATAAGGTCTCGAATGGATAATCTATTAGGCTAGCATTGGCCAAAAAATCAGGGATTCCTTTACCCGCGTCACACATCATTTCATAGGTGACAATTACTTTTCCTTCAACTGGAACTAGTTGCCAAAAGCCTTCCATTACAGGCATCCTTATGACATTCTTTGTCTTGCCAATATAGTCTGGCAAACCTTTCATCGTGATGGTTACAATTTTACTGTCAGGGTCTTGGGTCAGCTTTGTGTGCATAACAGCATCTCGATCGCGGAAGGGCCATTGGACATGGCTACGGAAGTAGATATACTCTTCCCAGAAGTTTTCTGACCCTAGTACCTTTGCTTCCGTACAGTTATAAATCCAGTTAGGGCCATCTTCAATACTTTTCATCAGGGAGATCAAACTACTTAAAGAAGTCTCTACTTCGGTAATCCCTCTAAATACCTTGAGGCCATTGTCCTCATGCGTTTTTGTATAGACCGTAATGCCTTGTTCAGCTTTGCGAAGGCTCCAAGTTGAACCACTATCTCCAGAAGAAGAAGTAATGAGAAGTGTTAAACACGCGACTAGCCAAAAACGCAAAAAATTAGAGTATTTAGTTCAAAAAGGTTTACTCCTTGAATGTAACCAATTCTAAGCACTTAAGTCAAAGTATCCAGAGGTAGACACTAGTCCCGAACTAGAACTACTTTGATTTGTAGAATCTGATGTAGTCGATTTCTAAAGAGAAAGATCCTGCTTTTTTGGAATCAGTAATCAGGCCTAAGCGAATCGTTTGTCTGGCGTCACTTTCAGACATCTGTCCACCCGTCATTCTACCCATTTGGTATTCACTCAGTTCGTATAGGTTAGCCTCAAGCGTTATCCAGTCATTTTTAGTTGCAGGAATAGGCATTTTATGATTTGGTCTCCAAAAGTGACTATTTTGATCAAAGGATAAAGCACAATCCATCCCTTCAGACCTATATTTTATTTCTACTTTATCATATTCCGACA
>CBFIAY010000027.1:0-22639 GCA_965660665.1 Roseivirga sp. | reverse complement strand
GACTATTTTGATCAAAGGATAAAGCACAATCCATCCCTTCAGACCTATATTTTATTTCTACTTTATCATATTCCGACAAGTCATACTGACCGTAAGGCGCACGAAATGAGGTAAAGCCACCATTATTTTCAAGAGAAACAGTGCCCGAAAAAATAAGGCTATTTTCGGTAAATTCTATTTTACCTCGGGACAAGCCTCCCATGACACCATCATTAACAATTCTCCATTCCTGTCCATCTTTCTCTTTACCGAAATCAAATGTAAAATCTCCCATTGGGCCAAAGAGGTTGAATATTAAAATCAAAGAGTAAAGCATATCATAGACTTTCATTCAATAACTAGATGTCTTCGTGATTGTTCTCCAAAGATTTCAGAAATCATCTGAAAATTGATAGGCCTCAATTACGGCTTTCTCACCTTCTACTCCCTTCATCGAATTACCATGCTCCATTCCTAGCACATCACGGTATCCCTTGTTGTGAATGTATCTGAATACGTTTCTGTAGTTGATCTCTCCGGTAGTCGGCTCTTTCCGTCCTGGGTTATCACCGATTTGGAAGTAAGCAATCTCACCCCACGATGCTGCTATGTTTGGAATAAGATTGCCTTCTGCAATTTGTTGATGATATATGTCATATAGAATTTTACATGAAGGACTATCTACTGCTTTACAGATTTCATATGCTTGAGAAGCTTTAGTCAAGAATAGCCCTGGATGATCCCGTGGATTAAGTGGCTCGAGAACCATTACTAAACCATGTGGCTCCAAAATGGCACAAGCTTGCTTCAAAGATTCAACAACATTTGCCGTTTGATAGCCCATGTCCTTACGAAGGTCCAAGTGACCTGGGACCACAGTGATCCATTTGGCATTTACTCTTTTGGCAACTTCGACAGACGCTGCGATTTCTTTTAGAAACTCCTCCCTCCATTCTTTCTTCCCACTAGCCAAGTTGGGTTCACTCCAGTAAATCGTATGTGCTACGAATACCCCCATGGTCATCCCACACTTCTCCATGCGGTTAGCAATTGCCTGTTGGTCTTGGATCGAACGTTTCTTCATATCATTGTCTTCCAATGATTTAAAGCCTTGTTCTGCCATAAAATCAAGCTCATTCAGGAATCCACCTGGTGCAGAGTTCCGAAACATCCCGAAATGTGGTGCATAGTTTAATTGGAATGATCTAAGGGTCGATCTAGTGAATAATCTATGCAGGCCAAAGGCTACTCCTGTGGTTGCTAATGCACTTGATGATAGAAAGTCTCTGCGTTTCATAAGCTTGAATTGAATAGATTCAATATACAAAATATCATGAGGTGGTTATCTTTAGAAAGACAAAGACAATAGTATGTACACCAAAAAAATATTCGAAGCACGATATGCTGAAATGGACTAAGCGAGAAACACGCTTCTTCATCGTGCTGGCGCTCGTCATCACATCCCTTTACGAATTACTAGCGCTCCAATGGATTCAATTACCATGGACTCCAATAGCCTTGGTCGGTACTGCGGTCGCATTCCTCATCGGCTTTCAGAATAATGCAGCTTATGGCCGCATCTGGGAGGCAAGAAAGATTTGGGGTGGTATAGTAAACAACTCTCGAACTTGGACTACGATGATCAGAGATATTATTACTAACGAACATGCGCCTAAGGACCTTAGCAGTGATGAGTTTTTAAAAGAAAAAAAGACCTTGGTACATAGGCAAATCGCCTGGTTGCCTGCGCTCAGGTATGCTATGCGTCAAAATAAGCCATGGAAAACATATACTCAATCGAAAGATCATAAAGCATGGGGAGAAAGGCTGAACCTTCCGGAGTTAAACATTCCGAAAGAAGAAGAATTCAAAAAAGTATTATCGGCCGAAGAAGTCGCCTATGTAATGTCTAAAAGCAACAAAGCGAACGCAGTCCTATCTCTTCAATCCAAACCTTTACAAAGGTTGAAGGAAAGTGGACATATTTGGGAGTTCTCATTCCTGGAGCTAGAAAATGTTGTTCAGGAATTTTTTACACTTCAGGGTAAATCTGAGCGCATTAAGAATTTCCCTTACCCGAGGCAGTACGCTATGCTCACCTACGATTTCGTTAATCTATTTATCTTTTTATTGCCCTTAGGTGGAGTACCTGAGTTTTCTGCAATCGGAGCTAAACTTATCACAAACGGCCATGAAATCGGAGCATATTTCGTTTAGCTAGCAGTACCATTCTCTGCCTTAGTCTCATGGATTTTCAATACAATGCAACGCATAGGTACTGCTGGTGAAAACCCATTTGAAGGCTCTGCCAATGATGTACCTATTACTACAATGTCTCGTGCAATAGAAATTGATATGAGAGAAATGATGGATGAAGATGGTAGTGAGATTCCAGAGCCCTACCCTATCGTTTATGATATTCAGATGTAATTACTCAGCCAGCCACTAAGGCGTAATCTGGTTAGCAAATTCAGGATTAAACAACTCATCTAGATAAGCCTCCTTTGTGGTCTCGGAATATCCGTCTAGACAGCTTTCTAAGCCACTGCGCATAATGGAAATACAAAGCCCTGCGACATCGGCACCCTCTCTATGCTCTCTATAAAGTATACAGTGACCCAACTCGTGAAACACTATCATTTCTCTTTGCATAAAGCTTAGTGTACTCCAAAAAGTGGTGTCTAAAATGATTTCATTCGGTGCAGAACCGTGAAAATTACAGCCACCAGCAACTCTTAGCTCATCAATATTGGCAATCCTACCAGTAAGGCCTGAAGCTCTTAAATCAACTGCTATACCTCTAAATTTAGCTTCTTGTTCAAAAGCATCTAGGAAATACCACAGGCGACTATCAACACCTTCATAGCCATCAGGATCAACAAAATCTTCCTTTTTATCACAACTGACAAAGAATAATACTGAAAGGAGAAGTATGAATTTTGGGAGTGCGCTAACTTTCATGAATTGAGCTAATTCTAAATTGTAATTAGATATATAACTCCAAAACCTATAGATAGTATCAGATTACTCCTTCTAAATTCCAAATAATGATTCCGTATACGACAAAACGAATGATTCGAAAGGAAGCAAATAGGAAGTACTTATTCTGCGGATAGCCTAGGGTTCCTGTGAGCATACTCACAAGCGCAAAGGGCAAAGGTGTAAGTGCGGAAACTACGATTAAACCACTTCCGTACTGTTCATAGCGTTGTTCGTATTTCTTGAACCGAAGCCGTTTATTTACAAAATTCATAAAGAACTCCTTTTCACCAAGTTTGCGTCCTACACGATAATTCAACCAGCCCGCGAAGAGAGAAACAAGTATCATCGTAGCTACAGCAGTGATATAATATTGCCAAGGGTCATCTATAGACCAAATCATGAAAAGTTCAGGCGGTAAAATCCCTACAAAGAACTCAGAAATAAGGAATATCAAGAACATCAAATAATAGCTATCAGAAACAGCATGTTCAATTAGGTCATACTGATTTCTAAAGAAGCTCTTGAACAGTATGATTAACCCAATAAGGACAATGAGATAGATAAAACCTTTAATAAGGTTTTGAGAGAAGTAATTATAAAAGTCCTTATTTGCTTTAGGCATCGCAGCTATTTGACCAACGTAAAGTAGCTGAAAAAAACTTTAAGACAATGAGAATTTATGCCTCAGCTTGACCATCCTTAAATTTGTCGATAATCTCTTTGAAGAAAGTAGGGTTTGTAAATTTATCGATGATCTGTACTTGTGTATAATCTTGAAATTGATTCTGCAGTTCATCACTCATTTGACCACTGTAAACGTAGATCCAAGAGCTTTCTTTGGTCAGCTTTTCTAGGTAGCGGCCAATCAAGTCCGACCCTTTCATGTCGGGCATCATCTGATCGGTAATGATGATATCAAATCTTTCAGTATCTAATTTAGCACTCCCAGATTTACCATCAACTGCTTCAGACACGATTACATCGTCATACATGAACTCAATGAAATCCTTGAGCGTATCTCTCACAGCAAAATCATCCTCTACAATTAATAAGTTGATCATCCTTTTTTAATCTTTACAAAAACGCTTGTCCCATCTGTTCCTCGAGAAGTAATCGATAACTCATGGCCCAGTCGCCTTGACAAATCTTTAGCAAGATAGAAGCCCATACCAGTAATTTCTTGATTTTCATCAATTTTAGCTTGCTCGCTCCCCATTTTAGCCAATTGCTCTTTAGACATTCCAATCCCAAAGTCCCTTACCTCAATAAGAACTTCGGACGCATCAGCTTTCAAGTGTATTTCAACTGGCTGATCATTGCCTTTGGTATATTTTTCAGCATTCCCAACTATTGTATTAAGAATGTATTTGAGTGTTAGTTTATCGGTTGGATATTGCTTTTTCGTTGTGTCCTCTGAACACTCAGAAATTAATTTTATAGTCCAGTTATCTGAGACAAATGACTTAATCTCTTCAAATGAAAGCTTATCATTTGACGATTGATCTAAAGACATAAAATAGATAAAGTCATTCAGCATACGCTTAATAGACTCAACAGCATTCAATGAAAGACCAACAATTTTATCCTTGATTTTTTCAAATTTCTCCGGACGCTCGCTGGACATTTTCAGCATCTCCATACTCATCTGAAGTGTAGCAATTGGCATTTTTATTTCGTGAGAAATTAATGAGAGCATGGTCTGCCGACTCTTCTGATATTCTAATTCAGCTTCAGCTTGTTTAACCAAATTAATTCGCGTAACGAAGGTTCTAAATAGCGCCAAATTACACAATATGATTATACAACTAACCATTATCACTCTTAATTCATAGAAAGGCTCTGTGGCATTTAGAAATGATACCGTTTGGAATATGGCCCAAACAAATACGACCACTAATGTTAAAAGCAGATAATCAGAGGTGGGATCCTTTTGTCTTTTGGCCTTGACAATAATGCATAAAAACATGATGAGGTAGGACAAGAGAAAGTATAGGTAGTAACCGAGAACTGAAGTAAAAAACAAAGAACTTGTTGACAAAGTGATCAGAATAAACACACTGCTTATCATCGCAAAAGACCATTTGGTCCACCTTGGTGTTTGTTTTGGATACATGAAAAAGATAAAGAGTCCACCTGATAGCCCAGCAGTGTAAGCGCTTAGATACTCCATGGTAATCGCCAAATGGAAATTCAAGTCGTTAAACATGGCTTGAAGTGGATAATAGTCAGCACCAATCATACGATACATCATACTCAATGAAAAAATGGCATAGAATGGAATAGGAAGAGATAAACTCCTATACACAGATGAAAACGCGAGCAGTACAAAACCTGTGATAAAAAAACCACCCGCTAAAAAAAGGCTAATCCCTTGATTTCTTCTGATTCTTCTAGTGAGATTATTATATGCCTCCAGTTCCAACGGATAGTACAAGCCTGCATTATAGTGATCGAAATTAGCTACCTGAATAAGAATATCTAATGTTTACGCTTTGAACTCTTTCAAAGACACCACTTTGGGTTCTCTGTAGCCTCTGTATTCCTCTTTTGACACCCCTACCTTTCCTGATTCCCATATCAGGGAATCATTGACAATCACTTTATAGGAAGAAAATGCATGAGGAATGTACATCCCCAATTGAGGTTTTTCAATTGGAAGTATAAGTCTGACAGCATAGGTAGCATAACCTTCGGCAGATAAGCGCTCGCCCTCAATAGTCTCTAGCGCCCAATCGTGAGGCAGTATCACCTTGCTCTCGGAAGGTGTTAGGCCTTCAGATGATGTAATGAGCTGTTTCCAATAGAAATCCCATTGTCCCGTAAGTTCAATCGGCTTACTTAAATCTGTATCCCTCAGATCAATCACACTCCGTTCTTGAGCCTTAATAGGCTGAATAGAAGAAAGTAATAAAAGCAAGCCAATCAGAACTCGCAGATAGGTCATCTTTGAATAATTAAGATACCCTCTTGTCTTCCGTCAATATACCAGACCCCAGTTTTATCAAAGTAGGCCTCCTCTTCAAGCATTATTCTGATTTCTTTGTCCCATTCTTTTAGATAGACTGAGGCATTTAATTCGATTGAATATGCCGTATTTAAGTGTAATGGATAATCCCCTGTTACTGGCACACCACCTTGTGAGTCCCACATGCCTAGTGTGCTTCCTGCAGCATGGCCATGATACCCTATTGGGTGAGTGTAGATAGAAGGTTTAATTCCCTCGGCTATAGCAGTAGTCCTACTCATTTTGAGTACTTCATTTCCCGTTCTACCCTCCTTAAAGTTATTGGTGAAAATATCTTGAAGACGGTTCCCTTTGTCAAAGGCTTCTCTTAGGAAGGTTGGTACTTCTGATTCTCCCGGTTTTAACACATACGCATGTTGTTGCTGATCCGTGTTAAGGCGCAGGTAGGTAATCCCAAAGTCACAATGAAGTAAGTCGCCAGGTAAGATCACATTTGTTTCAGGACGCTTACTGAAGGTCCTTAGGTGATCGAAATTCTCTGGATCAGCTCTCTGCACGTCAACTGTCGGATGAAACCACGTCACAAGCTTAAGTTCTCTAACCTTTTCTCGCATCCACCAAACAACATCTTCAGTTGTGGTTACACCTGGAGTAATGACCTTATTAGAAAAGGCTTCTTTAATAATGTCATGCGAAATTCTAACGATATGCGGATAGATAGCCATTTCAGCTGCTGTCCTAGTTTCTAACCAACCGATCGCAACTTTTTCAGCCGATACAATCTTGTTCTGATCAGCTTTAGGTAAAGCAGCTTTAAACTCCTCTAAGTCAGTGGCTACTATGCCATCTGCCAAACCAAAGAATTGAGATTTATTAACACCAATTTTCTTTGGTTTTCGCTCCTTTATAATCTCAGCCAATCTAGCCCATTGATCAGGTTGTTCTTCTTTGTTCCACGCACTTTTAAAACTAGTCCCTACGTCATACCTTGCTACCGCAAGTGTCTCTAATGGTGTATCTCCCCCTTTATCGTAAAAGACCAAAATGGTTCTTCTTCGGGCCGCTAGCCACTCTGCTGGTAACAACGTCTTTATGACAGGGTCTTCATTATATTCGCGCGACATAACTACCCACATATCGATACCTTCTCGCCTCATAATGGCAGGTAGATAGTTTTGGACCTTATCTTCTAATAATCCATTGATGACTTCCGCCCTATCCTTCATGGATAGAATTGAGGGGCCTAAATTTTGAGCGAAAGAAGTAGAACAGATAGAGAACAGGCAGATTGCCAATAGAAGTCTTTTCATATTGCAGTTTTGGTTTTGGAAAATAGGCAAAAGACGCTTAACATCAAATGAGATAATCAATCCATTAAAGTATAAAACAACTTTACCTGCACTTTCAATTCAACCTAGTAGAGAAGTAAAAATCATTTACTACTTTACTGCCCATGAAGAAAGCTCATACACCTCTTCTCGTTAGAATAACAAATGGAAGCATACCACCCTTGTTGGTTAGTGTTTTAGTCTCACTCTTTACACTCGTGGTAAGTATTAACATACTGGCAGCCAACTCAGTACCAAACAGTATTAAAAAGGTTTCCCGTATTCTCCATAATTCCTTAGTTTTCTCCTTCACTCAGACACGCAAGATGAAATATTCAATCAAGTTATCTTTAACACTACTTTTGGTAAGCCAGACAGTTATTGGTCAAAATATATCAGATCTAAAGGTGGAACCTCCTTTCTGGTATGCGAATATGCCAACTAAGAAACTCCAAATTACGCTTTATGGGGAAAGTATTTCGGCTTGGAATGTGACCATAGACCATCCTGGAATCACCTTTGTCAATCAGATCAACGGTGATAGCCCCAACTATCTGTTTCTTAACTTAGAGATTAGCCCTGACGTCAGCCCAGGCCCGTTCAATATCGTTTTGAGTCATCAGGAGCAACGATCACTCCTTCCCTATGAACTCAAAGAAAGACCTTCTCCTGAAAATAGAAATCAGGGTTTTAGTAGTGAAGACGTGATCTATCTCCTGATGCCAGATCGTTTTGCGAATGGCAACCCAGCCAATGATACAGTTGAAGGAATGCTAGAGCCGGCCCGTAGAGATGACCCTAGCGGTAGACATGGCGGAGACATCCAAGGCGTTCAAGAACAGCTCGATTACATTAAAGAATTAGGAATGACTGCAGTATGGCTTACCCCAGTTTTCGAAAATGATCAAACGCCAGAATACAAAGCTTATCACGGTTACGCGGCCACTGACATGTATAAGATTGACAGACGCTTTGGTAGCAACGATGAATTTATAGCGTTTGTTGAAGCATGCCATGCTAATGATTTGAAAGTCATAATGGATATGATTCATAACCATATAGGAGATCAGCATTGGTGGATGAAAGATTTACCGTTTAAAAACTGGGTACATGATCAAAAAGTTTATGGAAACACGAGTTATAGAGGGTCAGTAGCCTCAGACCCTTATGCTTCCGAATATGATGAGGATAAGCTGATTAAAGGTTGGTTCGTTGATGAGATGCCAGACCTAGATCAGCGAAATGAAATACTTGCAGACTACTTGATTCAAAACACGCTCTGGTGGATTGAATATAGTGGTATTGATGGCATTAGAATGGACACCTATGTCTATCCTTATAAAGCGTATATGGCGCGCTGGGCCAAAGAAGTGATAGAGGCTTACCCTGACTTTAACATTGTCGGAGAGTCTTGGGTCAATACAGTTGTGCATGAAGCTTATTGGCAAGAAGACAAAGAAGGTGAAAGCGATGGCTACAATTCTTATCTGCCGAGTGTTACAGACTTCCAAATACACTTTGCAATAAGAGACGGATTTAATTCAGATTTCGGATGGGATAGCGGCCTCATGAAACTCTATTATGCTTTATCGCAAGACAGAATCTACTCCGACCCGATGAAGAATGTGATCTTTTTGGATAACCATGACATTGGTAGAATCTTCTCGACTCTCGGTGAAAATCCAGACCATTTAAAAATGGCCTATACCTTCTTATTGACGACTAGAGGCATTCCTCAGGTTTACTATGGTACTGAATTAGCCTTTAAACAAGGTACTCAAGGAGGTGACGGAGATAAAAGAGCAGAAATGCCTGGTGGCTGGGAGGGAGATGCACGCTCTGTGTTTACACAAGCAGGCAGAACAGCTCAAGAAAACGCCATGTTCGACTATGTAAAGAAAATTACTAACTGGAGAAAGACAAGTGATGCAATTCATCATGGAAAACTCCTTCACTATGTACCTGAGAGTAATAGTTACGTATATTTCAGGTATACTGATAATGAGCGTGTCATGGTCATTATGAACATGAATGATGGGCCAATCACGCTATCTCGACAAAAACATATAGAAATGCTTCGTGGCTATAGCGCTGCAGAGAATGTGATCACTGGCGAAAAAGTCGATATTAGTAAGGACTTTATAGTCGCTGGCAAAACGACTACTGTTTTTAGCTTAAAGTAAAACCAAGTTTGGATTCATCCGATTTAAAGAATAGTTGTGACAATGCTTTTTATGAAAGCTTATTCAGAAGCCTTTCTCCTACAATTCGAAACTTTTTAACCATAAGTACCGTGAGGCAGAAAGAGCTGCAGATATGGTGCAAGAGGCCTTTCTCACGCTTTGTAAGAACTGTATAAAGGTAATGCCGGATATGGCGAAAGCTTATTTATATCATGTGGCTCAAAATCAGATGATCAAGCTTGTCGATAAAGCCAAAGTTAGGCATAAGCACGTGAATTTTATTTCTAAAACCACTCACAACGAAGACCCACAATTTCAGATGGCAAAGAGGGAAATTATCAACTCAAATGACTTAAGGGACTTTTTTAAGCGTTTTGGCCTACTCGTTCTCTTTCATAGCCTATGAAGGCTTAAACAAAAAAAGCCTAGCTAAAAAATTAGCTAGGCTTCAAAATCATTAAATCTAGTTATTCTAGTGCATCAGAGGACTTTCAGTACTGAATTCCTGTCCTAGGTTTCTAAGTTTACGGGTATGCTGTACTAGTGCACTTGCGAAAGTCTTATGGCTGTAATATGGAATACCAAATTCATCCGCTGTATCCTTCACTATTTTTGACAATTGGGGGTAATGGACATGACAAATATTAGGAAATAGATGATGCTCCACCTGATAGTTTAAGCCGCCAATTAACCACGAAAACACCTTGCTATTCGGAGAATAGTTTGCTGTAGTTTCTAATTGATGTATCGACCAATCAGTATTAATCATTCCATCTTCAGCCATTTTAGGGAATTTCATGTCAGGCATGATATGAGCCGTTTGAAAAACCGCACTGATACAAATCCCAGTAACCATGTGCATGCTCAAGAAAGCAAGCAGTATAACACCGGGGCCAAAAGGCAGGAAGATCAATGGCAATACTAACGCATAAACATAATACATCGCTTTCCAAATGGCTACTTGCGCCATTTTCTTTCTGTAGACGCTCTCGGAGCCTACTAAACCCATTTTATAATAGCGATGCATTCTAACGAAGTCCTTGGTTGTAATCCAAGAGATAGTTGATATCGAATAGAAGAACCAAATATAAATGTGTTGAAATCGATGTACTTTCATCCACTCTCTGTTAGGGGTAAACCTTAAAAAAGGTGGCGTGTTAATGTCATCATCGGCCTCATCAATGTTTGTATATGTATGATGAAGCACATTATGCTGAATCTTCCAAACTTCGGCATTCGCACCAATGAGATTCATTGAGTAACTCAGTAGGCGATTGACTGTTTTGTTTTTAGAGTAAGAGCTATGAATTGCATCATGCATTACTCCCATGCCAACACCAGCCATTCCAAAGCCAGCGGCTATGTAAAGTACAAACAAAAGACCGCCAGTATCTACCACTCCTATGTTAATGAGTACCAGAGGAACAATAAAAAGAGACAGCATCAGTATAGTCTTCAAAACCATACCTGCATTTGCCTGTTTGGATATTCCATTTTCTGAGAAATAGTCGTTTACACGACTTTTGATTTCTCGGGAAAAGTCAGGGCTTAGGCCCTTCTGAAATTTTGGATGTTTGATAATATTTTATTTTAGAGTAACTATTAAATTTAGGTATGTGTGTCTCAACTGTTAATTTAATGTGTAAGACTTAATAATCAATAGTTTTGTTTGAATTACCTTCTTCTCCCTCTGCTACCACTACCGCCACTACTTCTTCTACTTGAAGAATTGCTAGAATAATTTGATCTATTACCACCACTTCGGTCGTTTCTGTTTCTTGGATTTGGCCTTGCTGAAGATCTTCCCTCCTCATCTCTATTGACACGGATCGAACGTCCCTCAACCTCAATATCGTCAAAGCGTTTGCTCAAATCATCATCATGCTTAGCGTCTACATTGAAAAAGCTGCAGTTCTTTTGAATCGATAAATCTGTAAACAGTCTTCGACCTACGCCAGTAACATCCGATATAAAGTGAATCAGGTCAGCATCAGTAACGCCATCCATTGTACCGATGTTAATGAAGTAACGATTTGTTCCTTCCTTCGTTCTAGACTGACGCTCGTGCTTTGGTCCCCCATCTCGATCTCTACCTCTGCCATCACGATCTCTATCTCTGCCTTGGCCTTGACCTTCGTTCAAATCATCGGCTCCACCACCTTGAACCATTAAGTGATCCAATTGAGTAGTGATTAAACGTTTTAGGAGATCTTCTTTTGACAAACCTTCAAATCGCCCCTGAAGACTCGCCAAAATATCATCGGCCTTCTCGTCAACCGTTGTGTTTAGAATTAGGCTTGCCCAATTATTTAGACGTTTCACCTTCAATTCATCAATAGTAGGAATCGTCACCTTCTCAAAAGTGATACTCATCTTCCTTTCTATATCTGTAATCTTTCTGCCTTCTCTTGGATTAATAAAGGCCATAGAAATACCCTTATTTCCTGCTCTACCGGTTCTACCACTACGGTGGGTATAGCTTTCCAATTGATCTGGAAGTTTGTGATGAAAAACGTGCGTCAAATCATTTACATCAATACCTCTAGCTGCAACATCGGTAGCGACCAATAATTGCATCGACCTGGTCTTAAAATGTCTCATCACCGTATCACGCTGATTCTGAGATAAGTCACCGTGCAATGCTGCTACAGAATAGCCTTGTTTCGATAGATCGTCAGCTATTTCTTGGGTATCCATTTTGGTACGACAAAACATGATCCCTTTCATATCCGGCTGAATATCAAGGAATCTCTTCAGCGCAGAAATCTTATTGTCAGCTTTTGTAACAACATATTGATGCGCAATGTCTTTATTACTTTTTTGCTCAGCGTCAACTGCAACTTCCAAAGGATCTTTCATGTAGGTTTTCACCAATCTTCTGATCTCTCTAGGCATTGTGGCAGAAAAAAGCCAAGTCACTCTATTATCTAATGTATGCGAAAGGATTTCATCGATATCATCTTTGAATCCCATGTTAAGCATTTCATCGGCCTCATCTAAGACTACATACTCTACGTTTTCTAGATTAATAGCTTTTCTCTTGATCAAATCTAACAAACGGCCAGGGGTCGCTACTACAATTTGTGTAGGCCTCCTCAATGCTTTCATTTGAGCTCTAATGTCAGCGCCACCATAAACTACTTCAACGTTAACACCTTTCTTACTCTTGGAAAAAGTTACAAGCTGCTGTGCAGTTTGCTGACCCAACTCTCTTGTTGGCGCCATGATCAATGCTTGAGTAGATGAATCATCAGCATCGATTAGATCGATTAGTGGTAATCCGAAGGCAGCAGTTTTACCTGTACCAGTCTGCGCAAGTCCAATAAAGTCTGTTGGGTTATTCTCCAACAACATTGGTATAGCTTTTTCTTGTATCGCGGTAGGCTTTTCAAAGCCCATTTTTTGTAAAACATCACAGATAGGCTGTGACAGTCCTAATTCTTTAAAATTACTCAATGGTATATATTATTTAGGCTGCAAAGGTAACCATATGCATTCAGAATCCAGTTAAACTGACCATTTATCTTACCTATCCCCCTTATACCCATTCTTATTGGTCTTTAATAAAAGTCGCTTCATCGAAAGATGTAACCAGTTCATCTAAATCTCAATTCTATCAGAAAGCCTTCTCATAGATTTGGTGCAACAAAAAGAAAATTCACCGATATGAAAAAGCTCTTAATCATTGAAGATCATCCCATGATGCGCCTGTTTCTTCAGAACTACTTAGGTAGCAACTATGATGTGTCCGCTGTCGCAACGCCAGAAGAAGCTGTGGAATACTGCATTGAAAATAATTACCCACACTTGATCATGTGTGATTATAAGGACAAACAATCCGAAAGCTTTCAATCCCTTCAAAGCCTGTGCATGCAGATAAAATGGAGAAACATTCCACTATTCATGCTTACCGACCAAGATAAGTCTTCAGAAAGAATTGATGCATTTAGCCTAGGAGCTAAGGACACATTGAGCAAACCTTTCAACCCAAAGGAACTTGTCATGCGCATTGACTCGATGCTCGATATTTCTTCTTCTATGACTGAAATCAAAAAAGTAGCTTAAGCCCTAATTATGAAAAGTAAATGCATTTATCTATTGCTAAGCCTACTAATATTGGGCTGCATTGCTAGAACCATGGTAAACTGTGCCATTCACTTTGATGATATCGTAAGATTCGGATGGGCGATAAGTAACAGCATCAACATGGCAAAAAGAGCATTATTGGACAAAAGGGCTAAGGTTAAATAAAGAGAGCTGGTGAAGTTCTATCTAAGACACCTAGATGGGTTTAACCTGTGGGATATTAAGTCAATAGGCTAGGCTCATGAAAGCAACGGATTCGATTCTCATCAACTAAAAAAACAAGTACGCGCTAAGATATCTTGACTTCGCATTTGGTCAAGTCATCGTCATTTCTCATCCACTCGTCTAATCTATGTCAAAAGCCTATTACGACCTACTACTTTTGAAACATATGGAAAGAAAAATTACGTGATATGGAAAAGATTTTAGTCATAAAAAGCAACACCACGATGATATTTTTTTAGCCAAAAACTGAATAAACCTAGCCTACCGATGCAGATAAATCTCGTATAGTATGCTCTTACCTAAGACATTAAAACGAGGCAAATCAATAAGCATCAAAAGCCCTTAAACAACAAGTTTACGCATGCCAACCAGTAGCAATTAGCCTCAGGCTCACCTCCATTAACCTTTATAAGCAAAAAACTCTATTGGTCGTGTATTTATATCCATTCGTCTAAAAACTAAAAATATCAACAATTATCCGGCACTTTATCGTAAAACAAAGTAAGATTATCAATCAGAATGCATAGGTGTGTAATACTAATTAAAACTGTAATACCTTAAGCCTAAACTTCAGTTTATTGTAAAATAAAAAAATTATTAACTGTACGGCCAATCGTATACTGGTTTTTCTTTTTCAATGAGATCGGAAATTGCGTTCCAAAGCTCAATTCTTTTCTCCAAAGATTGTTTAGCAATAGTTAACGTTTCGCTCCATTTTTCGTCATCATCCTTGCATAGCTCCGAAACCATTGCAAGAGAAAGAGGACCATGTTCATCTCCATCAAGCTCTATATGGCGCTTTAAATAATAAGTGAGTTTGTTGTATAATTTATTTTCAGAATCAGAGTTTTTTATAATTTCAATAAACATATCAGGGATAACATCTTCACGCCCAAATGTAAAAGCTGAGGCAACAAGGTGGGGTTTATTTGTTTCAATAATTGAAAATGAAAAGTTCACAAAATCAGCTACTCTTTTGTCTAGATTGGTTTCAATTAATGAATGTTTGACTGAATTTCCAGCTTCTATAAGCTTTATAAAATTGTTTATTTCATTAGTATTTGCACCTACCTGCCTCATTGCGTCCAAATACATTTCAAAATGACTTTTAGGCTCTCCTAATTCATTAATATCACTTTCTTCACCGTGAACAATTTCATTTATAAATCTCGAAAGTGTTGGATTTTTCGGTGGGGTCCATGGGGTTTCAACTTTTGTCAGATTTATTTGAAGGGTTTTTAAAATTGACATAAAATCCCAGACGGCAAACACATGGTTTTCCATAAATATTTTTACCTCATCTATATTTTTTAAGCTTTGATAAAGCTTATGATGCTGCAATTGATTTCTTAACTCCGAAATCTCATTTTCTATAAACTGTATTCTATTCATTCTCTTTTTATTTGCTAGTGTTAAACTAACCACTAACCACTAATGTTTTTTGATCTTTTCTTACCTCGTGAAAAGAATTTGGAGATGGATTACCATATCCATCTTCGTCCTCAACTTTACTTCTTTTGGCTTTAAGAGTTTTGACCCGTAAATCAGCTTCTTTATGTTGACCCACAAATAGGTTTAAGTATTTAGAAAACTCAGCAAGAGTAAATTTCCTTTAGAGTAACTCACCTTTTGTTGATGTAAGTATTTATGATCAAAAATTCACATGGATACTACGCGTTAAGGCAAATGAATCCAATCATTACTTACCAGGCTGAAAGTATTGATAACTGACTGAATACCTCGATCAGTGAAATACTAGAACAGCTCGCCCTGAACACCTTGAGAAACTTTAATATGAGGCATAGGCGCTCTCATTTTCATTGAGGCAAGGGATAACCTTGATGTTTTAGCAGGTTTCTTCATTATAATTCTATCCGACTTCCCAAGTGCTTGTTCAATGAGTTGATGCTCTAAATGCATCAAACACTTTAGTCTTTCTAAAGCAGGTTCATTTACATTAAAATAAGATAGCTTCTCTGCTATACGCTGCACTAAGCTCAACGCGAGCTTTAACCCTTCATGATATGCATTTGGTGCTTCCTGTTTACTAGTAGCAGCAATGCTTGATGGAATACCAATAGCCAATAAATTAATCTCTTTAATGAGGTCATCCATGTTTGCTTGAGTGTATTTACCAACCAACTGATGGGCGGCAGCAACAATCTCCATACCCTGCTCTAACATTCTTAAACTGCCAAAAGTCTTCATTTCAATTTCTTTAATTTTTAATCGTCCCTAGCAATCTCCGCCACCGAGGATGGCGGAGACTGGTTAGTAAAACTGACTCGGGACTCACCTAAACATATTAATGCAACCCTAGCAACTCTCCTTCTGATTTAGCAAAGGGCAGTGTCGTCAAACTTTCCCATGTGTTAAATGGTGCTTTCCTTTTTAGTATATGTAATCGTGTAATTCTAAAATTATTAGTATATGGAACTTGCTCGTAATCACGTACTGCTTCCATAAACTGAAGTGGATTTAAATCACGTGCCACACTCATGGCTGGTTGGTAATCCTTATTGAGAAATGACAAGGAAATAAGCTCCTTAAAAAGCCTTAATCTTAACTGATGATATACATCTAAAAGCGATTGCTTATTAAGTATGTCTAAGTATACATTTCTATCTACTCCGTTGAAACCAAAACCATTCAGGAAGACTTCAAATCCATTAATTTCGTCAAGAACATCTTGCGTGGCTTTTAGAATTCGTTGCTCTCTTTCCTCTGGTTGAAAGAAGGATACTAAGCGAATATGTGCACATGAATTCTGTCCAGAATAGGCACCATACTTACTATAAAACTCCTTCTTGAACCCCTTTACTTCCTCACTGATTTCAGCATAAGGAAGTGCGATAACTAAATACTCACTGAGGGTGGTATATGTGAAGAGGTTTCTGTTTTTCTCAATGATCATAAGTCAAACATACTAATTTTTTTAGTATTACAATACTATTATTATTAGTATATGAAGAAGAACCTATAAAACAGCCCCTCAAGCGTCCATGAGCTTATATTATTACTCGTTACTTGTTTGCGCTTTAAGAAAATTAGAACTTATGGCTTACGTTATTTAGATGTATCGATATCCCTTGACCAAATAGAAACATACCGAAAACCTACTTTATAAATAATACTCACTTGTACCATAACTGGCACCTTACTTGCAATGTCAGACCAAAAAAGATGATGAAAAGAATTCAAGCCATTTTAATTTTAGTCTTTCTTCCTTTGGGCCTTTTTGCCCAAGACCAAGAAGCAAATACGCTCAAAGTCAACGGATCGGCACAGTTAGAAGCCATACCTGACCTCTTCCAGTTCGACCTAAAGTTTACAGTTACCAGCGATCAGCAACTTGTATCAATAGATAGCTTAAATGACATGACAACTTACATGATCAAATGCATCACGAAGAAGACGGACATTGGAAAGGATAGTCTCAAGACGATCAATTTCTATACAAACGTCAATGAAAACCGATACAATACGGAAACTAAAACTACATACTCTGCAAGTCAATCGTTACAACTTAAGATTGGTGCAGATAAAGAACAGATCATAAAACTCTTGAACATAATTGCAGACACCAACCTACCGGTTAACGTGAATACTCAGGGTTATTTCAGCGATGCGGCCAATGCACAATCAGAAGAAGCCTTAATTAATGCAGCATTCGACAATGCCAGACGACAAGCGGCTATGCTCGCAAAAGCCGGAGCATTTAGGGTTGGCGCTGTGCGCAGTGTAGATTATTCTCAAGGAGAATCTTTCCAAGTCAGAGGTTTGCAGCGAATGGAGTCTATGGCACTAAAATCGTCTGGTGATCGTGAATTTGGAGACTTCAATTTAGCACCGCAAAAGCAATCGAAAAGTATTCAAGTCTCCTATTATATCTATCAAAAAGAAAATTAGTGAAAGCCCTGCTCTGCCATCAATTCGGTTTGCCCGAAACATTATCACTTTCAGCTATTGAAACACCAACATTAAGCGCTGGCCAAGTGCTGGTTCAGGTGAAAGCCTGTGGTGTTAACTTCCCTGATACCTTAATCATTCAAGACAAGTATCAATTTAAGCCAGAGCTCCCCTTTGCTCCTGGCGGAGAAGTGTCGGGGATTGTAACTTCCGTTGGTGAGGGCGTCAGCCATGTCAAAGAAGGAGATCATGTTTTCGCGCTTACAGGCTGGGGTGGATTTGCAGAGTATGCGCTAGCCGATGCACACAAATGCTTGCCAATGCCCGAAGGAATGGACTTTGTGACAGGCGCGACTACGATGTACACTTGTGGAACGTCTCTTCATGCATTGAAGCAAAGGGCTAACATCCAACCAGGCGAAACGCTACTCGTCTTAGGTGCTGCCGGTGGCGTAGGCTTAGCGGCAGTTCAAATCGGTAAACTCATGGGTGCTCATGTGATAGCAGCCGCCAGTTCGGATGAAAAACTTGCACGCTGTATTAAATCAGGCGCTGATGAAATCATCAACTACACTACACAGGACTTAAAAGCCAAAATCAAAGAACTCACCAACGGAAAAGGTGTAGATGTAGTCTATGACCCTGTTGGAGATCAGTATTCAGAACCTGCAGTCAGGTCATTGGCTTGGGGGGGTCGTTATTTAGTAGTCGGCTTTGCGGCAGGCGCACCAGCCTCAATAAAGCTTAATCTACCTTTGTTAAAAGGTGCTTCTATTGTAGGTGTTTTCTGGGGAGCCTTTGCTCAAAAACAACCAAAAGACAGTTTGGAGAACTTTCAGCAGATTCTGGAGTGGATCAAAACAGGACAGCTAAAGCAGAACATCTATAAGAAATACCCTTTGGAAGAAGGCGGTCAAGCCCTACGGGATTTAATGGATCGGAAAGTGATTGGCAAGAATGTGGTGGTCATTAATGGTTAAGGTTGAATGTGTAATTGAGAATTATACGCTAAGAGCTAAGAGCCACGAGCTTCAAATTTATCACTTCATCACCCATTCACTTTCTCATTCCTAACTCCTAACCCCCAGCTTCTATCTTCCATCTTCTATCTTCTGACTTCCGTCTTCTAGATTTCCACTCACATCACAATTCGACTATCCTACAAAAGCTGTGCTTTGCCAATCTGATAGAATGCTTAAATTAACAGTGAACTATAATTACGACTATGCTTCATAAAAGAATCACAATCATCATTACCCTCCTGCTAACGGTTTTTACGCTTTCTGCACAAGAAACCCTAAATGATAAAATGGGGAATCAACGCTTTAGGTTTATTGGACCTGAAGGAAACAGAGCCATTGCCATTATTGGCGAACCGGGAAACCCGATGGTCAACTACATTGGTGCAGCTTCAGGTGGCCTTTGGAAAACTACCGATGGCGGTATCAATTGGAGACCCATCTTCGATGATCAAGACATTTCGTCTATCGGATCAATTGATCTAGCGAAAACAGATCCCAATCAAGTTTGGGTAGGCACGGGTGAAACCTTTGTGATTCGACCTGCGCACGCGATGGGAAATGGTATCTACTTCTCCCCTGATGCAGGTAGAACTTGGGAACATAAAGGCCTAGAAAAAACAGGCCGAATCGGTCGTGTAATCGTTCATCCAACGAATCCAAAAGTAGTTTACGCTGCCTCATTAGGACACACCTATGGCCCTCAACAAGAACGAGGCATCTACAAAACGACAGACGGTGGAGAATCATGGAAAAGGGTACTTTTCGTAGATGAGGGTACTGGCGCAGCAGATTTGGCCATTGACCCGAGTAATCCAAACATTCTCTATGCAGGCATGTGGTCTGTAAATATCAACTCTTGGGGACTGAATAGCGGTGGCGCTGGTGGCGGTGTTTATAAATCTACCGATGGTGGCGACACTTGGGAACACTTGATCTCAAAAGGACTTCCCGGTGGAACTGATCGACCAGTGGGTAAAACAGCCGTAGCGATTTCTCACTCCAACCCAAATGTGGTGTATGCCCTGTTCGAAATTGATAGTCCTGAGTTATGGCGTTCGGATAACAAAGGCGAATCATGGACACTCATGAGCCAAGATCATACATGGAACGAAAGAGCTCCCTATTACACAAGAATTGCAGTGGGTACGGATAACCCAGACGAAATTTACTCGATGAGTGTACGCTTTGTACAATCATTAGATGGCGGGAAGACCCGAAGCCCAAGACCTCCAAGAGGTGGTGGTGACAACCACGACATGTGGATCGATCCGACAAACCCTGACCGTATGATGGTGGCTCACGATGGTGGTGCCAGCATCAGTTTGAACCACGGCAGATCATTTCAGCGTGTCGTATTGCCGATCGCGCAGATGTATCACGTATCCGTTGATGACCAGATTCCTTACAATGTAATTGGTAATAGACAAGATGGTTGGTCTTATATGGGACCAAGTAACTCTTTACAAGGCTACATTCCTTTAGGTCTTTGGAAAGGTGTTGGGGGTTGCGAAAGTGGTTTCGCAAAAGCAGATCCGAATGACAATAACATCATCTGGTCAGGCTGCTATGATGGCGGTTTGGAAAGACACGATTTAAGAACAGGTTACTCACGTGAAGTACGCGTTTGGCCAGAAGCCGGCTATGGCTGGGCTCCTGCGGATATGAAGTACAGATGGCACTGGAATTTCCCTTTGAGCTTTTCTACTTCAGTTAAAAGCCGAGTTTATGTCGGAAGTCAGTTTGTGCATCAATCTGATGATGGCGGACAAAGCTGGCAAATCATTAGCCCAGACTTAACCCTAAATGACAAGAGCCATCAACAGAGCTCAGGCGGTGTAGCCGTAGATAATTTAATGACCTTCGATGGATCTACACTTTTTGCGATTGAAGAATCTCCATTGCAAGCAGGTATGATCTGGGTAGGCACTAATGATGGGCAAGTACAATTGACCAAAGATGGTGGTAAGGAATGGACCAATCTAACAGCTAACATTCCTGATTTACCAGCATGGGGAACCATCGCTAACATTCACCCTTCTAAGTTTAAAGCAGGTACAGCCTTCGTTACCGTGGATTTACATCAAATGGGTGACTTTGATCCTTACATCTATAAAACGGCTGATTTCGGCCAGTCGTGGACGAAAATCTCTGACGGTATTCCTAAATCAGAATCGAGCTTTGTTCATGTTGTAAAAGAAGATCCGAAGAGAGAAGGGCTCCTTTACGCAGGTATCGACAAGGGTATTTACGTAAGCCATAATGATGGTGCTTCTTGGGAAAGACTAAGATTGAACCTTCCTCCTGCTCCGGTATATTGGATGGAAGTGCAAGAACGTTTTGACGACCTAGTAGTCGGAACTTATGGACGTGGATATTATATCCTTGACGATTTAGGTGCTGTGAGAAACTCAGACAAGATGGATAACAAAGCTCAACTTGTCGACATCCGAGATACTTACCGGTTCAATAGCAGAGAAAGCATTAAGACTGATGGCGCGAGTAATAACTCAGGTCAAAATCCTCCAGATGGCGCCATTATCAACTATTTCTTACCCGAAAAAGTGGCTGGTGAGATCAGCATCGAGATCAAAGACAAGAATGGCGAATTGATCCGTACGGTGAACGCTAGAAACAACAAGGGTGTGAATCGTGCCGTGTGGAACTTGAGATATGAGTCTACTTTCAGACCGA
Organism: Roseivirga sp.; assembly: GCA_965660665.1. GTDB lineage: Bacteria > Bacteroidota > Bacteroidia > Cytophagales > Cyclobacteriaceae > Roseivirga. The sequence goes on along the minus strand of CBFIAY010000027.1, from coordinate 1,269 downwards.
AGCTTAGGGTGCAACCTCCGGGCCGTCCTTGGGTACAATTAAACGGTGAAGGTTGGAGACCTTTAGTACAGTGGGATATTGATTTGAACGCTGGGCAATTAGGCCCGAGAGTTGCACCTGACACTTACGATGCACATCTGGTCATCAAGGACAAGGAGGGTAATGTCATTGAATCTATAAGGAAGTCTTTCTCGGTATTAAAAGATCCATTTGCAGAAGGAACGCAAGCAGATATTGAAGCACAAGTAGCCTTCTCTTTAGAGTTGCGAAACGCTATGAACCTTGCCGTGGTGAATATAAATGCGGTAGAAGTACTTCGCAAAGAGCTGGAATCCATCATTGCTGAAGTGAGTGATAAAAGAACCCAGAAAGAAGCCGTTAGACTAAAAGCGCTAGCCGAAGAAGTAGCAGGAAAGCTTTACGATATCCATTTGACTGGTGCTCGTGAAGATGCCTTCCGCTCTCCTATTAAGCTTTATGGCCGTTTGAGTGCGCTAGCCAGTGACATGAATGGCAGTGGCATCGACTTTAGACCAACCGACCAGCAGGGAGAAGTGAAAGAAGTACTGAACGATCGTCTAGAGAACGCTATTGAGCAATTCGATAAACTCATAAGTGAAGATATCCAGAAGTTCAACAAGGCCTTAGAGCGCAAGAACAGAACAATTGAGATTGAGAAAATTGGAGGGAAATAGGTGATTAGGTAATTGGGGAATCAGTACCCTATTTTATCAAACCAATTTTACCCATTATGAGCGGAGGAATCTCGGAGGATGATCATTAAATAGAAAACAAGGAGTTAATGGCCTGATTGCATCCAGCAGTCAGGCCTTTTGATTAAATAGTAAACATTTTCAGCTGATTACTCATTCTCTGATTGTCAATTCCTACATTCGAAGCCATATGCAATTCCTAACCATTCTTCTGTTCATAGTCCTTGCCGTTTGGGCCTTCTTAGAGTTCAATCCGCAGTTCGGAGGAAAACTAAACAGTGGCCTACTCAAACGCTTTTCTCAATCTCCTCAATGGACAGGCAAAATCTTCGAGAATCAGTCTAAAACTTCTTTGGACATGAATTTCATTACCATTGTCGATCTAATCCAGAAGCTAAGCTACAAGTATTACTGAACTGTAAAATGGTCCTCATATGTTCTGAAGATTTCAAAGTAGCCGCTAGAACCGTAGTCAAATCCAGACCTTTAGGAAGCCTATTAGCCATCGCTAAATACAGAGATTTACGATCGAATTCTTTATTCTCTAATAGTTGAT
>CBFIAY010000026.1:0-24763 GCA_965660665.1 Roseivirga sp. | reverse complement strand
GGACTAGAGTTGTTTGACGGCCCCTTGGATGTTTATGAAGGTAAAATCAGTGCTGAGGCAACAATTATTCATGCCAGGTCATTGGCTGAAAATGTGGTAGTAATGAATGATGTTGATGAGCCTTTCACGGGGATAGTCTTAGTTAGAAATGGTAAACCAGTTGATTCTAACGAGACATTTATCGGTGAATCTTTGGTGCATAGTGCACCATTGACAACAATTGCTTTCACAAAAGGGTTCTTCGGTGATTATGGAAAATACATTGTTTCAATAGGCTTGTTGTTGTTTGCTTTTAGTACGGCTATTTCTTGGTCTTACTATGGAGATAGGGCCATGACCTTCCTGCTTGGATCAGGCTCAGTGAAGTACTTTAGAATTGTTTATGTAGTGGCTTTCTTCTTGGCATCATTCCAGGATACCACAATCATTTGGACTTTGTCGGGTATCACTATTGCGCTGATGACCCTGCCTAACCTTGTTGGTATATTCTGGCTACGAAAGGAAATGAAATCTACCATAGCTGACTACTGGAGAGACTTCAAGAAAGAGTTTCCGGAGATAAAGACTCCAGATTAATTAAAGGGCGTGAGTATGAAATTGAAGTCAGGCAAAGCCTGACTTTTTTTATGCTTTGGCACCAATAAGATCAAGTGATGCATTGATGCCTTCTTTGAAGTATTGAATAACCATGGAAGCTTGCGCCTTTGCTGTTTTTGATTTAGCCACTGTGGAAGCCCGAAGTACAGCGCCACCTAAGGTTTCCGAAAGCCATTCACCTTTTGACAATTCCTTCGCTTTACTATAATCAATGTCCTTATTAGCTGACCACTGCGTGATATAGAAGTATGGTTCATCCACAACGGCATCTGCAATAGCAACACCTAGACTGAATGATTTAATAGCTTCTCCTTTACTATTAAAGACCATTGGAATGTAAGTACCCATGTCAAAATGATGAGGCCAGGTTCTTATGGTTGAAGCCGTTTTGAACTTCTGGGCAAAGTATTCCAACAGATCATTGCTGTTGGCTTTGTAGTTAGCGATTTCTTGGAAAGATTCAGGGTGAATGAAGCGATATGAAGCTCCATTATCAGTTGGGTGTGCAGGGATATCGTAATGTATATCCATTTTCATTTTGGAGTCGTCTTTACCAAAAGCTTTGAGCTGTGCTTTAGTCCAGGTGAGTGCCTCTTCATTGGTTTTACCTTCAAGGGCAAACTCTGAGGTCATTTCCATATTGGCGTTAAAGACGATCAGTGTGAGGTCTTTCGATCGCATAGCGAAACGGAAATTTCCCTTTCGCTCACGAATCCAGTTTCCTGCCAAGACTTCCTCTTTAGGAAGCCACCTTAGATTTGTGTGACTATCGTCCGTTTGATTTTTGATGTAGTGCTTCGCAGTCATCGCGATGAACTGTACGCCTCTGTGAATTTGATCGATGGCTGAAGCCAACGATATAGGGTCATGCCCCAGTAATTTCCAATTAGATTTGATCGACTCTAAACTCATAATTACTTGCTAATTTCTCTTGCGTTATTGTCATAAGATGTCTGACAAGTAGGACATTTATATCCTTGCTCATGCTTTTTGAGCTGAATACCACTCACGTGATTTACCACGAAGTCTTTAATGAAAGCATGTTGACTTGACTTATTGTTCACATCAATCTGCTTGTCTTCCATTAAGTCAATGGCTTTTCCGCCATATTCTTGCAGGCCCCAGCAGTTAGGGCAAACACCTTCTGGTGTAGGTATTGGATGCTTCTTCCAGTTAAATAGTGCCATGTCAGTCTTCGATTTTTACGCCTTTCCAGAAGGCGACATAATTTTTAATACCTATTGCTAATTCTGAAGTCTCAGGGTAATACCATGCAGCATCTGGATTTTCAGATCCGTTAACTGTAATTGTATAATAGCTAGCCATCCCTTTCCAAGGGCAATTGGATTGTGTGCTACTAGACTGGTAATACTCTTTTTTGATCGTATCATGTGGAAAATAGTGATTTCCTTCTACCACAACAGTGTCATTGCTTTCAGCGATAACTTCGCCATTCCATATTGCTTTCATGTATTAAAGTTTCAATTTTTGCACCCATAACTACGGGCCTAAAGTTAACGATCCATTAGGTAAGACCTAAGTCCGTAATAATCTCTGCCATGGTGGATCTTAACTAGCAGGTGGACATAATGGTCCTACCGATGCCTTGAAGTAGTGTTAGTGTCAAGGACTAGCTATTGATTATTCTAAACGTTTGATTTTTTCAGGATCGATATAGAGTACTTTCCATTCATCTAGTTCAGTGACCATGCCTTGAATTTTAGTAGCATCGGCTACAAAGTCTAAAACCTCTTCATTAATATCTTCACCTTTAAGCCCTTTGAGGATATAGTACTCAGCAGTATTTTCAGGTGTTTGTACTACAAAAACAGGCGGGATGCCACCTGAGATGCAAAGTATAGCACAGGAACGATGAGGCTTGCTTTGAGCAGGTTTCATGGACCCGAAGTAGCATTTTGCATCAACAATTTCACCAGTAAGTGTCTTATTGATCATTGTGGTCGGATATACCTTGTACCTAGTCACATTATCTAATTTTGCATGCTTTAATAAGGCATTTTCCTTTTCAGTTAATTCCATTAGGGTAAACCCATCCTGATAAACCAATGTGCCTCTAATAGTCACTTCGTATTCGCTGATATTTGCCCCAATCTTTTCTTCCATTTGCTCGACTGAAGTTCTTGCCCCGAACTTGCCAAAATCAATCAGCATAATGTTCTTACCAACTTTGCCCTCACTATCTGCAAGAATTCTGATATGGGGAACAGGCTCCATTCTGATCACACCTTTGACTTCTGTCAACTCACCATACTCGTAAGTGCCATTTGTAATGTGGTCGTGTGAGGTGGAGAGGAAGTAAGATAAGGCTCCCATGATCACGAATAGCACAGCAACAAATGCGATGACGAAGCGAGCAATGCCCTTAGGAGCTTTGGGTAGGTAGCCGATATAGAATTCGTTCTTCATGGCTTAGCTTTCAAAAGTTACTGGAGCAATGGCCGTTCCTTCCGGTTTCGGGTCAGGATTTACAAATACTTTTTCACCGTCAAGCTTTAGCTCGTAGGTAGATACTTTTTCCGTAAATGGTGGTGGCGATGCACCGTTGTGTGGTTCGTACTGATAACCATGCCAAGGACAGGTGACACAGCCATCGACTACTTTCCCTTCGCCCAAGGGCCCGTTTTGATGTTTACAGACATTGTTGATGGCTGAGAGCTTTCCTTCATATTTGAAAATGGCAATATTCTCACCGTTCAAGGTCAATACTTTGGCGCAGTCGTCTTCGATATCTTCAAGGTTACAAGCGTAATAATAGCCATCTGATTTCAAGTCTAAACCTCTTCCTGATAGCACAGAAGAGCCAAAATGCAATCCAATGATTACCATCAGACCGAGCATTAATCCGCCATATAGAAAGGGTGAAGACTCTAGTTGAACGATCCCGAGCATCACATGCATAATGATGAAGGCGTATGCAAGATAAACCATCATATGAAGGACCTTCCAGACTTTAGGGCTTAGGTTTTTTAGCCAAAAATCGTGACTCGTTGCGGCCATAACAAAGAAGATGATCAGGGCAAAAAAGCCTAAAACCTGAAAAGGAAATCTAACCAAACTATCATAACTCCCATTCGATGTCAAAAGAGAGAGCAGCGGATTTCTATTACCCAGCGAATGGAACTGAAGTATGCTAAAAACGCCATGTACCAGAGCAATTAGGAACATGGTAACACCTAAGTGCCTTCTGTTATACAATAAAGGTAGAAACCGCTTATTCAATTTGGCCAATGGGCCGATCGCTAGAATAATATGAAGGAGCAATAAAGCCAAAGAAGCCGTGGCTCTAATGATCATTGTTTCTGCCGTCAACTCAGGATTGAAAGTGGCGGTAAAACCGATGTACAGCCCCAAATAAGCTATGACAAAGACCAAGAGGATCGTATCATAAATTTTCTTCTGCCGATTCCACGATATGCTTGCGTAGTTAACACTCATCTTGTGGAGGGCTTAATCAATTGATGGTAAAGTGTCTTGTCATTAAGTTTGTCAACCAATAATAAATAGTTGCCTATCTGATCTTCTATGTCAAAGCTGTATTTACCCATCGTATGGATGCCACCTAATAATGTAGCGTTCTTATCTAATTCTTGTGAACTTGATAGGTAGGCGAGGGTAAAGGCCGATTTTAAAGGCGCTTTCACTTGAACATTCAGTCTGTTATTGTTTTGAACTTGCTCAATGACAATTGGGTAATCTGTATCATCAACCCCACATACTCCTATGTCCAGAGTGCATGAATGTCTAGGGATATCGGCAATTACATTTTTAGGAATTGCTTCAATGGCTTCCAAGCATAGGAGTGGCAAGGCTATGCCTAAAACCATCCATATATACCTGTGTTGCTTACGCAATTTGATGTTCATGATGGTTCTCCCTTCTTAACTTTTTTTAGTAAAATGGGCCATAAGGCAATAATGCCTGGAAAGATGAGCACTTTCATAAATGTAGAAGCACTTTTTACACCGCCATCAATTGTATGGACACCTTTTCGGATAAAAGGAAAATAAAATATAATTCCAATCAAGATATAAAGCCCTACTAGGAGCAGTAATATGGTGGCAACGGTATCAATCATCAGCATATTCCGCTTTAGCAGCAGCAATCTTCTTTTCCATTTCTCGATCTTTATATGCTGCTTGCTCTACTGCTTTTGCAACGACATCGGCTAGCGAAGTATCGAGTGCTGAAGGGATTAACATATCCTTGGTTGGATTTTCAACAGACCTAGCGATTGCATAGGCTGCCGCTAACTTCATTTCTGTGCTTATGGTTGCTGCTCGAGCCATTAAAGCTCCTTTAAATATGCCAGGGAATGCTAAAACGTTATTAATCTGGTTAGGATAATCGCTTCTTCCGGTTCCAACGATTGATGCCCCCGCTTCAAATGCGTCTTCAGGCATAATTTCTGGTGTAGGGTTTGCCATGGCGAATATGACAGGGTCGGGTGACATGTTTTTGATGTCTGCCTGTGTTAAGGTATTGCCCTTACTTACTCCGACAAATACATCTGCACCTTTGATTACATCATGGATATCACCTTTGATATCTTGGAAATTCGAATACTTTAATAATTCAGTTTTCGCTTTGTTTAAGTCATTTCGAAACCTGTGGATAGCTCCTTTACTGTCGCAAACAATAAGTTGTTTGACGGAGACACACAGTTCTGAATCAATATGAAAGCATCGAAGTAGTTTGGCAATGGCAATACCAGCTGCGCCAGCACCATTGATTACCACTTTCATATCTTCTAACCTCTTGCCGGTGACTTTGGCAGCATTAATGAGTGCAGCCAAAGTAACAATGGCCGTTCCATGTTGATCGTCATGGAATACAGGGATACCTAAGTCTTGAAGCTTCTCTTCAATTTCGAAACTCTCAGGCGCTTTGATGTCTTCTAGATTGATTCCTCCAAATGCCGGAGCAATACGGGTAATTGTTTCTATAATATGGCGTGGGTTGGTGCTGTCAATACAAATAGGCACAGCATTAATGCCAGCAAATTTCTTGAAAAGCATTGCCTTTCCTTCCATTACTGGTAGTGAGGCCAAAGGACCAATGTTACCAAGGCCCAATACAGCCGTACCATTGGTGACCACAGCAATGGTATTCCCCTTCATGGTCATGTCATAAGCACGCTCTGGATTTTTTTCTATTTCTAAGCAAGGCTGTGCCACGCCTGGTGAATAAACAAGTGATAAGGTGTCGGTGCTGTCAACAGCAATCTTGTTTGTTACTTCGATTTTACCTTGTAGTTTTTCATGCAGCTCAATCGATCTTCTATATATATCTTCCATTATTTATTGTCTTCTTCTTAGGGATTTATTCCTGCGTAAGGAATACCTGCCAATTTATGGATATCCCAATTGAATGTGCTCAAATCGGACTGATTAAATTTTGTGAAATCATCATGTCCGCAAGCTCTGGCTACTACTTTCATTAAATCAGTAGTGGCACTAAAGAAGTGAAATAATTGCTTAGCGGATGATTGGATAATTAATCGCTGTCTTAAATTTTCTTTTTGAGTGGCGATCCCAACTGGGCAGTTGTTTGTATGGCATGCACGGATACCTAAACAGCCTATGGCTTGTAAGGCAGAATTAGAAACTGCGACAGCATCTGCACCCATCATCATTGCCTTCGCAAAGTCTTCTGCTACTCTCAAACCACCCGTAATCACCAAAGAAACGCCTTGTGCCTTCCGTTTGTCCAGGTGTTTTCTAGCTCTCGCCAAAGCGGGAATAGTTGGTACGTTGATATTGTCTCTTAGTATAGTTGGCGCAGCGCCTGTGCCGCCACCTCGACCATCAAGAATGACATAGTCTACACCAACCTCTAAAGCGAAGTCAATGTCTTCTTCCAAGCGAGCAGCTGATATTTTAAAGCTAACAGGAATTCCTTCGGTGACCTCTCTCACTTTTGCTGCAAAGTCCTGAAAGTCTTTTACCCCATGAAGATTAGGGAATGTGGCAGGGGAGATGGCTGATTCACCTTCATTAAGTCCTCTCACCTCAGCAATTTCTTTAGAGACTTTGTGGCCTGGTAAGTGACCACCAGTCCCTGTTTTTGCACCTTGTCCTCCCTTGAAGTGGAAAGCTTGCACTTTTTTCAGTTTGTCCCAAGAGAAGCACAAATTGTGCGGATGCCAACTCATAGAAGTACCTTTTATTGCTCTCTTGTTCTTTAGGTAGCATTCCACCTTCGCCAGAACAAATTCCTGTGCCAGCCATTTCAGCACCTATGGATAAGGCAATTTTAGCCTCTCTCGATAGCGCTCCAAAAGACATGTCTGAAACAAATAGTGGAATATCTAGGGCAAGCGGTCTCTTCGCATTCGGTCCAATAATTGTTTTAGTACCAACTGACTCATCATCTAACAACGGTCTTCTTGAAAGTTGAGCAGGTAAGAACTGAATGTCTTCCCATTTGGGGAGTGTATTTCTATCCACACCCATCGCTTGCGTTGGGCCATGGTGTCCCCAGTTTTTTAAACCGTTTTGAGCAAGTTCCTTTATGTAGCCAGTATAAGGCTCAGTAGGTTCGGGGTGTGTATCAGCAAACTCTCCTAAATAAGCATCTCTGTTGAATGGAGCAGGTGTGGCTACTTCAAAATCAATAACCTCTTGCTTATCAATTATAACGTCATCTCCTTCAATTTTAGCATTGAATTTATTGAGTACTTCGCTGTTGTTGTATTAACTAACTCCTGTATCGATGCGATAGTCCCAATCATGTAGGCCGCAAATGAGATCATGGCCATCAGATAATAATGCACCTCTATGAAGGCAACGGCCATATAATACAAAGACTTCGTCTCCGTAGCGAATGACGACTAGGTCAGTGGACGATACGAGCGCGTGAGTTGGTTCTTTTTCGGCAAGGGAAGAAAGCTTCGCAACCGTTATTGGCTTTTGCATACTTAGCAGATGTTGAGTTGACTAAAGCTAAGTAATTCAATTTCAAAAAGGAAAGCTGTACCAAAGGTCATTGTATGGTGTAATTTCTATGCTCCTTAGATAGAAAGTTCGCTTTTCGCCTCTAACTCCCTGTTTCTTATGAAATAGAGATAGTCTGCCAATAGGAAGGCTCCAATTCCAGAGAAAATATGCCATAAGAAGTGAGTTCCGAAGGGCAGCAAATCTGTAAATTCTTTGTCTACTTGGCGAAAATAGATAGCAAGCACAAAGCAAATAGCTCCTATAACTATATTAATAGTTTTTTTGAACTGATACTTTTTTAAGATGAGGAAGACAGGTAGAAGAAAGGCAATACCACTGATCATGTATGAAGTGTTCATACCACCTTGTCCTGGAATTAAGTCAATCACACCGAATCGCAATAGAAATACTGGCGTAATCACCGCAAAGCTCATCCACCATTTTGGGAGCACACGTGACCAGAAATAAACAGTAATCATTAAGGTCAAAATCAATGCCGGCATAAAATCCATAAGAAGGAAAATGCGCGAGGTTCTAAGTCCATGAAAAAGGGTGCTTCCTAGGCCATTGAGAAACAAGAAAGGAATAGCGGCAAGAAGAAAGCCATACTGTTTAGGGTTCTTTCTAATTTTCCAAAGGAAATAAATAGCGGGAGCAGCAATTGCCAAAGAAGAAATCGCATTCCAGGGCTCAACAATTAAGCTATCTGTAATGTGGGTTTCTGCGTACCAAGGTCCGCCATCCGTTATTTGTTCTGGTCCTAAAAACATGTTCTGGCTATCTAACCACGTAATAGGCAAAAGAGTTGTAGCAATTCACAATAATTATTAGGTGTCGCAGAGTTGTTTTTTGAGAGGCACAGATAGATGCGTATAATGGGCCGTTTTCTATATATAAAAAAAGTGGCCCTCTTAGGTTTAAACCAGAGGGCCACTAAAAAGCTTTTACCAGTAGTTAGCCATCATTATCATCAATTTTTCTTTTACTCTAAACTTCTAACTAGCCAGCATGCAAGAATAAGCTTATCGAATACACATCAGCATGTAGAGGTAAAATGTTTGCAGAGTAGGCTGTTTATTTTTAGGAGCTCTTCAAAAACTATCCAAATCTATTTTTTCAAGATCATGGTGTCTAAGAAAATGGAAAAATCTTTCGCCCAGATTTGGTAGGTGAGCTTAGCAGGATGCACACCATCACTGAAGAAGTCTGATTTTTCGTTCTTAACGTTATATCGCTTTGTCCAAACGTTAAGGTCTATGACTTCGGAAGAAAAGTAAACGTTGTTATTGACATCAACTACTTCTGAAAGGGCCTCTCCGAGTAATTCCCCCAATCCCCCTACCACAAATCTAATGGGCCATGTGAACGCTGGAAACTCTTTGATCGCTGGCATATTGGTAAAGGCTATTGGCGTACTGGGATGTTTAACCCTAATAATGTTGATCAATGATTGAATATCTTTTTTCCATTGCCTTGGTGAGTTTAATTGAAAAGCATCATTGCCGCCAAGTCCGATTACAATCAAGTCGGGTTGGTTGTCAATTTTAGGGACTAGTTTTTCGGCTACCTGCTTTGCGGTATATCCACTCTTGGCAATCACTTCCCACTCAATATTTGCTTCGATACTATGACTTAGTGCTTTGGCTAGTGACCCTGCAAAACCTTCTTCATGCGTGCTAACACCTACGCCAGCCATGGTGCTTTCGCCAAGGCAGACTAATCGAAACACTGTTTTTGAATCATGTTTTACGATACCCTTTTTGCCCTTGGCTTCAGGTAGCCTTGGAACTGTTTTCCTGATCCTTTTCCCATGAAAATACATGATAGGAAGAAGAGGGGTCGACAGAAATATGCCAATGATATATCGGACCGTCATTTTATGTTTTGCCACAACTTACATATAAGCCCATTTGGTTTAAGCTTAAAGCTTGGTCTATGGATGATCAAAGATATTCCTCAATGAATAACGCTGATGAGCAATTTTTTATGCCAACTCTAAGTCCTTCTTCGATTTTCTATAAAGGAAGGAATTGAAGATGTTTCTTTTTGCAAAACGATATTGATTGTCGCAATTCACAAATTTTGTAAATAGTTTTTTGTTTACTCCAAAGTATTCATAAGTAGTACCATCAACAAAAGACACCTCTAAAAGCAGCCCTTTATGGAAGTAGTCTGCAATTTGAGATTCAGAAGTTGTGATGGTGTATTCCGCTAAACCTAAGGCCTTGGTTTCTGGAGCAATGCTGATGAGGAAATGGTAGCCATCTATAATTTTTAAGCTATTAATGTTAGCTTCCTCTTTTAACGTTTCATCCTGAAATTTATCGGGATGCCATTCTTTAATCAATGTTCTGTAAGTAGTCTTTAACTCCTTCAGATCAATAGGTCCTTCAATGGAAAAAAGCTTTTTGTATTCGTTAATGCGTTTCATAGGCTTGCCGTCAAATTGCGGCTGCAAAGGTAAGTCTATTAACTAGATAAAAATGCAGGGTATTCTAAGTTTTCTAAGGAAGTGGATCATTTTTCTAACGCTGCACTAATTAGGGTTAACAAATTTTGAAGACTGGGCATAACCGCATTTTGCTTATAAACACGCTCTACCTGTGTATAATAACTTGCAAACTGCAGGCCTTCTACCAAATCTTCGTTGAGGGACATTTTCTTTAAATCGAACCTGATTTTTTTGTAAGATGGAGGTGGTATCGTGTCATAACCAACAACAGCTGGGGCTTCAGATAAGAAACTCATTACCTTTCTTTCTAGGGATTTTGAATGTGGGTGATAGGTAGCGTCTAGCCCTTGTCCGATTGTTACATTTGATTGGTAGGCAGCAAGCGCTTTTTTTAACTCATTCGATTTGATAAGGGACAACTTCCCTGATCCCTGAAGCTCTTTATAAACTGCAAAACCACGATAGTATGTGGTGATGAAGCCCGATGAGATAAGAGAAAGTACTGTTCTTGATGAATCGATTTGCTGGGGAGGACTTTTAAAGAACTTTTGTAACTGTGTGATATTCTTCTCTTTGTAGTGAAGCCTTTGAAATATTAATTGGTAGGACGTTGAATCTTCTTTGAGCTCCGTTTCAAGGTTTAAGAGAATAGCCTGAAGTTCCTTATCATTTTTACGTGCCTCATTCCAATTCTGGAATGTGATGGCTAAGCTAATCCCCAAGAAAATCAGCACTAGCTCACCCAAGGCGTATTTCCAGTTCAGTTTAAAGTTAGGTTTTCGAATCATTGTCGTTTGTCTAAGATGATGAGTATTTCATCACAAAGGATTTTCATTAGACCAAGATCATTCGTGATATTTTGAGCAAACGCAAGCTTATAAGTCAGTGCATTTTGAACTTCCACTTTCTTCAATACCTTACGATGGTCTATGTCATAAGAAATGATTTCTATTTTGTCCTGTGATGCATTTCGTAACCTCGGTACGTCAAAATACTTAAGCAAAATTGGATCAACATGCATGAGCTGAGATGACTGGCGTTCGAGTAGATCATCTATCATAGCCTTGAACTTTCCATCAAGTAGGTCAAGTTGGGATCTAATAATTGGGTCTTTAATCAATTCGATTTTCCCTGAAGCTTTAAGTGATTCGTATACAGGAAAAGATAAAACTGTATTTCCATAGGAATAGGTGACATCATAGGTGAGACTATCAAAAGAGAGTTCGTTTGCTAGGGAGTCAATTTTTGAGGCTGAGCTGAATAGCACTAAAAGGTTTAAATGATTTTTTTCTTTTTGAATGAATATGTCCAACTCTTGAGAAACCGTTCTTAAGCCCTCAGTAATATTCTGAAGCGCGGTATTTGCTTCTCGGTTTTCAAGCCTGTTTTGGTTCCAGTTCTGAAATGCAACTGCAAGGCTGATACCTAAAAAGATGAGTGCTAATTCACCTAAAGCATACTTCCAATTGAGTCTAAAGTTGGGTTTTCGGATCATTGTAGAATTTAAGTTTGATTACGCGACTGTCCCCCTTTAGAGGGGGCTAGGGGGAGGATGAGTTGTAATTCCTCCTTCGCTCTTCGAGCACCTCCTCTAGAGGAGGACAAATGTGAGGCTACTATCGAAATGGGTTTGCGGATCATTTTTTAAGTTCTTGATCAATTTTTAAAATCAACGCCTCAATCTCTTTTACACCAGCTTCATAGGATTGCCTACATTTTCTAGACGAAAATCTTAGTTGACCAAAAATGCGATGTATATCAATGTCTGAAGTTATTTTTTCTAGGTGTTTCACGTCAAAAACTTGTCTTATATCTTTTGATTCTTGCATTCGTAACACAGATGCTTCGGTAATAGCGAAGTCATCAAATTTATCTCTGAGGTCTTGTTCAATAGTAGTATTAAAATAATTCAGATATTTTTCCCACTCTTCATATTCGAGATAATGCGATTGGATGCTTATACCTAACTCATTATTAAGAAATTCTAAATTCCCCGATGAAGAATAGATTTGAAAGGAAGTGGTTGTAAGTCGCGGGGCTATAGTGGCATTTAAACTACCAAATCCTCGCAGCGCCCCTGTCGTACCCATTTGAACATTATCGAGCACAGAATCATAATCAATATGGTACTGAATGGCTCCTTCCAAATTGAGTTTATCCTCTTGCAAGTCACTTTTGATTCGTTCTAAAAAGACGAGCTTTTCTCTATGCTTTTGAGATTGAGCATTCCAGTTCTGAAAGCCAACAGCCAGACTTATGCCAATAAAAATGAGTACCACTTCTCCAAGGGCATATTTCCAATTGAGTTTGAAGTTGGGTTTGCGGATCATTGCTCGATGTAAGTTTTTAATTGTTCTTTAAATCGATTGATGCTTTCTTTTTCTGCCTCTACATAACCTATGACAGAGTTTTGCCATATGAGTCTAGCTCTCAAAATGTTGGTAAAAGCTCTGTTTTGAATAAAGGCTGCTTTATCATTGGAGTAAAGGTCTTTAGCTACTTTCAGTTTGCTAAGGCTAGTTTCCATCTCTGATAGATCAGCGTGTTGCTGAAAGTATGGAGATAGTTTATTTAACCAGTCGTTTAATGGCTTTTGAACTCTGGATTCATATTCAGTTAAAAATATGCTGTATCGAATCATATTTCTCCTAATGATTGGATCATTAATGAGTTCAAAGCCCCCTGAGTTCGTGATGTCTTCAAAAGATGCATTTGAAAGAGAAGTATAATAAGGCGGCCCCAATTGGCTAATCATCGCTGTTATTTGTTGGTCTGTAATTAGTCGAACACTATCACTATTGGTCCATTCTATGTAATTGGTAGTCCATTCAATATCTTTTTCTGAGGATTTAACTTTGTCTTTAATTATGGCGAGATTCTTATCAATTTCTATTAAAAGGGCTTTTAAGTATTCTTTGGGTTCTATTGTTAGCGAATTGTTGAAGCCCGTAAGCCATGGAAATACCTATAAAAATGAGAAGTACTTCACCTAAAGCATATTTCCAATTGGCCTTGAAGTTGGGTTTGCGGATCATTTTTTGGTTGAAACACCCAAAATACGACTTTTTTAAATTAGCCTTTGAATACACTGTAGCCTATTGAGCTTTTGCCAATCATAAAAAAAGAGAAGTCCTTAACTTCAAGCACCTTAAATTAGGTTGATAGAAACCTTAAGCTTATGAAAACCCATATCCTAACCATCGCTTGCCTATTTGTGTCTTTGACTGCCTTCGGTCAGAAGAAAATACTAGACCACCCTGATTTCGAAATCTGGAATACGATTCAAGGGCAACGCATCTCGCGAGACGGTCAATTAATGATTTATTCACTAGAGAAAGGAGAGGCTGACAACCATCTAAAAATAAAAGATGGGCGAGGTAACTTAGTCTTGGACCATGAGCGAAGTGAAGGTGGTCAATTCACCTTTGATTCTGATTATGCACTTTTTACCATCAAAGCTTGGCGGTCAGATGTTCGTGAAATGAAGCGTGACAAGGTAAAAAGCGAAGATATGCCGAAGGATACCTTGGCCATATTCAATCTAAAAAATAAGAGCCTTCTAAAAATCCCTCATGTTAGAAACTATAAACTACCGGTAAAATGGGGTGGCTATGTAGCCTATCAGTTAGAAGCTATCGAACAGTGTAAGGAGGATAAATCAAAAAAGGCAAGTGCTAAAAATGGTTATCATGTAGTAGTCAGAAACCTGAGTTCAGGTATTCAAGACACATTAAAGTATGTCACTGACTATCGTTTTGCCGAAGAAGGTAAGACTTTGGCTTTTATCACCACAGATGATGAGGTTAGAACTCCTGGCGTTTATATCCAAGAATTAACAAGCGGCCAACCGAAGCAGGTCTTTTCTTCTGAGAAAGGAAAATATGCTAGAATGACCTTGAGTAAATCAGGAGAGCGCCTTGCCTTTATAGCCGATTTAGACACGACCAAAGCACAGGTTAGGCCAAATGCATTGTATGCTTGGACAAAGGGAATGGCACAAGCGCAAATGGTAGTCGATGCACAATCTGCTCCAAAAGACTATCGTGTGTCTTCAGATGGCAACATTAGCTTTTCGAAAGATGAGTCTAAACTCTACTTTGGCTTGGCAACAGCACCGGTACTGCAAGACACGTCACTCATCGATGAAGAAATCGTAAATGTGGAAGTCTGGACTTACGATGAGCCGAGGCTTTATACAGTGCAAGAACTACAAGTGGATAGTGACAAAAGGAAGTCTTACCTCACAGCGATTCACCTAAATGAGAAAAATAAACTCGTTCAACTGGCTACGACTGAGTATCCAGATGCAAGCTTAGGAAATGAAGGAAACGCTGCTTATGCGCTTATTAACACTTCGCTTCCTTATGACCTACAAAGCCAATGGGAAGGGGGTACGTATCGAGATTACGTCTTGGTAAATGTTTCTACTGGTGAGGTCAAAAAGGCAATGGATAAGATTAGAGGAGGAGTGAGCTTTAGCCCTGAGGCTAAATATGCTTTTGGCTACAGTTCTGCCGATAGCACTTGGTTTACGTATAGTCTTGCAACAGGAAAAAGACAAAACCTGACTAAAGGAGAAGTCTTTTATAACGAGCTAAATGATTCACCAACTTTTCCAAGTTCATATGGTTCAGCAGGTTGGACGGAAGATGACAAAGAGTTTTTGATCTATGATCGGTATGATATCTGGTCTTTCAACCCAGAAACTGGTCAAGGGGAAAGGATTACCAAAGGAAGAGAAGAAGGAGTTGCTTATCGTTACGTGCAGCTGGACAATGAAGCTCGTTTTATCGATTCGAAAGGGAAGTGGTTATTGACCACTTTCAATAGTGCCAATAGGCATAGTGGCTATTACGAGCTAAACAGGAGAAACGGAAGAGGTAGTCAATTGATTACTGGTCCGTATAGTTACGGCAGACCCGTTAAGGCGCAAGGCGGAGAGCATGTTATGTTCACGAAGCAATCATTCGAAGAGTTTCCGAACATTTACTATGCTGATCTGAGCTTCAAAACGTCCACTCAAATTTCTGATGCCAACCCTCAGCAAGTAGAATACAATTGGGGTACGGCAGAACTGGTCAAATGGACGTCATTGGATGGTGAAGAATTAGCTGGTATGCTAATCAAGCCAGAAGATTTTGACCCGAATAAGAAGTATCCAATGATTGTCAACTTCTATGAAAAGAGTTCAGATGGGTTATATAGTCACCGTCCACCAGCAGCTGGCCGATCTACCATTAGCTATAGTTTTTACACGAGTCGTGGTTATGTGATTTTCAATCCAGACGTCAATTATAGAATCGGTTACCCAGGTGAAAGTTCATTGAATAGCGTTATACCAGGGATTACCTCACTCGTTGAAAAGGGCTTTGTCGATAAGGATAATATTGGCGTACAAGGTCATAGTTGGGGCGGCTATCAAATTGCTCATTTAGTAACGAAAACGGATATTTTTAAAGCAGCCGAAGCGGGTGCTCCAGTACCAAATATGATTAGTGCCTATGGTGGTATCAGGTGGTGGACAGGCTTAAGTCGTCAATTCCAATATGAACATACCCAAAGTAGAATTGGCGGTACGCCATGGCAATATCCCGCTCGCTACATAGAGAACTCTCCAATCTTCAATATGGACAAGGTGAACACACCTTTACTGATTATGCACAACGATGGAGATGGTCATGTGCCGTGGTATCAAGGAATTGAAATGTTTACGGCATTGAGAAGGCTAGGCAAACCGTCATGGTTCTTGAATTATAATGATGAACCTCATTGGCCTTTAAAGAGACAGAATAGACTAGATTTCAATATTCGAATGGCGCAGTTCTTTGACTACTATCTGAAAGGTGCTCCAAAACCTATTTGGATGGAAAGAGGTGTTCCAGCATTAGAGAAAGGTATTAATCAAGGGCTAGAACTTGCTGGAAACAGATAATCTAAACCATGAAAATCACTTCAAAACTACCAAATGTAGGCGTGACTATTTTCACTAAAATGTCGAAAATGGCTAATGATTACAATGCCATTAATCTAGCGCAGGGATTCCCAGACTTTTCAGTTTCTCCTGAATTGATTGATCGCGTGCATGACTACATGAAACAAGGCATGAATCAATATGCGCCCATGCCGGGTGTTCCAGTTCTGAGAGAAGAGATTGCGTCAAAGACCGAACATTGTTATGGTTGGAAGCCCGATGTAGATTCAGAAATTACCGTCACATGTGGTGCCATCGAAGCGATTAACAGTGCAGTCACGGCATTAATTAACCTAGGTGATGAGGTGATCATTATGGACCCTGCCTATGATGCGTATGAACCCATTATTAACCTACAAGGAGCAAAAGCAATAGGAGTACCATTAAGGCAGCCTGATTATAGCATTGATTGGGATGGCGTGAGGAGTCAAATTACATCAAAGACCAGGATGATAATGATCAATACACCACACAATCCGAGTGGTGCGATTATCTCGGCTAAAGATTTAAAAGAACTTGAAGGCATTACGGATGGAACAGAAATTATGGTGCTGTCAGATGAAGTCTATGAACACATTGTCTTTGATGGTCAGGCACACGAGTCTGTTCTAAAGTCAAGCGAACTGAGGAAAAGGAGTGTTGTCACTTCCTCTTTTGGAAAAACATTTCATGTTACGGGTTGGCGCATGGGTTACCTGATCGCTCCAGCAGGTTTTATGGTCGAGATCAGGAAAGTGCATCAATACAATACTTTCACTATTCACACGGCAACACAATATGCCATTGCTGATTACTTAAGGGAGCCAGCTCACTATGAGGATGTAGCGCCTATGTATCAGGCCAAAAGAGATTACTTTTTGAAGGTGATGGAGGGTTCAAGGTTCAAACCTGTGGCCTCTAAAGGCACCTACTTTCAGTTGATGGATTATAGTGCTATTAGTGATAAAGGAGATGTTGAGTTCTCCGAATGGATGACCAAGGAGGTCGGTGTAGCGACAATTCCTATGTCTGTTTTCTATCAGGAAAAGCAGGATAATAAGGTCCTTCGCTTTTGCTTTGCGAAAAATGAGGCTACGCTGGCTGCTGCTGCTGAGAAGCTTTGTAAACTTTAATTGCTACTAACATTCCTTACTTTTCTTTGTTCGTCCAAAGAAAAGTAACAAAAGAAAAGAGCGCCACTGTCAAAACCATCGAAGTAGCATTTTTTAGGTCATTGACAACAGTTTTTAGTCTATGGTCACCCTGACCGTGGACGCCAGCCCACCTTGATGGATAACTTTGCTTTCAATATTTACTTTGTGTTTCCCGACTGACCTCCTAATATTGCTACGTGCAAAAAGAAGATTTAAAACTCTCCCTGATACAATCTGATATCTACTGGCGCCAGCCAGGGGCCAACCTTGCCATGTTTGAAGAGAAGATCTGGCAGATTACTGAGCCAACGGATATTATCGTCTTACCAGAAATGTTCCAAACAGGGTTTACCATGGAGCATAAGGGTTTAAGTGAGCCTATGAATCTCACCACCTTCAAGTGGATGAAGCAAATGGCCGCTCAAAAGAAGGCTGTAGTGACTGGGTCATACATTGTGAAAGTCGGAGGTGAGACCTTCAATCGCTTAGTATGGATGCAGCCCGATGGCAATTTCAGGACCTATGATAAGCGTCACCTATTTAGGGTGGCGGACGAACATGCTCATTTCTCTGGGGGTAAAGAAAGACTGATTGTAGAGTGGAAAGGCTGGAAAATCTGTCCATTGATTTGTTACGATCTCAGATTCCCGATTTGGTCAAGGAATGTTGATTTGGCCTATGATATGGTCCTTTATGTTGCCAATTGGCCGGCAGGACGAGTCAACGCTTGGGATACTTTGCTGAAGGCTCGAGCAATGGAAAACATTGCTTATGCCGTTGGTCTAAATAGAGTAGGCAAAGATGGAGAAGGGATTGAGTACAATGGCCATTCGGCTGTTTACTCACCAAAAGGCGAGACACTGGCTTTTTCAGAATCAGAAGAGATTATAAACATGACTTTGAGTAAATCTAGCTTGATCGATTTTAGAGACAAATTCCCAGCTCACCTTGATGCTGATGACTTTGAGATCAAGTAGACAGAAAGGCTTGTATATAATCAATACCACTATCAGTTTTATAGAGTTTGATCGGCTTGATCTTTAGTAGCTTCATCATTTTTTCGAGGCTTTCATGTTGGCCTTCTTGCAAGCATAAAGCCAATTGATTAAAACGCCTTAGCTTTTCAAAAACAGGTGTCATGGTTCCTATGTCCTCGTTGCCATCAACATCTAGGTGAAGTATCAATTTGTCAGCATGGGCAATGAGCTCAGTGCTTTTGCTAACAGTGAATGACGCTGAATGGGAGTCTAAGTCTACTTGGATGATGTCAAGACCGAGTGCTCTCAGTTCTTCAGAGAAATCTGAACTGAATTTCACTGTCTGGAGTGGCTTTATCTGTAGGTAGAGGTATAGAATCATCTGTAAACTATAATTTTTCTGCTGGCAGATTCATTACTATTATTGATTATCCTGAGAATATATAGCCCAGCAGGTAGTCCGCCAAGACGCAATACTTTGCTCACTCCGCTTTGAATACTAATGTTATCGTGCTTTTTGCGGCCAGTAATATCATAGATTTCTCCCGTTCCATTTGTATTGGTTAAAACAGTTATTTGGTTTTCCGTAGGGTTGGGGGCGAGTTCAACCTGAATTTGAGAACCTGAACCACCACCACCTTGGCTGATGTTTTCCAAGAGTAAGAGACCTCCTTTGTTTCCGCCAATGATTAATGCTGGTTTACCAGTATTAAAAATATCTGCGCTCGTAATGCTGCTTTGTCTACCAAATCGTGTGGCAAAAGGAAGGTTATTGATATGAAGAACAGTGGATATTGGATTGATGGCATTAAAATTCTGACGAATTGGTCCTTCATAAATATTTAGTACCCCTGAAGAATTTAAAGTGATCAATTCATCTCTGCCATCAGTATTTAGATCCACTATGTGCGGCCATAGGTTCAAAGCTTGAAAATTATTGGTAATGCCACCAAAACTCAAAGCCTCAGGATCAAAATTGAAACTCCCTTGATTGATAAAAAGTGAAAGGCCACCGAGTTGCTTCCCAAGTAATAGGTCAAGATCACCATCATCATCAATGTCATAAAAGAATGGGTTGTCATCGAAGTTGGATGTTATGTTGAGTTGCTCAGCAGCAGCAAAATTTCCAGAGGATGTCGCCTCACGGAAAAAGATGCGAGTATCATTAGTCGTTAAGGAGGCTTGATAGAAAAGATCTTTGTCCCCATCTCCATCGGCATCAATAAACTGGGGTTTGATGTTTTGATAATTTAAACTTCCAATGCTTAATAAATCTGAGTTTGTCAGGTTAAATGAAGGCGTAAAGCGATTACCCGTGTTGTCGAAAGTTGAAAGCGTGCCTGTTACCTCACCGCCAACGAGGAATCCTTTGTTCCCAACTACTAGGTCTAAGTCGCCATCCCCATCAATGTCTTCGAATGCCGGGAATGTATTTTCTCCCAAGTCGATCATTTCGTTTTGGAGAAAAGGTGCTGATGCTTGATCAAATACTGGTATTGTACTGGTTCCATTGTTTGAATAGGCTTTGACATTATTCTGCAAGTCAATCTGATTGCCAATATTCTCATCTGCATTAGTGGAGATGATCAGGTCTAGTAGACCATCGAAATTGATGTCTTCAAGAAATGCAACAGGGAAAATCTTAAAGCCTGCCGGGTTGTTGACTGGAAAACTTGACAATGTTGTCATCTGGGCATTCAGGTGATCACCAGTGTTTTCAAGAAAGTATAGCGACTCACAAAACTCATCTGAACTGATGATATCTATGTCGCCATCATTGTCAGCATCAAAGGCTAGGATTGTTTTTCCTCCGGCATGGAGAACCGCATTTGGTTCATTTGCCTCAAAGCTAATCGGAGGAGATGGACAGGGATCACCATTAAATGTAAAACTATCACAGTCACATTCGGTAAAGCCGCCCCATTGTCTTTCAGTCCGCGTAAACTCCAATGAGCCACATGTACCGGTGTTTTGGAAATAGTCCACGGTAGTGGAGGTTCCGAATCGATAAGTTAAGATGTCTAAAACACCATCACCATTGATATCCACAATTCCAGGGATATCATTCGGACTCACTTGTATATTTGTGCCTCCGTCAAATCTTAAAAAGGGTTGTGCAATTTCCCAGGAAAGCGAGGCTCCTGTAGTTGTATTCCTATACACTTTAATACCCAGTGCTGTACTGGTGAAAATATCCTTCAAACCATCACAGTCAAAGTCCTTCAGGATTAACCAATGAATCACATCGTCAGGAAACTGATAGGCATATTCTGGGCTCCAAACATATGCATCGTTGATATTTAAGTAGGTGCTAATGTCTCGTGATATTCGATTGTAGATGATGAGGTCTTCTGTGCCATCATCATTCAAATCCATGGTTTGAAATTGTGCTGCATTCAACCCGCCTTCCCAAGCTCTATTGAGTACTTCTCCTTGAATTGAAACCGACACGTCTGTCTTGAATCGAAATTCAAACTGTGCTTTCAAGGCGTAAGGGAAGCTAAGAAGGATAAGAAAAAGAACCGATTTCATTAGGTAAGCAAGGTAATCTGAAAAAACTGTCGTTTCAATTCTAATCAACGCAGTTTTTATTCATACCTGTATTAACTTGTGGCAACTTTATTCATGATATCGATGATTGAGCAATTATACCAATATTATTTAAAAAGCACGGGTGTATCTACGGATACTAGGTCAGTAAAAGAGGGTAACATCTGGGTCGCTTTGAAAGGCCCCAATTTTGACGCAAATAAGTTCGCGGACCTGGCTTTAGAAAAAGGAGCCGGGGTCGTAGTTATTGACGATGCAGCATTCGCTAAAGACGAAAGATACTTTGTTGTGGAGGATGGGTTAAGGGCCCTGCAGCAGCTTGGTAATCATCATCGGAAGCAATTGGATATTCACGTTATTGGTATTACAGGCTCCAATGGTAAGACCACGAGCAAGGAACTGATACGTGATGTGCTTGCCAAAAAGTATAAGGTACATGCTACCAAAGGCAATCTTAATAATCATATCGGTGTTCCATTGACCTTGCTTCAAATTGATGAAACGATAGAAATTGCCATTATCGAAATGGGAGCAAGTAAAGTAGGTGATATCGCTGAACTATGTGGTATTGCTGATCCAACTCACGGATTGATAACAAACATTGGTAAAGCGCACTTAGAAGGATTTGGAGGAGTAGGAGGAGTGGTTAGGGGTAAGTCTGAGCTCTACTATCATTTGATCCTCAGAGATGGTGTAATCTTTGTTAATTCACAAAGCGAGGTGTTGTCTAATATCGCCAAACGAAGAATTAAATCTCCTTTTTATTACCCAGCTAAGGGAGACTATCTACATGCTGAACTACTCGAAAGTCAGCCATCCTTAAAGTTAAGAACTGAAGAGGGCAGCGAAGTCACAACGCATTTAACGGGAGCCTATAACTTTGAAAATATCTGTGCGGCACTGTGTGTAGGTAAATATTTTGAAGTGGATGCTGATTTAGCCCTAGATGCAGTCGCCAGCTACAATCCAGATAATAATCGATCGCAGGTTTTAGAGTCGGGAACCAATACTATTTTACTTGATGCGTATAATGCCAATCCATCTTCAATGTCTGCTTCATTAAAGCATTTTGCGGGCAAGGAGGCAAAATATAAAGTGGCCATTCTAGGCGATATGTTTGAGTTAGGAGAGGATGCGCCAAAGGAACATGAAGCCATAGGGAAGCTAACAGCAGAACTTGATTTAGATGAAGTGCACCTTTGCGGAAAATTGATGGCGTTCGGTAAACTGGGAAACCCCAAGGCGCATTATTGGAGTGATAAAGAAGCCTTAAAGGCTTATTTGCAAAGTCATGCGATTAATAATTCTGCCATCATGATAAAGGGATCTAGGGGGATGCGCTTAGAGACACTTTTAGAAAGCTTGTAAAAAAAAGGAGGGATGGTACCACCCATCCCTCAACCTCAACCTAAGATGGCGACTCAAACTGCTTAATTAACATTTAGCGTCACCGTATTATTGTAAATTTCTTTATCGCTGCTTTATAAATATTGAATCCCCCGTTATCTCAAAGCTGAACCCCATTGTTTGTGTTATTGATTGTATAGATTCGGAGAGATTGTTCTTATCAAAATCCCAAGTTCCAGCGCGATCGAGCTCTCCACACTTGCAGT
This sequence comes from Roseivirga sp., assembly GCA_965660665.1. Classification (GTDB taxonomy): domain Bacteria; phylum Bacteroidota; class Bacteroidia; order Cytophagales; family Cyclobacteriaceae; genus Roseivirga. The sequence continues at coordinate 2,514 of CBFIAY010000026.1, read as the reverse complement.
ATAGAAAGTTTTTGATCGGAGTATAGTATTGCTCGAAAATGTCTTGAAATTCCGAGAGGATCATTTAGCAGCCAATGTTTTGATAGCGGTAAGATAAGTAAAAAATGAATTTCAGTCTATTTTGAAGGGTTTATGAATGGTCTTTCTTTTTATTAAAAATAATTTGAAGGAAGCATTTGCAATAATGAAAACGCTAATTACCTTTGCAGACCCAATTACTGGGGCGCTTAGCTCAGTTGGTTCAGAGCACCTCGTTTACACCGAGGGGGTCGGGGGTTCGAATCCCTCAGCGCCCACATTAAGCACAAAAGGCTGTCATTTCTGACAGCCTTTTTTCATTTACGAATAAATCAGAGCTTGCTCTAGATTTGAGAGTAAATAAAAAAAGAAGCGCAGTGTAACTATGCTTTTTGTATTTGCAGCAGTGGTCGCGCCCAGGGATTACCGCAGGTAACCCCAATTGATGCATAATTCCTTGTTGGAAACTAACCTGCCTCTGCCATGCCTTGGGCAAATAAACAGGTGGGCAGGCACCAGCAAAGATTTGGTCTTATTATTGATCCTCAGCTTTCAGCCCATTTAGTCCTTCAGAACACTTTCTAGAAGTATGCAATTTTATGATTTAAGTCATGGTTTGAGCGGAGCTATCCGTATAAATTGAATGTTCATCAGCGCTTCTTGTTGATTCATCGAAAGTCACTCTTTTGAGAGGCTTTTCAGTGTTGATATGATAAAAATAAAGTGCGATATTGCGAAAAATTCATCTTATGACCAGCCAAAAAATTCTCCTTGTCTGCTTTTTATTAAGCGTTTTTCAACTCTCTTTTTCTCAAGAATTATTATTCACCTCAACGATAGGTGGGGAAAATGGATCAGGAGCCATTGTTTCTTATAATCTTCAGACGGGAGAATTAAAAAATAGCTATAGCATGGATGCAAACCCACTATGGGGTGGTAGCTATCTGAAGGCCGATTACGATTTTGGAGGATTGCACATGGGTAGCGATGGTTATATCTATGGTCTTGAGAGCTCGGTTTCGAGTCCTTATAGGGCAAGTGCTTTTACAGGAGCACTGTATAGATTTCATCCTGATAGTTTGAAGTATGAAGTGCTTCATTCTTTCTCCTCTGGTATCGATTCAGAGTTTTATAGGCCAGCCTATAAACTAGTTGAAACCGAACCTGGTGTTTTTTATGGTATCTGCGAAAGAGGAGGTAGTCAGGACTATGGAGGTATATGGAAGTATACTTTGAGCACGGGTAAATATGAAGAGATCGGTGAGTTCAATACAGATTCAAAACCTGGCAATCATCCCGCTTCCTCCTTGGTATTTGGGCCTGAAGGTGACCTCTATGGGGTGTTAAGAAGGGGGAGCGATAGTCAATATTCGGCCGTGTCACGTACTGCTGATGCGAATGGTAGATTCACTAGAAAATTACTGGATCCTCTCAACTCGGGTATTTTGTACAAGGTGGATCTTGAGAAAGACAGCGTAGCTTTTGTAGATAATTTAAATGGAAAAGGCACCGTAATCCTCTATCATGGCAATGGAGATCTTGTTTATAGAGATAAGCCTCATCCTAGACTTTATGGTGCCATGAGATGGTCTATTATAGCGGACGCACAAAGCGGTGGAGGAGCCTATGCTCATACTTTTGATGACAATGATCCACTTTATGCTAATGTTGGTTTCGGAGATAAAAATAGAACAGCATACTTAGCACAAATCACCCAAGGTGAGGGCACTGTTTTAGGGGAGAGTTTTGCCAATATGGTGGCTGGTCCTAACGGTAAGCTTTATATCCAATCTAAGAAAAGTGGTGCAGCTGATAGAGGTGCTCTTGTATTGTATGACGGCCAGAGAAACTTTACACAAGTCGCAGCATTCTCTTATTATACAAACGAAATGGGTACAATGGCGGCAGGTCAATATTTGGTTGGTACCTATTCAGATATCGACATGAAAAGCGGGGTTTGGATACATAATACACAGGGTGCAGGCGTGGTTGACGCGGTAAATACTGCTGATTATGGGGATGTGCAACCATTTATGGCTTATGATGGTGGCAAACATCTCTATTTGAGAACCCGTTTTTTAAAGGATAAAAATCACAATCAAGGGTACATCCTTAAACTCAATTTAGAGACCCTGGATATTCAGGTCTTAGATACCCTCTTTGCACCTAATGGCAGATATATAATAGGTAGCCTATCCCTTCTCGAACAAGATAAACTACTTTTTCATACTGCTTATGGTGGAGGAACAAGCGAGAAAATCGGAAATTTAGGGCCTACATATCTTACATATGATCTAAAGAGCCAAATAACTGAAGACAAATGGAGAGTCGATATTTATGATGAGGATGCCCCTGGTGTAGCAAGTGCTGTCAAAGGGACAGACGGTAATTATTACATGGCACAAGCTCAAGGTAGATGGGGAACTGGTCTTGATGCGATCAACATTGTCAAAATGGATTCAAAAGGGTCCCTATTGAGTTACAAGTCATTTGGAG
>CBFIAY010000025.1:0-29980 GCA_965660665.1 Roseivirga sp. | reverse complement strand
TCTGGAAGACGGATCAAGCAACATACCGTTTCCCTACTCTTGGTAGACCCATTGGGTAAAAAGAGATATTTATTTGAGGCCACACCGGACTTTAGAGAACAACTAGAAATTGCTGATAAGCAATCGGTGGCGACAAAATATCCATATGACGGTATATTTCTTACTCATGCGCATATGGGCCATTATGTAGGATTAATGCACCTTGGTTTTGAGGCTATGGGAGCAAAAGAAACCCTAGTGTATGCTATGCCGAGGATGAAAGATTACCTTGAAACGAACGGTCCATGGAGTCAATTGGTAGACTTTAATAACATCGTCATTCAACCCATGCAGGACTCAACAGTGGTTCAGCTCCCAGCTGGACTTTCTGTGTTGCCGTTTACGGTGCCCCATAGGGATGAATTTAGTGAGACTGTTGGCTTTCAAATTATGAGCGACAATCTAAAAATTGTATTCATTCCAGATATTGATAAATGGGAGAAATGGGATGTAGACATCAGAGAGGTTATCAAACAAAATGATTATACCCTTATAGACGCAAGTTTTTTTGCTGATGGAGAGTTACCGGGTAGAGATATGAGTAAAATTCCTCACCCTTTTACTTCTGAGAGCATGGCCCTTTTTAAAGATTTATCAGCTGCAGATAAAGCTAAGGTCGTCTTCATACATTCAAATCATTCGAATCCCATTTTAGACATATCGAGTACTGAATATCAAGAGGTACTTGATGCTGGTTTTAATGTGGCCTACGAAGGACAGGTTTTTAGATGAATTATTCATCCATAACTGCCAACCATATTGACTAAATACTATTTGAATTAAATATACGTGCTATACTGTGCATTGAATGAAATGACTTGATATAAAAAAAGCGGCTCCGATTACTCGGAGCCGCTTTTTGATTTTATACATACGGATTAATTATCCGATAGATACTCTTTTGAATGCAGAAACAGTCAATCCTTTGTTTACTGAATCAAGATATTGTGCCACAGTTTGCTTAGGCTCTTTTACGAATGACTGGCTTAGCAATGTATTCTCTTTGAAGAACTTCTGCAGTTTACCTGCTGCGATTTTATCAAGGATAGCCTCTGGCTTACCTTCTTGACGTGCTTGCTCTTTTCCAATCTCAATTTCTTTCTCGATTGTAGTCGGATCAACACCATCTTTATCTAAAGCAACTGGATTCATAGCAGCAATTTGCATTCCTACATCTTTACCAGCGTCTGCAACTTCAGCATCACCAGCCCCAGTCATAGCGACTAGCACACCAAGTTTACCATTCGAATGAATATAAGAAGCTACCTTCTCTCCAGAAACAGTCTCATAAGTAGTAACAGCTAATTTCTCACCGATCTTACCTACAAGCTCAGTAATCTTTTCTTGGATAGTGATATCTCCAAGGCTAATAGCATTTAGTGCAGCAAGATCCGCAGGGCTATTAGCTAATGCAGCATCAGCTATCTCATTACCCAATGATTGGAAATCATCATTTTTTGCTACAAAGTCAGTCTCACAAGTAAAAGCAATTAAGTGAGCAGTAGAACCGTCTTCGCTTACTCTTACAAATACACTACCTTCTGTGGTTTCTCTGTCAGCTCTTTTTTCAGAAAGTTTTTGGCCTTTCATTCTAAGAATTTCAATCGCTTTGTCAAAGTCACCTTCAGCTTCTACCAATGCCTTTTTACAATCCATCATACCGGCACCGGTCATTTGTCTTAGTTTATTAACTTCTTGTGCTGTAATAGCCATTTTTATAGTGTTTTATTAAATACAGGTTGGTTTAAACAAAAATTGAACATCGAAGCGAATCCAATGTTCAATTTTGATTATGATTCAATCAAATATTATGATTCTTGTTTTTCAGGTTGCTGATCAACAGCTTTCTTTTCTTCTTCAGCCTTCTCTCTTTCTCTCTCCTCTTTGTCGTCTTTACGAGCTGACAAACCTTCTTCGATTGCTTTTCCGAATGCCTTAGTAATGACTTCAATTGACTTGAACGCATCATCATTACCAGGGATAGAATAATTAGCCTTGGTAGGATCAGAGTTAGTATCACAAAGTGCAAAAACTGGAATATTCAGTTTTGTTGCCTCTGCTACTGCAATGTGCTCTCTCTTAACATCGATAACGAAAAGTGCTGCAGGAAGTCTTGTTAGGTCAGCGATACCGCCTAATAGTTTTTCCAACTTAGCTTTCTCACGAGTCTTCATCAAACGCTCACGCTTTGCAAGTGCTTTGAAACTTTCGTCTTTCATTAACTTGTCAATACCTGACAATTTCTTGAGAGACTTTCTCATGGTAGCGAAGTTTGTTAACATACCACCTAACCATCTTTCAGTTACGAATGGCATATTTAATCTTTGTGCCTCTTCAGAAACGATGACTCTCGCCTGTTTCTTCGTAGCCACAAACATCACCTTTCTACCAGAGCGAACGATGTTCTTAACAGCATTTGATGCTTCCTCGAGGCTGCTAAGGGTTTTGTTGAGATCAATAATATGGATACCATTCTTCTCCATGAAGATGTAAGGTGCCATTTTAGGATCCCACTTTCTCGTCAAGTGTCCAAAATGAACACCAGCATCAAGTAAGTCTTTGTTTGTAATTTTCGACATTATATAACTTGATAAAAATTCTAATTAACGTTTTGAGAACTGGAATGATCTTCTCGCTTTTCTTCTTCCTGGCTTCTTACGTTCAACCATTCTAGGGTCACGCGTCATGAATCCTTCGCTTTTCAAAGCTGGTCTATGCTCGGCATCCACCTCACAAAGTGCTCTTGAAATTGCTAGTCTTATTGCTCCAGCTTGGCCATTTGGTCCACCGCCGTCTACATTTACTTTGATGTCAAAGCTTGTAGCGAGGTCAACCTTTACTAAAGGTTGTCTGACAATAATTTCTAAAACATCAGAGTTAAAGTAATCCTTAACACTTTTTCCGTTAACAACGATGTCGCCATTACCTGGCTGCATGTAAAGTCTAGCTACAGATGTTTTTCTTCTTCCGATTGTATTTGTTACGTCCATTGAAGCGGTCTTATAATTCTTTTAGTGTTGGTTGTTGAGCAACATGAGGATGCTCTGCACCTTCATATACATATAGATTGTTGAAAAGGCTTCTTCCCAATCTATTCTTAGGCAACATACCTCTTACAGACCTCTCAACAAGAAGTGTAGAAGATTTAGCTTTCAACTGTCTTGGTGTAGTTGCTTTCTGACCACCTGGGTAGCCAGTATAAGAAAGGTATACTCTGTCAGTCCACTTCTTTCCTGTTAACTTCACTTTATCGCAGTTGATAACGATAACGTTGTCTCCACAATCAACATGCGGAGTGTAGCCTGGCTTATGCTTGCCTCTAATCATTTTAGCTACTTCACTTGCCAAACGTCCCAATGCTTTTGAGTTGGCGGCATCGACCAAGACCCACTGCTTATCCACAGTTGCATTGTTGATCGATTTTGTCTTATAACTTAGTGTATCCACTTCAGTATATTTAATTGACTTTTAATACTTTATTCAGTCCCCCCCTTAAAAAGGGACACAAAGATAGAAGTTTGATTTTTCAATTCCAACACGACTATTGATAATTCTTCCTACAATTATTAATCAAGGATACATTACCCTTAAATTCTTCCTTCTTAAAGCAAAGAGGCTCTCAAAAAGATGTGCAAAGCTAATGTTTATTGGCTAAGAGTTGCTTTTTTAATACCGCTATATCTTTTGGATATGGGGCTTCAACAGAAAGATCCTTCTCAAAATTATTGAAAACCAGTTTCTGAGCGTGTAATGCAAACCGCTTTATCAACGGTAGCTCTTCAGTATACTTCTTCAGCTTAAACTTTCTTTTTATTTGCGATAGAAATAAAGGACCTCCTCCATACATCTCATCATTGATGAGCGGAGCCTTACTCTGAGAAAGATGAATCCTGATTTGGTGCATACGACCTGTCTCAGGAATACATTCTACCAAGGAGTGAAACTTATAAATTTCAATTGTGTTAAAAGTAGTCTTAGCCGCTTTACCAATAGAATAATCAATCTTCGTTACCCCTTTATTTAGCGCATATATCGGAAGATTGACTACCTCCTCGCGAAACTCATGAACACCATGGACAAAAGCATGATAATTCTTCTGGATCGTACGGTGCTCAAATTGTAAAGAAGCATGGCGATAAGCGTCCTTATTCTTAGCCAATAAAATACACCCTGAGGTTTCTTTGTCTAGCCTATGACATGCCGAAAGGTCTTCATCATAGATTTTAGCTAGCTTTTGGAGATTAGTCGGATCATTCCTGTCTTCGAGAGAAGCCATAAATGGAGGTTTATTGACAACCATAAAGTTATCATCCTCATATATAATCAGTGATTCAAAATTGACTTTCATGAAAGGGCAAAATTAGAAAGATCTAGGCATCTTTCTCTTCTTGTAGCTTAAGTTCTTGTTTGGCCTCTTCTTCCATCTCTTCTGTACTTTGACCAATCGGAAGCTTAAAACTAAACACAGAGCCTTTTTTAACTGTGCTTACAACGTTAACATGTGTATCATGTGCTTCAAGAATGTGCTTAACAATAGCAAGCCCTAGTCCTGTGCCACCACTATCCTTCGACCTTGATTTATCGACCCTGAAGAATCTTTCAAAGATTCGACCTAAGTCTTCGGTAGGAATACCTACGCCTGTATCTCGAACAAACACTCGTACCTCGTTCCCTTTTACTTCGAACCCCAGATCAATTCTACCCTTATGGGTGTACTTTATTGCATTTGAGATAAGGTTTATCAAAACACGATAAATACGTTCGGCATCAGCATGGACAAAAATCGGGTCAGAATACTCCTTATCTAGACCAATTATAAGACCTTCCTTTTCGACCTTATTTTCAAGCTGATCGATTACCTCGTGTGCAGTCCTCACAATGTCAAAGTGCTCTAAATGCATCTTAATCTCACCTATTTCTATTTGAGAGAGGGTTAGCAAATCATGAATGAGCGAATCGAGGTTATCTAAACTCTTTGCAGCACGTTTCAAAAACTTCATGCGCACCTTCTTATCATCAACCGCTCCATCCAACAAAGTATGTACAAAACCTTGCGCGGCAAACACTGGCGTTTTTAGTTCATGACTGACATCAGCAAGAAACTCTCTTCTAAAGACCTCAAGTCTCCGCAAGTCTTCTATTTCCTTGTTGCGATTCACCCCGTAGTTATAAATCTCTCTATTGATTCGCTTTAAAGGGTTATTGGTATTTGAGGAATCTCCTGCGTCTATAAATGAGAAATCCTTCTTTCTCATTTTATTCAACACCTTATAAATCTCACCAATCTCCTTAAATACTAAGAATTCGAAAGTGATGTAAACTAAGAGGTAGGTTGCGGCAAAAGAGAGTAAGGCAGCAACCAAAAGCGCCTGATCTGAAACTTCTGGAACCAGAGATAAAAATGCAGTTGTCACTGCAGCCACAACGACTGCCAAGACTAAGCCGACTACTCTGGAGTTTAAAAACATCGCTAGGCTACCTCAAATTTATACCCCACACCTTTGACAGTAGAAATATACCCATCACCAATTTTCTCTCGCACTTTTCTAATATGCACATCAACGGTTCTGGCTAATACATAAACGTCTGTACCCCAAATATTTTGGAGCAACTCGTCTCTACTAAGTACTTTATTCGGATTTTGAGCCAAAAAATAAAGCAATTCAAATTCTTTTTTAGGGAGTGTAAACTGTTTACCCTCGACACTCACAGTATAACTTGAGCGATCAATTGTAAGGCTCCCTGCTACAATTTGTGGTTTCTTTTTGTTCTTGGTTTCCTTTCTAAACAAGGCAGTGATCCTACTCATCAAAGCTCTTGGTTTAATGGGCTTGGTAATATAATCATCTGCCCCAGCCTCAAATGCAGCCACCTCGGAGTACTCCTCTGTTCTAGCCGTCAAAAAAGTAACGTGGGCATCAGACATTTCAGGAAGTTCACGAATTTGTCGACATGTCTCTACCCCGTCCTGCTCAGGCATCATGATGTCAAGTAGAATTAGATCGGGAACAAATTTTTTAGCTATCGCAACGGCCTTCATGCCGTCATCCGCTATTTCGACCTCGTATCCTTCTTTTTTCAAATTGTACTTCAACAACTCAAGGATATCATGATCATCATCTACAACGAGTACTTTAGGATTTTGCTTGTTTGTCATGGATCTTCTATTGTCTTACAAATATATAGGAATATACACGTACAGAAAACAAAATTCAGATCACTGAACGATCGCCATGGGATGCTTAAGGTTTTCGGCCTTTTTGAGTTCCACGCTCAGGTAACCCACATATATTTTTGCTTGAAACTTCAGTGGGACTTTATTCAAGTCGTCTGAGAGCCAAATCTTCAAAGTGTTATCTTCTTCAAACAATTTATCTTTCTCCATAATTGGCACTAAAACTAGTGACCTTACCTTACCGAATTTTGTTCTAAGAATTTCACGCCCAGTAAACTTCACTCTAAACGGTTTTTCTTTATCATCGAAAAATGTCTTTATGGTTATCACCTGACCAACTTCTAGTTTTGTAAAGTCTATAGATCGCAGATAGTAATATCCCGTCACCATGTCTTGCACATTATTAGGAATAGCATGCTCCACTGTTTGCTCTAGTAGCCGTGTTTCTTTATGTAACTTATTTACGGTGACAGAATCCCGATCATGATGAAAATAAAGTATCTCATTCTTTCTGAAACGCCCCTCTCTGATATACCTGTAAAAGCGCTGAGGAACTAAGTGTTCAGTATCATAGTAGCTACCCCAATTATCCCTTACAGGAGAAAAGAATTCGAAAATACCAGCTGTTTTTGCGTTGACATCTATCTTCCAAGTAGGCCGCTGGTTTATGGTGTAAATGATGTCACTTACAGTAAATACCGCCTCTGCTGCTTTTACAAAACCAATAGAAGCCTTCATCTCTAGGCGTTCCCCACCCTTGAAAGGCATTTCCTCTGTTAGCATATACTCTTGAGCACTTACCAACTGAAATAATCCAAGAAGTAGGGTGAATAAAAATAGTCTCATCTTAAACTTTCGAGTCTTCATGACAAACGCCATACCAGTATTGTTAGAGAGAAGGGTATTGTGCCTTAAGATATTCCAAATATGCGAGAAGATCTCCGTCAAATTGATGCTCTAAAGTGAGTGCCAATACGTCTTGTTGAGAATTGTACCTCAACAATGACATAAAGAAAGTATTATTTGGCGTAAAATTATTAAAGTAGCCGACATACCGCTGAGAATTAAACTCAACCAAATCGAACCCAGCCTTTATCTCCTCTATCATTTCCTTTTTTAACCGTTCTTTTTCATCAACAGATAAATCAACCATTGACTTGTATAGTGTATCTAGTCTCTGGGCTGAGGACAACATATATTGCTTAAAGGCTTCTTCGTCTTTGTTGCTGTCTACAAATGCATTGACCTGTGGACTATTTACACCATACTTTTCTTCTAAAAATAAAATAGCTCCTCTGTCTCCTATGAACGTGGCCAGATTCTCATTAAAGGTCACAGAATCTTTTACAAAGAGTGTCCCGTGCGTCAATTCATGAATGATTAGGCTAACCAAATCACCTTCTGGCCTTTTTAGCATGTTTGAAAGTACAGGGTCTTTAAACCAACCCAAAGTAGACCAGCCACCTGCAGTCCTTAAACTCACGTCCAGCCCCTCCTCTTCTTTAATTCTCCTCGCCTCTTCTACTGCCTTCTCTTGCTCAAAATAACCCTTATATGGGAAGCTACCTACTATTGGAAAACGCCACATGCGTGGCCGGAACATATATGGATCGCATGCAGATACAACATACATTGAAGGCTTGTCTCCTTGATCGAAAATAGTGGAATAGTTCTCAGAATAATTGATCCCTAGCTTCTCAAATGCAAAGGATTTTGCCTCCAAAATTATTCGCACTTTTTGTCTTTGATCAAGTGTAGTAGCTGAGTCCTGAAGGAATTCCTCCAAAGGAACTGCTTCATTCACCACTCTGAGTTGCCCTTTCAATTGCATTAGACCGTAATTGACCAGTTCGAATTGCCAAATGACTACCGCAGTGATAAGGGTCAGCAGTGTAATGCCTACCGTCTTAAATATTTTCTTCCCCTTCATTCCCTTACAAAAATAAGCGTGAATCTATCGTTGTTAATTGTACTCTTTACTGCTATCTTCACAGACTATTCTAAAACACAAATACGCCATAAAGATGAGTGAGAATTCCGAAAAATTAAAAGCATTACAATTAACAATAGATAAGCTAGAAAAATCATACGGCAAAGGAGCCGTTATGAAGCTAAGTGATAAAAAGGTTGTAGACCTTCCTTCAATACCAACAGGATCGCTTGGATTAGATATCGCTCTCGGAATTGGCGGTATCCCTAGAGGCCGTGTCATCGAGATTTATGGACCTGAATCTTCGGGTAAGACGACACTAACCCTTCACTGTATTGCTGAGGCTCAGAAAAAAGGTGGCCTTGCTGCATTTATTGATGCGGAACATGCTTTTGATAGCGGTTATGCAGAAAAGCTTGGGGTAGACACTCAAAACTTATTGATCTCTCAACCAGATAATGGTGAGCAGGCATTAGAAATCGCAGAACACCTAATTCGGTCTGGTGCACTTGACATTATCGTAATTGACTCAGTAGCTGCGCTAGTTCCAAAAGCAGAGCTTGAAGGTGAAATGGGCGACAGCAAAATGGGGCTCCAAGCACGTTTGATGTCACAAGCGTTGAGAAAACTCACTGGAACCATCAGTAAGACAGGCTGCTCTTGTATTTTCATTAACCAGTTAAGAGAAAAGATTGGGGTAATGTTCGGCAATCCGGAGACTACTACTGGTGGTAATGCACTTAAGTTCTACTCCTCTGTAAGACTTGACATTCGTAGAATAGGTCAGATCAAAGAAAGTGCGGACAACATATTAGGTAACCGTACAAGAGTAAAAGTTGTAAAGAACAAAGTAGCTCCTCCATTCAAAGTTGTCGAATTCGATATTATGTATGGACAAGGGATTTCCAAATCTGGTGAAATTTTGGACATTGGAGTTGAATTCGAAATCATTAAGAAAGCTGGTTCATGGTTCTCATACAATGGAGAGAAACTCGGCCAAGGCCGCGACTCAGTAAAGACGTTGATAGAAGACAACCCAGAGCTTGCTGAAGAACTAGAAAACAAAATCAAAGCTGTGATTAATGGAGAAGTAGAAGTAGCTGCTGAAAAGTAATTCCTAAACTAGCATTCAAACAAAAAGCCATTCCGCGCATTGAACTGGCTTTTTGTATGCCTTTATTTTATAATTACCTATGCTGATCTCATCGCATCTACAGGATCGAGCCTAGCCGCTTTGGCAGAAGGAACGATTCCTGAAACCACACCAATCGTACTGGAGACAACTACGGCTAGAATAACATTCTTCATCGACAACTGCACCTCCAAGTTTCCGAGAGGGATAAAGGTTAACAAGTAAACAATTAAGATCCCTGCCAACCCTCCAAGCAAGCACAAGAATATAGATTCAAATAAGAATTGGAACAGAATAAAGTAATTCTTCGCGCCGAGTGATTTCTGGATACCTATGAGTTTTGTTCTTTCCTGAACGGATACAAACATAATGTTCATGATCCCAAAGCCGCCAACCAAGATGGCAAACCCTCCAATTACCCAGCCTGCAATACCTAACACATCGAAAATACCTCCGAGTGCATCAGCAAGTGCTTCTGGCCTATTCAAAGCAAAATTAGTTTCATCTTTTGGCCTTAGTCCTCTAACTTTTCGTAGCATCCCCTCCATTTCATTCTGAAGTTCAACCAATCCAATATCATCATCATAGCCTTTTACAGCGACCGAAGGATTGATACCGAAGACTCTACCGATGTTATACATTTTAGTGAACATCTTATAAGGAACGAAGACGCGATCATCACTACTGGGCGTACCAATAAAGCTTTCACCCTCACGTTCCATCACTCCAATGACCCGAACCTTATAACCCTTAAACTTAATGTCTTTGCCTACTGCCTCTTCATTTGGAAATAGTTGCTTCGCTACTTCATCACCAATCAAAGCGACAGTCCTTCCTCCTTCAATTTCCTGTTGCGTAAAATATCTACCTTTTTCTATCGCTACTTCATAAACATCTTTGTACTCATAGGTAATACCCCAGATGTCGGTACTACTCAAACTACTACTACCCTTTTTTATTACGCTGGACGCTCTTCCTACTATCGTTACCGCAGTGGCATTTTTAAGATTAGCATTGAGAAACTCATATTCCCCGTAATTATTATTAGGCCTTCTAAAGTATTTCCAAAATGGATAATCGGGGTTGGGACCATCACCAAAAGGGAACTTATCCACGGTGACGACATTTGATCCTAAGAAATCAAGACTGTCCTTGATATTCTTTTCAAGAGAATCAACGAGTGTAAACACCAAAGTAATCAACATGATACCAATGGTTACACCTAATAAAGAAAGTGTAGTCCTGAGGAGGTTTGAGGTTAACACCTGCATGGCAAACCTTATACTCTCAGCAAACAACTTTAGAAAAATACCTAATCGCATGGAAGAAGTGCTTTAAAGCAACAATACTTTTACAACGTAAAGAATGAGAAAATGTAAACGCCTAAAAATGTAAAATGGTTAAAAAAGTTATTCCGACCATTGAATGGGGGATTGACCAGTTAAGTGGAAAACTGAAATATTAGTCCAAATCATAGTTACCAATCAAAGAGATTTACCGAACAAACCATACAAAGAAGACGCAAATATTCTTATCTTTGCCAGCTATTTGAAATCCAAGGTCTAACCTAGAAACCCTATATGAAATTATCAGCATTCAAACTTGAGCTTCCAGAAGGCAAAATCGCCAACTATCCTGTAGAGAATAGAGATGAGTCAAAATTGATGGTGTTACATAAAGACACTGGATTAATCGAGCACAAAATGTTTAAGGACATTGTTGACTACTTCGATGAAGGAGACGTGATAGTGAACAACGACACCAAAGTATTTCCAGCCAGACTTTATGGCCAGAAAGAAAAGACTGGTGCTCAGATCGAAGTTTTCTTGTTGAGAGAATTAAATGCTGAAATGCATCTTTGGGACGTATTGGTAGACCCTGCTAGAAAAATTAGAGTCGGTAACAAACTCTATTTTGGCGAAGGCGAATTAGTTGCCGAAGTAATTGACAATACAACTTCAAGAGGAAGAACGATCAGATTCCTATATGACGGAACTGACGAAGAATTCTACAAGACGATTGACACCCTTGGCGAGACTCCTTTACCGAGAACTATCCCAAGAGAAACTGAACCTGAAGACAGAGAACGTTTTCAAACGATCTACGCAAAAAATATTGGCGCTGTAGCAGCTCCTGTTGCAGGTCTTCACTTTACACATCAAGTACTTAAACGCCTAGAAATTAAAGGTGTAGATGTAACTCCTGTTACGCTTCACATTGGTTTGGGTACGTTTAGACAAGTGGATGTTGAAGATTTGACAAAGCACAAAATGGATTCTGAAAACTATACGATTTTAGAACCTACTGCTGAAATAGTCAATAGAGCACTTGATAACAAGAAGAGAGTATGTGCCATCGGAACTACTTCAATGCGCGCCTTGGAATCTTCGGTTTCTGCGAGCGATAGATTAAAAGCGAATTCAGCATGGACGGATAAATTCATCTTCCCTCCTTACGAGTTTAAAATCTGTAACGCCTTAGTCACTAATTTCCACTTACCAGAGTCAACATTATTAATGCAAGCAGCAGCTTTTGCAGGATATGATTTAATGATGAAAGCCTATCAGGTTGCTATTAAGAAAGACTATAGATTCTTTAGCTACGGTGATGCCATGTTGATCATCTAAGCTGATAACAATAAAATTGAAAGCCTTCTTAGTATACTGAGAAGGCTTTTTTAATTTTAACCATGCATAAACATGCCATCATAGTTGCCGGAGGCAGCGGAACACGAATGCAAAGTGAATTACCCAAGCAATTCCTATTACTTGGTGGCAAGCCTATATTAATGCACACCATCGAGGCATTCCATTTCGATGACATTCAAATCACCTTAGTCTTACCGAAAGATCAGATCCAAATTTGGAAAGACTTATGCCTTAAACACAACTTCAACCATGCTATTGATATAGTTGAAGGCGGAGCAACACGATTTCAATCTGTGAAAAATGGCCTGAATTCCATTGCAGACAGTACCGGATTAGTAGCAATTCACGATGGAGTCAGACCATTCATCCATAGAAGTATTATTTCTGAATCTTTCAATCAAGCATCTGCCAAGGGGAGTGCTATAACATCCGTACACTTAAAGGACTCCCTAAGAGAGGTCACATCAGAATCGAATCATGCAGTTGATAGAAGTAAATTTCGATTGATTCAAACACCCCAGACCTTTCAGCTAGCCCATATTAAGAAGGCATTCGAAAAACCCTATCAAAGCACCTTTACTGATGATGCTTCGGTATTTGAAAACAATGGTCATTCCATAAACTTAATCGAAGGGGATTATAGAAATATCAAAATCACAACTCCAGAAGATTTGTCGGTTGCCGAATCATTTTTGGTCGGATAAAACTGACTTGAATTCAGATAGATTTTCCCTATCTTATTGTTTCAATTTTTATGATGAAACGCGCCTTTCTCTCACTTACCCTATTTGGGCTGGTCATTTTTTGCCTTCTATCCTGTGGATCGAAAGATGATGAATGGATACAACTTTTCAACGGCAAGGACCTTACTGGCTGGACACCAAAAATTACTGGTTATGATGTTGGCGAAAACTATGGTGAAACCTTTCGGGTCGAAGACGGACTTCTAACCGTTTCCTACGAGAATTATTATCGCTTCAATAATCGTTTTGGTCACCTTTTCTACAAGAACAAGTTCTCAGATTACCTTTTAAGAATCGAATACAGATTCATTGGCGAACAGGCCGAAGGCGGAGCACAATGGGCTAAAAAGAATAGTGGCGTCATGCTACATGCACAATCACCTGAGTCCATTAATAACCAACAAGACTTTCCAATTTCATTGGAAGCACAGTTTCTTGGGGGACTTGGAAATGGAGATCGCCCAACAGGAAGCCTTTGCACGCCGGGTACTAATGTAGACATTGATGGCAAGTTCACTACGCAGCACTGTATTACTGCCAACGCACCAACCTATGACGATGACCAGTGGGTCACGATCGATATTCTTGTTCGAAACAACCAAGAGATAGCACATATTATCGATGGAGATACACTCATCAAATACTCCAACCCAGTGATTGGTGGTGGAGCCGTTAATAATCTTAATGAAGAAGCTAATCAGGACGGAAAAATCCTCAAGGAAGGCTACATCGCACTTCAAAGTGAAAGCCACCCTATTCAGTTTAGAAAAGTAATGTTAAAAGACCTCTC
The DNA here is from genome assembly GCA_965660665.1 of Roseivirga sp. Lineage (GTDB taxonomy): Bacteria > Bacteroidota > Bacteroidia > Cytophagales > Cyclobacteriaceae > Roseivirga. The sequence continues at coordinate 16,523 of CBFIAY010000025.1, read as the reverse complement.
AAAATAGCGCGCTTGAGCTCAATAAAATACTAAAACGATTAACTATGAGTACATTAAATAATGGGATCACTACTCGACTGAGCATCATGATGTTCCTCCAATTTTTTATCTGGGGAGGCTGGTTTGTGACCTTAGGCACTTTTTTAGGTAATAACATCAATGCCACAGATGGACAAATTGCTCAGGCCTTTTCAACTCAATCTTGGGGAGCAATCATAGCCCCATTTATCGTTGGCCTAATTGCAGATAGGTACTTTAATGCCGAACGCATATTAGGTGTGCTTCATCTGTTTGGTGCGCTGCTCATGTACCTGATGTCGAATACAACTGAGTTCAGTGTATTTTACCCTTACGTACTGGGCTATATGGTTTTGTATATGCCAACACTTGCCCTAGTAAACTCAGTAGCCTTTCGACAATTAACTGACCCTTCAAAACAGTTCTCTAAAATTAGGGTATTTGGTACTGTAGGATGGATTATTGCAGGTCTTGTCATCAGTTTTGTATTCTCTTGGGATTCACAAGCCGCGATTGGAGAAGGCATGCTCAAAAACACCTTCACAATGACTGCCATTGCATCGGCTATTCTTGGTCTGTTTAGTTTTACGCTTCCGAAAACTCCTCCCTTGGTTGAAAAAGGCCAGAAATTAGCGATTAAAGATATCCTAGGACTAGATGCCTTAAAGCTTTTAACCGATAAGAACTTTGCGATCTTCTTTTTCTCTTCAGTTCTGATCTGTATTCCCTTAGCCTTCTATTACCAAAATGCGAATCCGTTCTTAACTGAAATCGGGGTTTCTAATGCCACGGGTAAAATGACTATCGGACAAGGTTCTGAAGTATTATTTATGCTCCTCTTACCGATCTTCTTGAACAAATACGGCATTAAAAAAACATTGTTATTTGGTATGCTAGCTTGGGCCATCCGTTACCTGCTTTTTGCCTATGGTAATTCAGAAGAATTAGTTTTCATGCTCATTGGCGGTATTGCATTACACGGTATTTGTTATGATTTCTTTTTCGTATCAGGCCAGATTTATACTGATTCGAAAGCAGGTGAAAAATTCAAGAGCTCAGCACAAGGACTTATCACACTAGCAACTTATGGTGTCGGTATGCTGATTGGGTTCTGGGCAGCTGGAAAAATCTCTGAATACTATGTAACCTCCGACGGTCATGCTTGGGAGAGCATTTGGATACTTCCTGCGGCATTCTCAGCGGTGGTATTCCTCATCTTTGCTTTCAGCTTCAAGAATGAAAAAATCGAGTACAAAGAAGCCTAGTCAATAAAAAGAACACAATTAGCATGTCAGAAAGAAAAAAAATACGCCTTGGAATGATCGGTGGTGGACTCACCTCCTTCATTGGAATAGTACATAGAATAGCCAGCTATATCGGAGAAGATTACACCCTAGTGGGTGGTGCCTTCGACACGGATCATCACAATGCAATAAAGTTTGCTAACAAGCTTGAACTTGATCCTTCGAGGGCCTACCCAAACATTGACACTTTCATAGAAAAAGAACTTGACCTTCCTGCTGACCAGCGGATTGAAGCAGTTGTGGTGGTAACACCTAACTTCTTGCACTACCCGATGGCAAAACAGTTGATTCAAGCAGGTTTCCATGTGATTTGTGAGAAACCAGTGACTAACACCGCTGCAGAAGCTGTTGAGTTAGAAGAATTGGTTAAGAAACATCAAGTTGTCTTTATGCTCACCCACACTTATACGGGTTATCCAATGGTAAGGCAAATGAAATCAATGATTGCGGATGGTGTAATCGGAGATATTCAGAAGGTAGATTCACAATACTATCAGGGATGGATTAACCCTGTGATTCATGATAAAGAGAAAAGGCAGTCTGTTTGGCGCCTAGACCCAGCAAAAGCTGGTCAAAGCTGCTGTATGGGAGATATTGGCGTACACGCATTTAACATGGTGGAGTACACCACTGGTCTAAGGACAGTCAAAGTACTTGCTGACCTCAACACCCTTTATGATGACAACCCACTAGATATTGATGGAACAAGCATGCTCAGGTTTGAAAATAACGTTCGCGGATTAGTTAGAGCGAGCCAGATTGCCACTGCAGAAGAAAACAGTCTTCGTATCTCAGTTTATGGTACTAAGGGAGCACTAAAGTGGGAACAAGAAGACCCTAACTACCTCTACCATTTACAAGAAGGTCAACCTGTTCATGTATTGAAGCCAGGTCACGTATATGCCAGTAAATTAGCTGAAGAAAGCACAAATATGGCGCCTGGCCACCCAGAGGGCATCTTTGAATCCATGGCAAATCTCTATTCTGGTGCAGCTAAAGCTATCAGAGGTGAAGCATACATTGATGGTGCCTTCCCGACCATCAGAGATGGTGTAAGAGGAATGAAATTTATTGAGGCCGTTTTAGCATCTGATAAAAACGGTAATACTTGGACAGAAATTGAAGACTAAAGAGGAATGAAAACGATAAAAGGACCTGCGATTTTTCTGGCACAATTTGCCGATGATCAAGCACCATTCAATTCATTAGATAGCATAGGCAAATGGGCTAGCGATTTAGGTTATAAAGCTGTTCAAATTCCAACTTGGGATAGTCGTTTAATAGATCTTGACAAAGCGGCAGAAAGCAAAACCTACTGTGACGAACTAAAAGGTACACTTGCCAATCACGGACTTGAAGTAAGCGAACTATCTACTCACCTACAAGGTCAACTGGTGGCTGTACATCCTGCGTATGAGGAGCTCTTCAAAGGTTTCGCACCAAAGGGACTTAATAAAAAGCAGCGTAACGCTTGGGCGATTGATCAGGTAAAGAAAGCAGCAATTGCTTCTAAGAATTTGGACATCAAAGTACATGCTACTTTCTCTGGTGCTCTGGTTTGGCCTTACTTCTACAATTGGCCACAGCGTCCTTCCGGCTTAATTGAAAAAGGTTTTGCAGAACTAGCTAAAAGATGGACTCCAATCCTTAACCACTTTGACGAAAATGGCGTGGACATTTGCTACGAGGTACATGCAGGTGAAGATCTTCATGATGGAACATCATTTGAGATGTTCTATGAGGCAACAGGTAAGCATAATAGGGTAAAACTACTCTATGATCCATCCCATTTTGTCTTACAACAGCTAGACTATCTAGCCTATATCGATCATTACCATGAGTTCTTTGGGATGTTCCATGTCAAGGATGCTGAATACAATCCAAATGGAAAATCAGGTGTTTATGGCGGTTATCAAGATTGGGTTAATAGGCCCGGTCGATTCAGGTCTATAGGTGATGGTCAAGTAGATTTTCAAGCAATCTTCTCTAAACTGACCCAATATGGCTATGATGGCTGGGCCGTGTTAGAGTGGGAATGCTGTATTAAATCACCCGAACAAGGTGCTCGCGAGGGCGCTGAGTATATCGATCAATTTATCATTGAAGCCACAAAAAAAAGCTTTGATGATTTTGCAGATGCTGGTATAAACGATGAAGAATTTAAAAACATTTTAGGCATAGAATAACATGAAAAAGCTATCAATCATCATCATACTCTTTAGTGGAATCGCAACCTTTGGTCAAATCACCGATCCTAAAGCCACTGAGGTATGGGACCCAGTTCCACGGAAAGTAACCCCTGCTCGAAATGGTGCTGCTCCATCAGATGCCATTGTCCTCTTTGACGGTAAAAACATCAATGAGTGGAAATCTAGAAAAGATGGTAGCGCTGCCCAGTGGAAAGTTGAAAATGGCTATCTGGAAGTTGCTGCAGGGAAAGGCGATATCATGACCAACAGAAAGTTCGGTGATATGCAATTACATATTGAATGGAGCGCTCCTATGGAAATTGTTGGTGAAGGACAAGGCAGAGGTAACTCAGGCGTTTTTCTACAAGAGCGCTACGAAGTACAAGTCTTAGATAGTTATGTAAGCAGGACTTATTCAAATGGACAAGCCGCTTCCCTCTACAAGCAAAGCATTCCTTTGGTTAATGCTACTGTTACTGCAGGAGAGTGGAATGTCTATGATATCATTTTCCATGCCCCTAGTTTCAATAAAGATGGTATCAAAGTCGCTGATGGATATGTAACCGTCATACACAATGGCATTGTAGTTCAAAACCATCAAAGGCTCTTAGGCACCACGGAATATATTGGTTTCCCCAAAAACCCTTCACATGGTGATGGGTCGATCATCCTTCAAGACCATGGTAACCCAGTTAGGTTCAAAAATATTTGGATTAGAGAACTCTAATCAATCTTAAGAGACATTGACAATTGATACCAAACAAAGAAGAGCCGATCAGAAGTTGTCTTCAAGCACTTAGGAAAAGGGTAAGAACGAAGGTGCTTTATTTCGATCCGCCAAAGGGTTTACCCGAATCAGACATGTGGAGCATTTTAAAAAGTACCTCCAAATGCTACTAAAGTAAAAAGCCCCGTGTTGAGCGGGGCTTTTTCGTTCGATTTATGATGATCACACACTGGACCAAGACTTCTGTCCTGGTTCAAGTGGAATACATCCGTTGTAGTTAACAGGAATAGGATCATAAGCCATTACGGTCTCTCCTATTAGCTCTGAAGTATAATAGCTATTAAACGTTGCGTCTACCACTGTGGTCACAAAATGTACCTCCACAAACTCTTCACTCTTCTCGCCGGCATCGTCATATGTGTCGCGATAATTTTTCAGTATGCTAGGATCATCGTTATAGCGATTAAAATAGCCGTTGATGACATCTGTTATCTGTTGAGTTGTTGCTTTGTTAAAAGAAGCTTCCTGACTTTCGTCAAAATTCTTTACAAATACAGCCAGCCCTTTCTTGAAAAATTCAGACTCCAAATCCGTATTAAATACAGAAAATGCCTGATCCAAATGATTTGGTACGCCCGCTTCGACGGCTCCTGGAGTACTCGTCTTTGGTGCTATCCCTTCACAAATCTTTTCCATTTGTGCCGCCTCTTCAGGCGTAAAGAAAACTGGAACCCAATTAACCGTAGGTTTCGCTGAACAGCCTTGCATCGCTCCAAATAGCATGCTGGATCCGAACAATGCAGCTGAACCAAAACCTATATTCTTTAGTGCTTTTCTTCTTTCCATGGCTTATAGGTTTCCTTTTTTAATTTGATCAACCGCATAGTTTGCCGCCCTTGCACTAAATGCCATATAGCCTAAAGACGGGTTATGACATGCAGATGAGGTCATAAATGCTCCGTCTGTTACGAACACATTCTTGCAAGCATGTACCTGATTCCATTGGTTCAGGACAGAAGTCTTAGGGTCACGTCCCATTCTAGCGGTTCCCATCTCATGGATACCTAGTCCCATATGCGGCCCATTGTCATAAGTACCTACGTCTTTAAAGCCTGCAGCTTCAAGCATTTCTGCTCCTGCCGCAGCCATATCCTTACGCATTTCGTACTCGTTATCATGGAAGTTACCAGCATCAAACCTTACTTGAGGTAAACCCCATTGATCTAGGTTATCATAGTCCATCTTCATATAGTTTTTGTGTTGTGGTAACACCTCACCAAAACCACCAAATCCCATCGTCCAGCCTCCTGGCTCCATTAACATATCCTTGATGTTTCCACCTACTCTGGTGTTTCTCATCTCCGCTATATTACGTCCCCAGCCATCTCGACCTGCACCACCTTGATAACCATAACCACGAATGAAGTTCTTCATATTCGAGCTACCGCCCAAGTTTCTAAACCTTGGAATATAAATACCATTGGCTCTACGACCTTTGAAATATTTATCCTCATACCCCTCTACTTTGGAGTAAGCACCAACGCCTAAATGGTGATCCATAATGTTGTGGCCAAGCTCTCCACTGTCATTACCCAATCCGTTTGGAAAACGAGCACTCTTAGATTGCAAGAGAATTCCAGCAGAGGCGATAGCAGAAGCACAAAGAAAAATTACTTTGGAATAATACTCCGTTGACTGTTTTGTATTCTGATCAATCGCTTTGACACCGATAGCCTTACCTGTACTTTCATCATACATCACTTCGTGAACAATAGCATCTGTCTGAATGGTAAGGTTACCACTCTCAACACCCGCAGGGAGTGTAGACGACAAACTTGAAAAGTACCCACCATAAGGGCAGCCTCTCATACATCTGTTTCTCATCCGACATTGGCTTCTTCCTCCTGGGTTTTTGTGATCTGGCTGTTGATTTGCAAGAGGCTCTGTCAAATGCGCAGTTCTACCGATAGTCACCCATCTGTTGTTCCATTTACTCTCAACGGCTTTTCTAAAATCTTTTTCCACACAATTCATTTCCATAGGAGGAAGTAATTTGCCATCAGGCAATTGCTTGAAGCCCCTATTTTCACCGCTTACTCCGATATAACGTTCAACGTAATCGTACCAGGGCTTAATGTCTTTGTATCGAACAGGCCAGTCTACGCCAAACCCGTCCTTTTGATTTGCAGTGAAATCGATATCGCTCAGCCGATAGCTCTGCCGACCCCAAGTAATGGATCTCCCCCCTAGGTGATAACCTCTCATCCAGTCAAACCGAGTATCTTCCTGATAAGGATGCTCGCTGTCTTTTACAAAGAAATTACGATGAGCTTCGGCTGTTGTATAACCTGTTCTGTTCTGTTTTGGGTAATCTTTTTCGATGACTTCCTTTGGTGTTCTGCCTCTATTGGGTAAGTCCCAAGTATCCATGGTGGCGGTTTGGTAATCCTTAATGTGCTCGACTTTCCGACCACGTTCTAGTACCAATGTCTTAAAGCCTTTTTCACTAAGTTCTTTAGCAGCCCAACCTCCACTGATACCCGACCCAACCACAATAGCATCATAGGTTCTGTCCTGTTTTGCTTTTAGGTTTAAATTCATTGAGGTTATTATTGAGTAAAAGTTTATTCAGTTTTATCCAGCGCGTATTGTTAGGATAGATTAGGAATATAAACAGAATGTGTCAAAAATGACAATTTGTTTTGACCGAAGGTTGGGTCAGAAAGGGCTATAAAAAAAGCCTCGACTAGTCGAGGCTTTTTTTAGTATTCATCTTCGTTAAAGAAGAAATCATCTTTTGTCGGATAGTCCGGCCAAATCTCTTCTATGCTTTCATATGGTTGCCCATCATCTTCAAGTTCTTGAAGGTTTTCAACAACCTCTAGTGGAGAACCAGAACGAATTGAAAAATCAATCAATTCATCCTTAGTCGCAGGCCAAGGGGCGTCTTCCAAATATGAAGCAAGTTCTAGTGTCCAGTACATATCTCTTCTCGTTTATGGCGTGCAAAAGAATAGAATAAATTCCGCAAATTCAAATGGTTAAATGCAATTATTTTCAATACCCTCACTAAGCCTTTTTAAGCTCCGTCAAAATATCCTTTTTGATCTCAACTTTTAGTTTCTGCTGGGCAAGTTTTCGGTCAAGTAGATTGTCTAACCCGCTCGCCATGTTGAACTTACCCAAGTTCTCTTCGAAAGTCTTGAGCTCGCTATAATCCCTATCAAGCAGGCCTCTGACTAGGCGAATACGCAACTTATTCAAATCAGCATCTGAAGTCCCCTGCTTAGACTTCTTCTCAACTAGGGTATTTAAAAACTTCTTTTCTGAGATTGTTCCACTCAGTCTTAGGTACTTTTCTGACAACTCTTCCGAAGACTTCTTCCCTACTGGGCCAATCGCTTTCCATTTTCGGTTGATTGCATTTAGATCAACTTTTGGAAGAATAGATTCATTAGCCTTTTCTAATTCTCCTATAATTGCCTCTTTACTCTTCCGATTTGCTTCAGGGCTTATCTTACTCTTTACCTTCTCAATCTTCTTGGCTTCTTTTAGCGCAGCCTTGATAATGGCCTGAAAATTCTTCCAATACTCGCTATGCTTCGCAGGATTTATCTTGCCTAAAGCATGCCATTGCTCTTTGTAAGTACTAATCACTTTGCGCAACTCGGCAATGTCCTTGATGGATTTTAGTGCTTCGGCTTTCTCCAGAAACTCCTCAAAGGCAGACTCTTTCTCTTCTGCCATTTTCGCAAGGTCTGCATAGAAAGCGGATCTTCTCTCATAGAATCGCTGCGTTACATCCTTAAAAGCATCTTCAATTTCCGCTCTCTTCTCCTTAGCAACAGCTCCCGTTTTAAGCCATTTACCCTGTATCTCTTTCACTAAAGCTGATGATGCCTTCCAGTCATGGCTCTCCGCCACCTCTTTAAGATCGACAAGCAAAGCTGTTTTGATATCTAAATTCTTTTGACGGTTCGCTTCGATGTAATCATCTAATTCGGCATGCAACGCATTCAGGGTAACATAAAGCCCCTCGAAATCACCTATTGCATCAAACTCATGTAAAGTGTCTTTCAAATGAATCACCTTCATCAAGAAGGATCCTTTGTTTGCGTTAGACTCGATCTTACTCTTTACTGCTTCAACTTGACCCACGGCAAGGTCAAATCGTTCTTTATAGTGGGTCAAGGTTTGCGCTTCAGTTTCTTTGAGCTCACCAATGATTAAGTCAGGAAAATCCATAAAGGCCTTCCTATAAATTTTACCATCAAGAACGTATCCGTATTCCTTATTTTCCAATTGTATTTTTTCTATTCTGGGTCGAAAATAGTTAATTCAATTTATTGCGCTGAATGGAAGCATATTTTTTACCATATTTGATCCAAAATCAGACAAATGAGTGACAATAAGATCATTTTTTCAATGGCGGGTGTCAACAAAGTCTACCCACCGCAAAAACAAGTCTTAAAAAACATATATCTATCCTTCTTCTACGGAGCAAAAATTGGGGTTCTTGGATTAAACGGTTCAGGAAAATCTTCTTTGCTTCGGATCATTGCTGGAATGGATAAAGAGTATCAAGGGGAGGTTGTATTCTCTCCAGGGTTTTCCGTGGGAATGCTAGAGCAAGAGCCTGATCTAGATCCTGAAAAAACCGTTAAGCAAGTGGTTGAAGAAGGTGCGAAAGAGACGGTTGACTTATTGAAGGAATTTGAAGACATCAACCTCAAGTTTGCTGACCCTGGAATATTGGCTGATCCAGATGCCATGAATCAATTAATTGAAGATCAAGGTAAGGTTCAAGAGAAGTTAGATCAAGTAAATGCTTGGGAACTAGACTCACGACTTGAACGATCTATGGACGCATTGAGGACTCCTCCTGCAGACGCAATTATCAAAAACCTTTCGGGTGGAGAAAAAAGACGTGTAGCCCTTTGTCGATTACTGATTCAAGAACCAGATGTCCTAATGCTAGACGAACCTACCAACCACTTAGACGCTGAATCTGTACACTGGTTAGAGCAACACCTTAGACAATACAAGGGTACTGTAATTGCCGTTACGCACGATAGGTACTTCTTAGATAATGTCGCTGGCTGGATTCTAGAACTCGATAGAGGTGAAGGAATTCCTTGGGAAGGAAACTACTCTTCTTGGCTAGAACAAAAAGAGAGAAGATTAGCAAAAGAAGAAAAAACAGAGTCGAAAAGACAAAAGACACTTCAGCGCGAGTTGGAATGGGTACGCATGTCACCAAAAGGTCGTCAAGCGAAGTCTAAAGCTCGTCTGGGGGCCTACGATAGACTTGTTGGACAAGAATCTGCTGAGAAAGAACAAAAACTAGAGCTCTACATACCTGCTGGCCCTCGTTTAGGGTCTAAGGTTATTGAAGCCAAAGGAGTTTCTAAAGCATTTGGCGATAAGTTACTCTATGAAAACTTAGAATTCTCGCTACCTCAAGGTGGTATAGTAGGTATTATTGGTCCAAACGGAGCAGGTAAAACTACGCTCTTCAATATGATCACTGGCCGTGAAAAGCCAGACAGTGGAGATTTTGAAGTAGGTACCACAGTTGACATCGCATATGTCGATCAGGAACACACTAAACTTGACCCTAATAAGTCCGTTTGGGAAGTAATCTCTGAGGGCAACGAACTCATCAACCTTGGTGGGAAAGAAATTAACTCACGTGCTTATGTCAGTCGCTTCAATTTCAATGGAACGGATCAGAACAAAAAAGTAAGTGAACTGTCAGGTGGAATGAGAAATAGAGTGCACTTAGCACTTGCGCTAAAACAAGGTGCTAACCTACTCTTATTAGATGAGCCAACTAACGATCTGGATATAAACACACTCAGGGCACTAGAAGAAGGACTAGACAACTTCGGTGGTTGCGCAGTAATTATTTCTCACGATAGATGGTTCTTAGACCGTGTTTGCACTCATATACTAGCCTTCGAGGGCGATTCGCAGGTAAATTGGTTTGAAGGATCTTATTCTGAATACGAGGAAAATCGTAAGAAACGCTTGGGAGATGTTGATCCAACAAGAATCAGGTATAAGAAACTAGGATAGTGCTATGTTGCTTTTGCTCCGCAGCACGTTCTTTAAGTGTAATATTGTTTAAATTGAAATTATGAGAATAATTTGTCTTTTACTCTTAAGTTTTTTGTCTTTTGAAATCCACGCTCAAAACTTCGGTATGAGTGGCTCTTCTGAAGTTGCATTTAACTTAAGAGATGGCTCCAGTAACAACAGGAGTAATATTCGTAGTAGAATCCCTCTTGGAAAAAAGGTAGATTTCGAGCGTTACATGAATGAAACACCTCGAAAAACCACAATAGTGCTGATAAAAGGAGACACCATTCGTGGCAACTACATGTATAACATAGAGAACGAAACCCTAGAATCTGCTGATGGAGACTCGCTGATCGCCTGGAATTTTGTTAGCACTTTTTCGTTTAAAGCGACAGCAGATGAACCGGCTCAGCAATTCTCAAACATGAAATTGGTTTGGCCGGATAGTGAGTATGGAGGTTTTATTAGAGACGTATACACTTCAGAATATGTAAAGGTGAAATACTACCTTGAATACATCCCTGCTACTTGGGACCCATCTACGCTAATGGGCGATCGCAATGACAAAGTGGTTGCCAAGTCTGACCTATACCTAAAAACAGGGAACAACTGGAAAGAAATTCCTAGTGGAAAAACAGCTTTCTTCGACTTCTTTGGAGCCTATTCTGAACCTTTGCGCAAGTATGCTCGAAAAAACAGACTCAAGCACAGAGAACCTGAGGATATTGGAAAAATGGTAACCTGGATTACTAAAAATGGAAATTAATTTCCTGTCTTAAATCTGGGTGAAGGCTGAGGGCTACAGGACAGTTTCGGCCTACATCTTTTAACCAATCACGCTGCTCTTCACCTAATGGACAATTATCCCAAAAGAACTCAACTTTCAAAGCGGCAATCTTCCTAGGCAAAGTAGCAGACATCACCTTAGTCGTTTCTAAATGCATTCCAGTTAAATCGATCCCTTCTTTTTCACCAGCAATAGCCATGACCGTCATCATACAACTACCTAAAGCAGCAGCAACCGTATCCGTTGGCGAAAACGTTTCTCCCTTACCATTGTTATCTAGCGGGGCATCCGTAAGAAACTGGTTGCCCGATTTCACATGGGTTGCAGAGGTTCTTAAACTTCCATTATATTCAGATTTGATTGTGGCCATAAACTATGCAGCTTTATTTTTCGTTAATTTAGATACCTTATTTCTACCTACAAAATTGTATGCACTCATTCGTTAAAAGTATCTTCTTTTCGCTACTGCTCATCATTGGAGTTAGTGGTATGGCACAGCGAAATGATGTCCCCCCGGGCGAAGACTATTCTATAGAAAATGTATTTGGGGTTAGCAAAGCATCCCATGGTGGATTGATCAGCGGATTTTATTATCGACATTCAAAGCTCTTGAGTGATGGCAATTTGATGAACTATGGCATCGAGATAGTCAACATTAAACACCAACGTGAAGGGAAAGAAACCACATTAACAGGTAGCACCTTCGTTTTTGGTAAATCAAACTACCTTTTGGCCATTAGGCCAACTTATGGTAGAGAGAAAATATTCTTCAAAAAAGCCCCCCAACAGGGTGCACGTATTACAGGTCTTTTATCGGCTGGACCATCAATCGGCATGGAAATACCCTATTTCGTGGAGTTAATTGGAAACGAAAAAGAGCAATATGACCCAGAGGATAGTCGACACAACCTCAACAGAATCATCGGTAATGCTGGTCCTTTTAGAGGTATAACACAATCAAAGTTTGTCTTGGGTGCACATGCAAAAGCTTCACTGACTTTCGAAACTAACTCAACCAAACAACGCGTTTTTGGTGTAGAGGTTGGCTTCACTTTAGACGTCTACACTAGAGAAATAAATATCCTCCCAGTGGCTGATAACAACAGTGTCTTTACTTCAGCGTTTCTAGCGATCTACTTCGGTCGTAGAAGATAGCCTTTCAGTACTTTTTTTTGGAACCTTTGGCTTACATTTGTGTTTTAATTGACAGAGGAGAAATTTTATGATAGAACTACCTGTCGTTTCTAAGGAAACTGTAGAAAGAAAAAGAAAACCGAATTGGCTTCGTGTAAAACTTCCTATTGGCCCTGAGTATGCCAAAGTAAGGAAGTTAGTGGATAGCCATAAGCTTCATACAATTTGTGAAAGTGGCAATTGTCCGAATATGGGAGAGTGCTGGGGTGCTGGTACCGCTACCTTTATGATTTTAGGTAATGTATGCACTCGTTCATGTTCATTCTGCGCAGTGGCTACAGGCAGACCACCTGAGTATGACACCGAAGAACCTAAACGTGTTGCCGAAGCCATTAAATTGATGGAGGTAAAGCATGCCGTGATTACATCGGTCAACAGAGATGAGCTGAAAGATCGTGGTGCAGAAATATGGTATCAAACCGTAGTTCAAATTAAAGAACTAAGCCCACAGACGACTATCGAAACTCTGATTCCTGATGTAAAAGGAAACTGGGAAGCACTCTACAGAATGATTGATGCTGGCCAGGAAGTTGTCTCTCACAACATGGAGACGGTTCAAGAATTATACAGGAGAGTTAGACCACAAGCAAAATACGATAGAAGCTTAGAAGAATTAAATCGCATTAAGGAGTACGGTAAACGCTCTAAGTCTGGCGCCATGCTTGGACTAGGCGAGACAGACGACCAGGTCTTTAAGCTCATGGATGACTTAGCAGAAGTCAAACTGGACATCCTAACCCTAGGCCAATACCTACAGCCCACGAAAATGCACCATGAGGTAATTGACTATGTGCACCCTGATAAGTTTGAATTCTTTAAAGAAGAAGGACTTAAAAGAGGAATTAAGTACGTAGAGTCAGGCCCATTGGTAAGGTCATCTTACCATGCCGAAAGACACGTGCATGTATAAGGGAGAACCTTGTATCTACTAAAACCAAAAGAACAAAAAAAGACCTCGATAAATCGAGGTCTTTTTTTTGTTCTTTATTCGCTTACTAAGCGATCGCTTCATCCACAGCATATTCCTCCACCGGAATACAGCTGCACATAAGGTTTCTGTCTCCATAGGCCGAGTCAATTCTACCGACCGTTGGCCAGAACTTATTACCTCTAACATATGGAGCCGGATAAGCCGCTTTCTCTCTGCTATATGGCATGCTCCAATCGCTAGACAATACTGACTCATTCGTATGAGGTGCATTTGTCAACACGTTGTTATCAACTTCAGCTTTACCATCAGCAATCTCTTGAATCTCAGCTCTAATACTTAGCATCGCATCGCAAAAACGATCCAACTCAGCTTTAGATTCCGATTCCGTTGGTTCAATCATTACTGTACCAGCCACTGGAAAAGAAACTGTCGGTGCATGGAAGCCATAGTCCATCAATCGCTTCGCAATATCTTCTACTTCGATATGTTGCGCCTTGAAACCACGACAATCAACGATCATCTCATGTGCAGCTCTACCTTTTGTACCGGTGTAAAGAATTGGAAATTTCTCTTCTAGTCTTGCCTTGATGTAGTTCGCGTTCAAGATGGCAATCTTAGTGGCGTTCGTTAGGCCTTCAGGGCCCATCATCGCAATATATGCGTATGATATGGTCAATATACTTGCGCTACCGTAAGGTGCTCCTGAAATGGCTGTGATGGCCTGATCACCACCTGTCTTGACATTAGGATTACTCGGTAAGAAAGGTGCAAGGTGAGCTTTAACGCCAATGGGCCCCATGCCTGGTCCTCCTCCTCCATGAGGAATACAGAATGTCTTGTGAAGGTTAAGGTGACAAACGTCCGCACCAATTAGCCCTGGGCTAGTCAATCCAACCTGAGCATTCATATTAGCACCATCCATGTAAACCTGTCCACCATGTTGGTGAATCAAATCACAAATCTCCTTGATACTTTCTTCAAACACACCGTGAGTGGAAGGGTAAGTAACCATCAAGGAAGCTAAATTTTCACTGTGCTGCTCAGCTTTCTCCGTTAGATCTGCTAAGTCAATATTTCCTTTTTCATCACATTTAACTAGCACCACTTTCATTCCTGCCATGACAGCAGAAGCAGGATTAGTACCATGCGCTGATGTTGGAATAATTGCCACATTTCTATGATGATCTCCTCTGCTTTGATGATACGCTCTGATCACCATTAGACCAGCATACTCTCCCTGTGCACCTGAATTCGGTTGCAAGGAAACATCATCAAAACCAGTGATTTCGGCTAACCAAGCGACCAAATCGGTAAACATTTCTTGATATCCCTTCGTCTGATCGATGGGAGCAAATGGATGGATATTACCAAATTCTGGCCACGTAACAGGAACCATTTCAGCAGTAGCATTCAATTTCATTGTACATGAGCCCAAAGAGATCATGGAATGCACTAAGGATAAATCTTTATTCTCTAACCGTTTGATATAACGAAGCATCTCGTGCTCAGACTGGTATTGATTAAATACTGGGTGAGTCAAGAAGTCACTTGTTCTGTTCAAGGCCTCAGGGAAGTTGATCTCAACATCTGCAGACATGCCGCGTACGTCTAAGTCCATTGACTTACCAGCCGTTTGGGCAAAGACGTTTAACACATCCTCCAAGTCTGAAATACTCGTAGTTTCATCTACAGCAACTCCGATATTTCCGTTAGCGAAATATCTGAAGTTAATTTCTTTTGCTTCTGCAATTGGTCTAAGACTAGCTGCAAAATCAGCATCAGACTCAACTTGTAGCGTGTCAAAGAAAACATCGTTCAACTGCGTTAAACCTAGTTGGTTCAATCCATTACTCAGCAATTTTGCTTTACCATGAATGTTACGCGCGATACCTTTCAACCCTTCAGGCCCGTGATAAACACCGTACATTCCGGCCATAACCCCTAGAAGTACTTGGGCAGTACAGATGTTGGAAGTCGCCTTCTCTCTTCTGATATGCTGCTCACGGGTTTGCAGTGCCATTCTATAGGCCTTGTTACCGTGGCTATCTAAGGACACTCCGATAATTCTACCTGGAATCTGTCTCTTAAACTCTTCTTTTGTCGCAAAGTAGGCTGCGTGAGGACCACCGAAGCCCATTGGCACACCAAATCGTTGTGTTGTACCGATCACAGCATCAGCACCCATCTCTCCGGGAGGGGTTAATAATACCAATGACATAAGGTCTGCTGCGGCTACTACAAATACGTTCTGCTCTTTGGCAGTCTCAGTAAATGCACTAAAGTCTCTTACTTTACCATCTCCACCTGGGTATTGATAAAGTACTCCATATAAATTGGGGTCAGTAAGGTCTACTTGATCGATATTACCAATCTCTAGTTCGATGCCAACAGGAATTGCTCGGGTTCTAAGCACATCAAGGGTTTGAGGAAAAGTGTTTTCGTCAACGAAAAATTTATTAGCGGCCTTCTTCTCTTTCTTTCTCTGCCCAGCAAACATGGTCATTGCTTCAGAGGCAGCAGTTGCTTCATCCAATAAAGAGGCATTGGCAATTTGCATTCCGGTTAGGTCGATCACCAAAGTTTGAAAATTGATGAGTGCTTCTAGTCTTCCTTGCGCAATTTCAGCTTGATAAGGAGTATAAGCTGTGTACCATCCTGGATTCTCGAGAATATTCCTTTGAATCACACCGGGCACTATTGTTCCATAGTAGCCCATACCGATGTAAGACTTGAAAATCTTGTTCTGAGAAGCCATCTTTTTCAAGTCATTTAAGAATTGAAATTCAGACTTGGCCGCAGGCAGATTCATTGCCTTTCTTAATCTGATACTTTCCGGTACAGTTTCGTCAATCAGTGTATCAACACTATCAGCACCAATCACTTCAAGCATGCCCTTGATTTCAGAAGCATCGGGGCTGTTATGTCTGTCCTCAAATTTTGGGACTTGGTTCAAATCAATTTTCATCATTTTCGAATTCCAATAAGTTCTAATTTCCTCTCTTCCAAAAGATGCACAAATGTAATTGACAACGGATTGATTTCCTTGTATATCAGATCAAAAAACCCTGCCGTTGGAATAAGAAAATGGATACTGTTTTAACAATTATGTTTAGTTTTAGCTTGCTAAAAAATTGTAGTAACAAATTGTTTATAATATGAGAAAATTAAAGGCATCCATTTTAGGATTGTTAGTCTTAGGTTTTGCAGCCACAGCACAAGATGCTTCTGTAAAATACGCTAAGACCATCACACCAGAGGACATGAGGAGTAAGCTGACCATACTTGCTTCTGA
>CBFIAY010000024.1:0-32985 GCA_965660665.1 Roseivirga sp. | reverse complement strand
TTACCCCATATTTTCATTTGATCTTCATATTGCTCAAAACTTTCATAAACTTGAACAAAAGCATGGGTTGGTTTTAAAAATGAAAAAATAATAGAATAGATGTGAGAAGTGACTTTGAAGTATTTTTCATAACATAATCGGTAATGAATTTCAAAATTCAAAAATCTGAAGCTCTTGTCAAATGAAGATAAGATTTGAATTTTATTCTGACGAATAACCCTATATATTTCGATCTTAAAAGTATCCGAATGAAAATCATTGCCATCGGCAGAAACTATGCCGACCACATTGCAGAATTGAACAATGAAAGGCCCTCTGAGCCCGTCATTTTCATGAAGCCTGATACGGCAGTATTACGTAATAATGCAGCTTTTTATTACCCTGACTTCTCAAAAGATATCCACTACGAGGTTGAGGTCTTATTGAAGGTCAACAGAGAGGGAAAGTTCATTGACGAGAAGTTTGCGCATAAATACTATGATGAGATTGGTATTGGGATTGACTTCACTGCTCGTGACATTCAAACACAATGCAAAGAGAAGGGTCTGCCTTGGGAAAAGGCTAAAGGATTTAATGGCTCTGCACCTATTTCAGAATTTTTACCGAAAGCTGATTTTGACCTCGCTAACCTTGATTTCTCCCTTAAAAAGAACGGAGAAAATGTGCAAAGCGGTAATACGAGCCTGATGCTTTACTCATTCGATCAAATCATTGCATATGTATCACAGTTTTTTACGTTGAAGAAGGGAGACATTATATTTAGCGGTACTCCCGCAGGAGTTGGTTCTACAGTTGTTGGTGACACCTTAGAAGCGTATATTAAAGATAAATTATTACTCGAAGTTGAGATTAAGTAAACCTTTCCTCTTTCTACTCCTTTTATTCCCTATTGGCCTTATGGCTCAGTATCAAGGAATTGACAAAAACTATTACGATTTCCCCATTCAGCCCGATAAAACGAATTTCCTAAGCGGAAACATGGGGGAATTACGCTCTAGCCACTTTCATGCTGGCTTAGACATAAAAACAGCAGGAAAAGAAGGGCTCAACGTTTTTGCTGCTGCTGAAGGTTATGTGAGTCGAATTCGAGTTGCTACTGGTGGCTATGGCAACTGTATTTACATTCAGCATCCAAATGGCACAACAACTGTCTACGCCCATTTGCAGAAGTTCAATCCGGTCATCGCTGAGTATGTCCTGAAAAACCAATACAAAAGAGAATCGTTTACTATTAATCTATTTCCTAAAAGGAACGAATTTATCTTGAAGAAGGGTGAAATACTTGGCTTATCTGGTAATTCAGGTTCTTCTACTGGCCCACACTTACACTTTGAAATTAGAGGGCTTAATCAAGAAGTATTAGATCCGCTTCGGATTAGCAAGTTCACACAAATTGAAGACGAAATCCCTCCTGCAGTTCAAAGTGTGGCACTAAAAGCCATGGATATGGATGCCCGGGTGAAAGGCCAATTCGGTCGCTTTGAATTCCCGTTAGTCAAGAAAAATGGTTCATATGTCATAACAGATACTATTGAAGTCACAGGAAAAATTGGGCTTGAAATTTACACTTACGACCAGCTTAATGGTGCTGCTAACAAGAACGGAGTTCCCTTGATTGACGTCACCGTCAATGATCAGCTTTACTTTAGTCAAAACATCGACTCCATTAATTTTTCTACTCAAAAGAACATCCTCATCCACACCAATTATCAGGCGCAAAAAGAGTCTAGAATTAGATATAATAAGCTCTATGTCGATGATGGAAATACGCTTGAATTTTATGATGCGAAAGTCAATGATGGTTTCATTTCTGTAGCACCACAAGAAATCAAAGAAATTGGCATGACGTTGCAAGATGCCTTTGGCAATACGAGTTCAGTAGCGCTGACTTTAAAAGGAATCGAAAAAAGTGAAGTGATCCAGAGTGAAATACCCACCAAAAGAAGCACTTATGTACAAGACAATACCCTAATGATTTTCCAGCCGAAGGATTCGGTTAACAACAATATCACCCTTTACAACCAAAAGGGATCGTTCATTGCTGAACCCACCTACCACAATGATCAATCAAATGTATACCTCATCGACTTAAGAAGGTTTCTTCCGCAAGAAGTGACCTTTAACAATGGTAGAACAGAATCCTTACAGTTTACCGACCGAATCCCCGCGGCTAATGAGCACTCTTACCTGAGCGACACGTACTCCTTGAGGTTCTCAAAGAATGCTTTATTCGACACCGTATATATCCGCGCTCGTCATTTTATTGATAACGCCCAAATGGAAGTATTCGAAGTAGATCAAGATCGTTATCCCCTAAAAGGTTCGGTGTACGCAGAGTTTACTCCCATAGCAGGATATGATGACATTGAAAAACACCATGTCTATAGCATCAAAAACCCCAAATACCCCAGCTTTGTTGGTGGAAAATATGATGAAGGTAAGTTCGCATTTAGCTTCTCAAGCTTTGGCAAGTTCACTTTGCTAAAAGACGATGTCGCTCCCGTTATTAAGAAGCGCAGCGTGAAAAACGAAAGAATTACCCTGACCATTAAAGATAATCTATCTGGAATTAATAGTTTCGAAGCCAAGTTGAATGGGGAGTGGATACTCATGAAATATGAACCAAAAAGAAGTTTAATCTGGTCTGAGCGATTAGATAAAAACAAACCTCTCACTGGTGAGTTTGAATTGAAGGTGGCAGACAATGCCGGCAACGAATCATTCTTAAAACTAAAAATCGAATAACACATGGCTTTACAAGTAGGCGACAAAGCTCCAGCATTTGAGGGCATCGACCAAGACAGCAACCCTCTCAAACTTTCAGACTTCAGTGGTAAAAAACTAGTACTTTACTTTTACCCTAAAGACAATACCCCCGGGTGTACTGCACAATCATGTAACCTAAGAGATAATTATGATGCCCTGCTCAAAGCAGGATATGCGGTCGTTGGTATCAGCTCTGACTCACCAAAAAAGCACCTAAATTTCATTGCTAAATATGACCTTCCCTTCCCTCTTATTGCGGATGAAGACAAAAGCATTCATGAACAATACGGCACTTGGGTTGAAAAATCCATGTATGGAAAGACGTATATGGGCACCGCAAGAACTACATTTGTAATCAATGGCGAAGGTGTGATCGAAGAGATAATAGCCAAGGTGAAAACCAAAGACCATACTGCCCAGATATTAGATTAAAACACAACCTTATAATTTTAAATAGTGAGTAAACCAACAACAGCAGAACTTGAGCGCATCGCTTCACAAGTTAGACGTGACATTGTGCGTATGGTTCATGCAGTCAACTCAGGCCACCCAGGTGGCTCGCTTGGCTGTACCGACTTTTTAGTAGCCCTTTATTTCCATGCCATGAACCGTAAAGACGGATTTGATATGGATGGCAAAGGCGAAGACCTCTTTTTCCTTTCTAACGGACACATATCTCCAGTTTGGTACAGCGTACTGGCAAGGGCTGGCTATTTTGAAGTTTCAGAATTAGCCACGTTCAGAAAGATCAATACTCGCCTTCAAGGACACCCTGCTACTGAAGAAGGTTTAGAAGGTGTTCGGATCGCTTCAGGCTCCCTAGGACAAGGGCTTTCCGTGGCTTGTGGTGCTGCTCAGGCCAAGAAGTTAAATGGTGACAAGAACCTCATTTACGCCTTAATGGGTGACGGTGAGTTAGAGGAAGGCCAAGTTTGGGAAGCGGCTATGTATGCTGCTCACTGCAAAGTTGATAACCTTATTGCGACTGTTGACTTTAATGGTCAGCAAATTGACGGACCTACAGAGGAAGTAATGTCATTAGGAAATATTAAAGCCAAGTTTGAAGCCTTTGGATGGACAGTGATTGAAAGCAATGGCAATGACATGGCTTCCATTGTCTCTAGCCTCGAAGAAGCTAAGAAGTTAACGGGTCAAGGTAAGCCTATCTTGAACTTGATGACTACTGACATGGGCTATGGGGTTGACTTTATGGTCGGAACACACAAGTGGCATGGGGTTGCTCCAAATGATGAGCAACTTGCTGATGCACTAAGTCAATTGGAAGAAACTTTGGGAGACTACTAAACTAGAAACGATGACTAAAATTACTTATACAGAAAAGAAAGACACACGTTCTGGTTTTGGTGCTGGTTTAGCTGAACTCGGTAGAACTAATCCCAAGGTGGTTGCACTCTGTGCCGACCTCGTTGGATCACTAAAAATGCAGGAATTCATTAAAGAAAACCCTGAAAGATTTTTCCAAATCGGTATTGCAGAAGCCAACATGATGGGTATTGCGGCAGGATTAACGATAGGAGGGAAAATTCCTTTCACGGGTACTTTTGCTAACTTCTCAACTGGTCGTGTTTATGATCAAATCAGACAGTCAATTGCTTATTCTGAGAAGAATGTGAAGATTTGCGCTTCGCATGCGGGACTAACCCTCGGTGAAGATGGTGCGACCCACCAGATTCTTGAAGACATCGGCATGATGAAGATGCTACCCAATATGGTAGTGATTAATCCTTGTGATTATAATCAAACCAAAGCAGCAACCATTGCTATTGCCGATTACCATGGCCCAGTATACTTAAGGTTCGGAAGACCTTCCGTCCCCATCTTCACTCCTGCTGATCAGAAGTTCGAGATTGGTAAAGCCATAAAATTAATTGAAGGTACTGACGTAACAATCTTCGCAACAGGTCACTTAGTATGGGAAGCGATTGAAGCCGAAGCTGTATTGGCAGCGCAAGGGATTAGTGTAGAAGTGATTAACATTCACACGATCAAACCGCTAGATACAGAAGCGATCTTAGCCTCTGTTGCTAAAACTGGATGTGTCGTCACTGCCGAAGAGCATCAAATGAACGGTGGCCTTGGAGACAGCGTTGCGCAAACACTTGCATTGAATCACCCCGCACCCTTAGAAATGGTTGCTGTGAACGATTCATTTGGAGAAAGTGGCAAGCCCGCTGAATTGATGACCAAGTATGGCATCGATGCGGCTAACATAGTGAAAGCGGCTCAAAGAGCTATCGCAAGAAAATAGAATAACATCACTATTGAATAAAGCCCTTTTCGAAAGATTAGGGCTTTATTAGTTAAGAGGTTCAAGAAACTTACTTGAGTGCCCAGAGCATCCAGTTGCTCTTAAAGTCTACTTTGAAACCCTTTCCTTCTAAAAAGGAAATCAGCTGATCAGGAGTCCCCTCCTCTTTTGGCACCCATTCATGCATTTCGATGACAATCTTATCGATACAATCATAGACATCATTAGGTGTATTGAAAAGGATATTGTACTCCGCTCCTTCGCAATCAATTTTCAATAAATCACAACGTTCTACATGATATTCCTCGAAGATTTGTTTAAGGCTTATGGCTTCAACTTCCAAATTTGAACTAGCCCCATCTCTGTTCACCGTAGATGCTCCAACTGAATAGTCCACATCAGGATTATAATTGATTTTTAATATTGAATCAGTCCCCGAAACGGCACGATTGTCTATTATTAAATCATCTAAAGTATTCTCAACTTTGTGCTTATCTAGCAATTTGAAGTTAGGCGGAAATGGTTCAAAGGCGATAACCTTAGCCTTTTTAAAATTCTTAAAAGCATACAATGAAAAGTAGCCAACGTTCGCACCAATGTCGATAATTAATGGAGAACTACTCATTGACGTGTAGCTTTCAGAGTGATAAACTTCGCGAAGGAACACTTCGTCAAAGGCAGAAATCAAATCGTTTGGTATCTCAACTTTAAGCCCCCCTGCCAAGGTCACGTCAAATGAATCGGTCTCAGGTTTTTCTTTGCGTTTGTAATACTCACTCCAAAACCGAAATGGTTTCTTGGTATTTTTGAACGAATTAAGGTATCTCTTCAATGAATTTTATTTTAGTCTTTAAGGTAGATCAAGGGTTCCTAATTAATAGAATCTCATTTTCCCAATAATTGAATCTCTTGATCACCTCAACATTACCAGTAAAATTACCCATATCACTTGGGTATATAAAATAATAGTCCCCGTCCGTAGCCTTGGTTTGATAAAGTGGCGCTAGCCTTCCCCTCTCAACATAGAAAACGATACCAAGTGACATCCTTACGTCACCAAATCGGTTGAGTGATTTCCCCTCGGTGAGATGCGCAATCTCAATACCCAAAGCTTTATCTTCAGCCGCCCCAGTATCCAATGCCCTAGACATTGGCACTATTGCTGAAAATCCAAATTTCAAAATCACCATAACGCCAAGAATCACCAGATAAGGTCTTGCTTTTTGTCTCAAAAAAACAAACCCAAGTCCAAGAGAAAATGCCAGAATCACTGCGTAGATCAAGTTCAAGTTTGGAACAACATCAAGTTGGTTTGAAAAAAAACCAACTATTGGCAAGAGTATAAGAACACTTATAAACACAATAGCCAACACCCTCAATACCTTTTGCCAAAGCAGTACCTTTGACTGAAGCGCAATGTAGATCAACGGAAGGATCATAAATGGAAATAAGGGATAGATATACCTTGACTTTGCCTCGATAGAAAGCCAATAGACCAAAAAGTTAAAGGCAAAAACCAAAACACAATACCAAACTACTGGATGCCCCTTAAGCTTAGCCTTGATACCCTTTATAAAAAATAAAGGAATCAATAACCCTGCTGGCAAAATATTCTTAATCGTATCCAATGGAAATGATGCCAAGTGGTGCAACCACTTGACGATTCCGCCATTAGTTGCTTTATCTGCTGACTCAGCGAACAATGTCGTCCACCACCCCCCTAGTTCCTGATATTGACTATACATATAGAAGTATCCACCTATTAGGATTGCAAAAAGGCCTATCCCCGCAAAGTGAGGAACCTTAAGAAGCTCTTTGAACTGTCGCTTATGAATGAAATAAACCAAAAGCGTAATAGCCGCATAAGGCAGTGAAGTCAATCCTTTCGTTAAAAAACCAATGGCTGTAAAAAGGTACACCACCAAAAAGAGCTTCCAATATGCTCCTTTTTCTCCGTAATGATAAGTCGCGAAAATTGGAATGGCTGTGATCAAAGCATAGAACAAATCGATCTCTCCGAGTGTACTGAAGTAAATGAGGATATCCGCTGCGACCAATAGGCTCATCGCTACAAAAACTGCTGTGAAATGACCAAGGTACTTTCGGGTAAAAAGAAAAGTTATTAGTGAAAGCAGCAAATGACTAAAAACAGAAAAGAAACGTGTGGCAAACTCTGTATAACCTCCGAATAGTTTGTAGGAAGCGATCAACACCCAGTTATAAACAGGTGGTTTCCTAAAATACAAGTCTCCCGTTTGGGTGGGCACCCAAAGGTTATCTTGAAATATCATTTCTAGGGCAATGAGTCCTCTTCTTGGTTCTTCCAAAAAGAGTGGGTATATGCCAAGTTGATAAAAAAAAGAAAAGATCAACAGCAACAAACAACCCATAACAAGTTGGTTTTCGGACCTAATGAAGGGATGTGGGCTGATCATTCATCAAAACTAACAGATCAAGGCATTTGAATAAGCATATCTTCATTAATTTCGCATATGCCTTCAGCTTCAGCGACCTTCTTAACACATTTAGCCCAGACCTCACCCCATCCACTTCAGATGGAGGTAAGTCATGCGGAGGGCTCATATATTTTTGATCAATCAGGCAAAAAGTACTTTGACCTCATTTCAGGCATTGCTGTTTCTAACATAGGACATCGCCATCCCAAGGTTGTTGATGCAATCAAGCAGCAAGTTGATAAATACTTGCATGTAATGGCTTATGGTGAGTTTATTCAAAACCCACAAAATCAGCTAGCCTTAGAATTGACCAAACTCCTTCCCTCCACTCTAAACTCTTGTTACTTTGTTAATAGCGGTGCAGAAGCAAATGAAGGTGCACTAAAATTAGCCAAGCGTATTACAGGAAGGACTGAACTTATCGCTTGTAAGAAATCCTATCACGGCAGTACACACGGAGCCCTGAGCGTGTCGGGCAACGAAGTTAAGAAAAATGCCTATCGACCGCTTTTACCAGATGTTAGGTTTATTGAATTCAATAATACCCCAGATCTATCTCAA
The DNA here is from genome assembly GCA_965660665.1 of Roseivirga sp. Lineage (GTDB taxonomy): Bacteria > Bacteroidota > Bacteroidia > Cytophagales > Cyclobacteriaceae > Roseivirga. The sequence goes on along the minus strand of CBFIAY010000024.1, from coordinate 24,933 downwards.
ATTACTGACAAAACAGCGGCTGTCATTATAGAGCCCATTCAAGGGGATGCTGGTGTAAGAATACCTTCAGAAAATTACTTGAAGCATCTGCGAGCGCGTTGTACAGCGGTGGGCGCACAATTAATCTTTGACGAAATTCAGACTGGTTTTGGTAGAACAGGTAAACTCTTTGCTTTTGAACACTTTGATGTTACCCCTGATATTTTGACTATCGCAAAAGCATTAGGTGGTGGCATGCCCATTGGGGCTTTCATTAGCGATAAACGTCAGATGGACTTATTAACTCATAGCCCAATGTTAGGTCATATTACCACTTTTGGTGGTCATCCAGTTAACTGCGCTGCCGCATTAGCCAACTTAAGAGTAATTCAAGAGGAGCACCTTATCGAAGGTGTTGAAGCCAAAGGAGCACTCCTAGAAAAGCACATCAATCACCCAAGTATTAAAGAAATAAGACGGAAAGGGTTAATGTTTGCTATAGAATTCGAATCTCCTGATACGGTACAAAAAATTGTCCTCAAATGCTTAGAAGAAGGGATCATTACATTTTGGTTCTTGTCTTGCCCAGAGAGCTTCCGACTCGCCCCGCCTATTAACATGACGGATGACGACCTCGTACATACAGGGAAAATCATTTCGGAAGTCATCAATACTTCTACATAAAAAAGCATCCAACCTGAGAGATTGGATGTTGTTCAATTAGTAGTCGTTAAACCTTAATTCTTATTGGAAATAACGGATTTTAAATAATCGCTTTGCCTTAAAATTTTAACCTTTTCGTCTCCCACTAATACAGAGTCGACTCTGAACTTTGACATATCTTCAATACTTCCATAGCAAATCAATAGTTGAGCATCACAACCTATCGTTATACATCGCTCTACCTCTTGATCTCGAATCGCAAGATTAATAGGTTCTGCATTTGCTCTGGTGAGAACAATTCCTGAGTTAGCCACTTCTGCCTTCTTGAATGGGTAAATATGATACTCTGGACCTAAGCGATCGACTTGGAATTTTGTTAAGTCAATTTTCTCCATTGCATCTCCAGCCAAAAGGGTCACAAAACCGTCTTTAACAGCCAAAGCAGCATTCTCCACTACTTCATCATTCCCTAGGTGCACAGTAGCCCCTAACAGTAGCCTACCTTCACTTACCTCACGATAGGCCGTAGATATCGGTGCTTCTGCACAGGAGAACCCGAGCAATACACTAAAGAGAATATGATATATTTAAAATTCTTCATGCTTTGTAAAATAATCGGAGAGACCATACTCTCACTTTAACGGTGTATTTTAGCTAATGAAGGTTGGTGGTTAAGAAGTTGGTTTTACCCTTTCTTCATGATGCAAAATTACGAAATTCTCTCTATAATCAAATTGTGATTGGTGTAGATACATATGTCTGCGGCTATTTTAAGACTCTCTTCTACAATTTGCTTACTGTCTAGATGAGTCGCATGTTGTAGTAATGCTTGGGCGGCAGCTTGGGCATACATACTCCCCGAGCCTATCGCAGCAATACCATTATCTGGCTCTAACACATCTCCAGTACCCGATAATATGAGTATGTCATCTTTATCTGCAACAATCAGCATGGACTCCAGTTTTCGCAAGTAGCGGTCCATCCTCCAATCTTTGGCTAATTCAATGGCGGCTCTTTTCATGTTTCCTCCATAGGCGTTTAACTTCTCGTCAAACCTTTCTAACAGCGTAAAAGCATCTGCTGTTGAGCCAGCAAATCCAGTGACGATTTTACCTTCCTGAAGCTTTCGAATCTTCTTTACATTGCTTTTGGCGATTGTATTGCCCATTGTCGCTTGGCCATCTGCACCGATAGATACTGAACCATGATGCTTCACTGCCAATACTGTGGTTGATCTTATCTTAGTCATTTTTGTACTGTCTTTTAAAAACAAAGTCCCGTATGACTACGGGACTTTGATATGCTTTGTTTTAAACCAAAATCCTCACAGGATCTTCTAGCAATGACTTGAAGGTCTGTAGGAAGGCAGAGCCAACAGCTCCATCAACTACTCTATGGTCGCATGACATGGTGACTTTCATGATATTACCGATTGCCAACTGACCATCTTTAACAATTGCAGTCTGTTTGATTCCCCCAACTGCCATAATACAAGCATCGGGTGGATTAATGATGGCAGTGAATTCCTCAATACCAAACATTCCCAAATTGGAAATAGTGAAAGTGTTACCTTCCATTTCTTGCGGTTGCAACTTCTTGCTCTTCGCTTTACCTCCAAGATCCTTTACCTCTGCTGAGATATGAGACAATTGCTTGTTATCTGCAAACTTGACCACAGGAACTAAAAGTCCTTCTTCTACGGCCACTGCGACACCAATATGAACATGGTGGTTGGTTCTGATCCTATCCTCTAACCAAGATGAGTTTACTCCTGGGTGTTTTCTTAGTGCAACGGCTGCCGCCTTAATCACCATATCGTTGTACGATATTTTGACTGGAGACACTTCATTCATGCTCTTACGCGCTTCAATAGCCTTATCCATGTTTATTTCCATGGTTAAATAGAAGTGTGGAGCAGCAAACTTACTCTCCCCTAGTCTTCTGGCAATTACTTTGCGCATTTGACTTAGTTTCACCTCTACAAAGCTTTCCTCGCCTACTACAGTTGGCAATTGAATAGGAGCTGCTTGTGCTGTAGCAGGAGCCGAGGTCGGTGTAGTTTGAGCTGCGACAGGCACAAACCCTTCAACATCTCTTTTTACAATTCGTCCACCTTCTCCACTACCAGGTACTTGACTAATATCAATTCCCTTGTCAGAAGCCAATCTTTTTGCTAATGGTGAAGCTTTCACTCTACCATTAGATGCACTAGCTGTCACTGGCGCAGGAGCCGTAGTTGTTGCAGTTGTTTCAGAAGAAGCACTTGCCTGGGGTGCAGCGCTTGCTGGTTCATCGGCAGGAGCCTCGTCACTAGTTCCTTGAGCTTCAGCATTGAGTAATGCTTCAAAATCAGCACCTGGTTCTCCAACAATCGCGAGGATTCCATCTACTTTGACCGCTTCTCCTTCCGCGGCGCCCAAGTAAAGCACTGTGCCATCATTGTAAGACTCGTATTCCATAGTAGCCTTATCTGTATCTACATCGGCCATTAATTCACCCGACTCTACAGTATCTCCCACTTTCTTATGCCAAGCTGAGATAGTACCTTCTTCCATGGTATCGCTCATTTTCGGCATTCTTACAACTTCAGCATTAATGCTACTTGTATCTATTTTCTCACTAGAAGCAGCCATATTTTGCGCTGGGGCAGATGCTTCTACTTTTGGTTCACTTGTGGCGGTTGCACTCCCATTCAACAAAGATTGAAAGTCTTCTCCTTCGTCTCCGACAATGGCTAGAATACCATTTACTTGAACTGAATCTCCTTCTTCAGCACCTAAATAAAGTACTGTTCCTTCGTTATAAGACTCATAATCCATCGTTGCTTTGTCCGTCTCTATCTCGGCCATCAACTCTCCTGAATCAACCTTATCTCCTACTTTTTTATGCCAAACAGCGATCACCCCTTCTTCCATGGTGTCACTCATCTTTGGCATTCTAACAATTTCAGCCATAAATCTCTCTAAAATTTGAGCCCCAAAAATAGTTTTAAATCGCTCTATATTCAAATTTAAGACATGCTATTCTGCACGACCATTTTGAACATGTTCCTACAAACGATTGCAGTTGAATCACATTGACAATTTGACTATATTTTGAATTAGTTTTTTTACCCAACATAAAGTAAATTCCTTAAAATTTATTACATGCAAATGAACTACTCTATTGCTTCTCAAGGCCAGTTAATCGCTGATCATTTCCACATAGAAGTAACAGATCAATACCTTCCTACTTTCAATGCCCAACCGAGTCATTTACTTCCAGTAATTACGAGTGAAGACCCCGAAAACTTATCGTATTTCTATTGAGGGACCAATCCATCCTTCTCGAAAAGCCGTGGTGTTAGTGACAAGTTATTATATGCACCTGTTGAGGACATACTGACTAAACCGAGTTTAAGAAAACCACTGCAATTACAACGATGCGTCATGGTGGCGGATAGTTTTTATAACTGGAAAGAAATTGCTAAAAAGGAGAAAGTCCCCTACCGTTTCCACCTAGAGAACAATGTTCCTTTCGGCATTGCTGGCCTTTGGGATTCCTTTGAAACTGATTCAGGTGAGGTTGTGCACACGTTTATGATGATCACTACACCTGCGTCTGCAGAGGTGAGGAAAGCAAGCCACAGAATGCCCGCCATTTTGAATGAAGATTTAATGCTGGAGTGGCTCAATGAATCCAATACGTCTGATAGCATTCATGAATTTATAAAGCCGTACAATGAGCAATACATTTTTCAGCATACAATAAACCCTAAGCTTTCGGATCCTAATTTCAACAATGAAACTTTGTGGAAAAACATACCTCCTGCCAACCAGTTTGGAAACCTGACCTTATTTAGCTAGGCTTACCTTGACGTTGTCTAATACGATTTCTGAAAGTAATTTGAGTTGATCAGTCTGAAAAGCATAATCTAGCTCTTGCGCCGGGAAGTCTTTGTCAATGGTGTAATTTCTATAATCTTGAAAACGAATCCCCTTTACATCTCTTTGATTATAAGCTTCTCGAAACCGAACGCCACCGCCATTGATATTAAAACTATAGGCTAGATAGTCTATTGTGAAGTCATCCTTATTGATCCAATACACATAGACGTTTTCGAAATCCTCACCTCCGGCATTTTTATCATACGTCATTTCAACTTTGTAATAAGTCTTGCCATTAATTTCTACTGACCTCATCAATTGACGATTGACGACTGGGTCATTTAGATGGAAAGGAAGTAAGGCAAAATATATTACTGAGTTGGTCGCTGTGCGATAGGTTCGAAGATTTTGTTGATCCAGCTTAATTTCCTTCTGATCAATCATTCGTTTGAACTTGTCGTTTGACCAAACATCGGTCACCAATCCCTCAGTACCTCTAAACGTTCGCTCATAGACATATTGGCCACTGCTGTTTTTTGCCCTAAAATGACGCTTGCGGAAGTCGAATTCAACTTCCATGTTATCATACTTTTCACCTCCATGACGTTCGATCGTTTTTTGGATTACCTGATCCACAGATAGCTTCTGCTTTTCATCCCCACAACTCGCTAAACACACAAATCCGGCTAAAAATAGACTGTAAAGACTGTAATTTCTCATACGTTGAAAAAACCCTATCGTGACTGAAACGCAGACTTATGAAACAGGTTACATAAATTTTTCAATTCGCCCGACACCTAACTTTATCAATACTAAACCAGAGCGATCTGAATTGTTAAGAATTCTTTAACTTCCACCGCAATACATGTTACGCGAGCCTCCCTAAGGAAATGGATATGAGCTAACACGAGAACCTAAAGCCGAAAGCGTGAAGAAATCAAGAATTATTGGAGTTGGACACTATGTTCCTGAAAACATAGTGACTAATGCTGATTTGGAAAAAGTAATGAATACTACCAATGAATGGATAGTTGAAAGAACTGGTATCGAGGAAAGAAGATGGTTCGAACCTGAAAAAGATACTGTTTCCAATATGGCCACTAAGGCGAGTAAGATGGCGTTTGAAAGGGCCAAGCTCGATGTCAAAGCGATTGACTTTATTGTCTTTGCAACCATTACACCTGACTACTTCTTCCCTGGCGCTGGAGTGCTTCTTCAACGAGAGCTCGGCCTTCAGGGCATTGGGGCATTAGACATACGAAATGCTTGCTCAGGCTTTATTTATGCACTTTCCATAGCTGATCAGTTTATTAAGACAGGGATGTACAAGAACATTCTAGTTGTTGGTTCAGAAATCCAATCTTCAGCACTAGACAAATCTGATGAAGGTCGTTCTAGCTCGGTAATCTTTGCAGATGGCGCTGGTGCAGCCGTACTTCAAGCGACAGATGAAGACAGAGGCGTGCTATCAACTCACTTACATGCCGATGGCGATTTTGCCGAAGATCTATATGTACGTGATCCGGGGTCAAGTAGAAAAACGAGGCTTTCGAAAGAATTGCTTGATGGAAAAACCTTCAACCTTACGATGAACGGAAATACAGTTTTCAAACATGCGGTGGTCAGGTTTTCAGAAGTAATCAATGAAGCCTTGGAGCAAAACGGATACACCAAAGAAGACATTGACCTACTGATCCCCCATCAAGCCAATCTCCGGATCAGCAACTTTGTACAGAAGCAATTTAAGCTTCCTGACGAGAAAGTATTTAATAATATCATGCACTACGGTAATACCACAGCTGCTTCCATTCCTATAGCCATGAGCGAGGCATGGGAAAAAGGTAAAATAAAGGAGGGTGATTTAATTTGCCTAGCGGCATTTGGTAGTGGGTTTACCTGGGCTTCTTCTTTGATTCGCTGGTAAACAATGTTGTCCGATAAGCAGAAACAATATATTTCCGATCCTGAAAGCTTTCTGCTTAAGCATGAAGTGGATGATCAGATTAATAAATTACTCTATCGATTTCAGCAAACGCTTTCAGAACTTATTGACCAAAATGCGTACAGCTTCCCTGACAAAATTGGCAAAATAGCCTTCAAGGTAAGTAAAGGAAATAACCATAAAAGATTTCCTTTTCAGGTCATAGACTACCCTGCTTCCCTAGGGCATGAGCATGTATTTAGCTTTCGTTCCGTGATTTGGTATGCCAATTTTTTCTCTTTTAGCCTAATTCTTAAAGGGACACCAAAAGAAACCTATACCCAGCAACTCGCTCAATTAGTCGATAAAGATTTTATCTTAATATGGTGCGACAACATTTGGGAATCGGACATAGCCACAGCACAGTCTATGGAGATAACGAAAAATCAACTGGGTGAATTGACTAAGATTTACCAAGAAAAAGAAGCTATTAAAATAATAAAAACATATAATTTGAATCAAATTAAAGAGTTTGAGCGTTTAGGAACTGAATGCTTCAAAGAATTATTCAGTAAGGTTTAATTGGCTCAATATTTGAGATTTAGCCAGTGTCTCAACCAAGCATCAGATAGAATATGACTCACACAAAACTGCTACTTTGCTTCGCACTAAGCTTATTTACGCTGAACATATCACGCGCTCAAGAGAATGACTATGAATTGTTGTTCCCAAAAGACGATGAGTCATTAACCACAAAAGGAGCATATACCGAGGGGAAAAGATCAGGGTCTTGGTCTGCTTTCAACTCAGATAGCTCCTATTTTCATACGGGTGCCTACAAAGACGGGAAAAGAAATGGGCTATGGTTAGTCTATATCAACAAACTTGAGAGGGCACGCTTATTCTATGAAGCAGACACAATAACTGGACCCTATATCCTATTCCATCCGAATGGTGCCATGTCGGTAAGGGCCAACTTTGCAGGCAATCAGCTCCAAGGTGAATGGAAATCCTATACCCGTGACAAAGCTGTACTTGACAATGGTAACTTTGAAAACGGACTAAAAACAGGGGAATGGATATCCTATTTCATAAATGGCAACAAGGCCGTTGTATCTCAATACAAAAATGGATTGCTGGATGGGCCGTATTTAGCGCTCGATCAGTATGGGACTAAAACAATAGACGCATTCTATACAAAAGGCCTATTAAACGGGAGTTGGAAGAAATACGACTTCGATGGGTTTGTGATAGAAGAAGGGATGTTCATCAATGGTCTCAGAGACGGTAAGTGGGAATACTTTTTCATGCCAAAAAAGATGTTCGCGGTAGAGTTCTATGACAATGGCAACAAAACAGGGAAATGGGAAATTTTTCATTTCAACGGACGAATTGCCTCTGAAATCACCTACATAGATGATAAGCCGGTTGGTGAAGCGACCAGCTGGTATCCCAACAGAAAGGTAGAATCAAAGTCATTCTATCGACTTGGCTTAATGGATAGCATTTTCGTTCAATACTATGAGAATGGTGCTAAAATGATGGAAGGTGATTATAATCTTGGACTGAAGACGGGCCCATGGAAACTCTACCATGAAAATGGCATGATTAACCAATTTGGTGCTTTCAACATTGATAAACGCACAGGCAATTGGAAGTTCTTTAATGACTCAGGCACGTTAATTAGCGAAGGGAATTATAAGCTTGACCAAGAGGCTGGCCAATGGTTTGTCTATTATGTTAATGGGAAATTAGAATCAATCGGTTCCTATGTTAATGGCGAAAAAGATGGATTATGGGGCTATTTCCATGTATCAGGTGCATCAATGAAAGAAGAGGCTTGGGTCAAAGGTAAGTTGATGGAAATATCTTCCTTCACTACGGATAAAGGCAAAGTCATTGAAACTGGCGACTTGAAAGCTGGAAATGGCATAGTCATTAATTTCTATGCTGATGGAACCACCTTCTCTTCAGGGAGTTATGAAAATGGATACCCTACTGGCACTTGGACATTCTTCGATACAAAAGGCAGAAAAGTTACCGAAGGAAAGCTTGTTCAAGGAGTGCGCACAGGAGTATGGGAAGTGTTCTCACGTCAGGGAAGGGTTGTCAAAATTGAAGTTTATGAGAACGGAGAGCTAATTGAAGAGCTTTAAGGTGTGACTCTCAAACTGAGCTAAACAATCGGTCGGTTTTAAGGTTAATTATAAAATAGATGACTATGGGATGGTTCAGCAAAAAATCAGAAAAGGAAAAGCTTCAAGAAAAGTATGAGAAAATGATCGGTGAAGCCTACAAATTATCACATACGGATAGGAAAGCGAGTGATTTAAAAACTGCCGAGGCCGATTTAATCCTTAAGGAAATTGAAAAATTACCGTAGGGTATCTCCCTTTATTTGCTCTAGCATCTCAAGAATTTTCTTTTTGACCAAACCACTTTTACTCCAAGGAATAAAGTGATTGCTTTCCTCTAAGAAAATAATTTCTTTCGGTGCATTCACTAGCATGCTATCTGCAAAAGTGGCATTCCCAGGATCCACTAACATATCTTTCCCTCCTTGAATTACCATACTAGGCATGGTGACGTCTTTCCAAAGCGGAAGCATCAGTTCAAGCTCTTCATCTAGAAAGACTAACTCCTCGTTTGAAATTCGAAAAATCTTAGGTGCGAGTGCTCCTATCACTGGCCAACGCATCGGTATTCTAAACCAATCCTCATTCGGCTCAAGTGCAGGGGCTAAAGCTGGTGCAAGCATAATAATACCATCTACTAATTCTGGATAATCCATTGCCATCCTAGCCACCACAGGCCCGCCCAATGAGTGCCCAATAAGTATTCTAGGGGCTGGTATGGCTTCAAGCATTGGCTTGAGCAAAGCAGATTGTTCTTCTAACGACCTTATTGGTTTTCCATAACTAGACTTCCCAAAACCTGGTCTATCTGGTGAAACAATATTCGCCCGATCAGTCAGTGTATCTTCTTTGAAATAAGAAATGAAAGCATCCCATGATCCAGGAGTACCATGGACAAAGACCAGACTTGCGTCCTCCCCCATGTCCTGATACATGTAGTGCATGGCGTAACCATCCACTTCATAAAACTTACTTATTGGTTTATTAGTCCCAGACTCAAAGTACTTGTCCACTTTGGCATCAGACATGGTAAAACTCACACACCCACTGACAACTTGACTCAGAATAATAAAGAGTACAAAGGTGGATAAACAACCAATTCTCATTCTCTTACGCCACTTGCCCATATTATTGAGGTTTTATTGAAGCTAAACAAAAAAACCACTCTGTTTGCAGAGTGGTTTCAATTCTATTGTCTTTCTGAAGAATTATCTCAAAAATAACATTTCTCTATACTTCAATAGCGGCCAATCTTCGTCATCTAGCGTAACCTCTAGTTTATCTACAGACTCTCTGATCTTATCAAAGTACTTAGTCTTAATTCTATCACAGTAAGCCTGAGCCTTTTCTTGAGTTTCCTCAATTAAGTTTACATCACCTCTTTCAACATTCATGGCCAAAATTTGAGACTGTATAATACCAACATGCTTATTTACCTTTTCAAGCACTGACTTTACATGAGAATTATCCAATCCAAATTCAGCTAAACCTTTGGCATTGTCCATGAGCTTATTCTGGTATTTGAGCGCAGCAGGAACAACTTGCGTCATACCCAACTCACTTATTAACCTCGCCTCAATCTGAATTTTCATAATGTAATTCTCAAGCTTAATTTCGTGCCTAGCGTCTAACTCGAGACCAGTCATAACATTAAACTCTTCAAATGCCACTTTCGATTCCTTCGATACATATGCATTTAAGGCCCTCACTGAATCTTTTACATTTGGCAAGCCTCTTTTAGCAGCTTCATCAGCCCATTCCTGAGAATAACCATCTCCTTCGAAACGTACTGCTTTAGAAGATTTAATATAATCTCTCAAAACATTTACCATCGCGATTTTCTTGTCCTCACCCTCGCCGGCCAACTTAGTCACAGTAGCATGGAATTCTTTCAATTGCTTCGCCATGATTAGATTCAAGACAGTCATTGGCTCTGCAACATTCTGATCAGAACCTACTGCTCGGAACTCAAATTTATTACCCGTAAAGGCAAAAGGAGATGTTCTATTTCTATCTGTATTATCTAGGATGATTTCAGGGATCTTATCGATACCCAATTTCATATACATGTTATCCCCTTTGTCAACCTTGAGGTTACCGTTGCTTTCTAGTTCATTTAATACTGAAGTCAGTTGTGACCCTAAGAATACAGACATGATTGCTGGAGGTGCCTCATTTGCCCCTAGCCTATGGTCATTACCTGCTGATGCGATACTTGCTCTTAATAGTCCCGCATTGTCATGAATGGCCTTAACCGTGTTTACTAAGAAGGTTAAGAATTGCAGGTTTTCTCTAGCACTAGAGCTAGGCTGGAACACATTAATTCCTGTTGAGGTAATCAGAGACCAGTTATTATGTTTTCCACTTCCATTCAAACCAGCAAATGGCTTCTCGTGAAAGAGAACTTTTAACGAATGTCTCTCTGCAACACGGTCCATTATGTCCATCATTAAGGAGTTATGGTCAGTTGCTACGTTTATGTCCTCAAAAAGTGGAGCTACTTCAAACTGAGATGGGGCCACTTCATTGTGACGGGTTGAAACGGGGATACCCAATTTCAAACACTCAATCTCAAAATCTTTCATGTAGTTATACACTCTACTTGGGATTGATCCGAAGTAGTGATCATCTAACTGCTGACCTCTTGCTGGATGGTGACCAAAAACAGTTCTACCCGCCATTACCAAATCAGGTCGGGCATTGTATAGTGCTCTATCTACTACAAAGTACTCTTGCTCAACGCCTAAAGAAGCACTTACTCTGTTTACATTTCTGTCAAACATTTGACAAACCTTAGTAGCCGCTTTGTCTACAGCTTCGACAGCCTTCAGCAACGGTGCTTTGTAATCTAATGCCTCACCAGTATATGAAACGAAGATTGTCGGAATGCAAAGTGTACGTCCCCAGATGAAAATTGGAGAACTTGGATCCCATGCAGTGTATCCTCTCGCTTCGAAAGTCGAGCGGATACCACCATTTGGGAAAGATGAGGCATCTGGCTCTTGTTGAATCAATGCCGAACCTTTTAATACCTCAACACCTTTCTGAGCATCGAAAAAAGAATCATGCTTTTCAGCAGTGGAACCTGTCAATGGCTGAAACCAGTGCGTATAATGTGTAATGCCTTTAGATGTGGCCCATGTTTTAACAGCAGACGCTATTTGATTAGCCGTCTCCATATCAATTTTTCTACCCTTGTCAATGGCCGTTTGTACCTTCTTAAAGGTATCTGGCGCAAGCGCGGAACGCATCTTGTCCATGTTAAAAACATCATCAGCAAAAAAATCCGAAATTTTATCAGATGGCGCATTAACTCTATCTGTCGTCCTGTTCTGAACTACGTTTAGTGCGCGTTGGCGTTGATTAGACATGTCTAGTTGATTGTTTGGGTTAAATTTCAGATCAAAATTAAGAGAAATACGTGATCGAAACTAAAATCAATCAGTTTTTCTCTCCAAAAACTATCGCTTTACAAAAAATTGAAAAATATAGCATAATTTTTAGGGCAGACAGTACTCAAGGGTATGCCTTTTAAAAAGCAGAAGGTTTAAGAGAAAGAGGAACAAAAGGACTATTTTTTTCTAAATTTACGCTCCGTGAATCATCAGATGAAGAAAGTAGCTTTTTATACCCTCGGTTGTAAACTGAATTTCTCCGAAACCTCTACTATTGCCAGAGGTTTTGAGGAGAAGGGCTATACGAAAGTTCCATTCTCAGATTCACCAGACATCTTTATCATAAACACGTGTAGCGTCACTGAAAACGCTGACAAAAAGTGTAAGAAGATAGTCAAGGAGGCACAAAAGATTAACCCTGAAGGTTATGTGGCAATCATTGGTTGCTATGCACAGCTAAAACCAAAGGAAATCTCTGAAATTAAAGGTGTTGATGCAGTACTAGGGGCTGCCGAAAAGTTCCGGTTATTAGAACTGCTTGATGGTTTTGTCAAAACCCCTGAAGCCAGAGTACTTGCCTCGGAAGTCAAAGAAGCTACAGCGTTCAATAATGCTTACTCTATTAATGATAGAACTAGAACCTTCTTAAAGGTGCAAGATGGTTGTAATTACCACTGTGCTTTCTGTACCATCCCCCTAGCCCGTGGCAAAAGCCGAAGTGACACCATTGAGAACATCATCAAGTCAGCCAGTGAGATTGCTGCCACCGATGTCAAAGAGGTTGTATTAACAGGTGTAAATATTGGTGACTTTGGCATTGTAGAAGGAAAGCGTGAAGAACGATTCGTAGACCTTGTCAAAGCCATTGACCAGGTCGAAGGTATTGATAGGGTTCGTATTTCTTCTATTGAGCCGAACTTATTGACGAATGAAATTATAGAGTATACAAGTCATTCTGATCGGTTTGTGCCTCACTTCCATATACCCTTACAGTCGGGTAACAACAAAATACTTCGCGCCATGCGCAGAAGATATTTGCGTGAACTTTATGAAGACCGAGTAAATAAGATCAAACAACTCATGCCAGACTGCTGTATTGGAGTTGATGTAATTGTAGGTTTTCCTAGCGAAACGCATGGCGATTTTCTAGAGACTTATAACTTCCTAAACGAGTTAAACATCTCCTACCTACACGTTTTTACTTATTCGGAAAGAGCAAATACGACTGCAGCAGAAATGGATGAAGCCATTCCATTGAAAGAACGTCAAGAACGGTCCAAAATGCTTCGTATTCTATCTGAAAAGAAAAGAAGACAATTCTATGAGTCTCAATTAGGCACTACACGAACAGTCCTTTTCGAGGATGATATTGTAGACGGCATGATGCATGGTTTTACCGAAAACTATGTACGCGTGGCGGCCAAGTATGACCCCCTACTCATCAATGAGCTCAAAACGGTCACCCTTCAATCCATAAACGACAATGGTACGGTGGCAGTTGAAGAAGCACAAATGGTCTTAGAATCCCACTGATCAGTTATAGTCTAATATTAAGGATACAATAAGCACTAGCTTCTAGCTTCTACGAATTGAAGCAAATAATAGTTTTACTATCATATCAAAAAGTTTTACTATAAAAAATGAAACTAACTTCATTAAGCCCCGTAAGAGTAGGTAGCATTTAAATATAAAATTATGGGAGCAATTTCATCATCAGGATCATTCAGTACCCACAGTTCAAACCAATCCCTTCTTAACACGAGGAGAAACAAATCATTTCTTTACAAGGGAGTAACAAGGAGGTTTGAGAACACAAATATGAAGCTTGAAACAGTTTCAGTTTCCTCTTCAAAAATGAATAAATTCAAATCTTGGCTATCGGCAGATATTGCGCAGCAAAGAAAGACCGATGTTCTAATCCTTATCATCTCAGTACTATTGGTAAAAGTGGCCCTCTTGGCCATCAGCTAATTCATAATAGAACGAAAAAAGAACAGAAAAGGCCTTCCAAATGGAAGGCCTTTTCTATTTCACAAACTTAATCTGAATTCTACTTTTTATCAGATAACGGATTTTTGTTTTTCTCAGCACCCATAAAGATGGCGTTAAAAATCATGCGGTAAGTACCTCTTGATTGCCCTCTAAATTGTGGTCGGAAAGCAAACATGACCAAATCTCCAGAGCCACGCTTTGCATGCACCATGGCAGAGGTATTTGCCAAATGAGTCTCCTCACCTAAGGCCCATCCACTCAACAAAATGTTTTCTCCAGCATATTTTGCTACTTCCATGACGCCTGGAGCATTTGCATCAATTTTGAAGGCTCGGCTTTGATTAAATGAAGCAGAAGCTTCCGCTGGCATTCCTATTGCCAACCGGTTCGTATTATCAACATCCATGCGCACCAAAGAACCCGGGATAAAGAAATCATTAGGTTCAATTCCAGCCGTTACGTTTTTAACTGGTAAGTTGAATTGCTCAATCGCAAAATCACTTGCTTTATCGTAAAAGATAATGGCTCCACCTGCCGTGGCATAAGCGTCTAAGGCAGCAACACCTTCTTTACCAATTCCTCCTACAAACTTCTCAGGAGCTCTTCTGGCTGAATTACCATTCATGATACCAGAGGGTCTTTGATCCGGCATTATGATCGCAGTATACTGACTCAAATTGCCACTTTTGATGTCCTCATTATGTAGTGTATCCAGGTCAAACTCAAATTGCTCTAACATCCACCTGCTCCAGCCTTCATCCATATTGGCTTGCCAAGACTTATAGATTCCAATTTTAACTTTTCTCAACTCATTGTAATCAGCAGAGGGTTTCTTCGCGATACCCGAGAAATCCAATCCCAAATCATCACTCAATTGTTTGATATTGGCATCTAAACCTCGCTTTGCTCTAATCAAAAACGAACCTGCTTCCACTCCATCTTGGCCGGCTGTAAATTGACTCACGGTATACCCTGCCTTCTGCAGTCGATTTACGGCAGTAGCACTTTGATTGTCTTTATTAGAAAGCACATAACCATAGCGTGCATTGCCTGACACAATACCTGCATCAAAAGTCATTTTCTCATTAATTGGATCAACGCTAGCCATAAAATCCTGTTCAATCCTATCAACAGATACGCCCATCTGAATAGGCAAAGTCCAACCTGCTAAATCATAAGGTGGTTGTGGTGGGCCTCCTGGATATAAAAACTGGTCAGGATATTCTTGAACTTCCATTAAATCAGCTAGGTAAGGTCTAAATGATTGAGCACCATAAAATATAATTGAACCTGCTTCATAGTTTTTACCATTAGCACTAAATGCTTCGGTTGCTCTATGCGCCTTTAATCCACCTTGCATCAAAACATTTGTTAAGTTGATGGCTTCCGATGGATTGTATTGCGATTTTGGAATCACATAGGCGAATGCTCCTTTTCCATTCGCATTGGTAATGGCATCTCGACCCATGCTGTAGATATTATAAAGGAATTCATCTTTTTTATCGGCTGCCAAATCAAGCACTGCCATTGACGCAGTGATCATATATTCAACCGCATCTCTAAACTTAACCTCTCCCCCTTCAAATGGGTAAGGATAGAATATCTCAGAACCGTTAGAAGGTAAACCTCTGATGCTCTCTGGTTTATTCTTTGGATCATACATCGTTGGCGTTGGTGAAGGCTGTGCCACCTCTGTCAAAATACCAATCTGATTATGATAATACGGTGCTGTTCTCATCCCACCATTCCAAAACATACTAAACCCTACATTAGCGATCACCCCAGGCTTTTTCTCCATGGCAAAACGTTGTGCCATGGCTGTCCCTACAAGGTTTACTGAAGTAGTAATTCCTGGATGGATCTGCGGATTAACTGGACTACGAAATGGTGGTAAAAAGATCATCGCCCACCTTGGCGCAGTTTGATGATGATTATGAATAATCTGCGGATACCACTCATTGTACAAAACATTGGTGATTACTTTCGTTTCCTGCATGTTATTCATGAACCAATCCCGGTTGTTATCATGGCCTACATACTTTTGATATAATACAGGAGGCCCAGAGCTTTCGAATGGCGTGCCTAAGGTCTTTCTGTACCAATCGACAACGATATCAACGCCATCAGGATTTATCACTGGCACTACCAAGGTGATCACCTCGTCTCTGATCTTCTGCATTTCATCAGACTCTTCGGAAGCAATCTTCCACATTAACTCTGAAGTCATTTGAGCATGCGCACGTTCTGTAGCGTGCATTCCTCCGTCAAACCAAACAATGGCTTTTCCTTCTTTAGAGAGTTTTCTAGCTTCTTCTTCGGTGATTTCGGCCCTTGCGAGTTTTTCAGAAATATCTTTCCATCTGTCCAACTGCTTCATGTTTTCCTTATTGGATATGAAAACTAATTTAACTGGTCGGCCCATTGAAGACTTTCCAATTTCGATCATTTTCACGCGATCGGTAGATGCAGCTAGTTTTTCATAGTACTCAAGCATCTGATCGTAGTCGGCTAACTTATAATCGGCTCCTACTTCGTGACCAAATGTTTCCCTTGGATGAGGGATTTGCCCATAAGCATCATAGCCCATCACAAAGAAAAGGCACAGTAATAATCGGATTGAATGTTTCATGTTACATAAATAGGTTTGGCTCAATATAAGGATTAAGACCAAGGTTTAAAGACAGTTTTTATACCACCTGATAATTGTTAAAACAAGCGGGTAATTTTGGTGAGTTTTCTTTACTTTAGTTGACTAATCGAGGCCCAAAATCAACAAATCTATCTAAGTACTTATGTATCTGATATTTGATACTGAAACCACTGGTTTACCACAAAACTACAAAGCACCCTTAACTGATTTTGATAATTGGCCGAGACTCGTTCAAATCGCATGGCAGCTTCACGAACCTAATGGTAAATTAGTTGCTGCAAAAAACTTAATCGTCAAACCTGAAGGCTTCACGATTCCCTATAACTCGGCGCAAATACATGGTATTACAACAGAACGTGCATTAGCTGAAGGACATGACCTTAAAGAGGTACTTGCCGAGTTTAAAGCAGACATTGATAAAGCCACTTCAGGCATAGGCCATAATGTAGAGTTCGACTACAACATTGTTGGCGCTGAGTATTTAAGGGCTAGGTTAAAGAACGAACTAGAAGACCTTACACCGCTTGACACCAAGTTAGTCGCTACTAACTTTTGCGCTATACCAGGCGGTCGTGGTGGGCAATTTAAATGGCCTACCCTTACCGAATTACACACCAAGCTCTTCGGTGTACCCTTCGCTGATGCGCACGATGCAGCCTATGATGTAGATGCTACAGCTAAATGTTTTTTTGGCTTAATCATGGAAAGCGTCATTGCTCATGACCCTTCACTAAAACTCTCTGAAGTAGTTTACGAAGCGCCCAAATTAGACGCAGCAAATTTTGCAATTGAGAACGAGGAGAATTCCGATACTGGCCAGTCAAAAATAGACTCAGAAGCATTAACGGCACTAGAGGCCGTCCCCTTCTCACACCTGCATGTGCACTCGCAATTTTCCATTCTTCAGGCAGTATCTAAGATTCCTGCAATCGTCAATACGGCGAAGGAATTAGGCATGCCCGCTGTGGCCTTGACGGATCATGGGAATATGATGGGTGCCTTTCAATTTGTGAGCGCTGCACTATCGGCAGGCATCAAGCCTATTGTTGGTTGTGAATTCAACATCTGTGCTGACCGAACAAATAAAAAAGTACAGGACAACGGTTTTCAAACCGTTGTCCTCGCAAAGAATAAAAAAGGATATCATAACCTGGTTAAGCTATCGTCCATCGCTTTTACTGAAGGCTTCTACTATGTTCCAAGGATTGATAAGAATGACCTGCTTAAGTACAAGGACGATCTAATTGTAACATCAGGTGGGCTTTGGGGTGAAGTGCCTTTCAAAATCTTGAACATTGGCGAAACGCAAGCTGAGGAAGCCTTTGTCTGGTGGAAAGAGCAATTTGGAGATGATTTCTATGCAGAAATTAATCGTCATGGAATCGCAGAAGAAGATCACGTCAATCAGATCATTTTACATTACTGTAAGAAGTACGATGTAAAACCGATCGCAGCCAATAACACCTACTACACACGAAAAGAACAATCTGTCGCGCATGATGTTTTGCTCTGCGTAAAAGATGCTGAATCCATTAGTAAGCCGAAAAAATACATCGGCAAAGGCGGTAGAGAATTTCGTTATGGTTTCCCCAACGATGAGTTCTACATGAAGACATCAGAGGAGATGAAGAAAATCTTCTCCGATATTCCAGCAGCCATCTCTAACACAAATGAAATCGTTGAGAAGGTAGAAGAATACAAACTGGCCAGAGAAGTCCTGCTTCCAAAATTTGATATCCCCGATAAGTTCATCAATACCGAAGATGAAGCAGATGGCGGTGTGCGTGGCGAGAATGACTATTTGAGGCACCTAGCCTATGAAGGAGCCAAAAGACGCTATGGCGAAATCACTGATGACATCAAAGAACGGCTCGACTTTGAGTTAGCCACTATCAAGAATACAGGTTATCCAGGCTACTTCTTGATTGTCCAAGACTTTACCAATAAAGCCACCGAAATGGGAGTTTCCGTTGGCCCTGGTCGTGGTTCGGCAGCAGGGTCAGTGGTGGCCTATTGTATCAACATCACCAATGTCGATCCCATCAAGTACGACCTCCTTTTTGAGCGTTTCTTGAATCCAGATCGTGTATCATTACCCGATATTGATATTGACTTTGACGATGAAGGGCGCCAGAAAGTCATCGATTATGTCATCGAAAAGTATGGCAAGAACCAAGTGGCTCAAATCATCACGTATGGTACCATGGCGGCTAAGTCCTCGATTCGAGATACTGCACGCGTCATGGAGCTACCTCTCCCCGATGCGGATAGAATTGCCAAACTGGTGCCGGACATTAAACTCGCCAAACTCTTCTCCCTCAGCGATCAAGAACTAAAATCTAAAATCAGGTCTGAGCAAATCCCTTTAGCCAATGAGTTGAAGAAGATTGCAGCTGGTAATTCTGCTGAGAGCAAAGTGATTAACCAAGCACGCGTACTTGAGGGTTCCGTAAGGAATGTGGGGATTCACGCCTGTGGTGTAATCATTACCCCTGACGACATTACCAACTATGCCCCTGTTGCGACAGCAAAAGATTCGGACATGTGGTGCACACAGTTTGACAATGCTGTGGTTGAAGACGCTGGCCTGCTGAAAATGGACTTCTTGGGCTTGAAAACTTTGACTTTGATCAAAGATGCGGTCAAGAATGTCAAAGAAAAATATGATGTCGATCTAGTACCAGATGACTTCCCGCTAGATGACACCAAAACCTACGAGTTATTCCAGCGAGGAGAAACGGTCGGTATCTTCCAGTATGAATCTGCGGGGATGCAGAAGTACATGAAGGAGTTAAAGCCGACTGAGTTTGCCGATTTGATTGCCATGAACGCACTCTATCGACCAGGGCCGCTTGAATACATCCCTTCCTTCATTCGTAGAAAACATGGGGATGAGCCTATCACCTACGATTTGGATGATATGGAGGAGTACCTCTCTGAGACCTACGGCATCACGGTCTATCAGGAGCAAGTCATGCTGCTCTCCCAAAAACTCGCTGACTTCACCAAAGGTGAAGCTGATGTACTGCGTAAGGCAATGGGTAAGAAGCAGCGTGAGGTTTTGGATAAGATGAAGCCACAATTTGTCAATCAGGCAAAGGCCAAAGGACATGCAGAAGACAAACTCGAAAAAATTTGGCGTGACTGGGAAGCCTTCGCGTCCTATGCCTTTAATAAGTCTCACTCCACTTGTTATGCTTATATCGCCTTCCAAACTGCCTACTTAAAGGCCCACTACCCTGCCGAATACATGGCCTCTGTGTTGAGTAATAACATGAACGACATCAAGCAGGTCACCTTCTTTATGGAAGAGTGCAAGCGAATGGGCGTTCCTGTTTTAGGCCCAGATGTCAATGAATCCAACTACAAGTTTACGGTAAACGCCAAGGGTGAAATCCGCTTTGGTATGGGTGCCGTTAAAGGCGCTGGTGAAGCAGCCATTGAAGAAATTATCCAGGAACGAAAAGAGAACGGACATTACCCGAATGTCTTCGAGTTTGCCGAGCGCATTAACCTCAGAACGGTTAATAAACGAAATTTTGAATCGCTCGCACAAGCTGGTGGCTTCGATTGCTTTGAGCATTACCATCGCAAGCAGTACTTGTGGGCACCAGAATCAGAGCAGACCTTAATAGAGAAAGTCATCCGCTATGCGAATGCAAAGCAAGCAGAGAAAGATGCCGCCCAAGTATCTCTTTTTGGTGGAGACAGTAATGTAGCGACTCCTTTGCCAAGCGTAGCAGACATGGAGCCTTTCAGTCAAATGGAGAAGCTTAAGCGCGAGAAAGAAATCGTTGGCTTTTACATCTCTGGCCACCCTTTAGATCAATTTGAAATAGAGCTAGATAGCTTCTGTAAGCCAATCAATGACATTAATAAGTTTCCAAATCAAGACATCTCTATCGGTGGTATTGTCAATAGCGTTAGAAATGGGCAAACTAAGAATGGCAAGCCTTATGCCGTAGTAAGCGTAGAAGACTATAACGGTGCTGTAGAACTGTTTTTAATGGGTGAAAAGTATATCAACCATGCACAATACCTAAGACCAGGCGAATTCCTATTCATCAACGGTAGAGTAGAAATCAATTGGCGTAAGCAGAAAGAGATTCGTGAAAACCCGAGCATTAACCCGACACCAGAAGATTGGGAGCTTCAAACGTTTACCATGTCGCTTTTAAGTGAATTAAGAGAGAAGCGTGGAAAAGGAATTCATATTAAACTAGACGCTAAGCTGGTCGATCAAGAATTGATTGATAACATCTTAAAGTTAACGGAGGCCAATCAAGGCAATACAGACTTGAAAGTAGAGTTAGTCGATCGTGCTGAAAACCTTACCGTTGAGCTATTTGCAAGGAAGGTGAAAGTTGAGCCAAACAATAAATTGATCGAAGGACTGAAGCAGTATACCGATGGCGCTCGTTTAATAACTGCCTAAATCAGAATGTAATTTGTTCCAACATCTGTTCGGAACTTTTTAATTACTTTTGATGTCATTGAGGGAATTAGAAATAAAATCAAAGCATAAATAATAAAGATAATGGCAAATGCATTAGAAATTAATGAGAGCAACTTCGAAGAATTAGTGTTGAACTCTGACAAACCAGTATTAGTTGACTTTTGGGCAGCTTGGTGTGGACCATGTAGAATGGTAGGTCCTGTAGTAGAAGAAATTGCTGGTGAATACAGTGAAACAGCAGTTGTTGGAAAAGTTGATGTTGATGCAAACCAAGAAATTTCTGTGAAATACGGAATCAGATCTATCCCAGCATTGCTATATTTCAAAGGTGGTGAAGTGGTTGATAGCGTAATCGGTGCTGTACCGAAGAACGTATTGACTGGCAAGCTAGATGAAGCCATCGCAGCGAAAGCTTAAGTATAGTATCTAGTATTGCGTATAAAGTATTAAGTAAAGCCCTGACGAGCGTCGGGGCTTTTTTATTAGATACTGATAGTAAGAGCCGATAGAATATTCAAGTTCTTCCAAGCCATCTCTGCATCCTTATATCAGTCGATTAATCTAGATGAACAAGAAACCTGTCTCCCTTAAATGAAGATCGCACGGTAGCTCCTCTACTTGTGGATATAGCCTTAATTTCTTTTCTTCATAGGTGTAAAAGTGATTTTTACATCAATTCAAATGCTATGACAACTACACCAGAACATGATGCCCGAATCGCGAACATGATCTTCGCCTCCGTATATCCTCACTATGTCGATAGAATTGTAAGGAATGGAAGAACCGAAGAAGAGCTACATCAAGTCATAGAATGGTTGACGGGTATTAATGCCAAAAAACTGCAACAACTGCTTGACGAAAAAGTAACTTTTGAGGCCTTCTTTGCACAGGCAAAATTGAATCCAAATGCGCATTTAATTAAGGGGATGATTTGTGGTTACAGGATTGAAAACATCGAAACCCCATTGACCAAAAAAGGAAGATATATGGACAAGTTGGTGGATGAATTGGCCAAAGGCAGGAAGATGGAAAAGATTCTGCGTCAAGCCTAAGCCTTCATTATCACCTGATCCTCAGTTGTAAAAAGAACTCGCCATTTTGCAGGGGGTCAAACTAGTAGTAACTTCTCACCTGTTTAATCATTACTGCATCAAGCCATGAAAAAATTAATCGTATTACTCCTCTGTTCTTTCCTGTCCTTCGGCCTTAATGCCCAAAGTGTTATTGGCGCGTGGGAAACCTTTTCAACTGCCGAAAACGGAGACAAACTGAAAAGCGTGGTGATTTTCGCTGATGGTTATCAGGTGATAAGTACCTATGATAACGCTACTGGAAAATTTCTTGGCACCAATGGGGGTACTTGGAAGTTAGAAGGAAATACCATGACAGAAATCGTAGAGTTTAACTCAATGAATCCTGAAACAGTGGGTATGGAATCAGTCTTTAAGGTTCAGATTACGGACAATGAGATGCAAATTGTGGGTAGTGATATGCAGTTGAAAAGACTGGACAATGGCACGCCAGGAAACTTACAAGGCGCTTGGTTAATGTCAGGTCGCGTAAGAAATGGTAATACCGAAGCACGCGATACAAGCAGGCCTAGAAAAACAATGAAGATCTTATCGGGTACTCGTTTTCAGTGGATCGCTTACAATACAGAAACTAAGCAGTTCAGTGGCACCGGTGGCGGAACTTACACGACTATCGATGGTAAATACACTGAGAATATTGAGTTCTTCTCTAAAGACAATGCCAAAGCTGGATTGAGCTTATCCTTCAATTTTGAGCTGGTGGATGGAGACTGGACGCATACAGGTTTCTCTAGTAAAGGATATCCGATCCACGAAATCTGGAGTGTAAGGAAACAATAGGATTAGCCCAACAACAAATCAATATATGCACCTGCTCTGAAGCTTCTCCCTCCGCCCTTGCGCCTTCGCTTCACAACCGCTAAAGCTAATGCGCACGCGGTGAAGCTTTAGCGTAAACATTCGGGCACCTCCCTCAAGGGAGGACAGCACAACAGACGCTATGCGTTTTTAAAAAAAATAACAAAAGATGTGCACAGCATGTTTTACCCATTAATTGAACTGAATTATTGTTCACCCCTAGCCGTATAATGTGCATAAAAGTGAAGAAGGAATGTTCGCGTCAAATAGAAAATGAAAAAAGATCTGATAATAAATAGAGTTTTTGACAAAGTGCTTTCACTTAAAGTCAAGGAACGCAGTGAGAGAGTAATTCTTTCTATCGCAATCATCAGCTACCTAGCCCATTTAATCTTAATACTGTTAGCCAACAATGATATCATTCATATCGAATCAAAGCTACTTACAAACCCTATTGCAGCCATTTATACCCCCTTTTCATTTATTCTCGTCTATGAGGTATATCTGCTTATCTTTTTTCTACCCAAATCAATTTCATTCTATATAGGGAAACAGTATGAAATCATTACTCTGATTGTCATCAGACGAGTATTCAAGGACATTTCAAATTTAGAACTTACCTCAAAGTGGTTTCAATCGAAGAGCGATCTACAATTCACCTATGATACGGTAACATCACTTGCCCTATTTATCATCATCTATTTCTTCTACCAAAATATTCCCAAAAGGGAATACTCAGATAAAGAGTCACTACAAGAACAGGGAAGCAACATTCATACGTTCATTAAGCTTAAAAAAATTATTGCCACATTATTAGTTCCCATTTTAATCATACTGGCCATATACACCTTGTCTGTTTGGGCAAACACGACAGTAAGTGATTATGGCAACGGAACCCTGGCTTTTAAAAACATCAACAATATCTTTTTCGATGAGTTCTTTACCATTCTAATCATCGTTGATGTGTTACTCTTACTATCATCCTTTTTTTACTCGGATAAGTTTCACAAAATCATTAGAAACTCAGGATTCATAATCTCTACCATATTGATTAAAATCTCCTTTTCTACCGAAGGAATAGTAAACAATGCCTTAATCATAGGAGCTGTATTATTTGGGTTTTTAATCCTGCTGATCCACAATAAATTTGAGGATAATGATATCTCGAGTAAGGGATAAAATATCCTAAACATCATCCCTTGCCAGCAGTGTCCATCAACGAGGACACTGATATGGGTTTCACTGAGCAGCCCCCTCCGCTCTCACATAGGAACACGGATTAAAACACCGATCCGACTGATCTAACTAAGCAGCAGCCCGTCTCCCTCCGTCCTTGCGCCTTGGCTTCACAACCGCTAAAGCTAATGCGCACGCAGTGAAGCTTTAGCGCAAGCGTACGGGCACTTCCCCCAAGGGAGGACAGCAGGACCGCATTACTCAATTCGTACTAGGCAATACGCAGTACTCCCTCGCCAATACTAAATCTCTCTTTCCCCTTAAACCTTACGACTAAGTACTTGTCATTATACCTATATTTTCTTTACTTCATCCGAGAATCACACACAACCCCCCCTTTGTAACCAGGGGTGCTTTTCTGAAAACAAAAGGTGCGTATAGCATACCGTATTGGTTGGCTAATGACACATTCCGTTAAACATAAGAGATATAATGACACATTTTTGTATCATTAGCCAACGTTAGCATTTATTTAATAAACTGAAAGCAAAATATAAATCAAGAACATGAAAAACCAATTTCTAATATTACTTGCAGTATTAATATTTAGTGCCTGTAATGACAACACTAAATCTGGTATAACCCAGCAACCAACTCTGGCTGATTATTCGGTTGGTGAAAAATGGGTTTGGAAATACAAAGGTGTTACTACTGAAGGAGAAGTGCGCTCGGATGGAAAAGATACAAGAGAAATAGTCAGTTCTAACGGAGTTTTAGGCATGACAATCGGTAAGGACACCATTCCCGTTAC
>CBFIAY010000023.1:36317-37490 GCA_965660665.1 Roseivirga sp. | reverse complement strand
CCGATCTGAATAGTAGCCGATAATGGGTTGGATGATGAGCCCTGTAACAGGAGCGGCTAACCAATAAATAGCGAGATTATCAATGTCAGCACCAAGGGTCTCAAATATCCGAGACGTGTTTGCATTCTGTAATGCAAACCCCATTTGAATACCCAAAAATCCGAAACTCATGTTCCAGATTTGTGCAAAACTGAGGCGAGGATTTTTTGTCATGTGACTTTATTTGATGAATACTTTATAGCGATACGGACCAACTAATTGGTTTTTCGAAACGGTAAATACTCCACCACCGAAGACTCTTTGCATGGCGAGGTAATCTCGATCTAATTCGAACTCCACCTTTTCGTCCGTTAGGTTGATCAAAACGATGACTAAATGATCCTCTTTTACGCGTTTATAAGCCAATACCTTATCATTAGCGGTTGTTTCGATCCATTCTAAGCTTCCTCCGAAGTCTCCATTCCATAGCGCAGGATTTGCCTCTTTGATAGAAAAAAGCGTTTGATAGAGTTGGTTAAAAGTATACCCTCCAGACCAATCAATTGGGTCTTTCTCGAAGAATTCAATACGCTTTTTGTTATTGGCTTCCTGTCCTGAGTAAACGAGAGGCATACCATAGGTAGTCGCTGCGAATACGAACCAAGCTTCTTGACTAGGGCCGAAGAATTCGTCAGCGGTTCCATTCCAACTGTTTTCATCATGGTTAGTGATGATATTCATTTTATAGTAACCTTTTGGATAACGCTGAAAGTCACGCGCATACATGTCTTTGATTGCTTGAGGAGTTGCTTCTCCTGAAGCAACTTTTCTCATCAAGTGCATGAGTTCCCAAGAGTAGGTCATGTCGAAGGCATCCATGTGAAGTTCGGTTTCTTCACCTTCAGCTAGCATGAAGACTGGTTTAATGGCATCAAGTTCTTTTCTGGCATTGTCCCAAAAATCTGTCGGTACCATTCCTGCCACATCACAACGATAGCCGTCAATGTCGAATTCAGCGACCCAATATCTAAGTGCATCGAGCATTGCGGTACGTAGCTCTTGGTTGTCATAGTTTAGGTCTATGACATCTTCCCAGTCTGCTACAGGTGGCATGAATTTACCTGCCTCGTCTTTGGTGTAAAATTCAGGGTTGGTCTCAGTCCACACATTATCCCATGCCGTATGGTTGGCTAC
>CBFIAY010000023.1:0-36217 GCA_965660665.1 Roseivirga sp. | reverse complement strand
TTACCTGCCTCGTCTTTGGTGTAAAATTCAGGGTTGGTCTCAGTCCACACATTATCCCATGCCGTATGGTTGGCTACCCAGTCAATTAAAACTTTCATCCCGTTGTCATGGGCTGTTTTAACTAAGTTCCTAAAGTCGTTCTCTGTTCCAAACTCAGGGTTAACGCCTGTATAATCTTTGACCGCATAATAACTTCCAAGGGTTCCCTTCTTGTTCTTTTCCCCGATCGGGTGAATCGGCATCAACCAAATTATATCAATCCCCATCTTTTTGAGACGAGGGATGTCTTTAGCGAATGCGTTGAATGTTCCTTCTTGGGTATGTTGCCTGATATTTGCCTCATAGATCACCGCATCCTTACTCCATTCTGGGTGCTTGACATTAGCAATAATATCAGTTGATTCATCTTTTGTTTCTGTGTTGCCTTCACCGCATGCTATCAGTATGAAAGCTAAACAGGTCATTGTCCAATACTTTTTCATGTTGATTTTTTTTAGCGCCATGATATTTCAATGGCTGAATCGAGAAAGTCTGTTTTGATAAATTTAACATCAGAAATGAGATAATTCTTCTTATCCCGTTGAGGAAGTGGATCAAACTCTGTCACAGGTTCAATTAAATGGATATTCTCTTTATTAAGAGCAACTGAACTACCATTAATCATAAAATCACTTTCCCCAAAACCATGAAGATATACTTTCATGGTCTTGAAGGTAGTTGGAAACGTACCTTCAACCTGCGTTAGATGGATTGTTTTTTCCGGTCCATTAAATGAAATCTGTCTTTTATAAAAGGCTTCGCCTTCAAAATCAAAAGTCTCACCGTCATCCTCATAATACTGCTGCTTCGTCTCAACATTTCCGTAATAGATATGAAGTTTAAGCTCACTATCATGTACTTCATGTGTATTCTGAACTACGCTCTGTAAAGGAATAATAGCCCCTTCTTTAGCGTAAACAGGAAGGTCTTCCATACTCGTTTCTATGACGAAGCTCTGACTACCAGATACTTGTTCATCTGTAAAAAACCTGTACCAGTTTCCTTCAGGAATATAGATTTTGGAATACTCTTGCTGTGTGGTGGTAGGGCAAACTAATAGCCAATCCCCTAAAGTGAATTCATTTTGTGCATTACCATGATAGATTTCTGGGTCATTGTAATAATCTACCGCGAGAGACTTGTTAATGGGTGTGCCGTTTTGATACGCCCTATAGAATAGGGAATACAGATAAGGCATTAATTTATACCGCAGGTTGATGTAGTTTCTTGAGATTTCTTCCACTTCTTCACCATAGGCCCAAGGCTCCGAGTCTCTAACATTTACCATGCTGTGTACCCTAAAGAAAGGGGCGAAGGTGGCTACAGCCAACCATCTTGCGAATAACTGCGGGCTACTTTCATCTACAAAACCACCAATGTCGTATCCAGCCACCGGCACTCCTGCCATACCAAGGCTATTGACTAATCTGACGCCTAACAGCATATGATCATCCCCAGCAACGTTGTCACCAGTCCAAACAGCAGAGTAGCGTTGGACTCCTGAGAACCCAGAACGCGTCAAGGTAAATGGTCGTTTGTTACCCATCTGTTTTCTGGCTCCTTCATAAGTGGCTCTCACCATCTGGAAGCCATAAACGTTACGGGCTTTTTTATGTGATACTTGCTGTCCTTCGTAGTCGAACTCGACCATGTCCGGAATATCTTGTCCCCAGCATGCTGGTTCGTTCATGTCATTCCAGAACCCTTCCAGCCCGAGGTCTGTGTAAAATTTAAGTTCTTCTGTCCACCAGTCTCTTCCTTTTCTATCTGTAAAATCTGTAAAATGACTGTTGCCAGGCCAAACACTTGCCTCGTATGGGGTGCCATCAGGGTATTTTACGAAGACGTCTTTTTCGACTCCACGATCGTAGGTTCCGTATCCTTTTTTAGTCGCGATCCCTGGATCTAAGATGACGACCACTTTGAAACCTTGGGATGTCAGTTTTTCGATGAGTGCTTTGGGGTTGGGGAATCTTTCTTTGTCAAAAGTGAAGGCCATGTAGTCCTTCATATAGTGAATATCTAAGTAGATGACATCCGCGGGAATTTTCTTTTCACGGAAGGTGTCGGCAATGTTATAGACCTCATGGTCGGGGTAGTAACTATACCTGCATTGCTGAAACCCTAAACTCCATTTAGGAGGCATTTGTATGGTTCCTGTCAGTTTAGCGTATTGCTGAATGACATCATTTACCGTATCTCCTTGAATGAAATAATAGTTGAGGTCGCCAGCAGAGGCGCTGAAGTAAGAAAAGCGATCATTGTTAGATGTACCGAAGTTGAAGTGACTTTTGTAGGTGTTGTCGAGAAAGATACCATAGGGTTTTCCTTCTCTCACTCCTATAAAAAATGGGGTGCTTACATATAGCGGGTCGGTGTCATTGTTAAAACCAAAGGCATCCGAGTTCCAGTTATCATAGGATGAGCCTCTTCTGTTCAATCCACCGCTCTTTTCGCCCATACCCAAGAAAATTTCGTCTTGCGCAATGCTCTTATAATTAGTGACTTCTTCTCCCAACCAACTAATTCCAAAAGTAGGGTCATCAGCATTAAGCAAGTCACCCGCTTTATTAAAAAAGCTTAGCCTAAAAGGTGATTTAGTCACCTTCATTTCAAGCTGATCCGTTTTCAGAACAATCTCTTCACTAGTTTCATGGAGTCCGGCAGCTATAGGCTCAGGCTCCATTACCACGGAGAATGGATATTCGTCAAAAGCTTCATCTTTAGAAACTTGGACTCTGACGATATTATGATTGTAGGGGGTTAGTTTAAACTGATACTTGCCAGCCTTCCCTGCTAGGATATTATTATGCGCTTTAAAGGTTGAAATAGCGCCTACTGATTCATTTCTAAAATTCATGGAATAGTCAATTATTCGCGTTGACTCTTGGTTAAATAGCCTTCTATATTAGCTAAAAAATGGGAGCATATGAACTCCTAAATTACCGTTAACGAATGAATGAAGTGACTTTGTAGGCCTGAGGCTTAATCAAAGGTTTGCAATAATTGAGGATTATTTACGATTCGATGAATCTCGCACTATTAATTCCGTGTCTAAGATCTTCACTTGCCGTTTGCTGGGCTCTTTGGCATTGATTTCTTCAAGAATTAGTTTAGCAGCTTCGCGCCCCATTTCATAGCCAGGTTGAGAAATACTTGACAAACTAGGGTTCACAAGAGAGGAGAATTGCCAATTGCTAAAACCTACCACTGCGATTTCTTCTGGAATTTTTATGTTAGCTTTTTTGATCGCGCTAATTGCACCTAGTCCAGCCATATCATTGCTAGCAAAAACGCCATCAATGGTCTTTCCGCTTTCAAGAAGGTCGTTTATTGCTTTTTCGGCCTCAAGTTCTTCTCCAAACCTACATTCTACTATATAACTTTCGTCAAGCGTTATTTCATAATCTTCTAAAGCAGATAGGTACCCTTCTTTTCTCTTGCGGCAGATGATCAGGTTATCTGGACCTGCAAGATGTACAATGTGCTTGCATCCTATTTTGATTAGATGTTCTACGGCATCATAGGCTCCTTGATAATCATCGACAATAACACTAGAGGCGTTCATGCCTTCAACAAGTCGATCAAAAAAGACCATAGGTGTTCCTTCTGCCACCACCTTCTCGAGATGCTTGAGGTCAGAAGTTTCCCTCGAAATAGAAACGAGTAATCCGTCAACTCGTGCACCCATTAGGGCATCAATACTGTCTGCTTCTCGTTCATACCTTTCGTTTGACTGACAAATCATGACGTTATAGCCTTCTTTCATTGCTTCGTCTTCAATACCACTAATAACAGTTGAAAAGAAGAAGTGAACAGTTTCTGGAATGACCACGCCAATGATGTTAGTTTTCTGATTTCTAAGGCTTAAGGCAATTGCGTTTGGTCTATAATTATACTTGTCGGCTAGTGCAACTACTGCCTTCCTGGTTGTCGGGCTAATGCCAGGAAAATCTTTCAGGGCTCGCGATACTGTAGAACAAGAGATGTTCAATTCTTTTGCAATATCCTTAATGGTTACTTGCCCGCTCTTCATTTTGGTTTCTTATAAAATAATCTATTGTCTCAGACTTTAAAGATGTTGATATCTTTTGACTAAATGACCTGAGGCAAAATTTTTTTAAAAAAATATTTCCGCCTTATATCGGCAGTATGGCAAGTTTCAATCGTTTGCAATCATGTGGTATTGTGTTGGTGCTAAGTGAGTTATATTGATAATTGATTTTATAATCCCTACTTTGGTATAGGCAATAAGCTAGGAACAGTTGTGGGAACGATTGTTTCGAACTTTTGTCAGTAATTTCCTCCATTTCTATTATAGTTTACTTTACTTATAGCGCAACTTGTTGCGCTATAAGTGTTTTAAGGGACTTGATTTGCTGGCAGTTTGAGTTCGCTCAGAAGCAATTTTTTCTTTTCTTTGCAACTCGTATTATCAATTCAAATACAAAAATATATCATGGGAAAATTCAGAAGCGGTGTGCTTTATGGCCAGGAACTCAAAGATTGCCTGACCTACGCCAAAGAGAATAATTTTGCACTACCTGCAATCAATGTAATAGGAACCAACAGTATCAATGCCGTATTAGAAGTTGCAAGCAAGGTAAACTCTCCAGTAATGGTTCAGTTTTCTGTAAGTGGAGCAGCATTCTATGCGGGTAAGTCTTTAGATAATACTGGTTATAATGCATCAATTCAAGGAGCCATTTCTGGCGCCATGCATGTGCATCAAATGGCCGAGCACTATGGTGTTTCTGTAATTCTGCATACTGATCATGCGGCAAAGAAATTATTACCATGGATTGATGGCTTGCTTGATGCGGGAGAGAAATTCTATCAAAAGAATGGTCAGCCACTTTTTAGTACACATATGCTTGACCTTTCGGAGGAGACATTAGAAGATAACATTCAGATAAGCTGTGATTACTTCAAACGTATGAATGCGATTGAAATGGGCATTGAAATCGAATTGGGTATCACGGGTGGTGAAGAAGATGGCGTTGATAACACAGATGTGGATTCATCCCGACTATACACGCAGCCCGAAGAGGTGGCACAAGCTTGGGATGCACTAAGAAAAGTTGGAGATATATTCACAGTTGCCGCTTCTTTCGGTAATGTTCATGGTGTTTATAAGCCAGGTAATGTTGAATTGAGACCATCTATCTTGAAAGATTCTCAAGAGTATATTCAGAAGAAATTTGGTACGGAAGAGAAGCCTGTATTCTTCGTATTCCATGGTGGTTCAGGTTCTGAGCCAGAAAAAATTGCAGAGGCAACCTCTTACGGATCTATCAAAATGAATATTGATACGGATATTCAATGGGCTTGTTGGGATGGTGTTCGTAGCTATTACAATGACAAGAAAGACTACTTACAGGCTCAGATTGGTAGCCCTGATGGTGATGATTCTCCAAACAAGAAATACTACGACCCAAGGGTATGGTTAAGAAAATCAGAGGAGAGCATTGTGAAGCGTTTGGAACAAGCGTTTGAAGAGCTTAATGCATTGAATAGAAACTAATCCTTAGGTAAAGGATAAATAAAAAAAGAGGCCTAGGCCTCTTTTTTTATGGTTAAATAGATAAGATCTTCGCTACCCTGAATTCTTCAGGATCAAGTCTTTTTTCGGTTTTAATGGCTTCATGTATGTGTGTGTAAGCAATATGGTTGTTGACGACACCAACCATCACCTTAGACTTACCATCTCTAAGGCCCTCTATGGCTGCAACCCCAAGTCTGCTGGCTAAGACTCTGTCCATTGTAGTTGGAGCCCCACCTCTTTGAAGATGACCTAATACCGTCACACGGATATCGAAGTAATCTAGCTTTTCTTTCACCTGATCGGCAACTGCGTAAGCATTTCCAAGTTGGCAACCCTCCGCGATAATCACAATATTGGATGCCTTTTGATTGGCAGCTCCTTTTCTGAGTTTTGCGATTAATTGGTCAATAGACCAGTTATGTTCTGGTATAATCATGGCGACAGCTCCACCACCAATTGCTGAGTTAACCGCAATAAAACCAGAATCACGTCCCATCACTTCCACAAAGAAAAGCCTTTCATGTGATGAGGCTGTATCTCTAATTTTGTCAATGGCTTCAGTGGCTGTATTGCATGCGGTATCAAAACCAATTGTAAAATCAGTCCCGGCTAGGTCGTTGTCTATAGTTCCTGGTATACCAATAACTGGTACATCGAACTCTTCACTAAAGATATCGGCTCCAGTAAACGAACCGTCTCCGCCTATTACCACCAATGCGTCTAATTCAAACTTCTTAAAGTTTTCATAAGCCTTCTCTCGCCCTTCTTTCGTACGAAATTCTTGACTCCTAGCAGATAGTAAAAAGGTACCGCCGCGGCTAAGGATGTTTGAAACTGATCGTACGAAGAGTTGCTCAATGTTACCGCTGATAAGACCATCATAGCCTTTATAAATGCCAAATATCTCAAGGTCGTAATAGATAGAAGCTCTGACTACTGCTCTTATTGCAGCATTCATGCCTGGGGCATCACCTCCTGATGTCAATACGCCTATTCTCTTAATTTTTGAAGTCATACTTAACTGAATTAATCAAAAATAAGGTTTTGTGAGAGAACTATACAGTCGTGCTCACGTGATTGATATGCAAACGATTGTTAATGCCTTATAAAAAAAGCCTTCTTGATGTATCAAGAAGGCTTTTACAACTAATATTTTTTTAATTAAACGCCTTCTGCCACTACTTCAGTAACGTCATTTGGCAGCATTCTTTTTAAGAGGTTTTCAATGCCTGATTTTAAGGTAACAGCTGATGCGGGGCAACCGCTGCATGAGCCTTGAAGATTCACTTTTACAACACCTTCCTCGAATGAAGAGAA
The DNA here is from genome assembly GCA_965660665.1 of Roseivirga sp. GTDB lineage: Bacteria > Bacteroidota > Bacteroidia > Cytophagales > Cyclobacteriaceae > Roseivirga. Next base: position 29,316 of record CBFIAY010000023.1, on the reverse strand, counting down.
TCCAATGGCTCCGCCATCTTGCTCTACGGCTGGGCGAATGTATTCGTCAAGAATTCCTTTGATTTTCTTCACTACCTCAGAATCATTCTCATCAAAAAGCGGGTCCTTATCCAATTCTTCAAGAATCAAAGGTTTCTCAGCTTCTAAATAAGGTTTGATGACATCACGGATGCTGTCTTGGATTTCAATCCAATCGACACCTTCTGATTTGGTAACAGTAACGAAATTGCTCATGTAGAATACACGCTCTACATTTGCCAATTTGAATAGCTCTTGCGCTAGCGGAGAGTCCGCAGCAGCTTCAGCGTTAGGGTAATCAAAGCTTACTCCATCCTGTAACAACATAAAGTTCACCACGAACTTCATAGAGTTAGGATTCGGATTCGCTTCCATATATATACTTACAGCTTTCATTTCTCTCTTGAATTAGAACTTATAACCACAAAGGTAGCTGATAAGTTCTTAGTCTTCTCTTAATTCTCCTTCAGTTTTAGCAACAATAGTCGCGACAGTTGCATCACCGGTAACATTCACTACAGTTCTAAGCATATCTAGAATCCTGTCAACAGGGAAGATAATCGCTATCCAAGCGGGGTTTAAACCAACCGATTGTAATACTACGACCATCATAACCAGACCTGCACTCGGAACGGCGGCACTACCAATTGAGGCAAGTGTAGCAGTTAAGACAATAGTAAGTTGCTGAGCTATGCTTAAGTCTACCATATGCAGTTGCGCCATGAATACTACAGCGACAGCCTGATAAAGACTTGTTCCATCCATATTCACAGTAGCACCTATCGGCAGAACAAAGCTGGAGACGTTTTTCGAAACGCCTAAGTTGTCTTCTACACATTCCATAGTAACAGGAAGTGTTGCTGCACTCGAACTCGTAGAAAAGGCCATTAGTTGAGCCGGGCTTATTTTACCGAAGAATTTCTTGTAGGTTAAAGTCTTAACAAAGCCTCTTACAATTAAAGGATAGAATACGAAAATGAGGAACAGTAGTCCTATGGTTAATGTAACCGAGTAGGAGGCAAGGCCTTTGAATATTTCGACAACTTGAGCAGGGGTGTCCGCCATTTTCGCTACAACGCCTGCAAGTAGGCAGAAAACAAAGAACGGTGCAGCCTTCATAACAAAGTCTACCATTTTCAGGAATACTTCATTGGCTCCGTGTATGAATGAAGAAAGGCCGGCTACTTTTTTATCCGGAAGTGCAGCCATACAAATACCAAAAAATATTCCAAAGAATATGACCTGCAACATGAGCTTATCATTGCCCAGTGATGTGATGATATTTTGCGGTACCATGTCGATTAAGAACTTCATCGGCCCAGCATCTTTGTTTTCCATGGCAGAAGCTTGCTTATCGGCAACCATTTTCTTTTGTGCCTCGGTCATTTCTTCAGCACGATCATAGCTGGCATATTTTGGATCGTTCGTGTAGTTCTTCCCGTCCAATATTTCTACGCCATTGGAGTTGGCCCAATTCTCATAACTCAATCGGTTTTTTATTCTAGAATCTTCATCTACAAGGTTTCCTGGCTTCACTAGGTTGACTAATAAAAGTCCGATACCCACTGCTGTGACGGTAGTCACAAGGTAAAAGCCTAATGTTTTTCCTCCCATTCGGCCTAGTTTAGACATGTCCTTGAGCCCAGAAATTCCACTGATAATGGAAAATAACACCAATGGAACGGCAATGTATTTTAACATGCGAATGAAAATCTGACCGAAAGGATCGATCCAATCAATTGTAAACTGGTTCCAGCCCATGGCACTTGAAGCGAATGCCCAAATGATACCGGCCGCTAGTCCAATCATGATTTTTACATGCAGAGGAAGTTTTTTCATAACAGAATATGGAATTTAATTACAATCGATTAGCCTTGCTAATTAGCAAATAATCAGCAATTACCAAAGCTGACATTGCTTCAACGATAGGTACTGCACGAGGCACAACACACGGATCATGTCGACCCTTGCCAGATACAGTAACACTCTCGCCAGATTCGTTGATACTTTCTTGGTCCTGCATTATGGTGGCTACTGGCTTGAAGGCCACATTGAAGTAGATGTCTTGGCCATTCGAGATACCTCCTTGTATCCCGCCGGAGTAGTTGGTTCTTGTTTTGACTTGATCACCTTCGGTGTAAAAAGCATCATTATGCTCGGAGCCATTACGCTTAACGCCTTCAAACCCACTACCGAATTCGAATCCTTTTACAGCGTTGATGCTGAGCATGGCTTTGCCAAGTTCGGCATGTAACTTGTCAAACACAGGTTCTCCGATACCGGCAGGCGTTCCTTTGATTACTCCAGTAATCACACCACCAATGGTATCTCTGTTTTTTCTGGTTTGATCAATTAACTCAATCATCTTCTGAGCAGTTTCAGGGTCTGGACATCTAATAATGTTCTCCTCTGACTTACTAAGATCAAGTGCTTGGTAGCTTTTTTCAAGCTTTAAGGCACCTACTTGTGATACATAAGATTCACAAGTAATGTCATAGTGCTTGAGCAATAATTTTGCTATTGCCCCAGCCGCTACACGCGCAACTGTTTCGCGTGCAGAGCTTCGTCCACCACCACGATAGTCTCTAATACCATACTTAGCTTGAAAAGTATAGTCGGCATGTGATGGCCTGAATTTGTCGGCAATGTGAGAGTAGTCTTTACTCTTTTGGTCTTCATTGCGAATCAAGATGCTAATAGGAGTCCCTGTCGATTTACCCTCGAACACACCAGAGAGAATTTCGAACTCGTCAGCTTCTCTTCTTTGAGTGGTGATTCTAGATTGGCCTGGTTTGCGCCTGTCAAGTTCAAGTTGAATAAACGACTCATCAATTTCTAGCCCAGCAGGGCATCCTTCAATGACCACACCTAGTGCTGGCCCGTGCGATTCACCGTAGGTGTGAATTTTAAAAATCTTTCCGAATGAACTACCCATTTATTTCTTAAAGAACATGTATCCTGCACCTGCTAACATAGCTATAATTAGCAGATTGGCAATGATTTGAGCTGTTTTATCCTCTTTTAGACTTTCAAGTTGATTAGATGTTACATCTATATTGTCGTAAAATGAGCCTAAGTCTGATGACGAGATTGATACGTTCTTTTTGCTTTCACCAGTTACCGTCAGTTTAACAGTAGATTTCAATGTGTCGTAAGTCTCTTTTTCAGGATTGAAGAATATCCAGCCAAAATAGTCCTTGAGATCATAGTCACCAGGCTCATTTGGTATACCAAAATAGCTGTATTGTTTTGAACCAGTAACCCTGCCTGCGCCGCGATTGATATCTTGACTAACGTTCGGTGGATAAATGTCTATGGTTTTTGTTGTAGGGATCCTCAAGTCAGGGATTCCTGCGATATTTCCTTCTCCGTATATGTTGAATGTGTATTCAAAACTTTGACCAGTTTCAACAGTGGTCTTGTCGATTTTCTCATCCAGCTCGAAATCTCCTACCGCTACAGCATCTTTCAGCGGGTGAGGAGGCAATGCCTTTACCTTAACCGTCTTTACTTTGGTATTAAATGTCTTAAAGTCTTCTTCTCTATCGCGTCCGAAAAATGAGGGGGATTTTGCCACCCGATACTTGATCATTTCAAAAGGCACAGAAGGGAATACTACCGGCTCTAGGTTTAAAGGATAGAAAGCAGCTTGATAAATCTTGTATCGCGTATAGTTCTTTCCGCCAAGCGTTACGCGCTCTCCGTAGATATTTTCAATGTTGAAGTTTTCTTCCCAGCAATTCTCTGGTTTTAGGTCCTTAAGAATGGTTGAAAGTTGTTTACCTGCTTCGTGAAATTGAAGTGGCGCTCTATTGGCATCAGCTACATAGAATGCAAAGGTGGTTGTAAACCCTTCACCAACATACACTTCGTCTTTATCCGTTGTTAGTGCGAGGAAGGCATCTTCTCTCACATCAACAAACTCAGGAGCTTTTTTAGTTTCGTTTATACCAAAAAGGTCGTCAAAAGGATCAAACCTATTACGTCTCGTATTCCTATTTCTTTCGACTGCTTGAGTAATCTTTATTGTTTTGCCTTCTGAACTAATGGTAATGCCGTTTAGCTCCATCGTAAAGGCTTTCAATGTGTATGTGCCTTCCTCTAATGGCAGGTAGCGCTGAATAATGCTTTGTGAAGACGTGATCTGCCCATTGACAATATTGGTTTTGCTACTTGATGATGTTCCTCTTTTGGCAAACCCATCAATTTCTGGAAAGTCGGTGTAATTCTTTATCGACCCGTTTTGTAATGTGACAGTAATGGTAAAAAGCTCATTGAGCCCTACAGCATCATTACCCAATTTGATGGAAATATCTTGTGCTTTTAAGGATGCCAAGGGTAGCAGCATAAAAGCAAAAAGCAGGAAAAGGCAACTGGACTTTCTCATAAGAATTTCGTATTTTAAATCTCAAAGTGAGAATCTACTTCAAATATAATTTCATTTTTAAAAGGAATAACCATTGTCATCATTCGTTCGTATGAATGGTACGACCGTTACCGTAATTTAGATTCACAACCCTAAATGTTCTTAACATGTTGGAGTATTTCAAAATTATCCTTTCAAAGGTCAGCTTTGATAAAAAGCTATTTGAGAGAGAGTTAAGAAAAGCCATCAAGTCACTCCTGAAAGATGAATTGAATGAGCTGAAAAATTGGTGTCACGCGCAATTTGGAAAGGTTTATGGCCCAATCATAGATCGCCAGTTTGTTTTAACACAGTAGTAAAAATCATGAACCAGCCCATCAGAAATGATGGGCTTAATTTTTTTTAAGGAAGTTTAGGTTCTTTTTTAGCCCTTGAAATTTGGTTCTTTTTACGGCTGATCCTTTAAAAGCTGATCGAAAAACCTCTTCTGTTAAATCTTGCCAATTATTGTTAAATAATTTTTTTAACCCATCATTTGGCTGAAAATCTGGTTCTTGGTGTGGTTTTGAGAAGCGATTCCAAGGACAGACATCCTGACAAATGTCACACCCGAAGGCCCACCCTGCCATTTGGTCTTTGAATTCATTGGGTATCTCATCCTTTAATTCTATGGTCAAATAAGAGATGCACTTACTTGCATCTAGCGAGTAAGGCGTAATGGCATCAGTTGGGCAGGCGTCAATACATTTAGTGCATGTACCGCAATAATCCTTGATCGGTCCGTCTGCCTCCAGTTCAAGGTCAATGATGAGTTCAGCCAAAAAGAAAAAACTTCCTTGATCTTTATTGATAAACAGGGTGTTTTTGCCAACCCAGCCTAAGCCTGATTTTGCCGCCCATTGTCGCTCCATTACTGGTGCTGAGTCCACAAATACTCTTCCTTCCACTTGTCCAATTTCAGCCTCAAGCCGATCCATAAAATCCTTGAGTCTATCCTTGATTACATAGTGATAATCCTGTCCATAAGCATATTTTGCAATTTTGTGATGATCAGGGGCTTCATGAGATAGATCCTTTTCAGGATAGTAATTATACATCAAAGAGACCACGGACTTGGCTCCAGGAACTAACTTGGTTGGGTCAAGGCGTTTATCAAAGTGGTTTTCCATGTAGCTCATTTTTCCATGAGCTTTATTTTTTAACCAACGCTCTAACCTCGGGGCTTCCTTTTCAAGAAACTCGGCTTTTGAAACCCCACAATACTCGAAGCCCAAGGCCTTAGCAATGGCTTTTACTATTTCTGTATTATGTGAGATTTGGTGGTTCATATGCTCAACAGCTCCCTAACCCCCCCCCTTTTTTTGGAGGGAATTGATTCTTTTTATTGAAAGAGGAATTATTCCCCTCTTGAAGAGGGGTTAGGGGAGTGTTCTCATAATGATCTATGTAGTTTACAATATCTATCAATGCACTTTGAATATCATATTTGATTGTATCATCTTTAAAGTGAAGAAATGAAATGCCTAAAGCTTCTATTTGCTCTTGGCGGTATTTATCCTGCATCTTTACCTCGTCAAATTCATGGTAATCTCCATCAACTTCTATAGCTAGCATCAGATCATAACAGAAGAAATCTACTATCCAGTGCAGGATTGGCTTTTGTCTATGAAAATCATAACCTCTTCTTTGGCCTCTTTTAAGTTCGTTCCAAAGTAGTACCTCTGTAAGGGTAGAATTATTACGAAGGAATCTAGCTTTCTCCGTCAGGCTCTTATCATAATATATCTTTCGCTTAAACATCACTCAAACAAAGTCCCAGTATTACCCGGTTTTTTCAGTTTGAGGTGTTCGTAAGCTAAATCTGTTGCTTCCCTTCCACGAGATGTTCTTTTTAAGAAACCCTCCTGAATCAAAAATGGCTCATATACTTCTTCGATAGTTTCTGATTCTTCGGAAACTGCTGTGGCAATGGTAGAGAGCCCTACAGGGCCTCCTTTGAACTTTTCGATGATTGTGGTCAATATGCGATTGTCCATGTCGTCTAGGCCGTGTGAGTCAACATCTAGGGCATTCAAAGCCATTTGACTGATGTCTATCGTAATAGTGCCCGTACCTTTGATCTGTGCGAAATCTCTGGTTCTTCTCAATAAGTTGTTTGCGATTCTTGGCGTACCACGACTCCTTCGGGCAATTTCATAGGCCGCGTCTTCATCAATTGGGGTGTTAAGGATTTCTGAAGAACGAAGAACAATCAATGTCAAAAGCTTTGAGTCATAATACTCGAGTCTTGCGTTGATGCCAAAACGTGCTCTCAAAGGAGATGTCAATAGGCCAGACCTAGTAGTGGCACCAATTAATGTAAAGGGATTCAAATTGATTTGTACTGTTCTAGCATTTGGACCAGAGTCTAACATGATGTCAATCTTGTAATCCTCCATGGCAGAGTATAGATACTCTTCCACGATGGGGTTAAGCCGATGGATTTCGTCAATAAACAGGACATCACCTTCCTCAAGATTCGTTAACAGGCCTGCTAGGTCGCTTGGCTTGTCTAGCACCGGCCCTGAAGTAACCTTAATGTCTGAGCCCATCTCATTGGAAATGATATGGGATAATGTAGTCTTTCCAAGACCTGGAGGGCCATGTAGCAGAACATGGTCTAATGGCTCCTCTCTTTGTTTCGCAGCCAATACAAAGACTTTAACGTTCTCAATGATCTTATGCTGACCAGTAAAGTCTTCAAAGCTTAATGGACGTAAGGCACGCTCGATGTCTCGTTCACTTGAACTCAACTCATCTTCACTGCCATTCAAATAATCCTCACGCATGCTGAAATTTTTTACAAGATAAAAGATTCGGGTTGATGATGCTTTCTTATACCAAGTTTAATCTACAAGAGATCAGTGACAAACAGTTTTGAATTACCTTTGCGCAAAGATTTCGGTATGAACAAGAATTTCAGGTCTCGTATTTATCTCCTTGTATTGATGATTGCCATTTTTGCAGTTTGGAAGTATAGGGAGAATCAGTCCAAAGAGATCCTGGTGCAAGGATTCACGATGGGGACCATTGCCTATAACATCAAGTATCTCGATACTGAGTTCAGTAATCATAAGCAAGAAATTGATTCACTACTCAGAGATTTCAATCAGTCTCTTTCTACATACATTCCAGATTCAGAGATCTCAAGGTTCAATAAAGAAGGAAAAGTGACTTTTTCATTGCCATATTTCTATGACGTACTCGAAGCTAGCGCAAAAGTTTATCGACAATCTAATGGTGCTTTTGACCCGACTCTAGGCCCTTTGATAGACGCCTGGGGTTTTGGTGCTGGCGAATCCCTTGAATTAGATTCTGCAAAAGTTGATTCCTTATTGAATTTTGTGGGTTTTGACAAACTGAGATATGATGAGACACAATTGAGTAAAGCGATACCGGAAATTAAACTCAACTTTTCAGCAATTGCCAAAGGCCAAGCTATTGATGTTGTAGCAGACTGGTTGTCTTCAATCGGTGTTACTGATTATATGGTTGAAATTGGTGGCGAGGTAAGAGCTAATGGTAAAAATATTGAGGGTAACTTCTGGACAATTGCCATTGAAGTACCAAACGAAAGTCGCATCGGTGGGATTTTTGATGCAATTTACCTTGAAAACCAAGGAATGGCTGCTAGCGGCAACTATAGAAATTTTAGAATCTTGGAAGATGGTCGTAAAGTAGTGCATACGATTGACCCTCGAACCGGATTCCCTAAAATGCAAACGCTATTGAGTGCTACTGTGTTGGCTCCCAATTGCATGTTAGCCGATGGTTTTGCGACTGCCTGCATGGTACTCGGCATAGAAGAGAGCATTAGATTGATTGAATCTGACCCCACTTTGGAGGCTTACTTTATCTATGCAGATGATAAAGGAGGGTTGATGACCTATGTTTCTCCGGGCCTTCAGGGGAAGACTTTAGGTGACTCCTAAGTCATATTGGTTGAATCTTTTACACCAAATTCTCATTTTCTTTTAGATATTTGCAATCTTGTTGCAAAAAGGACAGATTGATTAGATGATTATCAATGCCATCATATTGTTTCTGAGTGTCGCTATACCAGGTGTATTGATGATCAATCATAAACCCCTTAAGACTGAAAGATTAAGTTACTTTCTGGTTTTCGCTGGTGCCTATTTGTTTTCAATGACCGTTATCCATTTGATTCCAGATTTGTTTCTAAGCGGAGAGGACCCTTTTATGCTGGGGCTTTACATCCTGATTGGTTTTTTCGTTCAAAAAGTATTGGAGAATTTCTCCAATGGTGTAGAGCATGGGCATGTCCATTCACACGGAGGATACTCTGTTCCCTACTTATTGATTGCTTTGGCCTTACACTCTTTTCTTGAAGGGAGTATCATTACAGATTCCATTCACTCTAATCATACCCCTGATTCGGTTTATAGCCATGGTAGTTCTCCTAAAATACTTTTGGGCATAGTAATGCATAAAATCCCAGCAGCTTTTGCGTTGATGGCTTTGCTAATGAGCCAGATGAAAAAGGCTAAAAAGGCGATCTTCTTGATGCTGATCTTTGCCCTAGCTTCACCCCTGGGTTTGTTATTCTCGGAATTCCTTGGGCATTCTGACCTTCTTCCTGAGCGTTATTTGATTATATTCTTTGCTATAGTAGCAGGAAGCTTTCTTCAGATATCGACTACAATCTTCATAGAGTCTGATCCACAACATAAATTGAACTGGAAACGATTCTCTGTTTCAATTTTAGGAGCTCTGGCTGCTGTACTGGCGCAGTTGGCTATTTGATTCTTGAAGCCCTGTTGCGTTTCTTTATTCTTTATCTTGGAATATGGAGCATCACCATCATCGCGCGGAGCACGGCCATGGGTCTAAAAACCTTAAGTTTGCTTTTTTCTTAAACCTAACTTTTACAGTAGTTGAGATTATTGGTGGCTTGCTCACTGGTAGCTTAGCCATTCTTTCCGATGCGCTTCATGACTTTGGTGATAGCCTGAGTATAGGCATGTCGTGGTACTTTCAGTACCTTTCGGATAACCGAGACAGCAATCAAAAATTCACTTATGGCTACAAACGATTCTCTCTAATAGGAGCCATTATCAATGCGGCTATACTTTTGGTGGGCTCAGTTGTTATTATTAGTCAGGCAGCACCACAGATTATGAATCCTGGTGAGGTAGACGAAAAGGGGATGTTGGTCATCGCTATTTTTGGGGTGATTGTTAATGGAGCTGCTTTCTTTCGATTGAAAGGTGGTAAGTCTTTGAATGAGAAGGCTATCCGCATACACTTACTCGAGGATGTGCTTGGCTGGATCGCTGTGCTACTAGGAAGTTTAATGATGATGTATCTGGATTGGCAATTCATCGATCCATTACTCTCAATACTGATTGGCCTTTTCATTATCTACAATGTAATTAAGAACCTAAAAGAGAGCTTCTCAATCATTCTTCAGACTACTCCTGAAGATGTGGATATACCAGCCATTCAAGCGGGGCTCAAATCGATGCCAGAGATTGTTGATGTGCATGATTGTCATGTTTGGTCGATGGACGGTGCTTATCATGTGCTTTCTGCCCATGTAGTGCTTGATAAGGTATATTCGTTAAGAGAATTGGCGGATATCAAATCCAAAGCGAAGCTGTTGCTGGCCGATCTGAATATCAAACATTCCACCCTCGAGTTTGAAGAGGAGGGAGAGGATTGTGAAGGCTGTTAGTAATCTATTTACAAGTTCTAAGGCATAAAAAAACCCTGGCCGCCCGGCCAGGGTTTCTACGTTAGTAGTAATCAACCCCGATATTACTAACTACCACAGGCTTCGCAGCCGTCAGGATCATCTAAAGAGCAAGCCATGTCTGCTGCTTTTTGTTCCAACTCTGCTGCAGTAGGTGCTGGTATACTTGCTGCTGCTTTGTCTACTGTGAATTGGATAGCGCTAGTGGCTGCTTTTGATCTTAAGTAATACATACCGGTCTTCAAGCCGCTCTTCCAAGCATAGAAATGCATAGAAGTCAACTTACCAAAGTTTGGATCCTGAATATGGATGTTCAAACTCTGAGACTGACAAATGTATGCTCCTCTATCAGCAGACAGTTCAATAACTGACTTCTGAGAAATTTCCCATACTGTTTTGTACAAGTCTTTGATGTCTTGAGGAATGTCAGGAATATTTTGAACAGACCCCTGTGCAGCGATCAATTTGTTCTTCATATCGGCACTCCACAAGCCTAGCTTGATCAAGTCTTTCATCAAGTGTTGGTTCACAATTACGAACTCACCTGACAAGGTTCTTCTCGTGTAAATGTTTGAGGTGTATGGCTCGAAGCATTCGTTGTTTCCCAAAATTTGAGAAGTAGAAGCCGTTGGCATAGGAGCAACGAGTAATGAGTTTCTCACCCCATGTTTCTTCACTTCTTTTTTCAAACTATCCCAATCCCAAAGTCCTGAATCTGGAGTCACGCCCCACATATCGTATTGGAAGATGCCTTTTGATACTGGAGAACCTTTGAACGTTTCATAAGGGCCGTCAGCTATTGCTTCGTCTTTAGAAGCAGTCATCGCAGCAAAGTAGATTGTTTCAAAGATGTCTTTGTTCAGTTTCTTCGCTTCCGGTGATTCGAAAGGCATTCTCATTAAAATGAAGGCATCTGCAAGTCCCTGCACACCCAAACCAATCGGTCTGTGTCGCATATTCGAATTTTTTGCTTCAGGTACTGGGTAGTAATTCACGTCAATCACCCTATTCAGGTTCTTGGTGGCTACATAAGTAACATCATATAACTTTTGGAAGTCATAAGTGCCAGTTTCTTGATCCACATACATTGGCAATGCAAGTGAGGCAAGGTTACAAACGGCTACTTCATCTGGTGCAGTGTACTCAATAATTTCAGTACAAAGGTTAGACGACTTAATCGTTCCTAAATTCTTCTGGTTTGATTTCTTATTCGCAGCATCCTTATACAACATATAAGGTGTGCCAGTTTCGATTTGAGACTCTAATACTTCGAACCAAAGATCTTGTGCTTTTACAGTCTTACGACCTTTACCTTCTCTTTCGTACTTCTCGTATAATTTCTCGAAGTCATCGCCATAAACATCAGATAAACCTGGGCACTCGTTAGGACAAAGTAATGTCCAATCTTCATTGGCTTCTACTCTCTTCATGAATAGATCTGGAATCCAAAGGGCGTAGAACAAGTCTCTTGCTCTTTGCTCTTCTTTACCGTGGTTCTTTTTCAAATCAAGGAAGTCGAAGATGTCTGCATGCCAAGGTTCAAGGTACATGGCGAAAGAACCTTTACGCTTTCCTCCACCTTGATCTACATAACGAGCTGTCATGTCGAAGTTTCTAAGCATCGGAACGATGCCGTTAGACACTCCACCAGTTCCTTTGATGTATGATCCTTTTGCTCTCACATTATGAATGCTTAGACCAATTCCACCAGCAGACTGAGATATCCTTGCACATTGCTTCAACGTATCATAAATACCGTCAATACTGTCATCCTTCATTGTCAACAGGAAGCATGAAGAAAGCTGAGGCTTAGGTGTTCCTGCATTAAATAGGGTAGGAGTAGCGTGTGTAAACCACTTTTCAGAGAGGAGGTGATACGTCTCTATTACATTTTCGAGGTTTTCACCGTGAATACCTACAGCAACTCTCATGAGCAGGTGCTGAGGACGTTCAACGATGTTACCGTCTAATTTCATTAGGTACGAACGCTCTAGGGTTTTAAAACCAAAGTAATCATAACTGAAGTCACGATCGTAAATGATTGTTGAGTCAAGTACCGCAGCATTTTTCTTGACGATACCATAAGTTTCTTTTGAAACTAGTGGAGCGTTCTGACCAGTCTTTGGATCTACGTAAGTATAGAGCCTCTTCATGGTATTGGAGAAAGACTTGCTTGTGGTCTTGTGCAGGTTAGAAATTGCAATTCTTGCAGCTAGTTTAGCATAGTCTGGATGCCTTACCGTCATTGTTGCTGCAATCTCTGCTGCTAGATTATCTAATTCTGGTGTGCTCACACCATCGAATAAGCCTTCAATTACTTTTTTTGCTACATCGATTGGCTCGACAAAGTTGGGGTCTAAGCCATAGGAGAGCTTTTCGACACGGGCGGTGATTTTGTCGAATTTGACTGACTCTCGTCTGCCATCTCTTTTAACTACTAACATTATTTATTGGGGTTTTGGGGTATTAAAAAAAATTCTTTAGAAGTCTGAATCAAAAGATAATGCTCGTGAATCCGAGGTATCGTCTTTGTCCTTCATAACTCCTGCTTTCTGATAATCACCAACTCTTTTTTCAAAGAAGTTAGTTTTTCCCTGAAGTGAAATCATTTCCATGAAATCAAATGGGTTGGTTGAATTATAAACTTTCTCACATTTTAACTCTAATAATAGCCTGTCTGTAACGAACTCAAGGTACTGAGACATCAAATCTGAATTCATACCAATTAATCGAACTGGAAGAGATTCCGTGATGAACTCTCTTTCGATTTCTAGGGCATCCATGATGATCTCTTTGATTCTTTCTTTGGGTACTTGGTTGATCAAATGCTCGTTGTGCAGGTGAACTGCAAAATCACAGTGAAGACCTTCGTCTCTAGAAATTAACTCATTAGAGAAAGTAAGCCCTGGCATCAAACCTCTTTTCTTCAACCAGAAGATTGAGCAGAAGCTACCTGAGAAGAATATACCTTCTACAGCTGCAAAGGCTATCAGTCTTTCTGCAAAAGATGGAGAGTCAATCCATTTCAATGCCCAGTCGGCTTTTTTCTTAATGGCATCGAAAGTTTCAATCGCATTAAAAAGCTCTGTTGCTTCTTGAGGGTTTTTGATCAGCGTATCTATTAGTAAAGAATAGGTTTCCGAGTGAATGTTTTCCATCATGATTTGGAAACCGTAAAAGAATTTTGCTTCTGTGTACTGTACTTCGTTTACAAAGTTTTCAGCAAGATTTTCATTGACAATCCCGTCTGATGCGGCAAAGAAAGCTAAGACGTGCTTTACAAAATATCTTTCGTCTTCGGTGAGTTTGTCATTCCAATCTGAAAGGTCTTGGTGAAGATCTATCTCTTCGGCAGTCCAGATGCTAGCTTCGGCTTTTTTATAGTATTGCCAAATATCATCGTGCTCGATTGGGAATAGAACGAATCTGTTCTTGTTTTCTTTCAGTAAAGGCTCCTGCACTGCTGTTGTCAGCTCACTCATGTTGATTTTTAGTTATTGGGGTCGAAATAATACAAGTCACGCGGAAAGAGTCAAACTCCTTCACATAAACACACACAATCAAAGGCGAACCTTTGAGGAAATCTCTAAGTTTTTTAAGAGTTTCCAGTTAAAGTCTTGATTCTCTACGAGTAAGACTTCGGCCAGAAGATAGGTTGTTTATTGGGGTCGTAACCTACAACAAATATTACGAAAACTGGGTGAAAAGTCAACGCTAAAACTTTAGTTATTCAAGTTGTGTTATCGAGTAATAAAAGCACCTTAACTACCTGTAATTTAGTGGAATGTAGGTGGTTTATTACATTATAACTTATTCTAATTTTTGTCGTTTGAAGGCATAAAAAAAAGTAAAAATTTAATATTGAATTTTCTCTTGCTTTTATGATTGAGATTTGGTTTGTTTTTTTCCAGCATTCGGTTACCTTTGCATTCCGTTTTTGAAAAACATTCAAATGTACGCAATAGTAAACATAGCAGGTAAGCAGTTCAAGGTAACGCAAGACCAATTCGTATACGCTCCATTGATGGAGGGCGAAGAAGGCGCTTCCGTAGAGTTCAGTAACGTTTTGTTACTCGACAACGAAGGTAAGGTAGAGGTAGGTGCCCCATTAGTTAAGGGTGCTAAAGTGTCTGGTAAAATCATCGGACATGTAAAGGGCGACAAAGTGATCGTCTTCAAGAAGAAGAGAAGAAAAGGCTACAAAGTGAAAAATGGCCATCGCCAGCAATTCACTAAAGTTTTAATCGAGAAAATTTCTAAATAGAAAGTACCATGGCGCATAAGAAAGGAGCAGGTAGTTCGAATAACGGTCGTGAATCAGAATCGAAACGACTAGGTGTAAAAATTTATGGTGGTCAGGCTGCAATTGCAGGTAACATCATTGTTAGACAAAGAGGAACAAAACACCACCCAGGAACCAATGTTGGAATGGGCAAAGATCATACTTTGTTCGCTTTAACGCATGGTGTAGTTCAGTTCAAAAAAGGTAGACAAGACAGGTCTTTTGTTTCTGTTGTTCCTTTTGAAACACAAGAAATAGCTGAGGCTTAATCCTCAAGTTTAGATATATTGGAAACCCTGGCCGAAACGTCAGGGTTTTTTGGTTTGTACTGAAGCAATATGCTCCATGGCTTGCAGCCAAAGAATATCATAGACTCTATATTCATCTTTGCCCAATTGCTTTTCGATTCTTCTGCGCTGCTGAATCAAGGACTTATCAAAAGGGTTGTAACGGATGATCTCGTTGATGGCTTTGTAGGCTTTCGAGGTTTTATTTTTAGTGAGATACTTTTCTAAATTCTTTGCTTGTTTCTTATACCTCTTCAGTTTTACTCCATCTTTGGAGTCATAAACACTAATCGTTCCACCAGCTGATCCCCCACTTAATTGAGACCTTTGGCTAATTCCAGTGACTGTAATTTCACCTAGAAAAGGGTAGTTTATTGCTCTTGTAAATGTTGGTAATTTGTCAATGAAGTCTGTTGCATATGGGTAGCCGAGATTAAAAGTTACGGCTTGATATATTTTATAATCTGTGCTTTTTTTCAGCCATTGGCCAGAAGTAGCTTGAATCAGAGGGATAATCATCTTTTCTACATACTCATCTATTTTGGTCATGAATCTAATAGACACTTTACCTTCTTTACTAATATTAATTTCATAAATCAATAGTCCTTCATACCCATTTCGTTTCGATTCCATTGGGTAACGGAGATTCTTTCTCATAAATTCTCCATAAGCTTGGGTACCTCCTAAGTATAATGAATCAGTAGCATCTGGTTTTTGTGCTTGGACACTATAGAGGCTAAGAAAGATTATTAAAATTGAGGTAACTGAGGTTCTTTTATATGACATTGTTAAAAAAGTGTGTTGATGAACTGCTCAAATATAGATGGTTTTAAAATCAGAATAAAAAGCACGCCATAAAGTGCTCCGTATAAGTGTGCATCATGATTGATGTTGTCTGCCCCACACTTACCCATGACGATTGAGTAAACGATAAAGAGACTACCTAGTGCATAGCCTGGTAGACAGAGTATCGCATATAGACAAAGGTCTTGGAGTGGATCGAAAAGAATAAATGCCAGTACTAGGGCGGAAACGCCACCTGATGCGCCCAACGAGTTATAGTTTTGGTGGTCTTTGTGTTTAATTAAGGTGGGTATGTTAGCAACAACGATTGCCGTAAGAAATAGTAGGAGGTAGAGGAAAGTGCCTGCTCCTCCAAAATAGGCCATGAAGATTTTTTCAATGGCTCCTCCGAAAAAGTAAAGTGTGAATAAATTTAAGAATAGGTGCATCCCATTATTATGCACAAAGCCAGAGGTGATTAATCGGCTGAATTGCCTTTCGTGAAAGGTGGCATAAGGATTAAGCATGAGCTTGCGGTGTACCTCCGGACGCTGCCACGCGTAGTAGGTTATAAGCCCGATTGCCACCATTAAGCCATAAGTGATTTCCATTTACTTGTCTCTGTTAATTAAGTAATCAGTAAACTCAATTAACGGCTTTTTCTTTTCTTCTGCTACTTTGATTTCACTAAGTGCGTCAAAACCCTTTTGGAAATACTCATTCATTTTCTCCATAGTGAGCTCATGGATGCCTATTTCATTATAGATACGCTTGACGGCTTCGACTTTTTCTTGCGAGTCAAAATCCTTCTTTTCAATCCAATCATTCAGTTGCTTGGACTGTTCAGAGTTGGCGAGCTCTAGTGCTTTGAGTAGTAAAAAAGTTTTTTTGTTCGAGATGATATCTCCGCCTACCTGCTTTCCGAATTTAGCTTGATCGGCATAAACGTCTAACAGATCGTCTTTCAGCTGGAAGCCGATTCCTAAATCCACACCAAACTCGTAGAGCGCGTTGGCTTCAGCGTCAGTTGCATTGGCTAACATGGCACCTAGTTTTAGGCTGAAGCCTAAAAGCACTGCGGTTTTTAGCCTGATCATATTAACGTATTGATCCTCCGATACCGTTGGTAGGTCTTCGAAGTTCATATCAAACTGTTGACCTTCACAGACGCCCGCAGCACAGGCGTTAAAGTCTTTAATGATTTGTTTGAGGTCAGCATCCCCTTCCATTAACAAGTCATACGCTTTAACCATCATTACATCGCCAGAAAGAATGGCGGTACTTTGGTTCCATTTTTCATGCACAGTTTCTTGTCCTCTTCTCAGCGGAGCATCATCCATGATGTCATCATGCATCAATGTGAAGTTGTGAAAAACCTCCACGGCAATCGCTTGGTCAAGAATTTCATTGTGATTTTCTTTGAATAGCTTGTAAGCTAGAAGTACTAGGACTGGCCTAAGTCTTTTACCACCCAAAGACATGATATATCTAATGGGATCGTAAAGCTCATTGGGTTCGGCTCCGTATTGTAATTCTTCGAGTCGCTTATTGATTTGGTTAACGAGCTCCTGAAGGTTATTAGTCATTATTTGCAAAAATTAGATCAATGGTTCGTCTATCAATGTCGGTAGATTTTACCCGAACACTCACTTTATCACCAAGGCTTATCATTCGTTTATTTCTTTTACCAATCACTCGGTAGTTTTGTTCATCGAATTCGTAATAATCGTCATCCATATCTGAAATTCGGACCATCCCTTCGCACTTAGTCTCGGTAATCTCAACAAATATTCCCCACTCTGTAACGCCACTTACAAGACCATCAAAATCTTTCTTTTCAATCAAAGACATGAACTCAACTTGCTTGTATTTGATCGAAGCGCGTTCAGCATCGGCTGCACGTTTTTCACGGCTTGAAGCATGAACACATAATTCTTCATACGCTTCCTTGTCGACAGACTTACCGCCATCGAGATAGTGCTGGAGCAAGCGGTGCACCATCATATCTGGATAACGCCTAATGGGAGACGTGAAGTGTGTATAATGAGGAAACGCAAGCCCAAAGTGTCCTTTTGGGTCTGAAGTGTATTTGGCCTTTGCCATGGTTCTAATGGCCAATTGTTGTAAAACATTTTGTTCAGGTTTTCCCTCAATCTCATCAATTAGTCCATTGAGTGATTTGGAGATACCACTCTTTTCAAAGTCCATTCGGTGCCCAAAACGTTTGGCAAAATTGGCAAAAGTATCAAGTTTTTCAGGGTCGGGATTGTCATGTGACCGGTAGACAAAAGTTAATGGGTTGGCTTTTTGTTTATTAAAAACGAACTCAGCAACGCGCTTGTTTGCCATTAACATAAACTCCTCAATAAGCATATGTGCATCCTTGCGTTCTTTAGGAATTACGCCTAGTGGTTTGCCTTTTTCGTCAAGCAGAAACTTCACCTCTACAGATTCAAAGTTGACGGCTCCATTATTGAATCGTTTCTTACGTAGTTTCTTGGCTAGGACATCCAGTTCTTTTATCTCCTTTTGAAAATCCCCTTCGCCTGACTCAAGTCTTTCTTGTGCATCTTCGTAACTGAACCTTTTATCTGAATAGATGATAGTTCTTCCAAACCATTCCTTTTTGATATCACCATTATCATCCAATTCAAAAACTGCCGAAAAGGTAAGCTTTTCTTCCTCAGGCCTAAGGGAGCAAAGTCCATTCGAAAGTCTTTCGGGCAGCATCGGTATCGTTCGATCGACCAGATACACCGAAGTGGCTCTTTCAACAGCTTCCTTTTCTAAGGATGTATTGAGTGCTACATAATGGGTTACATCTGCAATATGAATGCCTACTTCAGTATTGCCATTAGGCAAAGATTTTATGGATAAGGCATCATCAAAGTCTTTTGCATCAAATGGATCGATGGTGAATGTGGTGATTCCTCTAAAATCTTTACGCTTAGCTATTTCCTTGTCTGTGATTTTGTCTGATATGGTTTCGGCCTCTGCTTCAATGCCTTCTGGGAATTCTAAGGGTAAGCCGAACTCGGCAATGATCGAATGGATTTCTGCATTATGTTCACCTGCTTTTCCAAGTACTCGGGTCACAATCCCTTCAGGTTTTTTATCTCTCTCTGGCCATTCTGTGATTTTAACAATGACTTTATCGTTGTGCTTAGCACCATTTAGGTCTTCGAAGCGAACATAGATGTCATGAAACATCTTTCGGAAATCTGGAATAACAAAACCATATCTAGTTGACATTTCCAGTCTTCCAACAAACTCATCTCTGTTTCTTTCTAAAACCTCTACAACCCGACCTTCTCGATGTTTGCCATGGCGACTTGATTTTAGCGTAATTTTTACCTTGTCATCATCTAAGGCACCATTTAGATCATTGACAGAGATGTAGACGTCTTCGGTTTCTTCAATATCGTCTAAGGTGACGTAACCAAAGCGAGCGTTTACATTATCTACAACGCCAGTCATCGTCTTCATGTCTGTCGCGTCCATCGCGAATGAGCCGTTGCGCAATTTTTTAATGCTACCGATGTCTTCTAGTCTGAAAATTGCATCGGTAACGAGTTTCTTTGCCTTGACATCTCTAACGCCAAGGCCTTTTAAGATTTGTTTGATTTGATAACCTCTCCCAGGATTTTGGCCAAGGAAATCGACAATAAGAGGTTCTACTCTTTTTGGGCTGCCACCAGCTTGGTTATTTGATTTTCGTTTATGTTGAGGTTTTCGCTTTTTAGCCATTAAAGGAGGTATCGAGTTAGTTTAAAATTAGAAATAAAAAAGAGTAAATCGTCTATAGCCAAGCACTTTAAAGGATGGTGATTTCATCTTTTGTCATCAGGGGCATTTGATTCAATCGCATGAACACTTGAGCCAGTACCATGACGTCTCTTTTACAGTATTTTGCAATCCTTTCTAAATTATTTTCTTGATAGTAAACCTTATAGACCTGACTTCCATCAATGTCGTCCTTACTACTTTCAACATCAAAGAGCGCTGCCAAAAGGTCTAAGGAGGTAAAGTGCTTATAGTCACCAAATTTCCATAACTCCATGGTATCTATATGTGGAACTTCCCAGGGTTTTTTACCACTTAAGTTTAAGGGTTCAGGTATTGGTAATTGATTGATGAGCATTCGTCTTCCTATATATGGAAAGTCAAATTCCTTTCCGTTGTGCGCACACAACCGAACTTTCTTGGTGTTAAAATACTCGTTCAGGAGTACTGAAAAATCTTCTAGTAAGGCCTTTTCGTCATGGCTAGAGAAAGCTTTGATCCTGAAGTTTAATGTCTCAGTTTCTTGAGACACAAAGTAACCAACAGCAATGCTGACAATTTTTCCAAATTCTGCATAGATGCCTGCCCTTTCGTAAAGCTCTTGGGGTGTGCGGTCATCCGTGTCTCTCAGGAATTTTGCTTTCTTAATCCAAAGGGATTGAAAACGATCTGTGAGTTCATCAAAACTCCGATATACGGGTACAGTTTCTATGTCTAGAAACAAGATGTTGTGTATGTCTTTCATGTGTGTTTACACAATATATGAGAACATTCACATGAAGTCAAGTCGCTAAACGGCCTTCTAGGTCAATTTCTTCTATCGTCTCGAT
Source organism: Roseivirga sp. (assembly GCA_965660665.1). Taxonomy (GTDB): domain Bacteria; phylum Bacteroidota; class Bacteroidia; order Cytophagales; family Cyclobacteriaceae; genus Roseivirga. The sequence goes on along the minus strand of CBFIAY010000023.1, from coordinate 9,215 downwards.
TTCAAATTCTTGAAAAGGTGCAACAATGAACTTCTTGTCGAACAGTTCATTAATGATGTAATAGCTCACCCAAAACTCGTTGTAAAAGGAGAATACTTCAGGGCTAATGGCCTCTACTTTTGCTGCGGTTTGTGGTGCCACCTGTTTGATCATGTGCCTTAACTTTGAAGTTTGGCGCGCCTCCTTGTCATCGCTTTCGTAGCCTTTGGATACAATCATGACATTGGTCAACTCAATCAGGTTCTTGTTGATTAAGTAGACATACCATTCACTTTCTCCTAGTTCATTTGTACTCTTTCCGATGCACAGTTTCACACCAGTAACCTTAGGCATTTGAATGTCCTTCTTCATGCTACAAAAATAGAAATTGAAACGTTATTGATTGTATTTAGCAAACCATTCTGACATGACTTCCTCAGCTAATTTACCTTGGGGGGTAAAGTCAATATTATAAAATTGTCTTTGTCTCTCCGAAGCATTTTGTGACCTTCTTCTCTGTGAAGGGTACCATTTCCAAAGATGGATTCCAGCGATGTAAGGTTGATCGAATACTTCGCGGAACATGGCTTCATATAACGTAGCTTGAGTTTCTTCAGAATAAACATCTTGGCGCTCTTCTTCACTCAGTCTTTGTGGCCAAACCCAAGGCTCAATTCCAGCATTTTTTGTACTCTTGTAGCCCGCTTCGGTAAACAGAATTGGTTTCTGGTATTTTTTAGAAAAAGCTTCTAGCTTTTTTAGGTGTGGCTGCCATCCTTCTCTTGCTTCCTCCAATGAAGGGTTTTCGCTAGTTGTTACAGGAAAGTAGGCTTGCACGCCTATATAGTCTAATTCGTCCCAAAAGGCAACCTCTTCAAACTCTTCTGAAAAGTTAGCTGCATATGTCAATTCACCTGAATATACTGCCCTGATCTTCGCAATCAGTTGTCTCCAATCCTGCTCTCTTTCGATACATGTTTTATGTAGTTCTGTGCCGATACACAGCATCTCCATTTTTTCTGCTTCTGCTAGTTTTGCATAGTGCAAAATGAATTTTTCATAATCAGCAAACCATTTTTTCCAGTCCTCCTCAGAATTCATAGAAATCTCTCCTCGCCATTTCCCATCCTTATCGCGAAGCCAAATATGAGGTTTCATGATGGTTTTTATCCCGTATTTTCGGGCCATTCGAGTAGTGGACTTGAAGGCCTTCGTCTCTTTCTCCCCACCATGCTTTGTCATTGCCAATATTATTTCCGATTTGAGGATTATTATAGCCTCTTTGCCATCCAAATGGTGTTTGAGATATCCAGTTGATGTTATTTTCGGCTAAGGCTAGAAGCATAGTTGAATCAACTAGGCCAGGGCCGCCTACCCAGCAAACACCTCTATGTTTATCATGGGAGTTTAAATGAAGGGAGTGATTGTTTACGATTTGATCTCTTAGTCCAAACGCACTAACGATAGCAATTAGAAAAAAAAGTGGCAGGATGTAAGCGTAGAGTTTCTTAGAGTGCATCGGATTTGGTAATGTCCATTTCGAAGACTTCAGCAATGTGATGCGTTAGTCTTTCTTGAACTTCAGAGATGTCTACGTGCTTACCGAGTTCTTTGTTCATTGATGTCACTGCTTTGTCATCTATTCCGCAAGGAACGATGTGTCCAAAGTAGGAGAGGTCGGTGTTTATGTTGAGTGCTAAACCATGCATGGTCACCCATCGACTAGACTTCACACCCATAGCGCAAATTTTCCTAGGGTCTTTTGTGCCTTCTTCAAAGTCCACCCATACACCAGTTAATCCATCAATTCGTCCTGTGGGCAGGCCAAAATCGGCCAGGGTCATAATTACAGCCTCTTCGAGGTACCGTAAGTACTTGTGAATATCATTAAAGAAATTATCGAGGTCTAAGATTGGATAGACCACAAGTTGACCTGGGCCGTGATATGTAATATCACCGCCTCTGTTAATTCGATAAAATTGGGCATTATGATCTTTCAGTCCTTGATCGTCAAGGAGCAAATTATCAATGGAACCACTTTTCCCTAGAGTATAAACATGAGGGTGTTCACAAAGAATAAGATAGTTGTTTGTAGCAATTTGATTTTCCGGGTACTCAGTCTTTCGGTTGACAATTTTTAGATCAACCGTTTTTTTGAATATTGTTTCCTGATAATCCCACACACGCTTGTAGTCATCAGTACCTAGATGAATTACTTCAACTGTCTTATTAGAAGGAATGCTCATGTTCTATTGCGTTCACGGGGCCGTATATACGCGCTAAATTAGGCCACTTTCTCATGATCTCCAACGGCTTCTACAGTCAATACACGAACGTACTTCGTTATCTGTTTGTTCGCTTTTCGTTGGGCAGAGATGTGATTACGCGCCAGAAACTCTTTCTTGACCACGCTATTGTCTTTTGTATTTAAGAACGTGGCCGAGAACATCTTCATATTTTTTTTTCCAGCCATGCCCAAAAATAGATTAAGGGATGAAGGTTTCCAACATTTTGAAACCAGATTTAGCCCGTATATGTACTTCTGGAAATTTTCGAGGCACTAAAACAGCATTTCCCATACATATTTTTGTACTATGTCCCTGTGTAACGATTTCTGCTTCACCCTCTAGGCAGGTATATATGATAAAAGAGTCTGATTCATAATGCTCTCGTATGATGCCAGTGGTAAAGTCCAGAAGGTTGGTCTGGAAGTACTGAGATTCGACTAATGGAACAACCTCATTGAGGCAGGGAGTATACTTTATTTTGTAATCAGAATGGGATTGATAGTCTATTGCATCTATGGCTTCCTCTGTATGAAGTTCACGCTTGTTACCTTCATCATCAGTTCGATCAAAATCGTAAATACGGTAGGTCACGTCAGAGGACTGTTGTATTTCAGCCAAAAGAAGCCCTTTACCAATAGTGTGGACTCTGCCGGCGGGCAAGTAGAAGCAATCATCGCTTTGAACATCTTCGTAGTTCAGAAGGTCAGTGAGCCTACCGCTGTTGAGGTATTCTAGGAATTCTTGTTGATTGGTGTCTTTATTAAAGCCACTAATCAATTTAGCGCCCTTATCTGCTTGAAATACATACCACATCTCGCTTTTGCCTAGCGAGTTATGTCTAACCTTTGCCAATTTATCATTTGGATGAACTTGAATAGAAAGGTCCTCGGCAGCATCGATAAACTTGACCAAGAGAGGGAATTCATTTCCGTACTGTTCATATACTTTAGAACCAACAAGGTCCTCTTTGTATTCGGAAATAAGATCAGGTAGTGTACGGCCTTTTAAATTCCCCTCAGCAACTTTACTTAGGTTTCCGGGGACACCAGAAATCTCCCATGTTTCACCACAGTTTTTTAATGGAGAAAAGTCCTTATTCAGAATGTCTCTGATTTTTGTTCCTCCCCAGATTTTCTCTTTAAAAATGGTTTCGAATTTTAGCGGATACAGGTAGCTCTTTTCGCTCATGAGATTCTCATTTTCTTGTATGTATTGATGAGTCCATTTGTAGAGCTGTCATGGCTACTAACTTTCTCATTTCCTGATAACTCTGGTAAGATCTGCTTCGCGAGTACTTTACCGAGTTCTACGCCCCATTGATCGAAGCTATAGATGTTCCAAATCACGCCTTGAACAAAGATTTTATGTTCATACATAGCGATCAAGCTCCCTAGGACTCTTGGGGTAAGTTTTTCAAATAGGATACTATTAGTTGGTCTATTTCCTTCAAAAACTTTGAAAGGAGCCAATTCTTCAATTTCTTCTTTTGACTTACCCTGACCCTCAAGCTCTTTGACAACTTCTGCCTTAGACTTTCCTTTCATCAACGCTTCTGTTTGTGCGAAGAAGTTTGAAAGCAATTTAGGGTGGTGATCATTCACTGTGTTGTGACTTTGAGCTGGCGCCATAAAATCACAGGGAATTAATTTTGTGCCTTGGTGAATGAGCTGGTAAAAGGCGTGCTGACCATTGGTTCCTGGTTCGCCCCAGACGATAGGCCCAGTTTGGTAGTTGACTGGTTTTCCATCACGACCAATCGACTTTCCATTACTTTCCATGTTGCCTTGTTGAAAGTATGCTGCAAAGCGATGCATGTATTGATCGTAAGGTAAAATCGCTTCAGATTCACTACCATAAAAGTTCCCATACCATAGCCCGATTAGGGCTAAGATCACAGGTATATTCTGGTCGAATGCCTTGTTTTTGAAATGTTCATCCATTTCAAAAGCACCAGTTAGTAATTCGTCAAAATTGTCAAATCCGATTGTACAGGCTATGGACAAGCCGATAGAGGACCATAATGAGTAACGTCCGCCTACCCAATCCCAAAACTCAAACATATTGGCAGTGTCAATACCGAATTCACTAACAGAATGAGCATTTGTAGAAAGTGCAACAAAGTGTTTCGCTATATCGCTTTCTGACGCACCTTGATCTAAAAACCACGTACGAGCAGTATGCGCATTGGTCATCGTTTCTTGTGTGGTAAAAGTCTTCGAAGCGATCATAAAGAGCGTTTCTTCAGCACTTACCTTTTTTAGAACTTCTGAGATATGTGAGCCATCTACATTGGAAACGAAATGGGTTTTAATTCCATGTGTCGCATAAGGGGTTAATGCTTCTGTCACCATAACAGGCCCCAGGTCTGAGCCACCAATGCCAATATTGACGATGCTTTTGATGGGTTTGCCAGTATATCCAAGCCACTTGTCCGAGGTTATCTTATCGGCAAAGATTTTCATTTTCGCTAAGGCTGCTCTGATATCTGGCATTACGTCTTTTCCGTCAACTAAAATCGGTCTATCCGATTTGTTTCGCAATGCGGTATGTAATACAGATCTCCCTTCAGTGGCATTGATGGGTTGGCCATCAAGCTTGCTTTGAATGGCTTCTTTTAAATCACATTCCTCCGCTAATGAAACAAGTAAGCCTATGGTTTCATCTGTGATAATGTTTTTAGAAAAGTCAATAAGTATTGCGTTGAATTGAGCAGAAAACTTATCGAATCTTTCAGGGTCAGCATCAAAAAGCTGCTTCATTTGAACTGAACTCATTGCGTTGAAATGAGTCTGAAGTTTATGCCAGCTATTAGTCTGAGTCGGGTTAATGGATTTGAGCATATTTATTATTGAAAATTCGAGGAATCGAAGTTAGCAGAAATTAATGCCTAAATTAAGGATCGTCACATTCATATCCATGCAAACGTTTGGTAGAAAAGGAGAAAATTTAGCCGCTGAATACCTTGTAAGGCAAGGGTATCGAGTTGTTGAAAAAAACTACCGCTTTAAGAAGTCTGAAATTGATTTGATTTGTCAGAAAGATGGGCTTTTGATTTTTGTGGAAGTGAAAACACGTAGCAGCCGAATATTCGGCCAGCCAGAGTCATTCGTTTCTGAGGCTCAAAAGGCAGCAATCATAAGAGCAGCGGAACAATATATGTTGGAGGTGGACTGGTCTGATGATCTCCGTTTTGATATTGTGGCAATCATCAGTAATCAATCGGAAGAAGAGATATTACATCTTAAAGATGCCTTTTATTGATTTTTTGCTGGTGCGATATAAGTAGGGGTTGAATTTCTATTCCACTCTTTCCGAACATAGGAATCGAAATTTTTGAGATGAAACTCAGGTGGGTATTGTATTTCCTTTTTAATTCTTACAACGCGGGGGAAGTTGTGAAACTCTTCCCAAACACCCACTTTTTTATCAAATTCATACCTCCCTCTTACTGCGATGTTTCCGCTTGGAAAGAATAGGTAGTACTCTCCTTCTTTTTTGCCGTATTGGTAAGGGATTACTTCTTTGATCTTAGTTTTTTGATCTTCGTCATAGTAAACGATTTCCGAATCTCTATACCATCCCTTGGTGTAATGCTTTTTGTCGTAGAGTGTCGAATCCGTTTTCTGGTACATCCAAGTTTCGTGCTTCGCGCCATAGCGGTACATCCCTTCTTCCACCACATTCTCATTAATAGTCTTCTTATAAGGTCCGTGAAGTACTCTATTTATGGTCTGACCTCTACCCGTTACGGCAACTACTTCTCCTTTCTGACTATCATGATAGTAGATTTGTCTTACATAGTTGTCAACTTTTACCGGCTCTTTAAGGATGTTAAATAACTCAAAGGTTATAGAGGTACGGCCATCTTTGCGGGTGAAGGCTTTCTTAGTTTTTTCGCCATAGTAGAAATTCTTTTTCTCTTTCAAATCTGCATCAGGAATAGTATCAGCGCTATCAAGCTTATCACCATCAAGCGTGATATTCGGCTTGTTTGGATCTTTTTTTTGTTTTGCAGGAGCAAATACCTGGTCCAATCCTCCGCAAGAAGATAAACCAAAAACAAGACATAAGAGCAGAACGAATCTTTGCATGATGTGAAGTTAACGAAAGTCTGTAAAAAGTATTTGATCAAAATACCTTCCTTCATCATGAAGGTAACATTTGTTACCATTTGATCTTTTATTTGGGTGCTACTTGCTGTCAGAATAAAGAAATTGGTTTAGTAATTAAATAGTGTTGAGAAGCGGCATTTCATAAAGTCTTCTTTTCAACTTAATTGTGCGATAGATATGTTTGGAATATTTAAAACGAATAAGAATTACGAAGATGTTGATGCAGCTCAGTTTGCTGAATTAATGAAGGAAAAAAATAGTGTGGTTATAGATGTAAGAACTCCTGAAGAGCTTAATGATGGTGCTGTTCCTGGACATAAGATGATTAACTTTTTTGACCCCTCATTTCAACAGGAAGTTACCAAATTAGATAAAACAAAAACCTATTTGGTATACTGCAGAAGTGGCAATCGAAGCGGAAATGCTTGTAAGGCAATGGCTGATATGGGTTTTGAAAAGCTTTACAATTTGAAAGGTGGAATTTCCGCTTGGAATAGATTTAGCGCTGCTTAGGGGTTACACAATAATTATAAATGACCTTTATGAAATCCGATAACAATAGGATTCGACTAGTACTCATTTTGAGTTTAACCTTAGGTTTAGCACCATTTGTGCCTGAGCCACATTTATTGGGTAAGATTAGGTGGGTTTTAGGAGGTGCTTCTGGAATGCAGCCTATGGACTACTTTGACCTATTGCTCCATGGAGGTCCTTGGGTTTATTTAGCCTTTCTTTTAGCATTAAGAGTAGGCTCACATTTGAAGAAAAGTCAAGCTAATTCCACTAAGGCATAAAAAAAGGTCAGCAATTTGCTGACCTTTTCTTTTTTCGCTCCCCATATTGAAAGAAACTGCAGCACTATTCTAAGGTTTGATGGGTCATTTTTAAGAGGCAGGTTCTATTCAAAGAAATCAATATCTACGTATTTGGCAGAATCTCAAGTGAAGTTAGAAATGAATAGCTTCAGGATGGAAGTAAATAAAATACTACTTACCCCTTAGCTGTCTTCTTCAATTAACGAATCGGAACATTTGCAGAGGATTAAAACATATATAGTGAATAATAATTAAAAAGCACATCACACCAAAAACGAATAACTCGATGAATATATTTTTAAAAAAAGGCAGCACAAATCAATAATTAAAATTGTATGTAGGTATATTGAGTCTATTCATAGGAGAGTGCTTAACTACATGGAAATTGTTGCATCATTAGCAATTATTATTGGCTCAACTACATAACTCAAAAGAACTCAACTTTAATACTTTTGATCAAACACTGTTTTCATGAAAAATCTGCTGATTCTACTTATTTTGATCCCCCACGCAATGTATTCTCAGGATGCATTAACCAATAATAGTATTTATGAAGCTGTTGATCAGTGGATAGCAAATCCTAACCAAGCTCAATTTACTGACGCCGATAATAACCCTTATTATGGGCATATTTCAGACTGGGATGTTTCACAGGTTACTGATATGTCAGAATTATTTTATAAAAAATCTACATTTAATGATGATATAAATGATTGGGATGTTTCAAATGTTACTGATATGTATCGTCTATTTAATTTTGCGACGAGTTTTAATCAGCCACTAGACAAATGGAATACCTCAAATGTTATATCCATGCAAGAAATGTTTGCTAGAGCTTCTGTTTTTAATCAAGATATTAATACACAGCAAGTGACAAATTCAGATAGGGTAACCTACACCGCCTGGGATGTGTCTAAGGTAACCGATATGTTTTATATGTTTCGAGATGCAGATGCATTTAATGGTAATGTTTCTAACTGGGATGTTTCCAATGTCACTAATATGAGATATATGTTTCGTGCTTCAGCTGAATACACTCCCGGAAGCTCAACATCTTTGATTGACCCTTTATGTAATGGTTGCGGTGGGAATTTTAATCAGGATGTTTCCTCTTGGGATGTCTCTAATGTAAAAGACTTTACTGGAATGTTTAGTAACCAAAGACATTTTAATCAAAAGGTAAATTCATGGGATATATCAAAGGTTGACAATGATGCAGTTTATAAGCAAAGAGGATATGGCAGATCAAATTTTGCACCTGGAATTGGTGGTTTTTTTAATAACGCAATTGCATTTAATCAACCTTTAAACGACTGGGATGTAAGTAACATCAAATATTTTAATCTATTGTTTGCAACGGCAATTTCATTTAATCAGCCATTAAATAATTGGGACATATCTAGAGCCACTTCTATGACGCACATGTTTTACGAGGCAAAAGTATTCAATCAGCCATTGGATAATTGGAACACTTCTAATGTGACTGATATGTCTAGACTTTTTATGATTGCGCTTGAATTTGATCAAGACATCAGTAAATGGGATGTTTCTAGTGTTAATGACATGTCTTACACTTTTGCCTCAGCTGAAGCCTTTAGTGGAGATGTTAGTAATTGGGACGTATCATCTGTTACCACAATGAACTCTATGTTTACTAATGCGAATTCATTTAATTCTGATATTTCAAAGTGGGATGTTTCAAATGTTACATCTCTAAAGGGTTTTGTTTCGGGAACAGATATTTTTAATCAACCGATTGGTGATTGGGATATTTCGAATGTTACAGATCTTGAAGAGATTTTTTACAATGCAGATTCATTTAATCAGCCATTAAATGATTGGGATATTTCTAAGATTATTAGTCTAAAGAATGTGTTTGTTGGTGCAGATTCCTTCAATCAAGATTTAGATAATTGGAATACTTCTAATATTACGAATATGGAATTCGTTTTTTCTGGAGCTAAAAATTTCAATGGGGATATTAGTTCATGGGATGTTTCAAAAGTTACGTCAATGAGAGA
>CBFIAY010000022.1:38673-39002 GCA_965660665.1 Roseivirga sp. | reverse complement strand
GATGTTTATTTCTGTAGAGAAGATGCCTCGTGCTGAGATTGAAGAAAAATATGAGTATAAGTATCCTGCTGCTTTAGAACAATAAGTAAAGGGTTATTAAAAATATTGGGGGGGCATGAGAATGGCTCCCTTTTTTTGTGCCTTAAAGGGCGAGTTCCATGGAAGAATTATAAGAACGGATATGGATATCAACTTGTGTAATGTAACTTCACTTAGATTCAACTTTGACCTTATGAAATTTCAAGTGCTAATCGGCCTGCTATTGATGGTCTTTATTTTCAGTTGTTCACCAGAACAAGATGAAGTCGTTATTATTTCTACACCTTATG
>CBFIAY010000022.1:0-38663 GCA_965660665.1 Roseivirga sp. | reverse complement strand
TTTTTGACGAAACACCTTTACACAAAGCTAATTTTCTTGCCTTGGCTAAATCAGGAAAATACGACTCTGTGCTGTTTCATAGGGTAATCAATGAGTTTATGATTCAAACGGGTAACCTTGCCACAGGCAAGGAAGAAGAAGGGGTAGGTTATACATTGCCGGCAGAATTTGTGGCTGAGAAATATATCCACGAAAAAGGAGCTTTGGCTGCTGCCAGGACTGGTGACGCTGGGAACCCTGAAAAGAAGTCGAGTGGTTCTCAGTTCTATATCGTTCATGGTGAAAAGTTCGATGATGAAGGGCTAGTCGTACGTGCTGATAGGCGACAATATTTAAAACTCTCCGGTCTTTTTCAGCGAATGCTAAGCTCAGAACGATACCCTGAGTTGACAGAGAAGTTTAATTACCATGTTGAAAAGTCTAGAGCAGATTCTACTTACGATTTTAACAAAGCACAGCGCGATCTTATTTTTAATTCAATTGAGATCATAGAAGAGCGTTTTGGACCTCAGGGTGATCCTGGTTATCCTGATTGGGCAAAAGAAGTTTATGCGACTGTCGGTGGGGCGCCACATTTAGACGGGGAGTATACCGTTTTTGGTAAAGTAGTTGAAGGCTTGAATGTCATAGATGAAATCGCTGGCGTAGAGACAAATCAACGCGATAAACCACTTGCAGATATTCGAATGGATATCAAAGTAGTTAGCATGAGCAAGTCTGAGATTACTAAGAAATACGGCATCATATATCCAAAATAGAGTTCATTGAAAGTACTAATTACAGGATCAAATGGTCTATTGGGCCAAAAAATTGTCAAGCTAATACTGGACAAGGGTCAGGATGAGTTAATTGCGACAGCAAGAGGAACGAATCGTTTACCCTACCCAGAGTCGAATTACAGGTTTGACCAAATGGATATCACAGATCAATCCCAAGTAGATAAAGTTATTGACAAGTACAGTCCAGACGTGGTTATACACACTGCTGCAATGACCAATGTAGACCAATGTGAAACCGATCGCGAGGATTGCTGGAAACAAAACGTAGATGCAGTTGAATACCTTATTGCAGCTTGCGAAAGAACTAAAAGCTTCCTTTTGCACCTATCTACAGATTTCATTTTTGACGGAGAGGATGGCCCCTATGACGAGGAGGCTGAAGCGAATCCAATAAGTTATTATGGAGACAGTAAGTTGGCAGCAGAAAAACTTCTTCTTAATTCCAGTATCAGGTATGCAATTGCGAGAACGGTTGTCGTGTATGGTATAGCGCACGATATGAGTCGTACGAATATTGTTTTATGGGTGAAGAAGAGTCTTGAAGACGGTAAAGCAATTAAAGTCGTTGATGATCAGTTAAGAAGCCCAACTCTTGCAGAAGACTTGGCGATGGGCTGTTATCTTATTGCTGAAAAGAGAGCGGAAGGTATTTTCAATATTTCAGGCAAAGACCTACTTACACCATATGAAATGGCTTTGAAGACAGCTGCTTATTTCAATTTGGACACCAGTACAATGGAAAAGGCTGATTCGTCTACGTTTACACAAACAGCAAAGCGTCCACCAAAAACAGGGCTAATTATTGAGAAAGCGATCAAAGTGTTAGGCTACAGTCCGCATAGTTTTGATGAGGGTATTGCCGTACTTCAATCGCAAATGGAATGAGATAGTATTGTTTGCAACAAACCTGTGGAGGAAAAGATGCTTTCCTTTTATTTATCTGCTTTTATCGCCATTCTTAAGAAGAATAGAAAACCACCAACGGTTATTGTCAAACATATAATCATACCTATAATAGCTTCTTGACTCATCTTTTTACGAATTTTTTATAAAACCATCCATTAAGTGTAACTGCTATCAATATGGCCAGGCCCCATTGAGTAATGATGCTTGCATTACTAAATCTGTCGAAAACGTTCCAGTTACCATCAGCGTCAAACCATGGATAGGCGCTGTAGCCTTGGTCCATCCACCAATAGGTAAGAAAAATACCAGCGAAAAAGATGAAGCCCATCATCGTAGCGAAATAATATTTTGATACTATGAAGTCAGAATTTTCATCAATAAAGTCCTTCTTGAATTTTAATGGGCCATACTTCAGTACTAAGAAAGCAATGAAGATACCACTTACCAGTAGGCCGACACCCCATACCCAATCCTGATTTTCAAAAACTGCCAAACTCCACGCGGAGGGAAAACCAGCAACAATACAAGCTGCTCCTGCAATGAAGGCAGCCTTCTTTTTAGAGATTTCATAGTCAGTTAAATTTTTAATAATTAACTGCATCATCGGAAGAATAGAGCTAAATGCTGCCATAGCGAAGGCACCAAAGAATATCCATGATAGAAACGGTCCTCCAGGCATTTGTGCAAATAATTGCGGTAATACAGTAAATACTAGTGCTGTGTTACCACCATGCAAGAACTCAATGGCTTCATCTGCAGAAGCCGACATTGCAAAAACTGCTGGCAAGATGGCCATAGCGGCTAGTAAGGCAGCTGTATTATTTCCAAATGCACCTAAGAAGGTGTTGAGGGTAACATCTTCTTTAGCCCTTGAAAATGCTCCAATCGTAATCATTAACCCCCAGCCTGCACCTGTACTCCAGGCAGAATCAGTAATTGCTTCAATCCATATTTTAGGGTCTTTAAACAATTCAACATCTATGGTAAAAAGGTATTCCAAGCCCTGATAACCTCCGGGCATTTGAATTGCAAAGGCAGAAACCACCATGAGCAAAATAAACAGCGTAGGAATTAGAATCTTGTTGACTTTTTCAAGACCATTTTTAATGCCTTTGCCAAGTACCCAAATGGCAAGCGAAATAGTAATAATGTAGCATAGTACAGCCTCCCAACTTGAATTAGACAGTCCTGCCCAGAAATTATCTAGAAAATTCAAATCAGGATCACCGATCTTATCGTTCATAGCCCCCGATCCAAAAATATATTCTGCTAGATTTTGCGTGTTAAGCATAAAATAGCGCAGTGACCAGCCGGTTACTACTGAATAGTAAAAGGCGATACCAATGGTTACAAGCGTGACAAAAACCCCCATCCAGGTATATTTTTTGCCTCCTAAGCTGCCTAAAGATCCAATTGTTCCTTTCTTGTAGTATTTGCCTATGGCCAGTTCTGCCATGAGCAATGGTATGGACCATACCACTAAAAAGAACATCCATAGGATGATGAATGTACCTCCATACTCACCGGCAATTCTAGGGAAGCGCCATAGGTTTCCGGCACCAATGGCCATACCTAAAGCCGCAAGAATAATACCCCACCGATTACTGAACTCTTCTTTTTGAACTGCCATTTATAGCTAGTGCTTTGTATTTATGCGTTAATGATTGTCACTAATTGCAAATAGGAAAAGTAACCTAATTATCTATAATCACAAAAAGACTTTGGCTAATGGCAAATTGGTTATGTCATTTGCAAATAGGCTGTAAGTTTGTAGTTAAAATGGCAAAGGATCATACTAATTTCTTCAATAACGTCTATGAGGTGGTACGTTTGATACCTCATGGCAGAGTGACAAGTTACGGGGCCATTGGCCACTATCTTGGATCAAAGGGTAGCGCTAGAGTAGTAGGTTGGGCCATGAATGCCTCCCATATCATGGATGACGTTCCTGCTCATCGAGTAGTAAATCGAGCGGGAGTATTAACCGGTAAACATCATTTCGATACGGTCAACCCAATGCAAGAACGATTGGAGGTGGAAGGCGTTATTGTAGTGAATGATAAAATTCAGAACTTGAAAGAGGTCTATTGGGACCCGACTGAGGAACTAGCCCTCTAATTCCCCTATATTTAACATTAGAATTGAACGACAACGCTTTTTATAAATGGAAGTCTTACTGACCTCAGAAGGTATTATCGCCTTACTCACGCTTACTTTTCTTGAAATTGTTTTAGGGGTAGATAATATCATTTTTATATCTATTATTTCAAATCGACTGCCGGAACATCAGCAGCGCAAAACAAGAAATCTTGGCTTATTTCTCGCACTTGTGATGAGAATCGGCCTACTATTAGGCATCAGTTGGATTATTGGTTTCACCGAACCATTGTTTACCGTTTTGGAGCGTGATATCAGTATTAAAGACCTTATTCTAATCATTGGGGGCCTGTTTTTGATTGGTAAGAGTACAACAGAGATTCATGAATCACTTGAATTGGACGAACATGAAGAAAAGAAAAAAGTAGCGACCTCTGTAAGTAAGGTTATTCTTCAGATAGTGGCCTTGGACATGGTGTTCTCATTTGATTCCATCTTAACAGCCGTAGGATTGACTACTGAGGTTGTAATTATGATTGTAGCGGTTATTATCGCGATGATAGTGATGATGACGTTTGCTGGGCGTATCAGTAACTTTATTAACAAGCATCCATCACTTCAGATGTTGGCCATGTCTTTCTTAATCCTAATTGGATTCATGTTAGTTTTAGAAGGCCTCGGTGAACATATTCCTAAGGGCTACATCTACTTTGCCGTATTCTTCTCCTTGACCGTTGAGTCATTGAATATGCGCAGAAGAAGAAAAATCGCTGCGCTTAAATTGAGAAAAAAGATTACGAGCTAGCATCCGCTTTCTTTGAGATCATCAGTAATCCTAAAAATGTTAGCGCTCCATTGAGTGCAAGCACAAAGAAGCCAAACCAGCCGTCTGTGTTTAAATCAATGATATAGGATAGTATCGGTGCTGCAATGCATACGGCCATTACATACTTATCTTCAACGCTTCTTTTCGTCAATAGTCCAAAAGAGAACAACCCAAGTAGTGGGCCATAGGTATAGCCCGCAGCCCTAAAGATGGAATTGATCACACTGTCATCATTGATCGCACTAAATACCAGAATGATTAAAAACAGGATGACGGAAAAAGCTATATGCACCTTGAGTCGAGTACGCTTTTTCTCTGACTCTTCTTTGTTATCAAAGTTTAAGAAGTCTACACAAAAGGCAGTGGTTAAGGCTGTAAGGGCAGAGTCCGCACTTGAATAAGCTGCTGCAATAATGCCTAGTAAGAAGACCACACCAGCGAAAGTTCCTAAGTGATTAAGTGCCAATAGTGGGTATAAACCATCGGTTCTTGCTGGTATTTCAATGCCGTTTTGTTCTGCATAGAAATACAGTAGAGCCCCCATGCACAGAATGAGAATATTGGCAACCACCAAAATGACACTAAACCAGAATATGTTTTTTTGCGCATCCTTCAGGGATTTGCAAGTCAGGTTCTTTTGCATCATATCCTGATCCAAACCCGTCATGACAATGGCTATCAAGGCTCCAGAAATAAACTGTTTAAGAAAGAACTTAGGACTTCCCCATTCGAAATAGAAGGTCTTTGATAAATCACTTGCCTGAATTTCTCCAATGGCCTCGGATATGCTCCAGCCAAGCTCTTTGGTAATGATGAAGATGGTCGTTACTACGGCAATTAAGAGAAATGACGTCTGTAATGTGTCTGTCCAAACTATCGTTTTAATACCACCTTTGAAGGTATAGACCCAAATCAAAAGAATGGTCACTGCTACGGAGACCCAGAAGGGAACTCCGAAGCTATCGAACAAGGCAGTTTGCAATACAATAGCAACCAGAAATAGCCTGAATGCTGCTTGCACCGCTCGCGAAAGCAAGAAGAAAGCAGATCCAGTTTTGTATGACCAGAAGCCAAATCGCTGCTCTAAGTATCCATAAATGGAAACAAGATTAAGTCGATAGTAAAGCGGCAGCAATACTTTGGCGATCACCAGATAGCCCAAGAGATAGCCTAACACTACTTGGAAGTAGGAAAAAAAGCTATTTCCGACTTCACCAGGGACTGATATAAAAGTAACTCCGGATAAGGAGGCTCCGATCATGCCGAAGGCTACTAAAAACCATGGAGACTGTTTGTTGGCTGTAAAAAAGGTGCTAGTCGTAGCGCCTTTAGAAGTTATTTTAGCTACAACCATCAATAGCGCAAAATATCCGGCTATTAAGCCGATCACCAAACCTGGACTCATGAAGTATAAGAGTTTACTTAAATTTCAATATGATTGAATTTTTGAGAGTGACCAAAGCCTCTTAAATCTTTATCTTTCAGACATGAGTGACAAGGCAAAACAAAAGGTACTTAAAACGCTAGACAAATCAGATGGTCAGGACATCCTGAGCAAGAGGTTTGATCAATTTATCATGGCATTGATCTTACTCAATGTTGCTGCTGTAATTATTGAAACTGTTGATTCAATTCAAAGTAATTACAAATTAGTCTTGGGGTTTGAGAGATTTGGCGGTACCCTAAAACTTTTGAATTGATGCCCAATGGGCTTACTTTTAATCATGACCGTTTATGTTTTGAATTAATTACTCTATGTTTACGGAGCAAATATGCAAAAAGTTTTAGATATGCTCAAAAAATTAGCAATTATTTTTCAATGTCATACGTAGGACAGAACATAAAGCGTATTAGAGCCGTTAGGAAGCTATCGCAGGCTAAATTTGCTGAATTATTTAATTTGGCAAGACCGTCTGTAGGGGCATATGAAGAGGGTAGGTCTGAGCCTAAAATTCAAAACTTGATCGAAATTGCTCATTATTTTGGCTTGTCTATAGATGTGTTATTGACCAAGGAGCTAACTGTTAATGATCTCTATGGCTTCAACCTTGTTAATCAAAAACTTGATGCGCTGCATCAAGGAGTGCCTCCATCCAAACAAACGAGTAAGGCAAGTCTAGTACTTCAATCTCAACAGCTTAATTATCTCGTCAATCATCAAAAAAGAGATTATTTAGATTCTTTACCCAAGTGCGAGTTACCATTTTCGGGAACTGGAGTGCAACGATTATTTGAAATGAGTGGTGATCATATGGTGGTCGATCAGCAAGGGATACATCATGGAGATTTTCTGTTTTGTGAAAAAATCGATGCTGCTGCTCTTGAAGATAAATACCAGGGCGCGGTGCTTTTGGCTGTAACGAAGGAAGTGATTGCAGTAGGTCGACTTGATAGTATAGATAAATTAGAGTTATCGGCTGATAACCCAAGCTTTAAACCAGTATCCATTGATGAAGCTATTCTTATAGAATTGTGGTTGGTCAAAGGTAAATTGAGTACTCATTTAACCCCTCCTAAGAACATAGAAGAAAAGGTTCATTCTGTGGAAGAGCAATTAAAGGTTCTGATGCAGCGGATGGAGAATATCGAGCAAAAGAACCAATAACTCTCGGATGGTTTGAGAGCTGAAATTTTATTAAATTTGTAAAAAATTCTAATCAATGCGTTTGAATTACCAAGAAGAAGAGGCAGTTGAATTAATGGAAGTAGCCGTTGAGGATGACCTTTGTGATCTGGTCGTTTTCAATGATGATGTCAATACTTTTGAGCACGTGATCAATACGCTCATAAAGATTTGTAGTCATTCTGCTGAACAAGCTGAGCAATGCACTTACCTGATTCATTATAAAGGAAAGTGCACTGTAAAGACAGGTTCGTTTACAGAATTACGTCCAATGTGTGAGAACATCTTGGATGCTGGTATCACAGCCACGGTTATGTGATTTACTCTTTAATCATCAAAAAGAACTTTGAATTTCCCTCCCAAACTTGTTGAAAATGCAATCGAGGAGATATCTAAACTACCAGGAATCGGCAAGAAGACTGCGTTAAGATTAGTACTCCATCTCTTGAAGCAAGACAAGATGACTACGACTCATCTTTCGTATGCTCTGAACCGTCTAAGGGAGGATACACAGTATTGCGATACTTGTCATATCATCTCAGATACTACAGATTGTACCTGCAAAACGATCAAAAGAGATTTATCTACTATTTGTGTGGTTGAGGATACTCCAGATGTAATCGCCATTGAAAATACTGCACAATATCGCGGACTCTACCATGTGTTGGGAGGTGTGATTTCTCCTATTGAAGGCATAGGCCCAGAGGAGCTTAATATTGAGACTTTAATAAAAAGACTAAAAGATAGTGAGCCAAAAATAGAAGAGGTAATTTTAGCGCTAAACCCTACAATGGAGGGTGATACAACAGCATTTTACTTGACCAAGAAGTTCAAGGAATTTGGTATTAAAATTACATCAATTGCCAGGGGAATACCTATTGGAGGAGAACTAGAGTTTGCCGATGAAGTGACCTTGGGAAGAAGTATAATGACTAGAACAACATACGAATAAGTCCTAATATGGAAATGCTTTCAGATCGTATCAAAAATATGGCAGAGTCGGCTACGCTAGCCATGGCTGCCAAGGCTAGAGAATTAAAGGCCAAAGGTGTCAATGTGATCAGTTTGAGCCTAGGCGAGCCTGACTTTAAAACACCGAAGCACATTCAAGAAGGGGCGAAAGACGCGATTGATTCAGAGAAGTACTTTGGCTACCCACCAGTCAATGGTTATCTTGATGTACGCCAGGCCATTTCAGACAAATTCAAGAGAGAAAATGATCTAGTGTATAGCGCAGATCAAATAGTAATATCTAACGGAGCTAAGCAGTCCATTGCTAATATCTTTCAAGCCATTATCAATGAAGGCGATGAAGTAGTAGTATTTGCACCGTTCTGGGTAAGCTATTCTGCTTTGATTGAATTAGCAGGTGGAATTCCTGTATATGTCAAAGGCGATATAGCATCTGACTTTAAAGTAACGGCTGACCAATTGGCTGCTGCTATCACACCTAAAACAAAGGCATTAATTTTCTCTTCTCCTTGTAATCCAACAGGTTCGGTTTTTACGAAAGATGAGCTTGAAGAGCTTTCTAAAGTAGTGCTGAAGCATGACGACCTAATCGTAATTGCAGATGAAATTTACGAGCACATCAACTATACAGGAGCACATGCCAGTATTGGTGCTTTGCCTGGTATGATTGATAGAACGGTTACCGTTAATGGAATGGCCAAAGGATTTGCCATGACAGGATGGAGAGTCGGTTATATCGGAGCACCACTTTGGTTAGCGAAAGCATGTAACAAAGTACAAGGGCAATTCACTTCTGCGAATTGTGGTATTGCTCAAAGAGCTGCTTTTACAGCGCTGACTTCAGATTTGGGGCCAACCTATGAGATGAGCAAAGAGTATCTCAGAAGAAGAGATTTAGTGAAAAACCTATTAGATGAAATCCCAGGCTTAAAGACCAATATTCCACAAGGCGCATTCTATTTCTTTCCGGATGTGAGCGCCTATTTTGGGAAGTCTTATGGCGAAACAACCATCAATACCGCTGGCGATCTTTGCATTTATATTTTAGACCACGCCCAAGTTTCCCTAGTCACAGGCGAAGCTTTTGGTGATGATAATTGTATTCGACTATCTTATGCTGCCTCGGAAGAAGATTTGAGAGAAGCAATTAAAAGAATTAAAGAAGCACTGTCTAAACTTTCATAAATGACTTTTTCAGACGCTAACGCCCTTTTTGAAGCCATCAGTAAACTGAAGATTCTGGTCATTGGGGACGTAATGGTTGATTCCTATGTCTTTGGAGGCGTATCAAGAATTTCACCTGAAGCTCCAGTTCCCGTTGTCTTAGCAACAAAAATGGAAAAGCGACTCGGTGGTGCTGCAAATGTAGCACTCAACGTTCAGGCCTTAGGAGCAACACCAATTCCATGCGCCATTGTTGGTGATGATATCGATGGTGAGTTTTTCTTGAAAAGATTGAAAGAGCGGAATATTCCTGGAAAAGGAGTAATTGTAAGTGCTGATCGGCAGACTACCGTGAAGGAGCGAGTACTTTCTGGGGCGCATCAATTGCTAAGAATAGATTATGAAACGGACAAGGCCTTATCTGCCATTGAGCAGAAAAGCTTGTTAGCCCATATCAAGAACTTGCTTCCAGAATGTGATGCCGTAATTTTTGAAGATTATGACAAAGGAGTAATTAACAAAACGATTATTTCCGAGACCATTGCTGAGGCAAATAGATTAGGGATACCCACGGTGGTAGATCCGAAAAAGAGAAACTTTTTAGACTACAAAGGAGCAACCCTTTTTAAGCCGAACTTGAAAGAATTGAGAGAAGGATTGAAGATCGAATGTGATCCGACTGACTTAGAATCTGTCAAGGCAGGAGCAAAAACTTTACAAGAAGTTTTAAATGCGCAAATGGTAATGATCACCCTTTCCGAGCATGGAGTTTTCATCAAAGACAACGGAGAAACACACCTTATCCCTGCTCATATCCGTCAAATTTCAGATGTGTCAGGTGCAGGTGATACCGTGATTAGTATTGTTGCTTGTGGACTCGCCGCAGGTCTTGACGCAAAAAGAACGGCTGCATTGGCTAATCTTGGTGGAGGCTTAGTGTGTGAGCATGTAGGTGTCGTGCCGATTGATAAGGAAGATCTTGCAAAAGAAGCAAACGATCAAAAAATCTTTGACTAATGCCATTTATCAGTCTAGATAATGTTGAGTCAAGAGAACTTCTCCCTGGCTTCTCAGTCAAGTTCGTGCACACTGAAAAAATGAGCCTTGCCTATTGGGACATCAAGGCTGGAAGTGTATTGCCTGAACATAGTCATCCGCATGAGCAAGTAGCGGCACAAGTCATTTCTGGTGAGTTTGAACTAACTTTGGCAGGCGAATCTAAAGTAATGATAGCGGGCGATGTGGCTGTTATTCCTTCCAATGCTGTTCATAGCGGAAAGGCCATCACAGATTGCCAGTTACTAGATGTATTTAGTCCAGTTAGAGAAGATTACCTGTAGCTTAAACCTAGGGAAACGAAAAGAAAATCAATAGGGTAGATTATTCGACTTCGCTATGCATGACAGCGCTGTACTCTTTTACGGTATTGATAAAGACCTTCACCTTATCAGGGTTTGTGTCTGGATAAACACCATGACCCAGGTTGGCAATGTGTCGACTTGTACCGAAACTATCCAACATGTTGCGTGTGGCTTTTTCAATTTCTACAGTTGAACCATATAGTGCACACGGATCAAGGTTGCCTTGTAAAGTCTTTCCTTCACCAATTAATCTTCTCGACTCTTTAATATCCATGTTCCAGTCTAAGCCGATCGTTTGGCAATTGAGGTGGCGCATCTCTTGACGAGCAAAGAAGGCTCCTTTGGCAAATACCGTCACTGGTACATCATTGATGGCATCACAAATTTGTGTGATGTACTTCATCGAATATTTTTGATAATGCTCTGGCGATAAGATGCCAGCCCATGAATCAAAAACCTGCACAATATCCGCACCAGCTTTAATCTGTGCTTTTAAGTAATCTATTGTACTATCAGTGATGAGTTGTAATAGCTGATCTGCCAAGAGTGGTTCGGTGTACAACATCCTTCTCGCTTTAGAAAAAGTTTTGCTTCCCTGGCCTTCGATCATATAACAGAAGATAGTCCATGGAGCACCGGCAAAACCGATCAAGGGCACACGTCCGTTCAATTCCTTTTTGGTGATTTTAATGGCCTCGAGCACATAACCCAAATCCGATTCAACATCTGCCTTTTTTAGCTTATTGAAATCATCATAGCCTTTAACTGTTTCAGGGAACCAAGGGCCCTGCTTCTCAACCATTTTGTATTTGAGCCCCATGGCCTCAGGAATTACCAAAATATCGGAGAAGATAATCGCAGCATCAACTCCCAAAATATCTACTGGTTGAATGGTGACTTCCGCCGCGAGCTCTGGTGTAGTGACCAATTCAATAAAGCCACTGAGAGAATTTCTTATTGCGCGGTATTCAGGAAGGATCCTTCCTGCTTGGCGCATCAGCCACACAGGCGTTCTTTCTGTCTTTTCTCCCTTTGCGGCTCTAATCAATAAGTCGTTCTGCAATTCCATGCCGCAAAGATAGCAATTGATGATTTGAAATAAGTGAAGTTTTTATGTTCAATCGTTTGCGTAAAATGGATTAGCTTTGGGCAAATAGATTTGACATGAGCTTTTTGTTTGAAGATTTTAAGGGTTGGAAGGAATACTGTACCACGCATGATATTTCATTGCCACAATCAGTCATTGAATATGAGGTAGATCAGAAGCAGGCTACTGAAGAGATGATGTGGGTTGGTCTAGAAAATGCCTATAGCGTGATGAAGGAGGCCGTTCAAACGGGTTTGACAGAGGAAATGACCTCGCGATCTGGAATGATTAACAATGGTGCCAAAAAGGTTTATAACTACCCTAAGCCTGTTTTATCAAGAGAGTTTCAAGTTTTGATTTCAAGGGCGCTTGCCGCCAAAGAGGTTAACTCATGTATGGGCCGTGTTGTGGCTGCACCAACCGCAGGCGCTTCGGGTATTCTGCCAGGGGTACTTGTTACGCTACAAGAAATTCATGATATCTCAGATAGGAGTATACAGGAAGGTCTTTTAGTTGGGGCTGGAATTGCTTTAATTATGGAAAAAAGAGCTTCAATTGCTGGGTCTGTCGGTGGTTGTCAAGCAGAGACAGGCAGTGCTGCCGCCATGGGTGCAGGTGCTATGGTGTACTGTTTAGGAGGAAGTATTGATCAAGTGTTTAATGCTGTTGCCATTACCATTCAGTGTATGCTAGGTTTGATTTGCGATCCTGTTGCCGGATTGGTAGAAGTACCTTGTGTGGTACGAAACGCAAGTGCAGCGGCTATCGCCAATAGTTCAGCTCAAATCGCCTTGGCAGATGTTAGTGCGGTTATTCCAGTAGACGAATGTGTAGAAGCCATGGGTGAGGTAGGACAGAGTATGGAGACGCGTTATAAAGAAACTGCTATGGGAGGCTTAGCTGCCACCACTACTGGGAAAGCCATCTCTAAGAGGGTATTGATTCAGGATATCGAAATGTTACCTGATGAGGAATGAATTATGAAGGGTGAATTTTTAATGAAGAATTAACAATGAATAGTTAGTAATAGGTTCTGAGTTTTGAACTTCACCTAATCACTTTGCCTACCGAAGTATTACGTAGGCATGGCTAATCACCCATTCCATTAATCAAGCCAAGGTCTAACAACCAATCCACCGAGAATGTCCAGACCGTTGCCCACATAATTCCGAAGACCAGCATATAGAAAAATAGCTGCTTTCTAGGGGCACCAACTGAAGAAACGAGAAGTGCTCCACCAGGTGGAGAAAGAATCAAGGGTGTCAAGAAGCAGATTCCAATAATCCCGTAACTCTTCCAAAGCCTAACCATTCTTCGGCTTTTCGTAGTGAATATTTTAGGGTTCTTGATAAAAAATGGGATAATATGTTTTTTTATTTTTTCTCCTAAGTAAGTAAAGAGTATGACGCTAGTCATTAAACCACCAACGGTGATGACTATGATTTCTAAGTTCGACATACCTGCCGCTGGCCCCAAAAGCGGAGGAAAGATTGACTTAAGACAGGCAAGTAGATAGATGCCCAGATACGTAATTATTTCTTGCCACATCACCTTAAGACCATAAAGATATACAGACTATAAAAGGTCATCAGGATAATACCGGAAACTGTACCTAGTCTTCTACGGAAAAGCATGAGTGGGAGGATGCCCAAGGTTAATATGAGCATCCAAATCATATCACTATTGACAATGACTTCATTTACATCGAGCCCATGAACCATGCTTGTAATGCCTAAGATTGAAAGGATGTTGAAGATGTTAGAGCCAAATAGATTACCTAATGCTAAGTCTGTTTCACCTTTTCTTGCAGCAATTACTGAGGTAAATAGTTCAGGAAGGCTAGTACCCAGGGCAAGTACAGTAAGGCCAATGATTCGCTCAGAAACACCAAGTCCAGAAGCCAAACTTTGGGCGGAGTCAATAAACCATTCCGAGCCGAAATACAGACATACCCCTCCAATTGCTATGTAAAAGAGGTCTTTTGATTGCTCAAACCTAGTGTCCTGTTTTCTGTCGTAAGTAATATCTAATTTTATTTGGTCCTTCTTCGTTTTGACTAGAAGGAAAGAAAGATAAATAATCAATCCTGAGAAGAGCACGGCTCCTTCCCAAAAGACTAAGTCTCCATCCCAAATGAAGATGAGTAATAGGCATGAGGCTAAGACGGCAACGAGCCAATCCCTTATGGCCGTTCCTTTATGGATTGGGATATAACCAAACAAACAGGCTACCCCGAGTACAAGTGACAAGTTGGAAATATTTGAACCCACCACATTGCCCATGGCAAAATCTGGCGCTTCTTTTAGGGCTGCCTTTAAACTCACTAACAGTTCTGGCGCAGATGTACTAAAGGCTACAATTGTTAACCCTACAATCATGGGGCTGACGTTAAACCTGAGCGCTACGCGAGAGGCTCCTTTTACCAATACATCTCCACCAAGAATTAAAGTGGCTAAGCCAATCGCTAAGATAAGTATGTCCAACAGCATCTAATATTCTACAATTTTGGGCCAAAGGCTAGGTCGCCAGCATCACCTAAACCCGGAATGATGTAAGACTGTTCATTCAATTTTTCATCCAGAGCACACGTCCAGATTTTGAAATTTAAACGTAAGCTTTCATTTAAATATGCAATTCCTTCAGGAGCGGCAATTACAGAGGCTAAATGAGTGGATTTCGGGATGCCGTTTTGGATCAGACGCTCAACACTTTGGACAAGTGATTTACCAGTAGCCAGCATTGGATCCACAATGATCAAGGTTTTGCCTGTTAAGTCTGGTGCGGCTGCATAGTCTAAATCGACTTGAACTTCATCGCCATTGGATTCTTGACGAGCGGCACCAATAAAACCAACCTCAGCATGGTCGAACATCTGAACAAAGCCATTGCTAAATGGAATGGCTGCTCTCAGGATAGATACAATCACCACCTCGTCAGATATCACAGCGGTATTCGTTTCAGCCAAGCTTGTTTGAATGGTCTTTGACTCGAAGTTCAAATCTTTGGAGATTTCATAAGCCAATAGGCTACCTAGGCGCTCTAAATTCTGTCTGAACCTGAGCCGATCCTTCTGAATAGATTTGTCCCGGAGTTCAGCCAAAAAGTTATTGGCTATTGAGTTCGTTTTATTGAGTATGAACATCTGTAGAGATTTTCGAATGGCAATTTATATTTTTCTAGGCGCTACCCGCAAGAATGTGTTAGGTCTCTGCTAATTTTAACCTAAAATATTTACCATGGACTTCTCGCTCTTAAAAACACTTTGTGGAATTCACGCACCTTCTGGCAACGAGGTGGCAATGAAATCTTTTCTATTTGACTACATAAAACAGCATCAAAAGACTTGGAAAGTTCAGCCTGAAGTTCACATTGGTGAGGCATTTCAAGATTGTATTGTGCTTAAGTTTGGAAAGCCGAGAACGGCCATTTTTGCTCATATGGATAGTATTGGTTTTACCGTACGCTATCATGATCAACTCGTGCCAATTGGTGGGCCAAAGGCTGAAATTGGCTATAGATTAGTTGGGGAAGATTCTCTCGGTCCTATTGAATGCGAACTCTTTGAAAATGATGGGGATATCCACTATAAGTTTCCCCGAGGAATAGATCGGGGTACGGAGCTTGTATTTAAAAGAGACTTTCGAGAAACCGAAGATTATGTACAGTCTTGCTACTTAGATAATAGGTTGGGCGTGTTGAATGCCTTGAAAGTAGCCGAAACCCTGACCGATGGAGTGATAGTATTCTCTTGCTATGAAGAACACGGTGGAGGTTCGGTTCCTTATATCGCCAAACATATTTATGAAGAATGGGGAGTGAGACAAGCTTTGATTTCTGATATCACTTGGGTGACCGAAGGTGTCGTGCATGGTCAAGGTGTTGCTATTTCAATGCGAGATCGGAGTGTGCCAAGAAGGAGCTTTATAGATAAAATAATCGCCATAGCCAGAGAGAGCGAAGTTGACTTTCAGTTAGAAGTCGAAGGTGGAGGGTCTAGTGATGGCCGTGAATTACAGGAGTCACCTTATCCCTTTGATTGGTGCTTTGTAGGGGCTCCAGAAGACAATGTGCATAGCCCTGATGAGATCGTTCACAAGCATGATATCGACTGTATGGTTGCCATGTATCAAGTGCTTATGGAACAATTGTAATATATTCGCTTCCTAACCCATCAAGACTTGAATTACGTAACCGTTCACGACAAAACATTCCAGCCGTTTCTTTCTGAAGCTGAAATTCAGCAAGCGGTTTCAAGGCTAGGCAAGGCAATTTCAAAAGACTTCAAGGGAAAAAACCCTTTATTCATTGGTGTGCTGAATGGAGCCTTTATGTTTTGCAGTGATTTATTAAAAACACTTGAGATTCCATGTGAGGTCACCTTTGTAAGACTTTCGTCCTACAGCGGAATGGAAAGTACAGGTGAGGTGCGCAGCGTAGTCAATCTTCATGAAGATATCCAAGGCAGAGATATTATCTTGGTCGAAGATATTGTTGACACAGGGCTAACGATGCAAAAGGCGCTTGCCAATTTTGGCACTTTAAAACCTAATTCTATAGAAATTGCATCACTTTTAGTAAAACCAGATTGTCTTCAGTGCAAGCTTGATATAAAATACAAAGGTTTTGAAATCCCCGAGAAGTTCGTTGTAGGATATGGTTTAGACTATGATGGGTTAGGAAGGAACTTTAAAGATATCTATCAACTCAAGCAGGACTAAGGATAATCCTTATATTTGTGGCCTGTTAAATCCAATCAATAGATGATTAATATTGTATTATTTGGCCCTCCTGGTGCAGGAAAGGGGACGCAGAGTGAAAATCTTATTAAGCAATTCGGCTTAAAACACATATCTACAGGAGACTTATTTAGAAAGCATTTAGGTGAAGGAACAGACCTGGGAAAGAAGGCGCAATCCTTTATGGACAATGGGAAATTAGTTCCAGACGAAGTCGTTATTGGTATGGTAGAGGACTTTCTGAAAGCCAATACTGACGCCAAAGGCTTTATCTTCGATGGTTTCCCAAGAACAGTTGCGCAAGCAGAATCTTTAGATGAAGTATTGACTATTCATAATGCTACAATTGGCTGTATGATTATGCTAGATGTACCGCAAGACGAACTGAAGAAAAGATTACTTGAAAGAGGCAAGACTTCAGGGCGAGCGGATGATCAAAACGAAGAAAAAATTAATGTCAGAATTCAGGAGTACTTGAACAAGACATTGCCAGTTGCAGCTTTTTACGAGAAGCAGGACAAGATATGTAAGATCAATGGTGTTGGTACTATTGATGGTATTTTTGCAGATATTTCAGCAGCGGTAGAATCACATATGGCTTAATGCCAGATAAAATTTTATATTGAAGATGACCCTTGGGTCATCTTTTTTTATTCTAAGTACTTATGGCCAGTTCAAACTTTATAGATCATGTAAAAATGTATTGCCGCTCTGGCAATGGTGGCGCTGGGGCTATCAGTTTTAGAAGAGAAAAGCACGTACCAAAAGGCGGGCCTGATGGTGGCAACGGTGGTAAAGGTGGTAGTGTAATCCTTAGAGGGAATAGCCAACTATGGACACTACTTCATCTGAGGTATAAAAAGCATATTGCTGCAGACAACGGAGAGAATGGCAGTGGCCATGGGAGTTCCGGTTCTGATGGCAAGGATCAGATTCTAGAAGTGCCTTTAGGAACTACGGCAAAGGATGCTGAGACAGGTGAGGTTTTACTTGAAGTGACAGAAGAAGGACAAGAAGTCATTCTGCTTCCTGGAGGCCGAGGTGGTTTAGGGAATGAAAATTTTAAAACTGCTACCAAACAGACGCCACGGTACGCTCAGCCGGGAGAGGAAGGCGAAGAAAAGACATGTATTTTAGAGCTTAAGTTGCTTGCAGATGTTGGTCTTGTAGGATTTCCAAATGCGGGTAAATCCACATTGCTTTCTGTACTCTCAGCGGCTAAGCCGGAGATCGCAGACTATCCATTTACTACCTTAGTACCAAACTTGGGGGTTGTTTCTTATCGCGATGATAAATCCTTCGTGATGGCTGATATCCCAGGGATTATCGAAGGTGCCTCAGATGGAAAAGGGCTAGGACTCAGATTCCTGAGACACATCGAAAGAAATTCAATCCTACTTTTTATGGTGCCTGCGGATGCAGATGATATTGTAGCGGAATACCAAATCTTAATGAATGAACTCACAAAGTACAATCCTGAGCTACTCGATAAAGACCGTATTTTGGCCATCTCCAAATGCGATATGCTCGATGAAGAGCTGATTGCAGAGATGAGCGCATCTTTCCCGAAAGATTTAAAACCATTATTCATTTCTTCACTAGCGAACATGGGTCTGGTAGACCTAAAGGATGCGATTTGGAAGAAACTTAATCCTTAATCATTTAACATTGAGCCTGACAGTATTTGGTGAATCAAAAACCAAATATGTCATATTGACACTTATTTTCCCTTGGCAATAAAATTGCACTCAGGCTGAACGTTTAGAACTAATCAAAAAATGGCAAAAGACAAGGAGACGAAAGAAACCGTTGAAGAAACGAAAGTAGGTACTGAAAATCAGTCTACTGACGAGACGGTTGAAAACGAGGCGCAAGCTGAAACTGAAGCTCAGGAAGAGGAGGTATTAACTCCTGAAGAAAAGTTAGAAAAAGAATTAGGCGAGGCAAAAGATAAATATCTACGTCTATATTCTGAGTTTGAAAACTTTAGAAGACGTAATGCCAAAGAAAGAATTGATTTAATCAAGACTGCTTCTTCTGACCTAATGTCAGAGCTTCTGCCAATTGTTGACGATTTTGAAAGAGCCAAGCAGGCCAATGAAAAGCAAGAGGATATTGAAGCCATAAAAGTAGGTTTTGACCTGATCCATAGTAAACTTTTGAAGTCCTTGGAAAATAAAGGATTGAAAGTGATGGAAACTGAGAAGGGAACTAAATTCGATGCTGATTTGCACGAAGCGGTAACACAGTTTCCGGTTGATGAGAAAAAACTAAAAGGAAAAATAATTGACACGCTTGAAAGAGGGTATTATCTAGGAGAAAAGGTGATTCGCTTTGCTAAGGTGGTTATAGGTTCTTAATTATGGCGAAAAGAGACTACTACGAAATTCTGGGAGTGAGCAAAGGTGCCACTGACGAGGAGCTGAAAAAAGCCTATCGTAAAATGGCAATTAAGTATCATCCAGACAAGAACCCTGACAACCCAGAGGCGGAGGACATGTTTAAAGAAGCAGCCGAAGCCTATGAGGTACTTAACAATGCTGAAAAACGCGCACAGTATGACCGATTTGGTCATCAAGGCATGCGTGGAGCTGGTGGAGCTGGAGGTGGCATGAATATGGACGATATCTTCTCCCAGTTCGGAGATATTTTTGGTGGGGGCGGAGGAAGTCCTTTCGAAAGTTTCTTTGGTGGTGGCGGAGGCGGAGGTCGTAGGCAGCGCAAAGGTTCTGCGCTGCGTATTAAGCTTAAGCTTACACTTGAAGAAATCGCCAACGGTGTTGAGAAGAAGATAAAAGTTAATCGCTTGATTAACGCAGAAGGAGTAACCTTCAAGGCTTGTACCACTTGCGGTGGCTCAGGCCAAATGAAAAAGGTAGTGAATACCATGCTGGGTCAGATGGTTTCAGCAACTACATGTAGTTCTTGTAGCGGTAGCGGTCAAATAATTGATAAACGACCTCCGGGTGTAGATAGTACTGGCCTTGAAATGCAAGAGGAAGTAATTCCTATTAAGATTCCAGCTGGAGTTGGTGACGGTATGCAGTTGTCCATGTCTGGCAAGGGAAACATGGCGCCAGGAGGAGGTGTGCCAGGTGATCTACTCATCGTAATTGAAGAAATCGAGCACGAAACGCTGAAAAGAGACGGTACCAATGTGGTGTATGATCTCTTTGTGAATTTTGCAGACTTAGCATTAGGGACGAGTATGGAGGTGCCTACCATCGATGGTAAAGTGCGAATCAAGCTTGAGCCAGGAACCCAAAGCGGTAAAATCCTTAGGCTTCGAGGAAAAGGGATTAAGGATATCAACGGATACGGAAAAGGCGATCAGCTTATCCATGTAAACGTTTGGACACCTAAGAAACTATCGAGCGAAGAGACAGAAATTCTTGAGAAACTAAGAGAAGCTGAAAACTTCAAACCTAATCCGGGTAAAGGAGAGAAAGGCTTCTTTGATAGAGTAAAAGAGTTCTTTTAGCATTAAACAGTGCCAAGAAACTTCAAGCCTCGAGAAATCGGGGCTTTTTTTATGAATAGGCTGTGCATTTTGCCAAAATCCGCAATATTCACAGTGAAATTCAATGGGTGTAACCCAAACTCTAAACAAAACGTAAACGACTGAATGCAAAAAGTACTTTTACTAGTAGCCATTGTGGGAATTTCAGGGATGAATGGATTGGCTCAAACGAAAAAGCACTTTACTGTGCAAGACGATGGTTCTTGTGAGAAGGTATATTTCAAATTAAAGGCCGCTTCTGGCACCTGCGAAATTCGTACACGAAAAGGTGATTACCCGATTAACATTCTAGGTAATCATAATGAGGAGTACATTACAAGCGAATTTGGTCAATCTCTTGAAGGTACGAGACTCAATGCGTGGTTGAACTTAAAAGACAATGGTAATGAAGGGTTCGGTACCAAACTTTCCAAAATCTTTGGAAAGAAAACCATGGATACAGAGAACTATTGGAACATCTATTTTACAGATTACAAGCCCTATAACCTTAACCTTAATTACGGAGTAGGAAATGCCTATATCGACCTTTCTGACATTGCAGTAGAGAATTTAAAAATCAGTTCGGCCAATGCCCACGTGAAAGTTGGCTATCTCTCTAAGCTTCAGAATAAGATCGAGATGGATACCTTTATGGTCAGTGTAGACTTAGGCGATGTTGAAATTGAAAGACTAAGTTTAGCGCGAGCTAAGAATATTTTGGCAGAGGTGGGCTTTGGGTCACTTGTCCTTAGTTTTGATGAATTGCCGCAAAGGGCAAGCGAGATTTGGGCTAGGGTTGGGGCAGGTTCTTTGGAGATTAACCTTCCTGCTGAAGACATACCAATCATCGTGCGCATGAAGGATACTTCATACCGTAAGTTCAAAGTGCCTGAAGGGTTTAAAGAGATTCGTGACAACGTTTTTGTCAGTTCCGTTTACACTCCTGATGCTACTAACCTATTGGAATTCAACATTGATTTGTCCATGGGTAGTGTCGTTTTTAAGAAATGACCAAAACCTTAGCTAGCTAAATTTTCCGTAAACCGACACTTTCTTCCGCTTACCTTTTTATTATTACCATAGTATTATCAGTTTTTTCAAATTGGTTTGTCTTTTAAGGTTTTATACTTGAAAGCACTTATTTTTAGACACCACTAAATTGAAACTGCATTGAATATTCTTGAAGCGAATAATGTCACAAAGAACTATGCCGCTCACAAAGCGCTAGACGATGTGAGTATCGCCATACCAAAACAATCCATCTTTGGGCTCTTAGGACCCAATGGAGCAGGCAAAACCACTCTAATTAGGATCATCAATCAAATCATTATGTGTGATGAAGGTGATATCTCCATAAAAGGAGAAAAACTTCATCCTAAACACATCAAAGACATCGGTTACCTACCGGAAGAGCGAGGTCTTTACAAAAAGATGAAGGTTGGGGAGCAGTTAATGTATTTAGCCCAACTCAAAGGCTTGTCAAATGCAGAGGCTCGAAAAAGAATCAAGCACTGGTTAGAAAAATTAGGCTTAACGGAATGGTCTGGTAAAAAGGTGGAAGACCTCTCTAAAGGAATGGCCCAAAAAATTCAGTTTATAGCTACCGTACTTCATGAACCAGATATTTTGATTCTGGATGAGCCCTTTTCAGGTTTCGATCCTGTGAATGCGAATCTAATTAAGGACGAGATTTTCGAGCTGAGAGATAAAGGAGCTACTGTTATTTTCTCTACCCATAGAATGGAATCTGTTGAGCAGCTATGTGATGACATCGCTTTGATTAATAAGTCTCAAAAGATATTAGACGGGACGAAAAGAGATATTAAGAATTCGTTTAAGTCGGGTAAGTATGTAGTGCATTACAAAGGGTCGCTTAATGGACTTAGTACCAACTTTGATGTGCTAAAGACAGCAGTGGTGCAGGATGACCTGTCAGAATCAATGCTTCAGGCTAAAGAGGGACAGTCACCAAACGACATCTTAAAGGAACTTATCAACCTCATCGAAGTGCACTCATTTGTCGAAGTGGTGCCTTCTATCAATGACATTTTCATCGACATCGTAGAAGGAGGAGAAGCATGAGACAGATATTTTTAGTATTAAAAAGAGAGTACTTAACCAGAGTAAAAAAGAAGTCGTTCTTATTGGCGACAATTCTTACTCCATTGGTGATGCCAGCGATTATTATTGCTATCGTTTACTTTGCAGGACAAGAAAAGGAATCTAGAAGTGACAAGGTTTTAGTCCTCGATGAGAGCGGTTATTTCAGTGATGCATTTGATGTTACAAGTTTTGAATTTGAGTACATCACAGGCGACTTAGAATCGGCAAAGAAGCAATTGTTAGATGCAGGAGCTTTTGGCCTTATGTACCTACCTAAGGTTGACTTGTCAGACGCTTCAGTAATTAATTACAATGGATTTGAGCTATACTCTAAGACCAACCCGAGTGTTCAGGCGATGGAGCGGCTTGAAGCTGATATCCGGAATGCATTAGAGGATATCAAACTCCAAAATTCAGGCTTAGACCCTACTGTAATCAGCAACCTTAGAGTAAGAGTAGACCTTGATTCATTCAATATATCAGAGAGTGGTGAGTCGCAAGAAAGTAATGCTCAGCTAAGTTTTGCCGTAGGGTATGGTACAGGTTTCCTGATCTATATGTTCATTTTCATATACGGGGCACAAATCATGCAATCTGTTCTTGACGAAAAGACGAGCCGAATTGTAGAGGTAATTATTTCTTCTGTCAGACCATTTCAGCTGATGATGGGTAAAGTGCTTGGTGTTGGTGCCGTAGGCTTTACTCAGTTGTTAATATGGTTTGTATTGATAGGAGGATTGTCAACTGTTGGCCTAAGTATTCTGGCTGGTGACGGTGCTGTTATGGAAGCTGCTTCTCAACAAGTGCCTCAGGAGGCAATGGAATTGACGAGCCAACAAGAAATGGCTGCAAACATTCAAGCGATGATTGCAACGGTACCAGTCGTAAAAATTCTGCTTTGCTTTTTGTTCTATTTTGTAGGAGCGTACTTATTATATGGAGCACTCTATGCTGCGATTGGTTCGGCTGTTGATAGCATTCAAGATGCGCAACAGTTTATGTTCCCTATTATCATTCCAATTATTGCATCGATTATGGCCATGTTCTTTGTGTTAGATGATCCTAACGGAGGTTTGGCAGTAACGCTATCGCTCATACCATTTACGTCACCAATTATTATGATGGCGAGGATTCCGTTCGGAGTGCCTGATTGGCAGCTAGCGCTTTCAATGGTGTTTTTAATAGGCGGATTCATTGGGACACTTTGGATGGCAGGAAGAGTGTATCGCATTGGAATCTTAATGTATGGTGTAAAAGTCAATTGGAAAACGATTGGTAAGTGGTTTACTATGAAGGTCTAAGCGACTAAATACAAAAGAGATACAAAATCCTCATTGATCTTCAATGAGGATTTTTTTATGAGAGCTCACAAGAAAGACTGAACTTTGAGCAAAGTTATAGAAGAGCTCATATGTTTTGGGAAAGGTACTCACATAAGCAGATTAAGGAGAAAGTATTTAGTGCTTTAGATAAAAACTTAGATTACCGAGAGAAGCCCGTTTTGGGTCTTCCCGCATCTTATTTAGACACTGAGGTATTTTATGACGATGCCCCCTTTCTAAAAGATGCTCCTTTCCTTTCAGCTTTGATAGCTAACCCAAACCATATTGGCTGTCACACACTAAATGATTCTGAGGTTGCTTTTGAGGGGACGCATCAAATTGAAAAAGAACTCATAGATATTTGTGCGAAGCAAATTTTTGATGGAAGAGAAGATGACTTTGACGGCTATGTAGCTTCTGGAGGTACTGAGGCTAATATTCAAGCCCTTTGGATACTGAAAGGGTATTATCAGACGGAGTTTCTAGCGAAGGCTGATCAAATTGGTGTGATTTATTCTGAAGATGCCCATTACTCCATGCCAAAGGCTTCCAAACTCTTAAGTTTGAAGTCATACGTGACTCAGGTTGATCCTATTTCGAGAGCAGTGACCAAAGAAAGCCTAGAGAATTGCATCACTGCAGCTCAGGCTGATGGGGTTAAGCACTTTATACTGGTGATAAATATGTCTACCACCA
This sequence comes from Roseivirga sp., assembly GCA_965660665.1. Taxonomy (GTDB): domain Bacteria; phylum Bacteroidota; class Bacteroidia; order Cytophagales; family Cyclobacteriaceae; genus Roseivirga. Next base: position 14,492 of record CBFIAY010000022.1, on the reverse strand, counting down.
TGTTTGGCTCGGTGGATGATATAGGTAAAATTACGCTTTGGTTAGACGACCTGAAGGTTGATTATAAGGTGCATGTGGATGCTGCTTTTGGTGGTTACATCTATCCTTTTTCCAATGAAGCTTCATTACTTACTTTTCAAAATCCAAAGATAAATTCGTTCACTTTAGATGGTCACAAGATGTTACAGTCTCCTTATGGTACCGGAATTTATCTGTCGAGGAAAGGCTTCATGGCGTATGGTTTAACCGAAGAGGCTAACTACGTAAAAGGCAAAGACTATACGCTAGTCGGAAGTCGTTCAGGGGCAAATGCAATTGCTATATGGATGATTATGCGAACATATGGTTCGGAGGGCTGGAAGGGTAAAATACAAAAGTTACTGTCTAAAACGGATAGGCTTTGTAGTAATCTTGATGAAAAGGGAGTTGAGTATTTCAGAAATCCCTTTATGAATATTGTTACCATTAAATCCGAATTTGTTTCTAAAGCGCTGGCCGATAAATACATGCTCGTACCTGATATCCATGGCGAGGGTGTAAAGTGGTGGAAAATTGTCGTTATGGAACATGTTAAACAAGGAGTGGTGGACAGCTTTCTTCATGATTTAGATATGGAAAGACAATAGCTATCTACTTCATATTTCCGTCTTGCGAAGAAACAATCAAACAAAGACATCGTTCCCCTAGTGATTATTTTCGTAAATTTTCAACATGCAAAATCCTTTCAAAGGAGCTATTAATATTGATTTTTACACCCACCAAGCACGGATCAAGTGGTTCATACTGATCGTAGCGATCATCATTGGTAGTGGGTCAATCATTTATACCAATGGCCTCGTGGGTAAGCTTAAGAAGGGAGAGGAGGAGAAAATCCGACTCTGGGCACAAGCGGTTGAATTCTCAAGTTTACCAGATGTTGATGAGTCAGCACTGACTTTCATTTCAAATAATATCATTGGGCCTGATAACACATTGCCTGTGATCGTGTTAGATTCGGCAACGCAAGAGATTTACGATGCCAGAAATGTAGGGGAGGCCTTGAGTGAAAGACAAAAGATACTTGAACGAATGCGTTCAGAAAACGATCCCTTCAAGATAATAATTCGTAATGGTTCGGAAGGAGAGATTTCAGATATTCAGTATGTTTTTTTTCGCAACTCCTATTTACTCAGGCAACTGAGTACCTATCCTTACATTCAGCTTTCTGTCATAGCAATTTTTGGCTTTATCGCTTACTTGGCGTTTAGCTACTCCCGAAGATCAGAACAGAATAGCGTTTGGGTGGGCATGGCGAAAGAAACAGCACATCAATTGGGTACTCCACTTTCATCTTTGATTGCTTGGGTAGAATACCTCAAAGGGATGGCAGAGATGAAGGGACGTGACGATATTATCGTTGAGCTTGAGAAAGATGTTGTTCGGTTAGAAATGATCACAGAACGCTTCTCTAATATTGGCTCGGTTCCAGTCTTGAAAAGCCAAAATGTATATGATACCGTCAGCGGATTGCTGAACTATCTTAAGCCGAGGGTTTCGTCCAAGGTACACTTCAAAATTGAAGGCGAATCAAGGGATATTATGGCTAAGCTCAATAAGCCACTTTTCGAATGGGTGTTAGAAAATGTCGTCAAGAATGGGGTGGATGCAATGAGCGGTATTGGCAATATCACCGTGACTATTGGGCAAACATCAGCGCATGAAGTGTTTATTGATATTGCCGATGATGGTAAAGGAATTGTCAAAGGCAAAGCTAGTGAGGTTTTTAAGCCTGGTTTTACCACCAAAAAGAGAGGCTGGGGTTTAGGGCTCGCACTGGTGAAAAGAATCATCGAAAACTATCATAATGGACGTATTTTCGTCAAAAATTCCCAGGCCGATGTCGGCACAGTATTTCGGATCGTTTTATCAGCTTAATCCGAAAGCAAAATATAGCTGCTATTTTCAAGAGAAGACTTTGGTTTAATACATTATACACATACCTTTGCCCCCAGAAAATTAATCGCATTTTTCCTTTCTTAATAAAGAATAACAGATGGCAAATATTGGAAAGATCACTCAGGTAATTGGACCCGTTGTAGACGTTCGTTTCGACACTGTTGGTACTAAATTACCGAACATTCTTGACGCATTAGAAGTAACAAAAGAAAACGGTCAAAAAGTGGTGTTGGAAACGCAACAGCATCTTGGTGAAGACAGAGTAAGAACCATTGCAATGGATTCTTCTGAAGGCTTGACAAGAGGCATGGATGTAATCGATACTGGTTTGGCGATCTCAATGCCTGTTGGTGACGACATTAAAGGTAGACTCTTCAACGTAGTTGGTGAGGCTATTGATGGTCTCCCTCAGCCAAAAGGTGACAAAAGGCTGCCTATCCACAGGTCGGCTCCTAAATTTGAAGACCTTTCTACTGCAACTGAAGTTTTATTCACAGGAATCAAAGTAATTGACCTTATCGAGCCTTATGCAAAAGGTGGTAAGATTGGTTTGTTTGGTGGTGCTGGTGTTGGTAAAACAGTATTGATCCAAGAATTGATTAACAACATTGCGAAAGCATATTCTGGACTTTCAGTATTTGCTGGTGTTGGTGAAAGAACAAGAGAAGGAAATGATTTGCTTCGTGAGATGATTGAATCTGACATCGTGACTTACGGTGATGAATTCAGTGAGTCTATGGAGTCAGGCGGATGGGACCTTTCAACGGTAACCACTGAAAAACTTTCTGAGTCTAAAGCAACCTTCGTATTCGGTCAGATGAATGAGCCTCCAGGTGCGAGAGCGAGAGTAGCCCTTTCTGGGTTGACAATTGCTGAGTACTTCCGTGATGGCGATGGTGATGGACAAGGAAAAGACATTCTATTCTTTATTGATAACATCTTCCGATTTACCCAAGCGGGTTCTGAGGTATCTGCCCTTCTAGGTCGTATGCCTTCAGCAGTAGGATACCAACCAACTTTGGCAACAGAGATGGGTGCGATGCAAGAAAGAATTACATCAACTAAGAACGGTTCAATTACATCTGTTCAGGCGGTTTACGTACCTGCAGATGATTTAACTGACCCTGCTCCAGCGACAACATTTGCTCACTTGGATGCAACAACAGTACTTTCAAGAAAAATTGCTGAGCTAGGTATTTACCCAGCGGTGGATCCATTGGATTCAACTTCAAGAATCTTGACAGCTGATACCTTAGGTGATGAGCATTACGATACTGCACAACGTGTGAAGGAAACTTTGCAACGTTATAAAGAGCTTCAAGACATTATCGCCATCCTTGGTATGGACGAATTGTCTGATGAAGATAAATTAATTGTAACACGCGCAAGACGTGTTCAAAGATTCCTTTCTCAACCATTCCACGTAGCAGAGCAGTTTACTGGTCTCAAAGGAGTGTTGGTAGACATCAAGGATACTATCAAAGGTTTCAACGAAATCATGGATGGTAAGCACGATGATCTTCCTGAGTCAGCGTTCAACTTGGTAGGTACTATCGAAGACGCTAGAGAAAAAGGTGAGAAATTGATGGCTGAAGCAGCCGCTAACTAGATAATACTATGCTATTAGAAGTTGTAACTCCAGATAAGAAGATATTTGAAGGCGAGGCGTCTTCGGCAACTTTCACTGGAAGTGATGGCGAGTTTCAAGTGCTGAATGGTCACGCACCAATGATTAGTGCTTTGGGTAAAGGCAAAATGACGATTAAGGCCTCTGGCAAAGATGAAGTCGTTATGATTGATGGTGGTGTGGTAGAAGTACTCAACAACAAAGTGATTGTATTAGCCGAGTCTGTAATCAAAGACTAAGCTATTCAAATAGATAAAGTAAAAAGCCCTGACGCAAGTCGGGGCTTTTTTTGTGCCATTCAATACGAGTCAGTATCGAAAAAAATAACTTCTTAAAAGGATACCTGGTGATGCCTAACAAAAACCGTTTTGACCGTCTTCTTCAGGTTGGCGGAATATTCAATATCTACTTCAATAAGCTTTTCTTTTTCACGTACCGCGATGATGTTTGGGCCATAAAATTCACCAATTTCAAAGACCGACTCCTTAGGGAAGTCATCATTATCTGAAATAACAAAGAAGTAGGAGTGCGTGATTTCACCACTGTCATTGCCAGCAGATCCATAGGGATTCTCTTTTTGGTGAATTCGCAAAGTGAATTCGTTTGCCAAGTACCGATCACCCGATAAAAGAGATCCCATGAGTTCTTTTGTCTTTACATCTTGAATTTCAGTGATCACGGGAGGATCAGTCTGAAATAGGCTTCCAATAAGTAAGATTAGAAAGAACCTCATTGGACATTTGTCAAATCAATATTCACAGCCCCAAACAACCAATGATCTTGTGCGATCATGGCGCCTGATGATAGGTAGACGTAATTTTCCCAAGTGAATTCTATACCACCAACGGGAAGAATACCTACCCACATTTTTACGGCTACTGGTATGTATTCATCATCTAAAATCCATACGTAAGAATCGCCTGGCGTGGTGCCTCCAGATGTATAAGTGACTTTAAGCCCCTTTCTACCATCCTTTAAAGTAACAATACTACGTTCTGTACCTGGGTCAAAGACTTTATAAGGAGCACATAACCAGAAGCTATCGTTGTTAAAGAAATCCCATGACATGTCTACCATCTCTTTTACCTCAGCGCCAGTATAGTCGCCACCATTCGCTACAATACCAGTTTTAGAAGCAGGTTGCAGTGCGACTTCCTTATCATCCCATTTAACACCTACCACATTATTCTCTTTGTCCCAATCGTAGTCGTGAATGCCAGTAAAGGTCCAGCTGACACCATCGGTATTGTCCCAAGCCTCTTTGTTAAGGGCAGCCAGCATTTGCTCTGCCATAAGGTCGGCTTCTGGGCCAGCCTCTCCTTCAGGGAGTTTTTCATCTATGATGAGGAAGCCAATGAAGAATAATAGAACAATACTGAGGATTACAATACCGAGAATGCGGAGCACTTTTTTCATCTCCTTAAGTTAAGGAGTGAAAAAGTGAATAGTAAGTGTATTTGAAAAATAACTCTTAATGTAGCCGTTCGATGTCCTTATCCGACACCTTTATGTCTTCAAGCGTGAGGAATTGTTCCCAAAACTGGTCTCCAGGTAAACCAGCTTTTATGACGAGGGGTTCTTTTTTAACGGGATGTTCAAAGTATAACCTTCGTGCATGGAGGTTTATGCTTTTATCCTCATTGGGTTTGGCGAATCCATAGCGTAAGTCTCCTCTGATTGGACAGCCCATTTCGGCTAAATGTACCCTAATCTGATGTGGTCTGCCTGTTAATGGCTCCACTTCAATCAGGTAGTGATTGTTCAGCTTACCCAATACTCTGAAGTCGGTCTCCGCCTTCTGACTTCCTTCTACTTCTTCCGAATAGGCAGTGGTCACATTTCGCTTAGTGTCTTTGACCAACCAACTGACTAGTCTGCCTTTCTTCTGAGGAGGATGTTTTTTGACGATTGCCCAATAGGTCTTTTGAACTTTTCGAGTGGCGAAGATTTTATTCATTCGCTCCAACGCCTTGGATGTTCTTGCGAAAACGATGACACCACTAACAGGTCGATCCAAGCGATGCACTGGATGCAAAAAGACTGCTCCTGGTTTACCGTATTTCTTCTTGATATAGTCTTTGCAATGCTCAACAAGCGGTTTGTCTCCAGTCGAATCTCCTTGAATAAGAATTCCGGCTGGTTTGTTGACAATCAGTAAATGATTGTCTTCATAAAGGGGCTGTACAATGTTATTCATTAAAACTCACTGGTAAAGTGGAACTCAATTTCAGGAAAGTTGTCCTGAACCATTTGCAGCCAAGCTTTTGATTCTGCCATAAAGACCAGTTTTCCGTCTTTATCTCTTGCGATATGCCTTTGCTTAGAAGCGATAAACTCATTCAGCTTTTTCTCATTTTTAGAAGAGATCCAGCAAGCTTTATAAAGTGACATCCCTGCAAACTCAGCAGTAGCGCCATACTCATGCTTTAGTCTGTGTTGAATAACTTCAAACTGAAGTTGGCCAACCACACCGACAGCCTTACGACTTCCTAATTCGAAGTTGAAGAGCTGCGCAACACCTTCGTCCATTAGCTGCTTAAGACCTTTTTCTAGCTGCTTAGTCTTCATTGCATCCTTGTTGATCACCTCTCTGAATATCTCAGGAGAGAAACTTGGAATACCACGATACATACCTTCTTCTCCATCGGTGAGTGTATCTCCGATCTTGAAATTACCTGTATCATATAGTCCGATGATGTCACCGGGATAAGCTTCATCAATCGTCTCTTTGTCCTGGGCCATAAAAGCCGTGGCTTGAGAGATTCTAAATTTCTTGTCTTGGCGGGTATGGTAGTAAGTAGAACCTCTTTCAAATTTACCAGAACAAATTCTTAAGAAGGCAATTCTGTTTCTGTGTTTTGGATCCATGTTCGCATGAATCTTAAACACAAAGCCAGTAAAATTTTTATAGTCAGGTTCTACTTGTTTGTCATCTAGCATCCTCCCAATGGGTCTAGGAGAAATCTTAAGGAAGGCATCAAGTAATTCTTTTACGCCAAAATTGTTGACGGCAGAGCCAAAGAATACTGGAGCGACATCACCATTCAGATAGGCATCTTGGTCTAACGGACCATAAAGATCATCGAGCATCTCAACATCTTCGCGCAGTTGTGCGGCATGCTTCTCCCCAATATATTCTTCTAATCTTGGGTCATCTAGGTCTTCTAATTTCATGGCTTCCTCATGAAGTTGCTGCTGCTTGGCTTTAAATAAGCGGAGACTTTTGTCATAGAGACTATAAACTCCCTGAAAGCTTTTGCCCATACCGATTGGCCAACTCAATGGATGCACATTGATTCCGAGTTTATTTTCGATTTCGTCTAATAGATCGTAAGGGTCTTGCCCTTCTCTATCTAGTTTGTTGATGAAAGAGATCACTGGAGTTTTCCGCATGCGACAAACCTCCATTAGCTTCTCTGTTTGAATCTCCACACCCTTGACACAGTCAATGACCATGATCACGGAATCGACAGCGGTCAGCGTTCGGTAGGTATCTTCTGCAAAATCTTGGTGACCTGGCGTATCAAGTAGGTTAATGCGCTTGCCTTCGTATTCGAAAGCCATTACTGAGGTAGCAACAGAGATACCTCTTTGCTTTTCAATATCCATCCAATCCGAACGGGCATGCATATCGATTTTATTCGACTTCACAGCCCCGGCTTTTTGAATGGCCCCTCCAAATAATAGAAGTTTTTCCGTCAAAGTCGTCTTACCCGCATCAGGGTGACTAATGATTCCGAAAGTCCTTCTTTTATCTATCTCCTGCGCTAAACTCATTGATACTAGATTGAGGTGCAAAAGTACTAAAAATACTCATCCTACCTTAATAAGGATGGCTTGTTCAGTACTGTGATAATTACATTGTTATGAATGAAAGAACTATGCTTCCTCTGTCTTTCTTTTACGCTTCCAGCGTTTGTGGGTCCAGAGCCAATATTGAGGGTCTTCTAGGATCTGCTGTTCAAGACGCTTCACATGGGCTTCTGTTATTTCGCCAAACGCTGCTTTACTTGGATCGTCAATCAACACCTCTATGGTAAACTCATAGTGGCCTCTTTTTACTTTTTGAATCCCTCCGAAGATGACGGGTAAGTTTTTTTCTTTGGCAAACTTTTCTACCCCAAACATTATAGCAGTTTCCTGATTTAAGAATTGCATCCAATACACCTTCTTCGCAATACTAGGGGACTGATCAGCGCCAAAAATTGTTGCTGTCAAATCTTTAGTTTGAGCGAAGTAATCTTTCACTTCCTGTCTTGAAATCATCTTCAGGCCATACTTGCCTCTGGACTCCAGTGCCTTGTCATTCATGAACTTGTTGCCAAGTCGATGATAAATGGCTACTGATTGATGTGCTATATAACCATCGATGCCGACCGCTAACATTTCCCAGTTGTTGTAATGACCTCCTGCAATCAGTACACTTCTGCCTTGGTCAAAGTATGGTTTTAGGATTTCAGGATTAGTCACTTTAAACCGTGCTTTGGTTTCTTCTTTCGATATGCTGAAGATTTTGAAACTCTCCACCATTATATCGCAGAAGTGTCTGTAGAAATTTCTGCGAAGTGTTTTAATCTCCTGAGGTGATTTTTCGGGAAAGGAATTCGTCAGGTTCTGATTGACAACTTTTACCCTGTACCTCAGGATTTTATAACCTAAATAATACAGAAAGCTAGAAAAGCCATAGGCGATAGACCATGGTAATAGCGAGAAGGGCTTGATAAAAAGGTAATAGAAGAGTTTCACTAGCGGCAAATATAATATCTGTCAGGTATCTTTTACGTATGCAAGTTCATTTCTGCCAATGTGTCACCAAATGTCAGTGAAATTCAATTGGCACAACCATTGATAAAAGCAAGGTATTGAAAAGAATTTTGAAAGACATTTATTTATAGATCATGGGAAAAATTATTGGAATTGACTTAGGTACTACCAACTCGTGTGTAGCGGTAATGGAAGGTAACGAGCCAGTTGTGATTCCTAACAGTGAAGGAAGAAGAACGACTCCTTCCATCGTTGCATTTTTAGACAATGGCAACGGGGAAAGAAAAGTAGGTGATCCAGCGAAAAGGCAAGCGATCACTAACCCTACGAATACCATTAGCTCCGTAAAGCGATTTATGGGCAAAAAGTTTAGCAATGTTTCTGAGGAACTTAGAGGTATTGCTTACGAGGTAGAAAAGGGAAACAATGACACCGTTAGGGTTAAAATTGGTGATAGAAATTATACACCTCAAGAGCTTTCGGCAATGATACTTCAAAAAATGAAGTCGACTGCTGAAGACTATTTAGGCACTGAAGTGACAGAGGCAGTTATCACTGTTCCTGCTTACTTTAATGATGCGGAAAGACAAGCAACGAAAGAAGCGGGTCAGATTGCAGGTCTAGAGGTAAAGAGGATTATCAATGAGCCTACAGCAGCAGCTTTGGCTTATGGATTAGATAAAAAAGATAAGGATCAAAAAATTGCTGTCTACGATTTAGGAGGGGGTACATTCGATATCTCTGTCCTTGAATTAGGAGATGGCGTATTTGAAGTAAAATCTACTAATGGTGATGTTCACCTTGGTGGTGATGACTTTGATCAAGTAATTATTGATTGGTTAGCAGGCGAATTTAAGGCTGATGAAGGCCTTGACCTGACAAAAGATCCAATGGCACTGCAGCGTTTGAAAGAAGCTGCTGAGAAAGCTAAGATTGAATTGTCATCTGCTACTACCACAGAAATTAACTTGCCTTATATCATGCCAGTTGATGGTGTGCCGAAACACTTAGTGAGATCACTATCTAGAGCGAAATTCGAATCGCTTGCCGGGAACTTGATCAAACGTTCAATGGACCCAGTGAAAAAGGCAATGAGTGATGCTGGTTACAGTACTTCAGACATTGACGAAGTAATCTTGGTTGGTGGTTCAACAAGAATCCCTAAAATTCAGGAAGAGGTTGAAAAATTCTTTGGCAAGAAACCATCTAAAGGTGTAAACCCTGATGAGGTTGTTGCAATTGGTGCGGCTATCCAAGGAGGTGTGCTAACGGGTGAAGTGAAAGATGTCTTGTTACTAGATGTAACGCCTCTTTCTTTGGGTATCGAAACAATGGGTGGTGTATTCACTAAGCTTATCGAATCGAATACTACTATCCCAGCTAAGAAATCTGAAGTATTCTCAACTGCGGCTGACAATCAGCCATCTGTAGAGATTCATGTATTGCAAGGTGAACGTCCAATGGCCAAGGATAACAGAACTATCGGCCGTTTCCACCTGAGTGATATTCCACCATCACAGCGTGGTGTTCCTCAAATTGAGGTAACATTCGATATTGATGCAAATGGTATCATGCAAGTGTCTGCTAAAGACAAAGGCACAGGCAAAGAGCAAAACATCAGAATTGAGGCTTCGTCTGGATTAACAGATGCAGAAATCGAGAAAATGAAGCAGGAAGCGGAAGCAAATGCTGAATCGGATAAGAAGGAGAAAGAGAAAATTGATAAGCTTAATTCTGCTGATTCATTGATCTTCCAGACTGAAAAGCAATTGAAAGATTACGGTGATAAACTCTCAGATGAGAATAAAAAGCCTATCGAAGAAGCTTTAGCTAATCTGAAAACAGCTCACGGAAGTCAAGATGCTGACTCTATTGATGCAGGCCTAGAAGCCTTGAACAAGGCTTGGGAAGCTGCTTCTCAAGAGATGTATGCAGCACAACAAGCTGCTGAAGGTGGAGAGCAACCAGGCCCAGATGCTGGGGCAGGTGATGCCGGATCTGGAGAAGGTTCAGCAGACGATGTATCAGATGTAGAATACGAAGAGGTGAAATAATCCTCTGAACAATAGTAATAAAAAACCCTGACAGCTTGCTGTCAGGGTTTTTTTATGCCTTAATAATTACTTCTTAATTAATATGCACTGCTGGCGGCAGCTGCATTTACCTTTGCAGGTATGGTCTTGTTGATAGCATTCTTGAAGCTGTCATCATAGATGATGAACATCCATTCTTTATATTTTGGATCAGATATGCCGAGTAAAAACTTTGCGCCTTTCACATTGATATAGCTTTCAGCTCGATTATACTCCACGTTTTCCTTTCCAAAACTACTTTCTATAGAGGGTACCAATAGTGCGGCTATCCCTTTCAGATCATCAGTATTTAATGGAAGTGTCATGTCCATGTTATACTTAATCATAGCGTATTTAATATCACCTTCAGCAGGGATTGGATTTTTATTCACTACCTCGAAACTGTTAAACTGTAGTTCGATTCCAGCCATTTCTAGGAGGCTAAACACTTGAAACATGCTTTTCTTACTTGTGTGCTCAAATAGTTCAGGATAGATATAATCCAGCACCTGAGTGTATTTCTTGGTCTTGATCAAATCAAGAAAGTTGCTCGTGCGTTCGTCAATTGCTTTATTGTCAGCGGTGCTTAATGCTTGTGCATTCACGCTCAGCACGGCAAATGTTAATGCGATACTTAATACGATCTTTTTCATAAGTCTATTTAGGTCCCTTGTCCTTTGACGTTTTACTTTTAACTTTTGTAAACAGCTGAAAGTTTTGAGTAGCTAACCAAAAACCATTCCCTTGTTTGTAAACTGCTCGGTTCTTTTGCCAAAGACCGTTAAAATAGTAGACACCACAGCCGAGTTGCAAGGCATTTTTGGAATAAAGTGTTTTACGATGTGGCGGAGAGTCTATCCAGCCCTGTACCAAATGATCAGCCAATGCTAAATAACTTCCAAAAGAACGTCCACCAACGGCCGAAATGTTCTCTCCTAATTTGGGGTTAACTATGCCGGCAAGCATTGCTCTGTCTTCAGGTGCTTTACGTTTCTTTTCTTTCTTGTTGAAATGATCGAAAAAGTCCTTTTCAGCCATGTGAATGGAATGGTTCCAGGCCATCACCTCCAAATTAGGCTGATAGGCTAGTATGTTGAGTCCTTGTTCAATTCTTGCTTCATTTGTCACGAAAAATACTGCTGCATTGAGAGTTTTATAATCTATTTTCTTCTCTTCTAAAGGCTTTTTAAAAAGTTTGAAGTCTCTGAAGTTGTCGTCATTGAGTGTCTGATAGTACTCATCCTTCCACTTTCTTTGCGCGATCGACAATGTGCTGAACCCTATGGAAAGTACAAGAAGGAGTACGAGTTTTTTCATTGCTCCAAGGTACAAAAAGGTAGATAGCTAGTTTAGCATCTGGAGGAATAGATGAATTCTTGTATTTTTGTTAGAACTAAAGCTTATCTCTTGTTGAAATTATCTAAACGCTCCCTCATTATTTTGTTGACACTTCAGCTTTTTCTTGTTGGCTGTGCTGGAAATGTTTCACGAACAAAAAAAGTAGACACCGTTGTTCAGACAGCTCGGTCCTATAGAGGAACGCCTTACAAATTTGGAGGGACAACGAGAGTAGGTATTGACTGCTCTGCATTGATTTTACATGCTTACCGAAGTATTGGCGTTAACATGCCTCGGGTCTCTGAAGATCAAGCGAGAAGTGGGGTGAAGGTAAGATTGAAGGAACTCAAGCCAGGTGATTTGGTCTTTTTCGCTACGGGTAAGAAGAAGCGGGAAGTCACGCATGCTGGAATTGTCACTACGGTAAGAGGTAAGAAGGATATTCGTTTCATTCACTCCTCAACTTCTCTGGGAGTAACCGAAAGTAACCTCTTTTCTCCATACTATATGAAACGGTATTTAAGGGCAAGAAGAATCCTTTGAATTGATCAATCACCAACTTATATTTGCCGTCCCATGGGGGATTAGCTCAGCTGGCTAGAGCGCTACACTGGCAGTGTAGAGGTCATCGGTTCGACTCCGATATTCTCCACTATTTATTAAATTAAAGGTCAGCAAACGCGGACCTTTTTTTTATGAGCGACTTCTGTGTTTATATAGTCTATTCTGAAACTCGTGATCGATATTATGTAGGGAGTTGTGATAACCTTAAAAATCGACTAACAGACCATAATGCAGGTCGATCCACCTATACAAAGTCTGGTAAGCCTTGGATTTTAAAGTATTCTGAGGTTTATGATTCTAGAGTCAAAGCAAGACAACGAGAGGCTGAGATTAAAAAGAGAAAGTCAAGGAAATTCCTAGAATATTTGATTAGTTCAGTTGACTAGAGCGTCCCGAGGATTCTCTCGGGAAGGTCATCGGTTCGACTCCGATATTCTCCACTAAAAAAGCTTCGATTTATCGGAGCTTTTTTAGTTTTAGATAATCAATCAATTTTCATTTAACTTAATCTTCATGTGTTATGATGTGGAAACTCAGCTAAGAAGACAATTGAAGAAGGCTGTCGAAGCTAGTGCACCTTCTGAGGAGATTGAGTTTTTAGTCCATAAGATAGATCAGTTTGTGAGCGAATTTGGCGAGCATGAACTCTCTTTGAATGAGCACCATTGGACCATGGGTTTTCAACATCAGAAAATACCTGTTATCACAGATGAGGATCCTGATCTTCTACAGTTTTTCCATTGGGGACTCATTCCGTTTTGGGTTAAGGACCAAATATCAGCTAGAAAGGTTGCCAATAATTGTCTTAATGCTAGATCTGAAACGATGTTCGAAAAACCAGCTTTTAGAGCAGCAGCAAAAAGGAAGCGCTGTATCATACCATTGTCAGGGTATTTTGAGCATCATTGGGTTGACAATAAAGGAAAGAGCAAGGTTCCCTATTTTATTAAACATAAGAATGACATGCCGCTATTTATGGCAGGTTTGTGGGAGTCATGGGTAAACCCTGAAACTGGCGAATCGGTAGATACGTGCACCATGGTCACTACCAAGGCTAATGACAACTTGTCTAAGGTACACAACCGCAAACTGGGTGACCCGAGAATGTTGGTCATACTTCCTTACGAAAACGTGTCAGATTGGCTATCGCCACTGGAAGATAAGGCTGACAAAGAACTGCTTGACTCGCTCTGTATTCCATATCCTGATGAGCTGCTAGAATTGTATCCAGTTGCTCAATTGCGGGGTAAGCATGGAGTAGGGGATGTAGCTGAGGCTACTGAGCCTTTTGATTATGGGCTCATCGGTTTGCCTTAGTATCCACAAAGGGATAGACTACTAAAAAGCCCTTCTTCGAAACTTCGGAGAAGGGCTTTTTTAAAGAGTAAATCTTATGAATGATGTTACTTAATGATACTGTAGCTGAGTTTAACGATCTGATCGGTGAACATACTCGTTCCACCTTGGCCACTAGCACCAGCGCCACCTCTGCCTCCACCAGCACCGCCTCTTCCACCGCCTGCGCCACCTCGTCCACCGCTTGCGCCACCACGTCCACCACCACCTCTGGTACCAACACTTCCACCTGCACTTTGTGGCATATCCATTCCATTGACTTTGATGTTAATGTCTAAATCAGTAGCTGTTATTTTATCCCAATCCATGCTAGCACCATATAATTCCGATAGAGGGATTCTCAATTCGTAGTTTAAAACAGGTTTATCAGTATTATCATCAAAGGCCAAACCTGTTTGAATACCGTCAAGGTCTGCAATCAGCATTTGTCCATTAGAAACGGAGAAACCTTTTAGTTTTGCTTGGTTCTTTGTGGCTATCATACCGTTCATTCTTTCTTTCAATTGTGCTGCTCGATCGGCTCCTTGCTCACCTTGTGCACGTTGTCTTTGGCCACCTCTTTGTGCAGTCGCTTGGCCTTTTGCAGCCTCCATTGGAAATTCAAGCTTTGCATTCACCTTCGGCTTTAACTTGGCTTTGAATGTAATTTCCATTCCAGCTTGAAGCATTTTTCCAATGCTGGCTTGGTCGTCTGCCTGGAACATGAGGTATAGATACTCAGCATCATTTCGTACAGCTGTTGTCAAGTTGGTTGTTTTATCAACCGTGAATAGATCTTTTGACCAATCAGATGATAAACCATCGATTGTTATTTCTTGTGCTGTTAGGCCGCTTAG
>CBFIAY010000021.1:0-46467 GCA_965660665.1 Roseivirga sp. | reverse complement strand
TAGACTCGAACCAGAACGCATCACCACTTTAGAGTTTGGATACAGAAGCTTAGTGCAAGACAGAAGAATATTTGAAGTAACTGTCTATAGAAACTATTACCAGAATTTCATTGGAAATAGACGACTAGTCAAACCTAGGACGAGCCCGAGTATTGATCTCCAAAGATCAATCGACCAAGCCAATAACCCTGCAACAAGTGATCTTATCTTCGTGGCTGATAATTCAGAAAGCAATATTGTTACCCAGGGTGTTGAGCTATTATATGACATTACGGGACTTTCAGGCTTGAATTTTAGCGTAAACGGAACCTTTTCAAACATTATACAAGATGCCAATGACCCAATTATACCTGGTTTCAATACGGCCCCATTTAAATGGAACGTTACATTCGGACATCGAAGAATCAGTAGAAATATAGGTGGTTCTATGAGTTGGAGGTCTAGAACCGTTTTTAATTGGGAAAGTCCGTTTGCAGATGGTGCAGTGGATGATTTCTCAACTTTCGATATGCAACTTACTTTTCGACTTCCTGAAATTGACTCGCAGATTAGACTTGGTGCGAACAATATTTACAACATTGACCAATACAATACTTTCGGTGGACCAGAAATCAGTGCTTTTTACTACCTGAGCTTCACTTTCGATCCTTTTCAGAGAAACTAGTATTCCCCAGGTACCCATGTGGGTTCACTGTGATAAGCGTCTCCTGATGTGATTTTAGTAAACTTACCATCGGCAATGTCAATCGTATAGATATGGTCTCCATCGGTTGTAGCGCCATGAAAGGCAATCTTATCTCCATTTAGTGACCAGGCTATCTCAAGCTCAGCATATGGTGTTTTTGTTAACTGTGTCAGTTCGCCATTATTCAGATCGAGGATGTAAATATCCTCGTGACTTCCCTCCTCAGTGGCTCTCATGGTATAAGCAATTTTACTGCCGTCTGGTGACCAAGTGGAATATTGCTCTACCCTATTATTATCCGTTAATCTATCCAACTCAATGCTCAAAAGATTCAGAAGATAAAGTTCCTTCTGACCTGAACGATCGGATACAAAGAGTAGCTTATCCCCACTTGGAGAGATTGAAAAATCACCATTATTAGCATTAGTTTCGGTTAATTGGACCTGCTCAGATCCATCAGAATTACACCACCAAATATGCTGAAATCCATCACGCACCTCAGTGTATAAGATCCTTTTTCCATCTGGTGTTAGCTGATAGTTCTGTAAATCACCATTCGGAAGGGTATCAACTGGGGTTTTTCCGATGGTCATGGAGACAGCAAAAGATTTCTGATCTTCACCTGTACTGTAATAAATCAGTTGCTGCATTGCTGGGTTCCATTTTGGAAACCCAGCGTCTTCATCATTGGTTGTTATTCTTCTCTCCCACTGACCGAGGACATCAATGGCATACAAATCAGTATTACCATTGCGTTCAGAGCTGTAGATCAAGCTTTCGGCCTTTTTTTGGTTGTTAGAATCGCATCCTAAAACAAGACCAATAAGAACTACAATGAAGAAGTAACGCATGGGTGATAAACTAACTAATAGATCAAGAGGTATCGAAGGTTTCAAATTAGTGAAAACCAATTATATTAAGTTGTTATCTGAAAATAGAAACCAATTCTTCAATTTACATGTTGCTACATAAATCATAAAACTATGTCGTCTATACTTTCAATCGAAAAGCTCAATTTTCCATGGCAGACGCAAGACCCATTCTTGTTCTGTGCCTATCACAATGACCATTATCCAAAAGGTAATGGAAAGCTCGGCCCTATAGACTCATTATCTGGTAGGCAGATTGGTTCTGACTTTAGCGATAAAGATGGATGGAGCATGTACCACGGACAATCAGTACCTGGCTTCCCTTCTCATCCTCATAAAGGATTTGAAACGATAACAATTGCTGAAAATGGCTTAGTCGATCATTCGGACTCACTTGGTGCAGCTGGTCGATTTGGAAATGGTGATGTACAATGGATGACTGCTGGCGGTGGTGTTCAGCATTGTGAAATGTTCCCTTTGCTAAAAGAGGATGAACCAAACCCATTACTACTCTTTCAAATTTGGCTCAATCTCCCAAAAGCGAGTAAGCACGTTCCTGCTCACTTCGCCATGCTTTGGAATGAAGACATCCCACTATACACGCATCAAGATGCTTCAGGTAACACAACTACTGTAAAGGTGATCAGTGGGAAGCTCGGGGACATTGAAAGCCCTAGTCCTGCACCAGATTCATTTGCAACCAATACTGAACATCAAGTGGCCGTATGGTTGATAGAAATGGATGCAAATGCGACTTGGGAATTACCAAAAACAGATATTGGCACCAATAGAAGCCTTTATCTCTATCAGGGAGCAAGTACTACAATAGGTGATGAAACGCTTCCGAATGGTCATGTGGCAAAGCTAAAAGCCGACCAACCGACCACTTTGACTAATGGTTCTGAGAAAGCTAAATTCTTATTCTTACAAGGAAAACCAATTGGAGAGCCAGTCGCACAATATGGCCCATTTGTAATGAACACGAATGCGGAAATTCAAGAAGCCATGCAGCAGTTTCAGAGAACTCAGTTTGGAGGATGGCCTTGGCCGAGCAGTAGCCATACACATGATCCAGAAAGAGGCCGATTTGCCCTCCATGCAGATGGACGTGAGGAAATTAAGGGATAGCAAATGAGCTAATAGATTTCAGTTTCTCTCAGTTATTGAACTGACAACGTAACCTCTTTAGATTACTAGAGGGGTATGTTATTTTTGTAAAAAAATAAATAGAAAGTCAATGCAGGGCGCTGAAAAAAGGGATCTGCTTATTCCAAATCAGAACTAGTTCAAGCCTTAGCGCTTTTCAAGCTTAATTCCTTTCATCAAGCGGTACATTAATACAGCTGCTCGTTTACTCTGCTTAGGTAGGGCGCGTATATCGCCAGTTTCATTGATGGTGTGATCATCTGCACCACTCATTCCCATTCCGTCTATGCCCATAGTGATATAAGAGGATGTAAATGAAATATCTGCCGCACCGGCATCCGCAGGGTTGACGGCTCCAACTTCACCAAAGCCAAGGTCTTTGCTGACCTGACTGAAAGCATTCATCAGTTGATAATTACCATCAGTAGGAGCAAATGGCGGATATCCGTCAGCAAACTCAATAGTCGCCATTGTTTCAGGTAGATGTTTAGAGACGATAGTCTTCATAGTAGCCTGTGCCCTAGCCAATTGCTCTGGTGATAAACACCGAATATCTCCAGTGACTATTACATCTTTAGAGACTACATTATTCTTTCCAAAGGCAGTCCCTGACTTCTCTATATCGTCATAAGTGACTGTAGTTCCTCCGACAATCGCTCCTGGGTTGAAAGTTAAAAACTCCTCTTCAGCCAATTGATCATAGAATTGATAGAGAATTCTAGAAGCCTCATAAATGGCACCTGCTCCTACTTCTGGCTTGAATATTTGGCTAGAATGCGAAGCATTACCTGTAACCTTTAGCGTCCATCCAGATGAACTACGTCTAGCTACATTAACTGTCGCTGGATTACCATCTCCATTTTCAAAACCCAAGGCTATGTCGGCCCATTCTGCCGCTTCAATGAGTGCTTTTTTGGATTCAGATAGTGGACTGCCGCTGAGTTCTTCATCCCCTGTCATCACGACCCAGATATTCATATCCTTTAAGAGTCCTTGTGCGTGTAGCGCAGAAAGCGCTTGCAAAATGATTACGTCACCTCCCTTCATATCGGCAATACCAGGCCCTTTGATTGTATTTTCATCAATCTGGCGCCATTCTTGATTCGGGCTATCCGGTTCAAATACTGTATCTAAGTGACCTATCAGCATGATCTTAGGTCCTTTACCGCCTTCAATCTTGGCCACAAGATGTCCAGCCCTATTGAATGAGCTTCCATCTAACCACTGAGTCTCCATCCCCAAGGCTTGGAACTTAGGCATCAATACATCCGCTACAGCCCTTACACCGTCAAAGTTCATCGTACCACTATTGATATTGATGATGTCCTTCAAGAGCTGTAGTGCTGGCTCATTGTTATCATCCACCCATTTCACTATTCTTTGCTCAGCCTTATCTTGCTGGGCCCAGCTTACATTGACGGTAATTAAAGCTAAAATAATCCAGGTTAAGAGTGTTTTGAGGCGCATTGCGATCACGTTTTTGAATGTTAAACTTTATGAGTTAATAAGGTAGAAACAAAAAATCCCGCTTGCGCAGGAATTTTTATTAATCATTAGCATGTCAGCAATTACTTCTGAGCTCTCCAAGCTACCTGCTTGGCAGTTTCGCCAACAGTCACTATCAAACGCGTAGGGCCTGGAACTAGTACGATCTTCACTTCTTGGTCTGGAAAGTCATCTACCGACACTGGCACGCCTTCGCCATACTCAATATCATAACTATATCGTCCTTTATGGTCTTTCTGATTACGAATGTAATTCTTAGCGAAATACGCTATGGGTAAAAGAACATCATTGTCTGGGCAGAACTCGTCATGAACCTCAGCAATGGCCTCTTCCAAATCTTGGCCAAACTCTTCTAGAAATTCGTCCTCCATATTATGTAGCTCTTCCTCAAAATCATCATAGCGCACATCGCTATAATCCATTTCGTCCAACTCATTAATCTTATCAGCTATGAGGGAGAAATCCTCATTTAACTTATCTACGTCCATGGCTTATTAAGTTTAATGCAAAGAAGTTTAGTTCAGGCAAAACATACAAGCTAAATCCTCAAAACGTACTTTATTTTTGACAAAACAAGGAATAACTTTTACCAACAGCATAAGCCTCGTATTTTTGTGGAAGATGTGATTTTCTCAAAATGCAGTGAAGAAATCCATTAGGCCACAAAGCATCAAGAATGATTGATCAATCCACACAACAGAAAATAGACCTTTGGCTCAATAGTGCCATAGACGAAGACAGTAAAGCTCAGATTAGAGCAATGTCAGAAAACGATTTGTTAGACTCATTTTACAAGGACCTTGAATTCGGTACGGGCGGTCTTCGAGGTATTATGGGACCTGGATCTAATCGTATCAACAAATACACTATTGGCATGGCTACCCAAGGCTTGGCTAATTACCTGCTTAAATCATTTCCAAACGAAGACATTAAAGTTGCGATAGCGCACGACAGCAGAAATAATAGTCGATTCTTCGCAGAAACAACTGCTGCGGTGTTCTCGGCCAATGGTATTTATGTATACCTATTTGATGCGTTAAGACCTACTCCAGAGCTATCATATGCAATTCGACAGCTAGGCTGTAAAAGCGGTGTAGTGCTTACAGCTTCACATAATCCCAAGGAATATAATGGCTATAAAGCTTATTGGGATGACGGGGCTCAAGTGATTGCTCCACACGATAAGAACATCATTAAGGAAGTTCAAGCCATTTCTGGCGTTGAATCTGTTAAGTTCGACAAGGTTGCCGATAAAATAGAACCAATCGGTAGAGCCTTAGATGAAAAGTATATCAATGACATTTTAGACTTAACCTTAGCTCAAGATGCAATTGATCGACAATCCGATTTAAAGATTGTCTTCTCTCCTATTCATGGCACTTCCATTACCCTAGTCCCTGAAGTTTTGGAAAGAAAGGGATTTAAGAACCTCACGATCGTGGAAGAGCAGGCAGAACCGAATGGTGATTTCCCAACTGTTGTTTACCCAAATCCTGAAGAAAAAGAGGCCATGACCATGGCCTTGAATAAAGCCAAGGAAGTAAACGCTGACTTGGTCATGGCAACAGATCCAGATGCTGATCGTGTGGGAATTGCTACTAAAAATAACAAAGGCGAGTTTGAATTGCTGAATGGAAATCAGGCCGCAGCACTTTTAATCTACTTCCTTCTGTCTAAATGGAAAGAAAACGGTAAGCTTGATGGAAATCAGATGATCATCAAGACGATTGTGACGTCAGATTTATTGGATCGCATTGCCGAAAGCTTTGACGTGTATTGTCCAAGTACATTGACGGGCTTCAAGTTTATCGCAGCATTGATTAAAGAATTAAAAGGCAAAAAAGAATTCATTGGTGGTGGTGAAGAGAGTTACGGTTATATGATTAGCGACTTTGTAAGAGACAAAGATGCCATTGCCTCATGTGCTATGCTTGCAGAAATGACCGCTTGGGCAAAAGATCAAGGACTGACCGTTTTTGATCTATTGACAGAGGTCTATAAGAAATACGGCTTCTACCTCGAAGATCTAGTCTCTATGACTAAAAAAGGCAAGGAAGGAGCTGAAGAAATCCAAGCAATGATGGCTGACTTCAGATCGAATCCTCCTGCAACCATTGCAGGAAGTAAAGTAGTGAAGACTTGTGATTATCAATCTTCAGAAGAAAAAAACATGTTGACAGGTGATGTAAAATCAATCGACTTACCTCAATCCAACGTGCTTCAATTCTTTCTAGAAGATGGTGCAAAGATCTCAGCCAGGCCTTCTGGTACAGAACCAAAAATCAAGTTTTATATTAGTGTAAATATGCCTTTAGATAAAGAAGCAAATCAGGCATCCGTGAGAGCATCACTGGAAGAAAAAATTGAAGCGATTAAAACTGATTTGAACTTATGAATGCCATCATCGAATCATTGCACGCACTCTATGAAAGAGACTTAAATAAGCTATTAGCTGAAGTTAAGGCGTACAATAAAGAAGAAAACCTCTGGAAAGTTGAGGGTGAGATCACCAACCCCGGAGGTAATTTAGCGCTACATCTATGTGGCAACCTCAGGCATTTCATTGCTGCCATGCTCGGAGGCTCTGGGTATATCCGACAAAGAGATGACGAATTCAATACCAAGGACCTTAAGAAGTCAGAACTTATAGATGAAATCAAAACCACAAAAAAAGTAGTTTTAGAAACCATCAAAGGGCTAACAAACGAACAATTAGAGGAAAACTACCCTGTCAACATTTTTGGTAAAGAGATGACAACTATTTTCTTTCTGAACCATCTGTATGGGCACTTAAATTATCATTTAGGTCAGCTGAATTATCACCGAAGACTATTGGATCTATAATGACCAAGTTTTCCGAAAACGTTTCGCTCAAACCCTTCAATACCTTCGGTATTGAAGCAAAGGCACGGAAATTTCAGGCTTTCAGTTCTGTTAAGACACTTCAAAACCTCCTTAAGATAGTTAGTGATAAACCGCTATTGATTCTTGGCGGTGGTAGCAACCTCCTATTGACCAAAGACTTTGATGGATATGTATTAAAAAATGAGTTGAAAGGAATCTCTGTTATTAAGGAGACGGAAGACAGTATTTATACAGAGGTTCAAGCTGGTGAAAACTGGCATCAGTTTGTCCTTCATTGTATCTCAGAAAATTGGGCGGGTGTAGAAAACCTCTCCTTGATTCCTGGCACTGTTGGTGCTGCACCAATGCAGAATATTGGAGCTTATGGCATCGAGATAAAAGAAGTTTTTGAGTCATTGACAGCAGTAGAAATTTCTACAGGAGAAATTCATTCTTTCAGCAAAGAAGACTGCCAGTTCGGATACAGAGAAAGCATTTTCAAGAAATCACACAAAGGAAAATACGTCATCACTTCAGTGATCTTTAAGCTAGCTAAAGAACCCACATTCAATGTGACTTATGGTGCTATTAAAGATACTTTGAAAGAAATGGAGGTGTCTGAATTAAGCATCAAAGCCATAAGTGATGCCGTCATAAAAATTAGGCAAAGTAAGCTTCCTGACCCAGCAGTCATTGGAAATGCAGGTAGTTTCTTTAAGAACCCAGAAGTAGAAAAAATTGATTTCGAAGGACTCAAGGCTGAGTTCTCTGGAATTCCGGGTTATCAATTACCTGATCATAAAGTCAAGATTCCTGCCGCTTGGTTGATTGAACAGACGGGTTGGAAAGGGAAGACATTTGATCAAATCGGTGTCCATAAGAACCAACCCCTAGTCTTAGTGAACTATGGAGAAGGAAAGGGAGCTGATTTAAGGGACTTAGCCTTTAAAATTAAAGCAAGTGTCAGCGAAAAATTTGGGGTCGAATTAACCCCCGAGGTTAATATTATCTAGGTTTTTCTATTCGCAACAATTACATACCTTTCGACCACCCTTTAATCAATCATGGCCAAGCGAACTCCTGCATTAGGTTTCATCTTATTTACTGTTCTTCTGGATGTTATCGGCATAGGCATAATTATTCCAGTGATCCCCGGTCTTTTGGCTGAACTAGGCATTCCAGATGCTGGACAAGCATCTTTTACAGGCGGCCTACTTCTTTTCACTTATGCGTTCATGCAATTCCTGTTTGCCCCAATACTTGGTGGCTTAAGCGATCAATATGGAAGAAGATTGGTGATATTAATTGCACTCTTTGGCTTGACAATTGACTATTTAGTTGTAGCCTTTGCCCCTACTATTGCGTGGTTATTCGCTGCCCGAATTGTGGCAGGAATCTGTGGCGCTAGCTTTTCATCAGCATCAGCATATGTGGCTGACATCAGTGCCCCTGAAGACCGACCGAAAAACTTTGGTATGATTGGAGCTGCTTTTGGTTTAGGCTTCATTCTAGGTCCTGTTATGGGAGGTCTTTTAGGTCAAATAGATATCAGGCTGCCCTTCTTCGTTTCAGCTGGACTAACCTTCCTAAATTTCGTCTATGGATACTTTGTCTTACCAGAATCGCTCAGTATTGAGGACAGACGAAAGTTTGAATGGAAAAGAGCCAACCCAATAGGTTCGCTTAAAAGCCTAGGGAAATACCCTATACTCAAAAACCTTTTTATTGCATTCTTTATCATCTATGTGGCTAGCCACGCTGTCCAGAGCAACTGGTCTTTCTTTGGGAAAGAAGTTTTCGATTGGGATGAACTCGACATTGGAATTTCACTTGCGGTAGTAGGCTTCTTCGTGGCAATTGTTCAAGCCGTTCTCATTGGGCGCGCAGTAAAGAAATTTGGCCAAAGCAAAACGATCTATATTGGCTTGGCTTGTAACTTAACAGGGTTCATTCTCTTCGCGATTGCCTCTGAAGAGTGGATGATCTATTCTTTCTTAGCCGTATATGTAATGGGAGGCTTAGCCGGTCCAACACTGCAAGGCATCATGTCATCAGAAGTACCAGCCAATGAACAAGGTGAGTTCATGGGTGCTATTACAAGCCTACAGAACCTCGGAAATATTTTTGGTCCACTAATTATGACTGGAATATTCTTCTACTTCACCACCTCGTCTAACTTTTACTTCCCAGGAGCAGCTTTTGCTCTCGCAGCGATTTTTTCAATCGTTAGCGGTACAATTATTTACAAAACTATTTCGAAGCGTACCGATTCCCTATCTTGAGCATAGAACAAAACTCTTGCTCCTTTGAAAATTGAAATTAAAGACGAAACTGCCCCGCTAGAAGTAGTTGTTCTTGGCATTGCTAATGACATGGGTGCCCCCCTCGATATTAACCCTGTCAGCAAATCGCACATGCTAAACGGCACCTATCCCTTAGAGACAGATATAGTCTTGGAATTAGAAGCTTTCGAAATGGCACTAAAAGAAGCTGGCGTTGAAGTCCTACGACCACAAAACTTAAAGGGAGTGGAACAAATGTTCACCAGAGATATTGGTTTTGTGATTGATGACAAGTTCGTGGTAGCGAATATGAAAGAGCCTGTTCGGCAAATAGAGTTTCCCGGTATTGAATCTTTATTAGGCAATATTCCTAAGGAACGCATACTTCGTTTACCGAAAGAGGCAATGGTAGAGGGCAGCGAGCCACTTAGCTTGGTAATTCTTCTTTTTCTTCGTAATTATTGGCTCTAAGTACCCTAGGGCCACTTCCCAATCCTTTTCTTCCATTGCCGCGAAAACCTTGTTGAGGTTTTAGGCTTTTAGCGTGAGGTTGCACATGACAAAAAATGCCATAAAAAACAATGCTGATCTTTTCATTATTTAATTAGTCAGTTGTATAAAATAGTGTTCGCGTACCATAAAAGGTAACAAGAAAAAATGATGATTGAGTTGAGGGCATATAGAATTTATGCATAGCAAATATACCAAAATCTTCATTTGTGGAAAGAAGGCTTAGAATTTTAGTACCTCAGATGCGTTAAAACCAATTAGCACCTTGCCTTGATGAGCAGCCATATCTTCTCGTGAATACAAGAAATAATGCTCTTTTGTCTTCTCATCAATTGTCTCTAACAGGTATTGATCACCCAAAAAGATTGATTTCTGGATACACACTTCGAATTGAAAATCAAAACCATCGCCAAGCCTTAACCATTCGGCTCTTACATACGCATTTGGCTCATTTGTCACCTCACTGACATCATTCACCCGTCCAAAGAATTGGGCGATATCCAGATTAATTGGGTGATTGTATGTCTGCCTAGTTGTGTCATTTTGAATCAGCTCACCCTCGGATAGAAAAGCAACTCGGTCGGCAATTAGCATTGCGTCTCGCGTATCATGTGTTACGAAAATGAGTCCCAAGCCTTCCGATTTCACAATATCAACCAATTCGATTAATAAATTTTGCTTAGTAATTGGGTCGAGATTGCTGAATGGCTCGTCCATCAACAAGAGCTCAGGATCATCAGCAAGCGCCCGAGCAATAGACAATCTTTGCTTTTGGCCACCCGACAATTCTTTTGGCTTTCTGGAAGCGAATTCTGATAGGTTACAGAGCGACAATAACTCCTCGGTTCTTTCGGTTTGATATACTTTGTCAAATTGAAGAAGCTTATACCTCACATTCTCTTCAACAGTCATGTTAGGTTTCAACTGAAAATCTTGAAACACTATCTTGATTTTAGGGTGTCCAGCGATCAGTTGCTCCTCTGGATTTACCAAATGCTCATCTTTGAATTGTATGCTTCCTTGGTCAGGCTTCATCAGACCAGCAATGATCTGAAGCATGGTACTCTTTCCTGAGCCACTCATACCCACTAATGCCAGTATCTCATTTTCAGCCAGATTTAGACTGACATCAATGACGGCACCATAGTCTTCACCTGGGTATGTTTTTGAAATATTTTTAGCTTTAAGCATATGGGCCTAAAGATAATTGTAAAACAAATGAAGATGGCGCAATGGCATTAATATCAATTGAATTAGACACTTGCCCCAAATAAATAACCAGCTAAGGCAGTCAAACCCATGGCCACTGTACCCCAAAAGGTAATGCGTATGATGGCTTTCAAAATATTTGATCCTCCCGTTTTGGCAGCCAAGGCACCAAGAAGCATCAGAAAAACTGTAGCAGAGCCATATAGGAAGTACTCCATATGCTCCAATGGAAAAAATAGCGTGACTGCAAAAGGCATAATTCCACCAGCTGTAAAAGCTGCTCCAGAAGCGAAAGCGGCTTGTATCGGTTTTGCCTGACTAATCTCGTTAATGCCCAATTCATCTCTTACATGAGCTCCTAAAACATCATGCTCGGTCAACTCTTTGGCAACCGTTAAGGCCGTCTCCTTTTTTAGCCCTCGGTTCTCATAAATTTCAGCAAGGCGGAGCAACTCAATTTCGGGCATATCGTTTAACTCCTGCTTTTCCCTTTCAATATCGGCTTGCTCAATATCTGTCTGAGAACTTACAGAGACATATTCCCCCGCTGCCATTGACAAAGCACCAGCGACTAATCCTGCAAGTGTAGCAAGTATGACAGGCTCACGAAAATCGCTCGCTGCTGCAACACCAATAGCAATACTAGCTGTCGACAATATTCCATCATTTGCACCCAGTACAGCGGCTCTTAACCAGTTACTGCGGTGGATGTAATGATTGTCTAAGTAATCGTCTAAACTATCGCTTTGCTCTGTCACTTATTTTTTCCTCGTCTTAATTCTCGTAACTAATTCGATAGATGCAGTGGTTCACATCATCAGAAACTAGAACAGATCCATCAGGCATTTCCATAATGTCTACTGGCTTACCCCAACCTTTGTTTGTCTCTTTATCTAACCAGCCATCAGCGAAGATTTCACTTTTTACAACCTTATCTCCTTCTACTTGAACAAATCTTAATTGATAACCAATATGACCTGCATCTGGGCTTCTGTTCCAAGAGCCGTGCTGCGCAACAAGCAAATTGTTCTTGTACTTGGCGGGGAACATGTCTCCACCATAAAAACGTAGTCCTAGTGGAGCTGAATGTGGCTCAAACTTGTACGCTGGTTTCTTATAGTCGTTCTGTGATCGGCCTTCTCCAAAGTCAGGGTCTGCAATATCACCTTGGTGCCAGTAGGGGAATCCAAAATGCTCGCCTTCCGCTGAGACATGGTTCAACTCACATGCGGGTACATCATCACCCAATAAATCTCTACCATTGTCTGTAAACCACATTTCACCTGTCACAGGATGCCATGCAAAGCCGACAGAGTTACGAACGCCTTTCACATATACTTCCATATCAGAACCATCAGGATTCATCCTTGTAATAGAGGCATAGACTTCATTTTCTTCAGATTTATCACAAACATTACAAGGAGCACCTACTGGCACATAGAGTTTTCCATCAGGACCGAAAGAAATAAACTTCCATCCGTGATGACCATCCGTTGGATATTCATCGAATATCACTTCTGACTTAGGAGCAGCCAGGTTATTCATAATATCTGGGAAACGGTGAATTTTGCTCACCTCTGCCACGAACAAATCACCGTCCTTGAAGTACACCCCATTCGGCATATTCAGGCCAGTAGCGATCGTGTCCACCTTGTCAGCGACCATATCTCCATCAGTGTCTGTTAAAGCATAGACATTCTTTCTTCTTCTATTACCCACAAAAACAGTCTTTCCGTCATCTGTACGTGCTAATGATCGCGCATCAATGATGTTAGTCGCATACATAGACATCTTGAAACCTTCGGGAAGATTAATTTTAGCAAGTCTAGCATCGTAATCTGCGTCAGTCTTTTGTCCTCTTGATTGACAAGCTGCCGAAAGGCTAATCAAGCAGGCTAAACTTAGGGTAAGTAATATTTTATTCATGGGTGTAAGGATTGTTTTTCCGAAGGTATTAAAAAACAAGGATTTCAATGAATGCTATTTTATCAAAGGCAGTGGTTTGATTTGACTAAAGGAAGGCTAATTTTGCGGCATGATTGCCATTAACAACCTTTCCTATTTTATCGGAGACCGAGCACTATTCGACAATGCTTCTCTACACATCAAACCTAACGACAAAATAGGCCTCATAGGATTGAATGGTAAGGGTAAATCCACATTGCTCCACCTCATCATGGGCAATTTTCAAGCAACTTCTGGTGATATCTCAAAAAGTAAAGATTGTTCGATTGGGTTCTTAAATCAAGACCTTCTCTCCTATCAGTCTGACGAAAGCATTTTAGCAGTTGCGATGCAAGCCTTTGAACAGGCCAATGAGCTTCAGCATAGAATTGATAAGATCCTCAAGCAAATGGAGCTTAACTATGAAGATCACCTCATCGATAAGTTGACCAAGGCACAGGATCAATACGAAGCCTTAGGAGGTTACAGTCTCCAATCTGAGGCAGAAGCAATTTTAGAAGGCATCGGATTCAAAACAGCCGACCTTCAACGTCCGCTGAAAGAATTCTCTGGGGGATGGCGAATGCGTGTCATGCTGGCAAAACTGCTACTGCAGAAGCCAGCACTTCTTATGCTCGATGAGCCAACCAACCACCTTGACCTTCCTTCTATTCTATGGATAGAGAACTATTTAAGGAATTATGAAGGCGCCATCATTGTAGTTTCACATGATAGGCAGTTTCTAGACAATGTCATCTCGTCCACAGTTGAGGTGGCAAGATCAGTTCTAACGCAATACGCTGGCAACTATACTTTCTATTTGAAAGAGAAGACCCTTCGTGAAGAGATCCAGAAGAATGCCTTCGAAAATCAACAGCAAGCGATTAAGCAAACGGAGCGTTTTGTAGAACGCTTTCGCTCAAAAGCTACTAAAGCACGCCAGGTACAATCCCGTGTAAAGTCATTAGAGCGCATGGACTTGATTGAAGATGTAGTAGACGAAAATGTCTCTATGAATTTCAAGTTCGGATTCAAACAGAAATCTGGTCGGTATATCGTTGAGCTAAACAACATATCTAAGGCCTATGGCGATCTTCAAATTCTAAAGAATACCAGTGGCCAAATTGAGAGAGGTGATAAAATTGCCTTGATTGGTGCTAATGGTAAGGGTAAGTCTACCATGCTCCGCATCATTGCTGGATCTGAGAAAGTTGAGGGAGAGAGAAAAGAAGGTTTTAATGTGAACACCGCCTTTTACGCACAGCATCAGCTAGAAGCATTAAATCTTCAAAATGAAATATTAGAGGAGCTAAAACAAGCTGGTAGTAATAAAACAGAAGGCGAGCTCAGAGGAATTCTTGGTTGTTTTCTCTTTCAAAACGAAGATGTCTTCAAAAAAATAAAAGTCCTTTCTGGAGGTGAAAAATCTAGGGTAGCACTTTCCAAAACACTCCTATCGGAAGCCAACTTCTTAATGATGGATGAGCCGACTAACCATTTGGACTTCTTATCTGTCAATATCTTAGTTCAAGCACTACAGCAGTACGAGGGCACCTTTGTTATTGTATCACACGATAGACACTTTGTTACTCAGATTGCCAATAAAATCTGGTACATCGAGGATGAAGAACTAAAAGTATACCCTGGCACCTATGCTGAGTATGAGTATTGGCAGTCGCAAAGGGAAACGCAAGCAACTATAAAGGAGCAAAAGCCAAAAGCAGAGGAAAAGACTAAGGCCAAAAATAACCAGCCAAAACCTCGTGATAATGAGGCTGAAAAAGAGCTGAAGCGCTTAAAAAAAGAACTCGCTAGTATAGAAGAGCAAATCGAAGTATTAGAAACAGAAGTATCTAATATCGAAGTGGACCTTGGAAAACCTGAAGTATTTGGAGACCCTACGCTTTTGGCGGAGAAGAGTCAGACGCATCAGAAGTCAAAAGACAGCTTAGACGCTTACCAACTGCAGTGGGAAGAATTGGCTACACAAATTGACGCACTAGAAGACTAATCACTCTTCCTTTCTTGTCAAGTAATAGTTCAAGGAAAGACCAAATCCAAGCACTGAAGAGGGCTTAGCGTTAACGTCAGTTCCACTGCCCGTTAAAAACCTGCGGTAACTAATGTCACCGCTTAGTCCAAATTGATTATTCAATCTATAGTTGAGTCCAAGGCCTGATACTCCACTCATATTTATCCTATTAAGGAAGTCACTTTCAGAAGCATTCACTTTGCGTGTCTCTAAAAAGTTAAGCTCCCCTTTGACCTTGTATGCCAAGAAATAGTCTATTCCTACCCCTGCGTTGATCGATAAATCAAATTTACCTAAATCCAATACTTTGTAACTCAAGGTACCCTGAAGAAACATGCTTTGCACCGTGTTTTCTAAATCGTAGTCTCCTACAAAAAACACGTTATCTGTACTGAAACCAACTGGCACATAAATTGGGAGTGACTTACCTCCTTCTATTGAATAGGCATTCGAACTATTTTTAAACCTGAACTCTGAATATCTCGCACCTAAATTGAGTGACAGTTTTCTGTTCAATTGCAATGAGACACCCAATCCTGCACTGATTGCCCCCAATGCTTGATCCTGCCCGGATTCTACACGAGTATTCAAAGCATTATTGGAATTAGGGTCTAGAATAGTTGACTCCGACAAGCTACTCGATCCTGTAGAAGAAATGTTCAACACACTGTTCCCTAATGACCCGTTGATACTGTTTTCTCCATCAAAATCGATGGCCTCGGATACTGAACTCATGGCATAAAGTCCATTTAAACTTGTCATTGGTTCCATATCCATTTTTGAATTGAACATCAGCTTCTCAGCAGCAAGACTACTTCTGTACGGCTTCACATTAGCCAATTGAATGCTTCTACCTAATTCACTACCCGCTTCGATACGGAGCACATTATTGAATTGGTTTGGAAGTTGAACATCCTTTAAATCTTCTACTGGCTGATTAAAACTGGCCTGTAGATTGGCTTGCCCATCACTCGAAAGGGTCTTCTCATCTTTAGCCATACCTTCACGTCCGATCGCAGCTAATGATCGCTTAGATTCCTCATTTGGTTGCTGTAAAGAATGGATCTTGTCAGATTCAGGATCATTTGTCGTTGTATCGTTCAGCGTTTTCTCAACTTCTGATCGTTCTTTAATCGGTAAAGCAGCGCCATCATTGAAGAATCCATTGTTCAGCAAAAGCCCAAAGGATAGCACTGCTGCGATTCCAGCGGCTATGCCATAAGTCTGCCACATAAAGAAGATCCCTTTCTTCTTTTTAGGCGCTAAGCCAGCTTCAACACCCGCCCAAACCTTATCCGAAGGCTGAAACTCTGCCCCTTCAAACATATTTTGAATATCTTCTTCAAAACTGCTCATAACATTACCTGATTAGATTGAACAACTCGGTTTGCCTCATCAATCATAGATTTCAAAAGCGCTCTTGCCCTAGCATATTGCGACTTGGAAGTTCCTTCTGTAACCTCCAATTGTTCCGCAATCTCTTTATGGCCATAACCCTCTATTGCAAAGAGGTTAAATACTGTTCTACAACCGACTGGTAGCTTTTGCAGCATGGCCATGATTTCGGTAAAGTGTAGGTTGGATAAGATCAATTCGTTTTCCACATGCAATGGCGTTTTCTCTATATCCAGCATAGGTTGTTGATATAGCTTCTTTCTATTGTGGTTGATGGATGTATTAATAACAATGCGTTTTAACCAGGTAAGAAATTGTGCTTCTTGTCGAAATGACCCTAGCCTGTTAAATACCTTTATAAAGGCATCCTGAAGAATATCTTCAGCATCCTCCTGAGATTTACCATAGCGCATTGCCACTGGCATCAGTTTTGCTGCATAGCGATCGTAAAGTTCGCGCTGCGCCTTCAGCTCACCTTTGATACATTTATTAATTAATTCTATATCTTGGATCATTTACGCAGCACACTGTCTTCTCGTGATATAATTGACACAACAAAGAACTAAAAGGTTGTTAAGACAAGATTTTATGCGAAAAAAGTTATTAAAACGAATGAACACCCTGAAAAGCAATTTCCTAATCCTATCCCTTAGTTTTTTGTCTTCCCTTGTATACGGGCAAAAGCAATTGGTATACCAAGATCAAGTATATGAATCTACCATAAAGACCGTTCAGCTTTATCCCAACGGCCCTTCAATACAATCAGTACTCTCACCACCCATTAAAGATATTGATGACGGGAAAGAGCTCTTTTTAGAGTTCGATGATTTACGAGAAGACGCAGATTACTATTTTGTCTATTTCATTCACTGCAATGCCGATTGGACACCCTCCGATCTAAGGGCTCCAATGTATATGACGGGATACAACGAGTTTGAAATCGAAAATTTTGAATTCAGCTCAGAGGCAAAAATCAACTATGTGCATTACACCTATCAACTGCCCAAATTCAAAGAGACAGGTAATTATTTAGCTGTTGTTTACCGCGATCGGAAAAAGAAGGACATTATCTTATCAAAGCGATTTTCTCTTTACAAAAATCAAGTGGCCGTTGGCGGAAATATTAGCAGATCTTCAGATGTACCCAAAAGATTATCTAATCAACGGATCGAAGTCACGATGAATTATGGCGGACTTACATCGATAAACCCAAGTGAAGACTTTACGGTAGTAGTACGTCAAAATCAGCGGCCGGATGTCACCAAAACAGGCCTATACCCTACTTTTATGGATGATAATGCCAAACTCATCCGTTATCAAAACCTGGGTGCTGAAAATGATTTCTCGGGCTGGAATGAATTTCGGTTTTTCGATATCAGCACGGTCAATGCTTCTGGAAGAAACATAGCTCAGATTGGCTTTAAGGACAATAAACCTGAAGCCAAAGTCATGACGGATAAAGTGAGAGATCCAGCCTACTTTCAAATGCTTGACGTAAATGGGCAATATTATATTCGAGATCTAGAAGCAGGTCGTTCGGGTAGATTGACCTCCGAATATGTGGATGTAACACTCACCCTAGATTATCCAGAAACCGAAGAGGATATTCATATAGTTGGCGAGTTCAATCAATGGATCAAGGATAAAAGCTCTTTGATGAATTACGACCCCATTAATCAGGTCTATTATTCAAATCAATTGTTAAAACAGGGATGGTATAATTATGTCT
Organism: Roseivirga sp.; assembly: GCA_965660665.1. Lineage (GTDB taxonomy): Bacteria > Bacteroidota > Bacteroidia > Cytophagales > Cyclobacteriaceae > Roseivirga. The sequence goes on along the minus strand of CBFIAY010000021.1, from coordinate 28,316 downwards.
ATAGCGTTAGCTCAAACGATCCTTACCGAATTGAGCAAAGCTTCTTTGATACTGAAAACCTATACGAAATCTTAGTGTACTTCAAGCCACTGGGTGCCCGCGGAGATCAGCTCGTAGGGTATGCTAGGATAAATTACAATGCTAGACGCTAGACAGTCACAACCTCTTTAGAAAAATGATAAGGCTCTGTACGATCAATTGGATTAGCATTGGCAATATCGAGCATACCAAAACCCTTGTAAGTATAATTCCCTATACCACAGTTGAATAGGAACTCTTGCACTTCCTTAGCAGCATACAGCTTGAAAGGCAGTGTATAACCTCTCACCTCATATTTTACATCCATGTCAAAGACAGAATAAATACGAGCAAATTTCTTCTCTTTCTCTCTCAACCTATTCAAATAGGCGACATCCGGCACCACTTGGAACTTGCTAAAGCTAGCTAACTGCTCTTCATTGTAAAGACCGGTCAATTCCATGCGCTGCATAGTTGATTCGTACAATAAGTCTGAAAACTCGTCTGTTTCTGGCAGAATGAATCGCTTGCCTTCCACATCGTTAAATGCAGCTTTTGTTGGTACGGCTGGAGAAATACAGATAAACTTCATCTCATCTGCTAAATCAATCCCTTTCTCTACTTCTGTACTGAGAGGAGAAACCTCTAGGTTACCCAATTGGATATCATCGAATGCGAATACTTGTGCTAGAAGGTAATCTAAGAACTCTTGATCGGCCGATGAGATCACTAGCGTCACCAAGCTAGAATAATATTGGAGTCCACTTCTCGAAATCTTGGTTTGACCCTTCAGTCCTGAGAAATTATAAAATGGGTAGTGATTGTATTTCTCATTTTTACCTTTTACCAAAACACCCTTTAAAAACTGGGCTAAAATATGTTGGTGATGAAAAGGAAGAGATGCTCCCCTATTCTTTAGTTTAAAAATTATCCTTACTCTCACGTCACTCCGTTTTCAGCTATACTTTCGAATTCTCAAGGAGGTAATCACCCTGATAAGTAGAAGGATAACTGAATGATTTCAGAGATTGTTCAGATATAATTAATTATTGGCAATCAGGACTTACACATTGAAGCGGAAATGCATCACATCTCCGTCCTTAACCACGTATTCCTTACCCTCAATCGACATTTTCCCCGCTTCTTTAATCGCTACTTCAGTTTTAAGTTCTTCATAATCAGGGATCTTTATGACCTCAACTTTTATAAACCCTTTTTCGAAATCGGTATGAATAACACCTGCAGCTTGCGGAGCTTTCCAACCTTTCTTGATTGTCCAAGCCCTTACTTCGGTCACACCCGCAGTGAAATAGGTAATAAGGTCTAACAGAGAATAAGAAGCTCTGATCAATTTGTTCAGACCAGATTCAGTCAAACCATATTCTTCTAGGAACATCGCTTTCTCATCCTCCTCTTCTAACTCTGCGATCTGGGCCTCAATGGATGCAGAAACCACAACAATTTCAGCATTTTCAGCCTTGGTTCCTTCTCTCAAAGCATCTACATGACTGTTTCCAGTATGTATAGCTGATTCTTCTACGTTAGCCACATAAATGACTGGCTTGATTGTAAGCAGGGAAAGGTCTCTCAAGACTTCAAGGTCGTCTTCAGTTGCCTCAACCGCCCTAGCGTTTTCACCCGCTTCAAGAGCAGCTTTGAATTTCTCTAGTATTACGATTTGCTTCCTGGCATTTGCATCTCCAGACTTAGCAATCTTTGCATTTCTTTCGATCTTCTTATCGATAGACTCTAAATCCTTCAACTGAAGCTCAGTATCAATCACATCCTTGTCAAACATAGGATCGACACTTCCAGCGACATGCACCACATTATCATCGTTGAAACAACGGATTACATGAATGATCGCATCGACTTCTCTGATGTTTGCTAAGAACTTGTTGCCAAGGCCTTCCCCTTTACTTGCTCCTTTTACTAAACCTGCAATATCAACAAATTCGATAACCGTGGGCACGACTTTTTGAGGGCTAACTAAGCCTTTCAAAATATCTAAACGAGGGTCTGGAACTGTCACTACCCCTACATTGGGTTCTATAGTACAGAAAGGAAAGTTGGCCGCTTCTGCTTTAGCGCTAGAGAGTGCGTTGAAAAGTGTAGATTTTCCAACGTTAGGAAGTCCGACAATACCACATTGTAATCCCATGAGAGCAATTTAATTTTAGGTTTGACTTCATACGAAATCGCGCGCAAAGATAATGATTATTGGTTTCGGTAGAAACGTAACTTAAAGATATACGCATAAAAAAAGCCCTCTGTGAAGAAGATTCATAAAAAGGCTTTTATTCTCGGTATTTTGACTCAATCCCAACGCAGTTGGCTTTCTTAGTCAGTCTCGAAAGATTCTTGAACGCTATACTCAGCATTTTCATTATCGCATTGATCAAAGTTAACCTATGGCACTAATTCTTCTTCAAAGTTGTGGTAGCGATGATGCACTAACTTTTGATGAGCAATCTGCTGACTTTGATAGAGTTTTAGGTATTTTTTTGCGCTTCTTTCAGGTAAAAGAAACTGAAGGTTCATCTCAATATTCAATACCTCCTTATCATACAGCTTAATGGCACCGACCAACTGTCGCTGATAACTATCAGAAATCTTCTTTTGATGAATATGAGCAAAAAATGAACTCATGCAATTCTGATTCAGAAATATTCCCCAAGGGTTTCCTAAACCTATTTTTAACAAGAAGTAGTGCAGAACGGTAAGCGTTAACCGTACTTTAACGATAGCGTTTAACCTTAAAAAGGCTCAACAAAATGCGCAATACTCATTGTCATTAAATTAATGATAATGAGTATTATACACACTTTAGTTCATGAAAAAGTAGTGTCTTTTGGTATATTGGTGATATACACTAATCGTGTATGCCTCATTAAGACAAACCGCTAACCGTTGATAAAATTCTTTAGAAGAATACGCAAGAAACTATCAGATGATAATAAACCAATAAAATACTTCAGATATGCTTTTGGTGAAATTATACTTGTGGTTATCGGGATTTTAATCGCTCTTTCGATAAATAATTGGAACGAGAAGAAAAAGATAAATAATTCAGTTAAAAACCATTTATCAATTCTTCAACAAAATTTAAAAGAAGATCAATTGCTGTTGAATCAATTATTGGAAACCACAATTGAAAATTTCAACTATGCTGACTCCTTAATGATGTTTTTCAAAAGACGCATTCCTTTCGATTCCAAAACCACAAAATATTTGAGTAAAACATTACTGGAATATCAATTTAGACCTAATACGAATGCAATCGAAACAATCTCACAATCAAATGAAGTTCCTTTTTTACAACCTGTAATTACGAACTGCAATTCTAGATTATTATGCCTTGATTGAAAAGACTAAGTCTCGTGAACTTATATCAAACAAACAAATTGTAGATAAATACGAACCTCATATTTTTAAGTATTACCCAAACGTGTTTCAAAAAAACAATGAATGGCAATATGTTAAAAACCATTATATAGATGACCTAAGGCCAATAACTAACATAAATCTAGAAAAATTAATCTCTGACAAAACACTTGAAGCTTATGTTATTGCACGGCATTATCATTCTACTATACTTAAAGATCTTTACGCAAGTTTGATTGATGCCTCAAATAGAGTAATCATAGAAATAGAGGAGGAAACTACAAAATAACGAAAGCTCAAAAAAATGCATTGAAAAACATTTTCACACTAAACACTATGCACAACACAAATGAAATGATTGATTCTCTGCTTTTAGGGTAGATCTTAACGAGACCCTAAACCAGTGCATTACCAAATAGGGTCAATCTATTACAGAAAGAGACTCTTTTAATCCCAACGCAATTGGCTGTCTGAGTCGGTTTCGGAAGATTCTTGAACGCTATACTCAGCATTTTCATTATCGAATTGATCAAAGTCAACCTCTGGCATCAATTCTTCCTTCACATGTTCAACCGACTCATTCAAGGCATTCACAAACTTTGAAAAATCTTCTTTGTAGAGGAAGATCTTGTGCTTCTCATAGGTGAAGTCATCGTCCTTAGGTTTTCTCTTGCTTTCAGTTATTGTCAGGTAATAATCGTTTGAGCGTGTTGCTTTTACATCAAAAAAATAGGTCCTTTTACCTGCTCTTACCCTCTTTGAAAAAATTTCATCTCGGTCCTTTTGCTCTTTCACTATCTTCGTATTAAATCCTATTAAAGGTCGAATTATTAAAAAATAATGGTCTAATATAAATCATTAATAATTACTATTGCAATAACCACAAGAATAAAAGAGCGAACATCAAGTTGATAATAGAGTACGTTCTTTGGAGGTTTAGAACACCTGAGAACATTACTTATTTGGAAGCAATTAATCTATGGATTTTTCACTAGAAGAAATTAAGAAATTCGGGAATATTGAGCTCCTGGCCAAGCAAATGGTCGAAGGCTTTATTACCGGACTTCACAAGTCGCCTTATCACGGATTTTCCGTTGAATTTGCCGAACATAGACTCTATAATAACGGTGAAAGCACCAGGCACATTGATTGGAAGATTTTCGCGAAAACCGGTCGCCTTTACACCAAACAATACGAAGAGGAAACCAACCTAAGGTGTCAACTGGTGCTTGACCAATCCTCCTCCATGTATTACCCTACGGAAAACTATGGAAAGATGCGTTTTTCGGTCATGGCAGCCGCAGCGATTACCTACTTGTTACACAAACAGCGAGATGCCATTGGGCTGCACACTTTTACTGATCAACTGGAATTAGAAACACAGGTGAAAAGTTCTCCTGCCCACGTGCACAAGTTATTTCTTCAGCTAAACGGATTACTTGAAAAGGAAAAAACAGAGAAACGAACCAACGTAGCTGAGATCTTACATCAGTTGGCTCAAAAAGTACATAGGCGTTCATTGGTCGTGATCTTTAGCGACATGTTCGATAATTCAAGCAACGAAGAAGAATTAATGTCTGCACTTCAACATTTGAAGCATAAAAAGCACGAAGTTTTACTCTTCCATGTGACGGACCACAAAACAGAATTCAATTTTGAATTTGAGGACCGTCCATATGAATTTATAGACTCAGAGACGAAGGAGAAAGTGAGGCTAAACCCTGCCACAATCAAAAAGGATTTCAAAAAGCAAATGGATGTTTATTACCATGATCTTTATCTAAAATGTGCGAAGCTTAAAATTGACTTGATAGAGGCCGATATCAATGAAGGGTTTGATCAAATCATCAACTCCTACTTGATCAAGCGAGGTAAAATGAGGTAAATAAAGAAGGCCTCCTTCCGGAAGCCTCATTATTCTTTTTCAATTCTTAATTACTATCTCTCCTAGACGTGTAGCCACTCTTTCTTGGCAGTCAGCTCGTCTTCTGTTTCTCTGTAGTCAGGATCATCAACGCAACAGTCAACAGGACAAACAGCAGCACACTGTGGTTCTTCATGAAAGCCCATGCATTCAGTACATTTTCCTGATACGATGTAGTAGAATTCGTCAGAAATAGGTTCCTGAGGCTCATTAGCATCTACTTTAGACCCATCTTCCAACTCAATCTCTTTTAAGTCAGTACCTCCGGCCCAAGTCCATTCCATACCACTTTCATATATTGCTGTGTTAGGACACTCTGGCTCGCAAGCTCCACAGTTAATACATTCGTCAGTAATTATAATCGCCATATCATTCTAATCTTTATAATCTCTCTACTTCAACAAGATTTGAAGCAGTAAGTTTCTAGAACTAAGATTTTTTTCAGTCGCAAAAGTAATACTCAGATTCACTTGGAAGTAAACTTAAGGCGTATTTTTACACCAACGATTGAAAAATGACGATTAAGGAGCGAAAAGAAGGTTTAGCATTACTAGGAAATTGGTTTAATACTATCTCACCCACCGAACTAGATCAATTGATCTTAATGGCTGGCAACGAGAACACTTGGTTTACACCAGAAAGTATCCAATCCGCCTTTACAGCATGGGGGAAAGTGCTGACCCTTGACAAAATTGAGCAGTGGGTTGCAGGGAGAGTACTCTCTCCTACCTCTGACAAACGGATCGGTTTGATCATGGCTGGGAACATCCCTTTAGTGGGATTGCATGATTTATTGACTGTGTTGATTTCGGGAAACGAAGCGCACATTAAGTATTCCTCACAGGATCGTGCCTTAATGAGTGCAGTAGTTCGCCAGTTGATCGAAATCAATCCAGCCTTTCGAAAGCGCATCCAGGTGATAGAAATGCTAAATGATGTAGATGCGATTATTGCCACAGGTTCTGACAACAGTGCCCGATATTTCAAGCACTACTTTTCTAAGTATCCACACATCATCAGACAAAACCGTGTTTCTGTGGGTATTATCAAAGGAAATGAGACGGAAGAGCAGTTTGCCAAAATTGGTCAGGACGCTTTCCAGTACTTTGCACTCGGCTGCCGAAATGTATCTAAAGTTTTTGTGCCCAAAGGTTTCGAACTACCGAAGCTAATTAAATCATTGGAGGGCTTCAGTCAAATCCTAGATCACCATAAATACAGGAATAACTACGACTACAACAAGTCCATTTACCTTGTCAATCGCGAACCGCATTTAGACTCTGGCTTCTTCTTGATGCGTGAAAGTGAGGCGCTAGTCTCTCCTATCTCGGTTATCTTTTATGAGACCTATGAGAGCGAGGCAGCCCTTGACCTAACGCTATCTGCACATCGCGAGAAAATTCAGTGCATGGTTTCGGCTGGCGCTTGGTATGAAGGAAGTTTAGATTTTGGTGAAGCCCAAACCCCTGAACTTTGGGATTATGCCGATGGCGTAGATACGCTGGAATTTTTAGCAGAACTTTAATTAATTGAGGTAGTAAGCCCGGAAGGCTTTAAAGAACCCTTTTAATGCCTTCCTATCCTTGAGCACAACGACCTCCTCGAGATGCCGATCATTCTGCACCGCGTGAATAATCTCTCGTAATAGCATTCGATCTTCTTTATATAGGTAGTTCACGATAGCCCAAGAAACACCATAGGAATCATAAGTACTCAGTGCGTTCCAACCTGCTTGATCAATCTTAAGAAAACGCATCAGCCTTTTAGTACTCTTCTCATCCAGTTTTAAGCTTTTACCGAAGTACATACGCTCTTCTTTAAAGCCTTCAACAGAATCAGGTTTATAAGATGCCATTACATCTGCCAGGCCTTCTGACAGCCAAAAGTGTTCCTCGAGTCCCGTATCCTTCATCAACATATGACTTATTTCGTGACTCAAAGACCTTATGAATTCTTCGTTCTTGAAGACTACTATTTCATTTTTGGTAGGATTAAAAAATGCCGTGGTAATCGTCTCCAACCTACAGCAAAGACCCGCATAGGTAGAAAAATCCGCATAATCCCCAAAGACCTTCACGAAAACATCCTCCTCGGATATCGCTCCAAGCGCTTTGCGGAAAAAACTCTTTTGAAAACTTAGTCTTTGTTTGATTTCAAGCACCTCTTGCTCAGACACATCACACCCCACGGTGTTCATGCCTAACTGCTGTCCAAGCAAGGCACCATGAAGACAACAGAAGAAAAGGATGTATATCTTTTTCAAATCAATAGGAATCAAATTACAATATAGTTGCCTCGTCTTTCTTTTTCATACAACTTTAATTATGCGAGAAAACAGTCTGTATTTAAAGTTTGTTCGAAACGTACTTCCTTCCCCTTTCTCTATTGCGGTTATACTCACCTTGATCACTTTTGTGTTGGCCTTGCTTTTCACTGATAGGCCAGAGAATGCAGGTTCGGCTTATCCCCTTGTGCTATTAGACTATTGGGAAATTGGTTTTTGGGAATTACTCGAATTTACCATGCAAATGGCGCTGATTTTGATCTTAGGCCATGCACTTGCTTTGACGCCTTTCTTCAATCGGATCATTTCCACATTCACCAAGTATTGTGACAATACGGCTTCCGCGGCATTGTGGGTAAGCCTGCTTACCATATCAGTCAGCTTTATCAACTGGGGGCTTTGCTTAGTCTTTGGCGCCATCTTCGCGCGAAAAGTAGCCGAAAAAGCAAAGGCCAATGGATGGAAACTGAACTACCCTTTAATCGGTGCAGCAGGCTACAGCGGTATGATGTGCTGGCATGGAGGCTTCTCAGGTTCTGCCCCACTTACCGTAGCGGGTTCAGATCATTTCTTGGTCGATCAAATTGGGCAAATTGGAATTGACGAAACACTGTTGTCATCCATGAACCTGACGACTAGTATATTGCTGTTGATCATCGTTCCTTCAGTTTTTTACTTATTGGGCAAAAGAAATCCAGGGACAGAATTGACCGCATTCAACTTAGGTGAACCTAGTCATCAAGCATCAAAAAAAGAACGCCATCAACTCACCAAGGCCGAAAAAATAGACCACTCAAAAATTGCAGCCACGCTGTTAGGTAGCGTCATATGCCTCATTGCCTTTAGAAAAATCTTGACAACAACTTCGGGCGCTGGTTTAGACTTTATTAATCTCAACTTCATCAACTTCTTTCTTTTTGGCTTGGGTATCCTTTTGCATGGCTCGTTTTCAAAGTTCATATCGGCCATACAAGAAGCCATTGGTGGCGCAGCAGGTATTATTATCCAATTCCCATTATATGCTGGTATTATGGGTATTATGAAGTATTCGGGACTTGCCGCAGGTGTGTCTTATGCTTTCGTAAACATCTCTTCTGACCTGACCCTACCCATATACGCCTTTCTCAGTGCGGGTTTGGTGAATATTTTTGTCCCAAGTGGTGGGGGGCAATGGGCAGTCCAAGGCCCTATTGTGGTCGAAGCAGCGCAAGCCCTCAACGTTCAAATACCTAAAGTAGTGATGGCTTTAGCCTATGGCGATCAATTGACAAATATGCTTCAGCCTTTTTGGGCACTGCCATTATTGGGGATTACTCAACTGAAAGCCAAAGAGATATTACCATACAGTGGTATTATTCTATTAGTAGGATTGATTATATTTATCACGACACTACTGATTATTTAACTTTGGCAAATCGATACAGTCTTTCTAATGACAGAGGAAGGTCTCCACTAGGAGCCATTCTAAAAGCAATATTTCAATTCATAGTGATCATCCTTGCGATTAACCTCGCTTTTCAAGTTCAAAACTGGAACATTGAAAAAAAAGCAACGCTGTCGAAGGTTCAGCACCTTCAAGCGTTACAAGTGGATGCCAGAGAAAACTTGAAGCAAATAGATGATATTAAAGGAAATAGAGAAAGACAAGTCGGGCTGTTAAAGGCACTCATTGCTGCAGCCAATGACAATGTTTCGGATGACACCATTCGATTAGCAGTTGACGAACTGCTGCAGCAAGACCTTTATTCCCCAGCATCATCCGCCTACATGAATCTAATCGCCTCTGGGAACTTGCATATAACTGTTCCCGATTCCATCCGAGCTTTACTTTCTAATATAAACCAACTACAGGCTAAAACCGTTTTATTGGAGGATGCTGATGCCAAATTTATTGCAGAACAGCTAGAGCCTTATCTGACAAAAAGACAAGTCATCTACTTATTAGAACTCAAAATGTCAAATACTAGGGCCGACTTAACCATTGCAAATCAACAAACAGGACGAATTATCAAGTCCCTTTTGCAAGACCGTACCTTCATTGATCTCATTTATTTGAGAATGAATAGGATCAATGAGACGATAGAAGCTAGCACCTCCACCCTAGTACAAATGGAGCGACTTGCAAACGAAATAGCGCTTGAGCTTACTCGCGCTCAAGAATAGCTGCAATTATTATCTAATTGGCTACCTTTCTGGTTTCATAACTCTCGAAAAACCTTATCTTTGCGACCCCTATGAGGGTTATACTCATAGTGTAGTTTTTTAAAAACTTTAAATCCTTTTCCATGGCGTTTGATATTGACATGATTAAGGCTGTTTATGAAAGAATGCCCGCCCGGGTTGAAGCAGCCAGAAACTTAGTTGGAAGACCACTTACCTTATCAGAAAAAATCCTTTATTCTCATCTTTGGGATGCAGGTTCAAAAGAGGTATTTGAAAGAGGAAAGTCTTACGTAGATTTTGCTCCCGATAGAGTCGCCATGCAAGATGCTACTGCCCAAATGGCTTTGCTGCAATTTATGCAAGCAGGAAAAAACCAAGTAGCAGTGCCATCTACTGTCCATTGTGATCACTTGATATTAGCCAAAGAAGGTGCGACAGATGATTTAAGAAATTCTTTAACTGCCTCTGGAGAAGTATTCAACTTCTTAGAGTCGGTTTCCAATAAATATGGTATCGGTTTCTGGAAACCAGGTGCAGGTATCATTCACCAAGTGGTTCTTGAAAACTACGCCTTCCCTGGAGGAATGATGATTGGTACTGATTCACACACTGTGAATGCTGGTGGACTTGGAATGGTAGCTATCGGTGTTGGTGGAGCAGATGCTGTTGACGTAATGGCTGGAATGGCTTGGGAGCTTAAATTTCCAAAACTTATCGGTGTTAAGTTAACTGGTAAAATGAATGGCTGGACTTCAGCTAAAGACGTAATTCTGAAAGTTGCAGGTATCCTAACCGTAAAAGGTGGTACTGGTGCTATTGTAGAATATTTCGGTGATGGTGCATTATCTCTTTCAGGTACTGGAAAAGGAACTATCTGTAACATGGGTGCTGAAATTGGAGCAACGACTTCAACTTTCGGTTATGACGATGCGATGGAGCGCTACCTACGCGCTACGGGTAGAGCAGAAATAGCTGACCTAGCCAACAACATTAGACCACACTTAACAGGTGATGCTGAAGTATATGCCAACCCAGAGCAATACTTCGATCAAATCATTGAAATTGACTTAGACACATTAGAACCACACGTTAACGGTCCATTTACACCTGACAAAGCTACGCCAGTTTCTCAAATGAGAAAAGAAGCAGAAACTAACGGCTGGCCAATGGACGTTGAATGGGGATTGATTGGTTCTTGTACCAACTCTTCCTACGAAGACCTGTCAAGAGCCGCCTCTATTGCACAGCAGGCAGTTGACAAAGGACTAAAAACTAAAGCTGATTTTGGGATCAACCCAGGGTCCGAGCAAGTAAGGTTTACAGCAGAAAGAGATGGATTGCTAAAGACATTCGAAGACTTGAATGCCACCATCTTTACCAATGCATGTGGCCCTTGTATTGGACAGTGGGAAAGAGCTGGAAATAATACTAGAGTCAATACTATCGTCCACTCTTTCAACAGAAACTTCTCTAAGAGAGCGGATGGTAACCCAAACACACATGCTTTTGTGACCTCACCAGAAATGGTAGCAGCGATTGCGATTTCAGGTGACCTAGGTTTTAACCCCATCACAGATACGCTTACGAATGAAAAAGGTGAACAAGTGAAGCTTGATCCACCAGTAGGTGATGAATTGCCAGAAAAAGGATTTGATGTAAAAGACAATGGCTTTCAAGCGCCAGCAGCAGATGGTAGCGGTGTTCAAGTTGTCGTCAACACTGAATCTAAAAGATTGCAGCTACTTACTCCTTTCGCCCCTTGGGACGGCAAGAACATTACGGGTGCTAAACTTTTGATTAAAGCATTTGGTAAGTGTACTACAGATCACATCTCTATGGCAGGCCCATGGTTGAGATTCAGGGGGCACTTAGACAATATTTCTGACAACTGTTTGATCGGAGCTGTCAACGCATTCGGACAAGCAACTAACAAAGTGAAGAACCAGATTACTGGAGAGTTTGGACCGGTACCAGCCACTGCACGTGAGTACAAAGCAGCTGGCATTCCTTCTATCGTTGTGGGAGATCATAACTATGGCGAAGGTTCATCTCGTGAGCATGCAGCTATGGAGCCAAGGTTCCTTGGTGTAACAGCAGTATTAGTGAAGTCATTTGCTCGTATTCATGAGACAAACTTGAAGAAGCAAGGTATGCTTGGCTTAACATTTGCCAATGAGGCTGACTACGACAAGGTTCAGGAGGATGATACAATCAACTTCTTAGACTTAGTAGACTTCGCTCCTAGTAAGCCATTGATGATCGAGTTTGTGCATGCTGATGGTAGCAAAGATGTGATCGCTGCAAACCACACATACAACGATGCACAAATTGGTTGGTTTAAAGCAGGTTCTGCATTGAACTTGATTAAAACGCAAGCGGGTAGCTAATCACTCTCCTCCAATTAGGAGAAGTGTCCTTAACCAAGTAGGTTATCCTAGCGGAGTAAAATGGACGAGGTAGTTACCTTTGAAAAGGATGCTCTCATAAAACACAAAACCCCGGCATTACTGCTGGGGTTTTTTATTGTTTTTAGCTCGTCAAAAACTAGTTTATCTTTCTTATTTCGGATGAAATTAGCCTTGTATCTACAAGTCCCTTGTAAGTTCTAGACCGGCTACTGTTAATGTGTTATCCTCATTCGAGACCACTGCACTCACCGCATCATTAGCTCCAATATTACCAACACCCGAGTCATTCCCTGGGTCGTTGTCGTCATAGGTAATATCGAATGAGATTTCTTGGGTACCAGGATCGTAGAAAAATGTACCTACCTCCAAACCATTCTCAGCAGCTGAGTTTCCAGACAAGTCATCTTCTGCATGTATAAATGTATTGTTTGCCAAAAGCACCAAATAGGAAAACTCCGCCCCATTTACAGCACTCCAAACACCAATAACAGGAAACGCAGGTGTTAATTCCATTTTATTGAAGACTATTTCACCATCCAAGAGGCTTAATCGAGAATCATCATCTAAAACCTCTGCACTCATTGTTACTGGTGTTCCTATATTACCAATTCCTGAATCTGTTCCAGGCGCATTGTCATCATACTGAATATTGAATGTAATTTCTTCACTTTCCGGATCATATGCGTATGTCCCTACTTCCAAACCATTCTCATCATTTGAGGTGACAGATATGTCGTTTTCCGCATACAAGAATGTATTGTTTGACAGCAGCGTCAGATAAGAAAAGTTTCCTCCATCTACTATTCCCCAAACACCTATCAATGATTCACCTCTGCTCGCTTCTTGATCGTCATCATTATCACAGCTATAGATAAAAAAAAGGATACACATAAAATCGCAAGAAATTTATTCTTCACGACGCTATTTTAGTCCAGTTAAAAAAAGTTATATAAAATTAAGCAATTAATTTTCAGTCCACTCTTTTCTTGCAAATAGGCGGCAAGGGAGGCCTTTGAAGCTAAATAGACACTTGCTATTCCAATCGTTTTAGAGAACTTAATGCTGCAACCGTAATCAAGATGAAAGTATTCATAAATAGCATTGAAGTAGATAAAAAGCTTATAACTGTTAATGAAGGACTCAACTTTGGGCGTTTTTTGGATAGAATAACCATGGCCTATGAAATTCAACTAGCCGATTATGAACTCATTCAATTGATTGAAAAAGAATATATCGCAGTCCGAAATGAGATAAAACTAGATGACGAAAGACAGCAGGATACCTCAGAATTTACAAGCACTAATTACTGCGCCTTAAAAGACCTATTGGATCACGCATCAGACTTTGAAGAGGTGATGAAAACCTACTTGGCCAACACTCTTTTTAGAAAGGCATTTCCAGAGGCCACCCAAAACCATTATGTTATCAATAGCATGGATCTAATCAGGATCAATAATGGCACCATTACTTTAATAGGCAAGGTTTTCGAACAAACAAAGATTTAGTAAAATACTCAACTCCCCCGTTGTTGGTTTTCCTTGTTTACATTAGCTCAGTACTAAGTACATTACATTGAAAAGTATTTAAACCGTTTATAAACCTAGCAGGAATGAATACTTTTATGGATACTTAAATCGTCTAGCGTGATAACGATTTTTGGGTGTCAAAGCAATAACACAATGGCAAAAAACACCTACGAAAACAAAACCACCGAACAACTACAAGCCAGCTTGGGTATGCTTAAAGGAATTACTATTGTATTGGTTTAGTGGTTGGCTTATTGATCACTGGAAACATTTATGGGCTCCTCACCAAGGAAGATAATTCAACCTTTATTGCTTTGTTCGCAGTGGCCATTTCATGTAGCGGAATGATTCTCCTTCAGATGATAAACATAAAGAAAATCAAGGCTGAGATAGCCTCTAGAGAAACAATGTAATCATACCTCTCTGGTCACAACCCTATCCCTATGAATGTAGTGATCAATACATATGTAAGCAGTATTCTTGGTAAAGACTAAGGCAAAGTTATTCGACACTATTAATAATTGTATACTTGAATATCGTTACTCATTAAAAAATCACACTATGGACGCACTTACTTTAATTTTCGAGGGAACCGATTTTGAAAGCAAAATTCTTAAAGCTCGATTGGCGGATGTCGGTATTCAATCTCATATTAAAAGTGAAACTGCTGCTGCTTTGGCTTCAGGCTTCGGTTCAACAGATCGGAGTAAACTGTTCGTAACTGCCGAGGACGTTGAAACTGCGACAGCTATCATAAAATCAGGAGTACCTACCGAAGAGGGCTAAACTAGGGCTTCTCCCATTCATCATACAGTTTCAAAAACCTAGATTGCTAACCTTTGGATTATTTATCTTGGAGAGACAAACCGTAACCCATATGAAGGCTATCCAGCGATTAATACTCTTAGGTATTCTCTTTTCATCTCTATCAATTACCACTTTTGCACAGCAGTATCGCATTCTCATCTCCAATGATGATGGTATCGCATCGCCTTTATTAAAGACTTTAAGTGAAGAAATCGCCAAGCTTCCTAATGTAGAAGTAGTGATCTCTGCCCCTGCTGAAAATCAGTCTGGCAGCAGTCAATCTACGGACGGGCGAGAGCTCACAGTTGAAAAGATATTCAATGACGATCAGTTCTTTGGATATGCTGTGAGTGGGCGTCCAGCAGATGCTGTACAATTTGGCATACGTGTTTTAGGAAAAGACAACCCTTTCGATTTGGTCATATCAGGCATTAACCGTGGTGCTAATGTAGGCGATATCTCTCATCAATCTGGTACCATTGGGGCCGCTATGGAAGCGCTCCTTTACAATACCGCGGCTATTGCGGTGTCACAAGAAGTCAGGGGAATTAATTCACAAGCTTCTGCCCTGTTCATTGCGCAATTAGTCCGTAAGTATCAAAGGAATGGCGCACCAGAAGGTATAGTCGTTTCTGTCAATATACCTGCTGGGGAACTCAAAGGTGTAGCTGTTAGACCTATGGGAGATGCCTATTTAGACATGGGAAATTACCAAATGAAAAGTGAAACCGGAAATATGATGGTATATACGCAAAAGCTTGGCTTCACACGTTCTAAAGACCAAGCAAGCGATACCTTCGCCTACCAACAAGGCTTTATCACCGTCACTCCTCTGAAGTTTAATTGGACAGCTTACGAAATGATTGAAACCATCACGGCTTGGGAATTGAAATTAAAGAATGACGATTAAAAAAGATGAAGTAGGTAGTTCGGTAATCTGCTTACCATAAACCACATGAAACTGTATTAGAGACTTCACCCTTGGGCGATCCCAACAGGGCCTTATTTATCAAACGTTGGCATCGTTTTCTTCCAGAAGAGAACTGTTTCTTTTGTACAAAACCCTAATTTCGACCTTCTTAATAAATCACATCGTTACTAATGAGTGAGATTACCATCCGCATAGGCGGAGTTCCAGAGCACTTCAACCTTCCTATTCACTTAGCTAAGGAAAACGACACCTTCTCCGAGAGTGGTATTAATTTAGAGTGGACTGATTTTCCGGGAGGAACAGGTCAAATGACTCAAGCCTTGCGCGAAGATGAAATAGACATATGTATTCTCTTAACGGAGGGTATGATTGCAGATATCATCAAAGGCAACCCAAGCAAAATCATCAGTGAATACGTGATCACTCCTTTGACTTGGGGGATTCATACGGGTATAGAAAACCCAATTCAGCCTCAGGATTCAATTTTCGACAAGCAACATGCCATCAGCAGGTTCGGCTCTGGCTCTCATTTGATTTCCATTGTGAATGCCAACAGTAAAGGCAAAACAATGAAAGAAGATCAGTTTACAGTGATCGATGACCTCGATGGCGCCTTAGCTTCATTGAACGCACTTGAAACCGATATTTTCTATTGGGAAAAGTATACCACGAAACCCTATGTCGATTCAGGACAAATCAGACGAATTGGGGAATACCTTACCCCCTGGCCTTGCTTCGTGATTGCGGCTAGTGATAAGATCCTGGCGCAACACCCACAAGCTATTGATGAAATGCTAGACATTATTCAAGCCAGCTGCCACCACTTCATGAAAGACGAAAGCCTTATTCCACTGGTGAGTGAACGCTACGATCAAAAACTAAAAGACATCGAGCGATGGTACCACAGCACCGAATGGGCACCAGACAGTTGGGTAAGCGATAAGATGCTCAAGAGTGTTATTTTTCATTTAGAAGCCGCAAAAATTATTTCTGCAGATCAAGCCATTCCTGAACTAATATGGAAGAGATAACCTTTAGTAGTTGAACATTTTAACCTAGCATATTTTGAGTACAGAAACCATCACCATTGACGTAGTATCAGATGTAGCTTGCCCATGGTGCTATGTTGGCAAGAAGAGGTTAGAGTCCGCTTTAAAAGAGTGGAAAGGCGCCCCAGTAAAAGTGGAATGGCACCCCTATCAATTGGATCCAAACATACCAGAGAGTGGGCTTGATAGAGATACCTACCTGACGAGTAAGTTTGGAGATCTCGAGCGCATGAAAGGTATGACCGATCACTTGAGCAATGTGGGGAAAGAAGTTGGAATCAATTTTGATTTTGGTCCTAATTGGCTAGCTGTCAATACGCTTCATTTGCATCAGCTACTCCATGTCGCGGGTAACGAAGGTTTCCGAGACACATTGAAAGAACGTTTTCTGAAGGCCTACTTTGAAGAAACCAAGCATTTGAATGACACCAAAGTGCTCAACCAAATAATGACCGAGTTTGGCTGGAACGCTGAAAAAGTAGCCAACATCATTGCGGATGATTCTATTGCCTATGCGGTAAAAAGTGAGATCGCACACTACCAGCAACTTGGCGTATCTGGCGTTCCATTCTTTATCATTAACAACAAATACGGCATTAGCGGAGCGCAGCCTAGTGAAGTATTATTGGAAGCCTTGACCTCTATTTCTCCGGTACAAGTCATTGCAGAAGGCGAAAGCTGCGACCCCGCAACCGGTGAATGTTAGTAGACTAGCCGCTTACTTTTTCTAGCTTTTACATGTAAGTGTGAGCGATTCCTTATTTTTATGGATATCCTTACACTATGAAAGTCAAATTCACCCCTCTTTATTTACTAGCCTTTTGCCTTTGTTTAGCCTGCGAATCTCAAGGAACTGTAGCCATAAAAACCAGTGACTATAAAGACCTAGCCTCATTATTTAACGACTGGAGAACCTTTGAAAACCCTCCTAAACTGAACGGTGCTCCCGATTACACAGCCTCTACCTTTGATAGCCGTTGGGATGACTTCCTCCAATTGAGAAGTCGATTATCTAATATTGACACCACTGATTGGGAAATCAATCAACAGGTAGATTGGATGATCGTTTGGGCCGAAATGAACGGCTATGAATTCAACTACAAAACACTAAAACCTTGGGTGCGCGATCCAGCATATTACAAATCCATCTGGATGGCACGCAGTGACGTTCCTGCACACGAAGGACCTACACATCATGGCACTACAGAAGTATGGATGTATGACTTTCCATTA
The DNA here is from genome assembly GCA_965660665.1 of Roseivirga sp. GTDB lineage: Bacteria > Bacteroidota > Bacteroidia > Cytophagales > Cyclobacteriaceae > Roseivirga. Next base: position 10,589 of record CBFIAY010000021.1, on the reverse strand, counting down.
GATCAAACACAGCGCACGCAATTCATTTCAGACTTAGAGGTGATCCCTTCCCTCAATACACAGGCGCAGCAAAACCTTAAAGGCAATGCCAGAGATCTTTGGGTGACAGGTATCCGAGATATCAACACGCAGCGCGATAATTTAAAGGGGTTAAAATCTCTACCTGGACTTTCTGAAGACAGTGAAATACTCTCTGCCATTGATAAGGCCATTGCATCTACCGATGAACTTGTTTCTTGGCTAGAAAGGGAATCTACCTCAAAAAATGGTCCTTCTGGTATCGGCAAAGAGGCTTATTCGTGGTACTTACAAAACGTTCACCTTGTTCCGATGACATGGGAAGATGAGGTGATGCTATTGAAAACTGAATTGGCTAGTGCATGGTCTGCACTCAAGTTGGAAGAGCATAAAAACAAAAACCTACCTGAATTAAAGGCAGCAGACTCGCCAGAAGCTTATGATATCATGGCAGATAAGGCGGCTACCAATTTGATGACCTTCCTTGAAGAAAAAGACATTGTAACTGTTAAAGATTACTTTGAACCTGCCTTAAGAGAACATTTAGGCACTTTTATACCTGAGGATAAAAGGAACTTCTTTTACATTGGTGAGCATTATGATCCTCGACCGCTTTACTCCCACTTTTATCACTGGTTTGAATTGGCCATCATGGACAATGATCCACATCAGAGTATCGTGAGAAGAGGCCCTGTCCTTTACAATATTTTCGATTCTAGAAATGAAGGTATGGCCACTGCGGTTGAAGAACTCTTTATGGACGCTGGTTTGTATGAAGATTCACCGAGGTCCAGAGAGATTGTCTATATCATGATTGCGCAGCGTGCGGCTAGAGGCCTTGGTTCTCTTTACGCACATGCCAATGAAATGACAATGGAAGAAGCTGGAGGCATTCACTCTGAATACACTCCACGTGGTTGGATGAAAACTGAGAAGGAGCTTTTGATCTTCGAACAGCACTTATACCTCAGACAACCAGGGTATGGCAGCAGCTATATTACGGGTAAGCACCTGGTAAAAAGTGCTTTGGCAGAATTCGCTAAGATGAAGGAGGCCTCAGGCGAACCTTTCGAAATCAAAGAGTTCTTTGATCGCATGAATGCGAGTGGGAGTATTCCAACTGCATTAGGTCATTGGGAGCTGACAGGAAGTAATCCGCTTAACTACTAGACTAATTCTTTAAATTAATCGTGTAAGAGTAACTTTTAGCCTTTGATTTCTCAGGAGGTGCCTGTTGCGTTGTTTTTGCCGCCAATTGGTAATTCAATTGCTGCGTTTTAGGTTTTGCCTTGGGCAGCTTAAAGTCCACCTTGAGTTTTTTATGTTCAGTGACATTTTTTCCCTTGTTAAAGACCCTTTCAAATTTTAAGAGTTTTACCAAACGGATCACCTCTTGATCACATGCATGGCCTAAACCGGTGAGGATTTTAACCTTGACGACCCTACCCAAGCCATCAACATCATAGGAAGCCTCCACTGGCCCCTCAATTTTCTTATCTAAGGCTTCTTAAGGATACTTAAGGTTAGATTCGACAAATGCTTTGAGTGCACTTTCGCCACCACGATAACGTGGCATTTTCAAAGGCTCATCTTTTCTCGGTTTAGACATTAGTCCAGTTTAAATCTTCTGATCTCAATAGGCTTCACTTTGCTAAGGTCCAAATTCATTTCCTCATCATAAGCTTGCCACGGGCTGTTGGCAAGGTAATAGAAATAACCGTCTTTTACTTGGTCCAATGTGGGTTCATTTAGGCTGGCTCCTCCTCTATTAATCACACGTTCTGATTCAATATTAAGTCCAGACTCATCTAAAAAATACTGCATAATGCGATAGGGCTTTGTGCCATTATGGATTGCCATAAGACTGCCTTGATAATAGTACAAACCATCAATTCCTTTCATTAACATTGTTTCTGGTGCGAAAACATCATCAAAGTCTGTTTCGGTTATATCAATTCTAAAAACCCCTTTCACATAGTCTGAGACATAAAGGTAGCGCTCATCATCGGTTAATGTGAGTCCTTGTAAGCTGAAATAGGCATCGGATAGATCGAATTGAAGGCGATTAAATGCGCTCAGATAATTTGTCGTATCCGTTCCATTGCGACTGATAAATGGTGTCATGCTATTGGAAAGCCAGAGTCTATTTTCTCCATCTAATACCAAATCTCCAATGGTTGATACCTCATCATAGCTAATGCCTTGAATGATATCAGTACGCTCTAGATCGATTTGTAACACAATAGAATTACCATAATCCGATTGCTCAAAACCTAACATCTCTGACAAAGCAGCCGTAGTTGCCCATAAGAAGCCTCTTTCAAAGTCTGCTTTCATGCCTAGGACAGCATAAGGAGTTTCTATCCAATCTGAGATCGTACCATCTGTAGACACCTTCACAATTTTCTTTTCACGAACGCTACCAAGTAGTATCTCACCATTCTCTAGCAATACAAAGCTTTCCGGATGGAGATAACCAACATCGATTGTTTTAAATACCTCATCGTTGACCTCTACGGTAGTCAGACTTGCTTGAAGGGCGAGTAGTCTTTTATAGTACTTATGCTTCCGGAGGTTGTCAAAGTCAGTGTTATCCACAAAATTGAAATTCGCATCCATTAGCAACAGCTGATTCAGTTTTTGAATACTTCGAGTCTTGCGACCAGTCAAGGCCCAAGCCGCAGCTACTTTAGGAACAATCGCTGGATGGTTGCGTCGCAGTGCATCCGCCTGACGGACATTCTCTAAAAAGAGACTGTATTTTTTTGCTTCATAAGCCTCAGTGGCAGCATTAAAATAGTCTTGAAACGTCTTTTCCTCCTGTGCCATCAGATGGATGGTGCATATTAAAAAGAAGCCTAGGTAGCGTAACCTCATGGCGTTAAAATTAGGCTAAAAAAAAGAATTCCAGCGTGCACTAGAATTCTTGGTAGTCCAGATGAAGGGTTTTCCATTACATCTTTCTATTTGATAAACAGTTCATGTGTCCTTTACCCTTAAGTAATTTATGCAATCTTCGAATGTCAGCAGAAATACCACTTATATAATCTCTTATTATGCCTTTTGCCATAACCACTTTTTGAAGTAATTTTAATCACTTCTAACCCTAAAATTATCATGATTAGAACCCTCAATAATATTAGACTTTTAGCAGGCTTTGCCCTAGTTGCTCTTATTGGAGCGCAGGATGCACAAGCTCAGAAAATCCCTAGCCAAGTCGTAGAAAGCATCAAATTCAGAGAAATTGGTCCTACGCGTCAAGGCGGGCGCTATGTAGATTTTGCTGTAGTAGAAGACGCTCCAAAGGTGATGTATGCTGCAACTGCTTCGGGCGGTTTATGGAAAACTGTCAATAACGGGCAGTCATGGAACTCGCTTTTTGACAATGAGAACATAGTATCAATTGGCGCAGTAGCCGTAGATCAACAAGACACAAGCGTGGTTTGGGTTGGATCTGGTGAAGCAAACAACTCACGAAGCTCTTACTGGGGTAACGGAGTTTACAAGTCAACCAATGGTGGTGAAACTTGGACCAATATGGGGCTACCAGAATCACATCACATCGGTCGTATCCTAATCGATCCGAAGAATTCTGACGTAGTTTATGTAGCGGCTTTAGGTCACTTATACTCAGAAAATCCTGAAAGAGGACTTTACAAAACTACCGATGGCGGTAAAACTTGGACAAAGTCTCTAGAGGTTAAAAGAAAAGACGGCAAGTATATCGGAGTTGTTGATATGACAATGAGCCCAAGCGATCCAAATACGATTATCGCTGCTGCTTATGATAAAATCAGAAGACCTTGGACTTTTAACGAAGGTGGAGAAGGTAGTGGGCTTTACAAAAGTACTGATGCAGGTAAAACTTGGAGCAAGCTCTCTAAAGGATTACCAGGAGGCTTCTTAGGAAGAATTGGTGTCGCTTACGCACCTGGTAACTCTGATGTAGTTTATGCTAACATTGAAAATGTCAATATCAAAGGCATCAAAGACAAAGAGCGTAGAAATATGCTTGAAGTAGGAATTGCTCCCAAAAGAAATCAACCCATTGATGGTGTGCAAATGTACCGTTCTGATGATGGAGGGGCTACCTGGAGAATGATCAGCCCTGAGGGTGTAGACATTGGTGGTGCTCCTTCTTACTACTATCAGCAAGTTAGAGTAGATCCGAATGACGAAGACCATGTGTATGTAATTGGTATTCGTATTTGGGAGACTAAAGATGGTGGTGCCAATTGGGATACTGCTTTCCGCTTCGGTGGAGATAATCACGCCATGTGGATCGATCCAGCAGACTCAGATCACTTCATCTTAGGCTATGACCATGGTATGGGAATCACATACGATGCTGGTAAGACTTGGTATCACCCTGATGAAATTCCATTAGCACAATTCTACGCTGTAGGACTTGATATGGACTATCCTTATAATGTATATGGTGGTCTCCAGGATAATGGTTCTGTAAAAGGACCAAGCACGATGAGAGATGGTAGCTCCATCAACTATGAGCAATGGGCTCGCGTTGGTGGTGGTGATGGTATGTATAATGTCCCTGACCCAAGCAACAACAGGTACTTATACAACGAATCGCAGTTCGGTCCTTTGAGTAGACTGGACATGGAAACTGGTGAGTCTAAAGGGATTCGTTATAATGATCGAAGCTTACGTTGGAATTGGAATGCACCAATTATTGTGTCGGCACATGATACAGACGTGATCTATCACGCGAGTAATAAAGTATTGAAGTCAACTTTCAGAGGAGAAAATTGGGAAGTCATCAGTTCTGACTTAAGTAAAAACGATGCGGTAAAAGCAGGTGGTACAGGTAATATCCAGTATGGAACGATTACGGCAATGGAAGAATCTCCATTGAACCCTGATGAAATGTGGGTAGGTACTGATGATGGAAACGTCCAATTGACGCTAGACGGTGGTAAAAACTGGACATTGTTAAATGCTAACATCCCCAACAACCCAGAGTATTGGGTGACGCGTGTTGAAGCGTCTAATCATTTCGCAGGAACAGCCTATGTTTCTTTCAACGGAATGAGAAGAGATGATTTCACATCATTCCTTTATAAGACTACAGACCACGGAAAAACATGGAAATCAATTTCTAATGGAATCCCTCCAGCAGGAGTTAACGTAATCAGAGAAGATCACAAGAACCCTAACCTCCTATTCGCTGGAACAGAGCTAGGTGTTTATGCGAGTATCGATGGCGGTAACAACTGGACGAAGTTCATGAACAACATTCCTACTAACCCTGCTTATGATATGGCGATTCACCCAAGAGAAAATGAGCTCGTCGTAGCGACTCACGGACGTGGTATTTTCATCGCTGATATTTCTTCATTGCAAGGCATGACGCCAGCAGTAATGAACAGCGGTATGGAATTATTCGACATTACACCAAGTGTTCAGTATTTGAGAGAGCTTCGAAACGTTTCGGCTTATACCAACTTCAATGGTGAAAGCAGAACGCCAGGTTCACACATCTACTTCTATCATGCAACAGGTGGTAAAGCCACTTTAAAAGTGATGCAAGGTATGCGTGAGGTATATGTGATGGAAGTTGATGCTAAAGCTGGGTTAAACCATGCAGTATGGCCTTTCTCAAGAATCATTAGCGAACGTTCTGCCGAAGATTTGGCTAGAATGAAAGCACGTTTTGAGCGTTTCGGAATGACGGGAAGCGATCTTGAAGAGAGAATGGCAGCATCCAAGTATGTAACAGGTCCAGTAACACCAGGTATTTTCCAGGTAGTATTGGAAGCAGGTGGAAAAACTATCACAAAAGAAGCTGTGGTATTGAAAGACTACTGGACAAATAAGTAATTAACCATACAAGATTAAAAGGCCGCCTTGAAGTTCAAAGTGGCCTTTTTTATGCGCTTCAATCCAACCTAAGTAGCAAAAGCCGCTTTGGTTTGTGGCCAGTAATGATGAAGCATGTCCTCCTGCAAATAGAAGTTTTAATTTACTTGATCACCTCTTTATGAATCTTTAACGACTCACCTTCCCGATTGGCAGAATTATTTATTTACTTCGTGCCCGTAAAATGCATATCAAATGAGAGGTTTCAATAAACTGGTCTTGGCTATTTCTGTTTTACTGCTTATCGCGAGCTGTAACAAGAAGGATGTTCCTCAAAAGACTTACTTCTTTACATTTAATGTGAAGATGAGTAATAAGATCAACGAGCCTACCATTCTCAATGGCTACTATGGTACAATGAACCTATACAAAGGTGATTTCTCGAAGACTGATTCGTTGAATACTAGAGAACCTGTTCCTGCTCGATTTGAAATCCTTCTTTTTGAAGAAAGCACAAAAGAAATTCTGGATAAAACATCTTACCTAAAAGATGGAAAGGTGTTTTACGACTTGAAAAAGATTAAGCAAGCCGAAATAGAGCCTAAAATCATCATCACCCCGAATAAAAATGGCTTCTACCAGTTCGATCCGAATGACGCGGACTTTCTTGCCATCATTTGTATCAACAAACGTACAGGATACTATCCTGGTGGATTGGGAATGCTGCAATCGCCAAATGGTTCTACACGTAAGCTAGATATGCGTATTGATTATCAGGCGACTTTTTAAGTCTAGACTTTACTTCCATAGCTCATAAGAATCAACGAAATTCATGGCTTTAGCTGAACGCTTTGCCACAAGAAAAAATTGATCTTTCCGCTGCCGAAAACTGGTTCCAATCTAAAGGATGGACCTCCTTCCCTTTTCAACGAGAGACATGGGAAGCCTATCTACAAGGCAAAAGTGGACTACTCAATGCACCAACGGGAAGCGGCAAGACCTATGCCATTTGGTTGGCTTGCGTAATCGAAGCACTCCTTGCTCCAAAAAAGACCAAAGGCCTACAAATCATTTGGGTAACTCCACTCAGGGCCCTCGCCAAAGACATTCAAGCCGCTATGCAAGAAGTCAGTGATGACTTAGACCTTGGTTGGAACATAGCCCTAAGAACAGGTGATACCACCCAAGCAGAACGGCAGCGCCAGAAGAAGCAGATGCCCGAAGCAATGGTCACCACTCCAGAGAGTATTCATGTGCTCTTAGCACAGAAGGATGCCGCCAAAACCTTTGGTACCGTAAAAGCTGTGATTGTAGACGAGTGGCATGAACTCATTGGCGGCAAGCGTGGGGTCCAAATGGAACTTGCTTTAGCCTACATGCGCTTCCTGAAGGATAAACCAATTAAAACATGGGCGATTTCAGCAACCATTGGTAACCTTGAAGAAGCAGCAAAAGTCCTCTTAGGTGAGCAATACGCTACTTGCGAAACCATTCGCGCCAACGTAGATAAGAAAATTGAAATCGAGTCTATCCTACCCGATTCTGTAAAGACCTTGCCGTGGTCAGGACATTTAGGCATTCACTTGCTACCACGAATTGTTCCAATACTGGAAAATCACACCTCCACCCTCATGTTCACCAATGTAAGGTCTCAAACGGAGGTATGGTATCAGAAGATGATGCAACAGCTTCCACAGTATGCTGGTCTTGTCGCCATGCACCATGGATCGTTGGACATCGGTGTAAGACAATGGGTGGAAGAAAACCTCCACTTAGGCAAACTGAAATGCGTAGTATGTACTTCGAGTTTAGACCTAGGCGTGGACTTTCGGCCAGTAGACATGGTCATTCAAGTAGGCGGACCAAAAGGCGTAGCGAGATTTTTTCAGCGTGCCGGACGAAGTGGGCATCGACCTGGGGCCACCAGTAAAGTTTACTTTTTACCTACCCATTCCCTCGAATTGATTGAAGCGGCAGTATTAAAGGAAGCCATCGCCAATAAGCAGTTCGAAAGCCGAATCCCCCTTAAAAAGTGCTTCGATGTATTGATCCAATACCTCGTTACGTTGGCAGTTGGACCTGGATTCTATCAAGAAGAAACGTACAAGCATGTCAAATCCTCACATGCTTACGAAGACCTAAGCCTAGCCGAATGGCAATGGTGCCTAGAATTTATCACGACAGGTGGTAGTAGCTTGAGCGCCTATGACGAGTATGCTAAAGTAGAAATAGAAGCTGATGGCAAATACAAAGTCAACAGTCGGAAAACAGCCATGCGCCACCGGATGTCAATGGGCACCATCGTGTCTAACCCTATGGTAAAAGTGAAGTATCAAACTGGCGGATACATTGGTACGGTAGAAGAAATCTTTATTGCTGGACTAAAACCCGGACAGACTTTCTGGTTTGCCGGCCGCAGCTTAGAATTGATTCGAGTCAAGGATATGACAGCCCAAGTGCGCAAATCAAAGAAGAAAACTGGCCCCATTCCGCGCTGGGGAGGTAGTAAAGCCTCTTTTACTTCTCTGCTGTCACATGGTTTGCGTAGCAAGCTCGAAGAAGCTTCAAATGATCAGTACAACGGCCCAGAGATGAAGACGATAAAGCCCTTGCTCGAAAAGCAAAGGGAGCTTTCGGCCATACCTACTTCAAATCAGTTGCTTATCGAACAGTTAAGGTCAGATGAGGGCACTCACTTCTATATTTATCCGCTAGAAGGGAAATATATACACGAAGTCTTAGCAGCCCTCTGTGCCTACCGCATTAGCGTTAGCCAGCCGATTACCTTCTCCATTGCGTCTAACGATTATGGGTTCGAGCTATTAACGGATCAAGAAATCGAAATTGAAGACTTTTTAGAGCTCGACCTGTTCTCAGAAGAAAACCTATTGGAAGATATTTATGCTAGTATTAACAACACTGAAATGGCCAAGCGGAAATTTAGAGACATCGCGACCATTGCGGGACTTATCTTCCAAGGCTATCCTGGCAAAGGAATCACCAACAGGCATTTACAGGCCTCCTCTAGTATGATCTACAAGGTGTTTGAAGACTATGACACAGATAACTTACTGATGAAACAGGCGAACGAAGAAGTGCTGTCTTTGCAATTCGAAAAGTCACGGTTAAATGAATCGCTGGCTCGCATTAATCAGCAAGAGATAGTCGTTAAGAAACTTGTGAAGCCCACTCCGCTTTGCTTCCCGATCATGGTTGATCGTTTTCGGGAAAGGTTTACATCTGAGAAGCTCTCTGATCAAATCGCCAAAATGCAGATTGACTTCGACTAATTTTTTTGTGCTCGAACGCGTTTATAAATGGAACGCATTACAATCGAGCGCGTTTGCAACGCGTTCGGAGTTTACTAGGTCGAAGCCGTTATAAATCCACGCAATAACCGTAGCGGAACGTAAATGGGACGCATTACAATACTTATTTCGATCGTTAAAATAAATGATACGCATTGCAAATGCGCACCATAGTAGAAGATAGAAGATCGAGCGCGTTTGTAACGCGTTCGAAATTTATACGAAGCTTTATTATCTTAAATAAAACACCACAATGTCAGAGAAGTATAAGATTAGAAACCTTGAAGGGGTTTATTTCATTACATGTACAGTTATTGACTGGGTAGATTTATTGACAAGACCTTATTACAAACAAGTAATTATCGACTCCCTTAAGCATTGCCAGAAGAACAAAGGTTTGCAAGTCCATGCCTTTGTTATCATGTCTAATCATTTTCATGCCATTCTAAGTTCAACCCAAACTCCATTAAATGAGATTGTCAGAGACATTAAGAAATTCACCTCTAAAGAATTTATAAAGACAATTGCAGAGACCAACGAGAGTAGGCGCGGATGGTTATTAAAGAAGTTTTCATTCGCTGCCAATAGAATCAAAAGAGTCGAGCACTACAAGATTTGGAAAGATGGTTTCCACCCAATCGAATTAACAGACATGGCAATGGTTTGGCAAAAACTTGACTATATCCATATGAATCCAGTCAAGGACATGATCGTATTGGAGCCCAAGCATTATTATTTTAGTAGCGCAGCCTTCTACGAGGATGAAGACAACGGCTTGTTAACCATAAATCCAATTGTATAGTAAATGGTACGCATTGCAAATGCGCACCATAGTAGTTTTTTATAATCGAGCGCGTTTGTAACGCGTTCGGAATTTAACTTCCATGAAAATAAAAAAGGGGTGTCATCATTGGTGACACCCCTTTTTGCTTTAGCAATTAAAAACTATCGCTTAATGTTCAGTTTTGTGTTTTCATCCATTACTAAGTGACGGATGAAGAACTCCATCATTCTGTCAGTAGAAACCGCAGTATGTCCCCTATCTGGACCAACTTGCACTTCGAAACTCTTGCCCGCATCTTGTAATGCTTTAATGAGTTGAAGTGAGTTTGACGGATGCACGTTATTATCGGAAGTACCGTAATAGATCATCAATTCGCCCTCTAAGTTCTTAGCGTAGTTCATCAAGTTGAAAGCATCATAACCCGCTTTGTTGTTCTCCAGCGTATTCATAAACCTTTCAGTATAGATGTTATCATAGTTGATCCAATCCGTTACCGAAGAGTTCGCAACGGCTGCATGATAAACATCAGGGAATCTTAAAAGACTCATAGCCGCAGTTGTACCTCCATAAGAAGTACCATATACGCCTACTTTGTCTTTATCGAAATAAGGACGGTCGTAAAGCGACTTAATGCCCTCAGCGAAGTCATCTTGTTCTACAAC
>CBFIAY010000020.1:30937-48583 GCA_965660665.1 Roseivirga sp. | reverse complement strand
GACCTAGAACAAGCCGCAGTTAAAACGGTCAATAACGTTTCTATTCGAATAAAAGACGTAGCAAAGGTGACCATTGGTCCAGCCTCTAGAAGAGGTGCCTTAGATAAATCAGGTGCAGAAGCAGTTGGCGGAGTAGTCGTTGCCAGATATGGGGCAAACCCTATTGAGGTTATTGATAATGTAAAGGCCAAAATTGCGGATATAAGTGCAGGCTTACCATCAAAGTATTTGGCTGATGGAACAGTATCCAAGTTGACAATTGTCCCTTTTTATGACCGTACTGACTTGATTAAAGAAACGATCGGTACGCTTGAAGAAGCATTGACGCTCGAAGTCATTATTACCATCATTGTGGTATTGGTAATGCTACTCAATCTTAGGGCATCTATACTCATCTCGTCTCTTCTACCGATTGCGGTGCTTATATGCTTTATCGCTATGCGCTATTTTGGTGTGGATGCCAACATCGTTGCATTATCAGGTATTGCAATTGCAATAGGAACCATGGTTGATGTAGGCATCGTGCTTACAGAAAATATAACAAGGCATTTAAATGAGCAGCGTGAAAAGACATTATTGACGCTCATTTTAGATGCTTCCAAGGAAGTGGCTCCAGCCATCATTACTGCAGTTATGACCACAGTAGTCAGCTTTATTCCTGTCTTTACGTTGGAAGCAGCTGAGGGCAAGCTATTCCGACCTTTAGCCTATACCAAGACCTTTGCATTACTCGCAGCTATTGTGGTGGCATTAGTCATACTGCCTACACTGGCCTATTGGTTCTTTGGTTTTAAGCCTAAGACAAAATGGTTGAAAGCACTTCTGAATATTGGCTTGATTATTTTCGGTTCATGGGTTCTGATTTTGGGTCACCCTCTTGCAGCTTTTGTCTTGATTGGTTTTGGACTAGTCAATTTCCTCCGTGAGTATGTAAGTGCAATAGCAGCTTACTTGAGACATGCCGATGTCATTATCGCCCTAATCGCAGGCACTATATTACTAAGCGATAAATGGATGCCCTTGGGGGTCGAAGTAAGTGGTCTAACCAACTTTATCTTTGTAGCGCTTATCATCGGTTTAACACTCGGCAGTTTCAGCATATTCATAAAGCTCTATCCAAAAATTTTGAGTTGGTGCCTACAGAATCGGTGGAAATTTTTGGCGATACCATCCTTTATCATTCTTCTAGGAGTAACCATCTGGTTGGGCTTTGATAGGGTTTTTGGTTTTGTACCAAGAACTTTTGGAGATCAAGTAAGAGCTCAGAAAACGTATTCGAATCTAGCACATACTTTCCCGGGGATAGGAAAGGAGTTTATGCCATCGCTTGGCGAAGGTGCTTTTTTGCTGATGCCTACTTCCATGCCACATGCGGGTTTGGAACAAAATAGACAGACCCTTCGCTTATTAGATATGGCGGTAACGGCCATTCCAGAGATAAAATCAGTGGTTGGAAAGTTCGGGCGAACGGAAAGTGCATTGGACCCCGCGCCCATCTCGATGTACGAGAACGTGATCAATTATAAAAGTGAATACATCACAGATGAGAATGGCCGAAGATTACGCTTCGCAAAAGAGAATGGAGAGTTTGTCCGAGATGAGGAGGGTAACCTCGTTTTAGATAAGCGAGGTTCATACTTTAGGCAATGGCGAAATGAAATCAAATCCCCAGATGATATATGGAATGAGATTGTCAAAGTAACTAAGCTCCCAGGCGTCACTTCAGCACCCAAACTACAACCGATTGAAACGAGGTTAGTCATGCTTCAAACAGGCATGAGGGCTCCTATGGGAATCAAAGTAAAAGGGCCAGACCTAGCGACTATAGAATCTGTTGGTTTAGCACTGGAAGAAATTTTGAAAGTTGTGCCTTCGGTAAAGAAAGAAGCAGTTTTTGCAGAACGTATTGTTGGCAAGCCTTACTTATTGATCGAGCTAGACCGTGAAGCCCTGGCACGATATGGTGTGAGCGTGTCAAAAGTCCAGGAATATATTCAGATCGGAATTGGTGGCATGGAGTTATCGACTACTATTGAAGGACGTGAACGCTATGGCATTCGCGTGCGATACCCACGTGAGCTTAGAGACCACCCTGAATCACTGAAAGATATCTTGATTCCAGTTGACAGAGGTCAAAGTATTCCATTAGGCGATCTGTCTGAAATCAAGTACACACAAGGCCCTCAAATGATCAAGAGCGAAGACACTTTCTTGGTTGGATATGTCATTTTCGATAAGCTTGATGGGTATTCAGAAACAAGCGTAGTCGATGATGCAAGACAGCTGATTGAGCAGCGTATTGCTTCAGGGCAGTTCAGCTTACCAGCAGGGGTTTCTTATGAATTTGCAGGTAATTATCAGAATCAAATAAGAGCAGAGAAAAGATTGAGCTTAGTTATTCCAGTCGTTTTAGTCATTATCTTTTTAATCCTCTATTTCCAATTCAAATCAGTACCCGTTTCATTAATGGTTTTCAGTAGTGTGGCTGTCGCCTTCGGTGGAGGCTTTTTAATGCTATGGTTTTATGGTAGAACTGGTTTTCTCGACTTCTCTTTATTCGGAACTAACATGCGTGACTTGTTCCAAATCGCTCCTGTCAACTTAAGTGTTGCGGTTTGGGTCGGCTTTATCGCACTCTTTGGTATTGCTACAGATGATGGTGTGTTGATGGCTACCTATTTGAATCAATCATTTGATAAGAAGGAAATTTCAGATAAGGCTAAAATTCGAAAACTGGTTATAGCAGCAGGTATGAGAAGAGTTCGACCATGTTTAATGACAACTGCTACAACACTGTTGGCTTTGTTGCCTATTCTTACTTCTACTGGGCGAGGATCAGACGTGATGATCCCTATGGCGATTCCTTCCTTCGGTGGCATGCTGATCGCTTTGATGACCCTTTTCGTAGTGCCCGTGCTTTATTCTTTTTACAAGGAATCCCAATTGAAGTTTAACCTAAAAGACACAGAAAATTGAAAAAGTTAATACCTGCTTTATTGGGCCTATCTATTTTGGCAGCTTGTGATAATCCGATGCAAACGGTATCTGTGGAACACTACGGTGTTTTGAGAGAAATCATGAGGGAACAAAAACTAGAGGTCAATGCGAATCTATTGGATTATGAGAGTGTTGCTAGTTTATATGCGCTTGGTGCCTTAGAAGGTCTTTCTGGGGAAATATTGATTCTCGATGGCAAGCCACTCCATAGCTATTCTAAAGAAGGCTCCTTGGTAATGGATAGAAGTTTCAATTGGAAGGCCACTTTACTCGTGACGAGCCAAGTCAGTGCTTGGGAAGCATTCAAGATAGATACCGTAATCAATGAGAATAGTGATTTGCAAGCTATGGTTTTTAGAGAAGCTCAGCGGCTTGGGATAAATACAGATGAAGCTTTTCCTTTTATGCTCAAAGGAAATATTGACTCCATCGAATGGCATGTGATTAATGCCAAAGAGGCGATTGCTCAAAATCATGATGCTTACAAAGCAGCAGGACTAAAGGGTACAGGTCAGTACAAAGATGCCAGGGTTTTGGGCTTCTACTCCAACCAGCATGAAGGAATATTTACGCATCACGGTAGCTATTTACATATGCATTTCATCAACGAGGAGGAATCAGTAATGGGGCATGTTGATGCGCTGAAGAATGATGGTTCGCTATCATTATGGCTACCTAAAATGAAATCGAAATGAGAAGACTAATCAACGTAATCTTGCTTTTGTCAATTGCCATCTCTCTTCATGGGCAGTCATCAGTAAATGACTACCTGAAGGTAGCAGCAGAGCAGAACCCGTCTTTAAAGGCCAAATTCAGTCTCTATTTGGCTGCTTTAGAAAAAGTAAATCAACAAGGTGTTTTGCCAGATCCTACCGTCAGCTTTGGTTACTTTATTTATCCAGTAGAGACAAGGGTAGGGCCACAACGTTTTCGGCTGTCAGTAGCACAAATGTTTCCTTGGATGGGAACTCTCAAAGCCAAAGAGAAGGTAGTGGCCAGCATGGCTAAAGTTAGGTTTGAAGAATTTGAGGAAGCCAGAAATGAACTTTTCCTACAAGTAAATACCAAATGGTTAGCGCTTTATGAACAACAAAAGGAGTTGCAGATTATGGAGGCTAACCTTAAAATCCTACAGTCCTATGAACCGGTTACCAAAACCAAATACGAAGCAAACTTGGTCTCTTTAGCCGATTTAGTCAGGGTTCAAATCAGTATCGACCGAGCCAAAACAGAACTTGATTTACTTCGATTAAAAGAGAAATCCTTGTTAGACGATTTTAATACGATGCTCAATCGAGGCCGTCAATCTGAGGTAGTGTTACCGGAAACTTTAACGTTCATGAACGCTGACCATAATATTGATTCAGTAATGTCTAATCAACCGAAGTTGAAGGGAATCAGATCAAGTTTGGAGGCCCTTCAGCAAGAGGGTATTTTGGCAGAGTTGAATCGTAAACCAAATATTGGTATCGGCTTAGACTACGGGTTTATTGGACGAAGAGAAGGAGTCATTATCTCAGACAACGGCAAGGATATTCTCATGCCAATGGTCTCTATGAGCCTCCCCATTTTTGGCAAGAAGAATCGATCCATTAAAAAAGAAGTAGCGCTTCGAACGGAGAGCAAAGGTTTTGAGCTTACTGCAATGGAGAATCAGTTGAAGAATAGCTGGACCAACATTGAATATCAGATGGAATCAGCACAGCAAGCAATGGAGCTTTATACAGCAGAAATGAAAAAGACCGAATTGCTGTTGAGCGTTTTGATCAGCGAGTACACAAATAACAACAGAGACTTCGAAACGCTATTAGAAACACAGCAAAGACAATTACAATTAGAGTTGGCTTATGTTCAGGCTAGTGTGAATTATCAAGAAGCGATGTTTAAGAAAGATTATTTAACGGGTTACACATTAAACGAAATCCAAAATGAAATTAAATAGATCAACCCTAATTACTGTTGGTTTTACCCTCCTACTAGGAGTAGCCGCAGGAGCAATGTTTTTCGGAGGCAGTTCAAGTACTGAATTGGATACCGAGCATGCCTATGAACTTAATGCCGATGGACTTTGGACTTGTTCCATGCATCCACAGGTGAGACAATCCGAACCAGGTGCTTGTCCTTTTTGTGGCATGGACCTCATTCCCGTTTCGAATGACGAAGGCGGTGATCCAGCAGTCATGAAAATGTCAAATGCAGCCATTCAATTAGCGAATATTCAGACAGCTATCGTAGGATCAGGATCAGTTGATGGCGCATTGCGCTTAAGCGGAAAGATAAAAGTTGACGAGAGAAGGGTGAAAGTTCAAACCACTCACTTTGCTGGGCGTGTTGATGCGCTTTATAAAAGTTTCGAAGGAGACTTGATCAAGAAGGGTGAGAAAATAGCTTCCATCTATTCTCCAGAGCTAGTTGCTGCGCAAGAAGAATTGATTGAGGCAAAGAAGCTAGAGGATACCAACCCAATTCTATTGGCAGCGGCTCGAAAAAAACTACATCATTGGAAACTGACCAAGGAGCAGATTAATAAGATAGAAACTTCTCAAGCGCCTATGCGGAATTTCGATCTATTGGCTGACTATGACGGTATCATCAGTAAGAAATTAATCAATACAGGAAATCATTTACCAGAAGGTGGTGGATTAATGGAAATCACGGACCTCTCAAAGGTTTGGGCAGTCTTCGAGGTATATGAAAAGGATTTAGGGAAAATTCGCTTAGGTGATCGTCTTAAGTTTGAAAACAAGGCCACGAGAAAAGTTCAGGAAGGTACTATTTCGTTCATTTCGCCAGCAGTAAATCAACAGACTAGAATAGTGGAGGTGAGAGCTGACCTTAATAATTCATCAGGAAGCCTTAAACCTGGAATGTTTATCTCTACGTCTATCTTTTCGACTAGTGAAGCTGGTATTATAATACCGAAATCAGCGGTGCTTTGGACAGGAAAAAGGTCTATCGTTTATGTAAAATCATCAAATGAGCAGAGTTTTGAGTTAAGAGAAGTAGTTCTGGGTGATGCTGTGAATGATCAGTATGTAATTGAGTCGGGATTAAAAGAAGGAGAAGAAGTGGTAGTCAATGGCGCATTCACCCTTGATGCAGAAGCGCAATTAAGGGGTAAGATCAGCATGATGAACCCAAGCAGCGGCTCAATTGAAAAGGATAAACGAGATCAGTTTACAGAAATAGATTTGCCTATCAGCCAAGACTTCACTACTCAAGTAGACCCAGTATTTCAAGAACAACTCATGGTTTTATCTATGGAGTACATAGCACTAAAAGATTTGATGGTTGAAGGTGATGGAGCCAAAATTAGAAAATCAGGATTAAATGTTAAAGCAGCGTTAGAGGAGATGGATATGAGTCTCACCAAAGGCGATGCACATTTACATTGGATGGAATTATTAAACCCTATGTCAGAAAGCTTATTACTTATTACCAATACTGGGAATCGTGATGTACAAAGGCTACAATTCATTAACCTTTCTAAGGGATTGATTAATGCAGTACAGTCATTTGGAACCTCATTTGATAGTCCTTTGTATGTGCAGTATTGCCCGATGGCCAATAACAACCAAGGAGCGACTTGGATTAGCAAAGAAGAAAATATAGTTAACCCATATTTCGGTGATGTAATGCTGACTTGTGGTAATGTAGAGACAATAATAAAAGGAAATTAAAAGTTAATATGAAGAAGATAACATTACTTATCGCACTAGCTATCGTAGTGACTGCTTGTGGAGGAAAGAAGGAGAACAATGAATCTGTAAAAGTTACAGATGAGATAACTTCTTATTTAATAGTAAAGGACGCATTGGTTTTGACCGATGGCGCCAAGGCACAAAGTGCAGCCAAGGCCTTTCTGATTACATCTGAAAATGCATCTTTGCAGAGTGCGCTAGAAATGATTGCTGGTACGAGTGACGTGAAGGTACAGCGTCAGGCATTTGAAGCGCTCTCTATGAAAATGTATGAGCTGATTCAGACCAGTGGTTCAGATAGCCCGCTTTACAAACAGTACTGTCCCATGGCCTTCAATAACAAAGGTGCTTATTGGTTAGCTGCTGAGATGGAAGTGAATAATCCTTACTTCGGAGATGCAATGCTTCACTGTGGTAGTGTACAAGAAAAAGTTGGAGGGTAAATCAATTGAATCAACTGAGTATACGTTATAAATCCGTAGCTTAAGATATCTCATCAGTTTACTGATGAGTCGTGTGTGTTTGTGTGACCACCTGGGGTAACCTGGGTGGTTTCTTTTTTAGAATCAGGTAGGTGATTTAATTCAATTGAAATCTTGTGGCAGCCTATCCAATATTATCTTTACGTAAGTCAATTAAAACTCAATGTCCTTTAGAATTCATTTGGTTTACTTAGTGATGACCCTATCTATCACTTCGGCTCTCGCACAAAATTCAGTAAGTTTTAAAATACTAGACAAAGAGAACAACGCCCCACTGGCAGGAGCAACTGCCACAGTTAGCCCAACCAATGGGGCTATTGCGGGTGGTGATGGTGTCGCCAACCTGAAACTAATAGCAGGTATCAATAAAATTAAGGTGACCTTTTCATTCGTAGGTTATGCACCTCAGGAAAAGACCTATGACCTGCCAATCAGTGATGCTCAACCCATTCTCATTTTAATGGAAGAGGCATCTGAGGAGATGGAAGAGATAATAGTGACCACCACAAGAAACTCTAGAAATATTGAAGACATCCCCACAAGGGTAGAGTTTCTAGGTACCGAAGAACTAGAAGAGAAGGCAGTTATGCGTTCCGATAATATTGCTATGCTCTTGCGCGAAAGTACAGGTATTCAAATGCAGGTGACTTCCCCTAGTTCAGCCAATCAGAGCATCAGAATTCAAGGACTTGATGGCCGTTATACGCAACTTCTAAAAGACGGATTTCCAATTTTTGGCGGATTCTCAGGAGGTTTAAGCATCATGCAAATACCGCCCTTGGATCTAAAGCAAGTAGAAGTGATCAAGGGAAGTAACTCTACCCTATATGGAGGTGGAGCTATTGCGGGCTTGGTCAATTTGGTCAGTATACAACCTGAAGAAGACCCTAAACTAAAGATCATGATGGATCAAACTTCAGCTGGTGGAACCACATTGAATACCTTTATGGCCAGTAGAAATGATAAACTAGGGCTTAGCTTCTTTGCTTCAGGAAATCGTCAAAGTGCCTATGATCCTAATGCCGATAATTTCTCTGAAATCCCAGAAGTTAGAAGAGTCACCATTAACCCAACTTTTTTCTATTATCCATCAGCAGATAGCAAGCTAAGGCTTTCGCTTAATGGCACTTTCGAAGATCGACTAGGTGGTAACCTGAATGCCATTGATGCTGAAGCGTCTAGTGTAAATCAATATCTACAAGACAACAATACAAATAGGCTGTCTTACCAATTGACGTATGAGAAGAAGTGGGATAATAACCGGGAGTTAATCATAAAGAATAGTTTGCTCAATTTTGATCGCGCTATTGATCAGTTTAATTATGCTTTTAATGGAGAGCAGTTGTCTTCTTTTAGCGAGGCAACCTATTCCTTTGGTAGTGAGGAGAGCAGTTGGGTTTTAGGGGCCAATGTGATTTCAGATAATTTCAATGAGGGTGATTTGACAACGAGTGATCGAAGTTACGATCAGCTTACAGCCGGTTTATTTGCTCAGCAAGTATCGCGGTTGTCGGATCGATTCTCTATTGAATCTGGGTTTAGGTTAGATCATAATGACGACTATGGTTGGTTCGCTTTGCCACGTGTTGCCTTGTTCTATAAACCGAATACTAGCTTCACTTATCGCCTGAGTGGAGGTTTAGGGTATAAAACCCCTACTATTTTCACAGAAGACACTGAACGACTTTCTTTTCGTGGATTGAGTGCTTTCAACCTTGAAGACTTAGACGCTGAACGCTCTTACGGTGGAAATTTTGATATCAATTATAAAACAGCATTTGGGAATGATTGGACGTTTAGCTTGAATCAACTCTTCTTTTACACAACCTTAAATGATCCGTTGGTCTTAATTGAGAACCCAGTAAATAATTTTCTTTTTGAGAACGCGACAGGACCTGTGAGTTCTCGTGGTTTAGAGTCAAACATGAAGTTGACGTATAAAGACTTTAAGCTCTTTTTCAACTATGCCTTGATTGATACTAGGTTGGAATATGAAAACGTTAATGATCAGAAGCCACTGACAGCCAAACACAACATTGGAACCGTGCTTGTTTATGAAGAGGAGGGCAAATGGCGATTAGGCCTTGAGGCTTATTACACCAGTAGACAATTGCGTAACGACCTATCAGAAACTGATGATTATTGGATTGTTGGATTCATGGCACTCAGAAAATTCAAGAACATAGGTGTTTACCTCAACTTTGAAAACTTCACCGATACACGTCAGTCCAGGTTTGAGAACATTAACTTAGGGGCAAGCATGACACCTGAATTATTGGACGTTTGGGCACCCTTAGAAGGGTTTGTTGTCAATGGAGGGATTATAGTAGAGCTAGCGCGCTAGATTGATCTCTGGCATTTACTTAGTAATAGTGGTTGCATTAATTAGTAATTATTCAGTTTTACTAGTAACCAGCAGCTTGTCCGTCTTTCCTTGATTCAGAAGCACCATAGTAGACCTTATTTTTAGCATCCCACATGATCGCCTGATAACCCCCATAGCTTCCTACATTCCAGGACATCTTATGCCCCATTAAAACGAGTCTTCGAATGACTTCATAGTTAATGCCGCTTTCCAATTGTAGTGTCCCGCCATCGGTCATTATTGATCCTGTAGGCTGTGATGATCCTGTATGCAGAATGCGAGGGGCATCACCTGCTTCTTGCAAGTTCATTCCAAAGTCAATTAAGTTGATGACAATTTGCGCATGACCTTGTGGCTGAGTGGCGCCACCCATTAAACCAAAACTCACCCATGGCTTTCCATCTTTGGTAATGAAAGCCGGAATGATGGTATGAAAAGGTCTCTTGTGAGGCTCATAAACGTTAGCGTGCCCATCTTCTAAGGAGAATAGTTCTCCTCGGTCTTGTAAAATGAAGCCTAAGCCTGGAGGTGTCATCCCCGAACCCATGCCTCTGTAATTACTTTGGATGAGTGAAACCATATTGCCGTCTTTATCTGCTACCGTCATGTAAATGGTATCTCCATCTTTCAGTTGCCCTGCAGGAACTGACTGCGCTGCTTTTTCCGGGTTGATGAGTTTTCTTCGTGCTGCAGCATATTCCTCTGAGATCAACCAATCGATAGGTGTTGTATAAAAATCTTGATCTGCATAAAACTTAGCTCGATCAGCAAAAGCTAGCTTCTTGGCCTCTGTAAAGGCGTGAATGTATTCTGCACTACCGAAACCCATTGATTTCAAATCATAGGCCTCTAAGATTTTCAATTGCTGAAGGGCAGCAATTCCTTGTCCGTTTGGAGGTAGCTCCCAAACATCGTAGCCACGATAGTTAACGGATACAGGCTCTACCCACTCCGAAGTATGATCGGCAAGGTCTTTTTCGGAGAGAAATCCACCAAGTTGATCCATATAATCAGCAATGATCTTCGCCACGGAACCTTTGTAGAAAGCATCACGTCCTCCTTTTGCAATTAAGCTGAGCGTATTGGCTAGGGCTGGATTTTTAAAAATTTCACCTTTCTTGGGTGTTGCTCCGTTCGACATATATACTTCCTTAAATCCTGGAAATCTTTTCAGGTTAGCTGCACCTTTTTTCATGTACCAAGAAATTAGCTCTGTTACGGGGAAACCATCGTTTGCGTAATCAATTGCAGGCTGTAAGACCTCTTGCATATCCATGGAGCCAAATTTCCCATGTAGTTCGAACCAGCCGTCAACAGCCCCAGGAACCGAGACAGGTAGTGGGCCATAGGCCGGTATTTTGTCATAGCCATTAGTTTTAAAATAGTCCAGTGTAAGACTATAAGGAGAACGTCCTGAGGCATTCAGTCCATAGAGTTGTTGGGTCTTAGCGTCCCAAACAATAGCGAATAGGTCGCCACCAATACCATTACCCGTAGGTTCTACTAATCCTAGCACTGCGTTAGCTGCTATTGCTGCATCAATGGCGTTACCGCCTTTCTTTAAGATATCCAGAGCCACTTGAGTGGCTAGTGGCTGACTCGTAGCCGCCATTCCGTTTTGTGCGATTACCTCTGAGCGTGTGGCAAATTTGCTACCTGTGATTCTATCTTGCGCCTCAGCAGAGTATACTGATATGACGAGAATTAGGACTAAGAACTTCTTCATTTTGGTCAGTTAATTTATAATTTCTACTCCACCGAAAACCACTAATCCTTTGATATAGAGTTTTTCAGGGTGTTCGGCTTCATCTTTTAGCACGCGCTTATCAGATGTTGCACCAAAGATACTTGTTACGCCTATTTCTACATTCCAGTCTTGGGGAACTCTAATTTTAGACCCTCCGAAAAGACAGAAAATTTCAAGACGCGCTGATCTTGGTGAAAGCTTAGAGGTGGTTAGGTCAATGTTTGAACCTCCGAAAATCGCGGTGAGACTACCTCCTCTAAAATTATAGCTAGTTATGACTTTATCACCGCCACCGAATATGGCTGTATCTTCTATCAGATCGCTATCTTCTAGGTTTGGGGTATTCAGATCATCAGTGGTTGAAGTTTTTCTCATGATAATATGAATACCTATAGCGACCAAGGCCAATGGCCACAAGTCCCAGATAGATACATCTATCCTGAACCAGTCATCGATTACAAAGATGAATCCTATGGCTAAGAGAATGCCTCCTGCTCGCTTGTTTTCATCCGTAATGACTAAAAATAAGCCTATGAGTAAAAGAATATTTTCCCATTGAAAAATATACCTTCTGACATAATAAGGTATCATGTCTAGGTTGCTCAGCGCGAGAACCAACCCAATGATAATGAAGATGATGCCGAGCAGTGTTGTCTTGTTGAGTTTTTTCATTTTTGGGGACGTAAAATTTAAAGCTAGAAAACTACATGCAGTGAAACAAAGGAGATTTGTTTAAAGGTCATTGTTTGTTATTTGAATTAGCTCAATTCTTAACTACTTTTGCCAACCTGAATTTCAGCGCACGTGGTGAAATTGGTAGACACGCCACCTTGAGGGGGTGGTGCATTAAGTTGTGTGGAAGTTCGAATCTTCTCGTGCGCACTAGAGCCCCTAATTTTTAGGGGCTTTTTTCGTTTATCAATAGGCAACAGCGGACTAAGAAAAACTATTTAATGGGTATTTGAAATCTTCTGATATATAGTTATTTACATGTTATTAATTCTGCATTTCCGAACTAGTACAGAAGGATTATTGTAGTAAGAATTCACTTTTTATCCATACATAACTTTGTTCCTAAAGCTTCTTAGCAGTGCAATGCATGAAAAAGTGCTCTCAATCGTGTTAAAAGCCTATTTACATATTGTGTAAATCGTTAGTTATGACATATATTTGGTTTACCTAACATCGAGAACTAGCTTATTTTGACTACGCGTCTATCCAGACTTTGGAGATTTCTCTCCATTTCTGTGATTAGTGCATTCTTTGGAATTATTGCCAATACCGCGCAAGCCCAAACGAATGTGTTAAATACAGCTCTGACACTTGACTTTTTGAAGTCCGGTGGCTCTGCGTCTGCTGATGATGTTGTTACTAATGTCGTTAAAGTGATTAATCGTACATCTCGTCCCTTAAAATTCAATTTAGATTTATCTTCTCCCGCTGGTTGGAAGGTCGTTAATGACATGACTAAAATTCATGAAGTCGCCCTTGGTGATTCGACCTTTATCCCTATCAGATTAGTGCCTTCTAAGTCTACCAATAGGGATGTTAATTATTTTATCAGTGCCACTGCTTATTCTGAATTTGGCGATGCTTTGGCTTCAAGCGCCTGGTCAGTCTCAGTAAAGAAAATTTCAAAGTGGAATTTCTTAGTCCAAGAGCGATAGGTATATTTCACTAATGAAGCAGACAGTGCGAGTGTAAATGTGAGGTTGGTTAATGATGGGAATTCTCTTGAAAAAATCCGACTGAATCTTGCATCCAATATTAGGCTTCAAATACTAGACCACGAATGGAAGAGGATTCCAGACAATGTTATATACGTTGAGTTACCCGTTGGAATTGATACTGCATTTGTCATTAATGTTCGTATTAATGAGAATAAAACTAAAGGCTATTTTTTCTCAGATACACCGGATGATGAACAAGATAAGTTGGATGATAAGAAATATAGGTTGCAAATTAATGCTGCAAGTGTAGATGATGTCAACCTTGTAAAGGGTGGACGGGTAAACTTCACTAAACTCTCCAATAGCGCAAAATTCGATTCAGTTATAGGTTGACACCTGGTTTTACTTATTCTCCAGGTATCTACACAATGGAAGTTCTCTTTACCATTGCTGAAGATTTATAATAGTCTCTTCGTCTTCATTCGTATTCCTTCTATCTTCGTGGCATAACCCTTTATTGCTATGAGCATCAACGTATCCCTTCTAAAAAGTATCTGTGAAATTGCTGGAGCACCTGGTTTCGAGAAACGTGTCCGAGACTTAGTTATCAAAGAAGTAAGCCCTCTAGTCGATGATGTTTCGGTGGACAACATGGGTAATGTTGTTGCATTCAAGAGAGGTGCCAATAACCCAGATGGAAAGAAAGTAATGGTGGCAGCTCACATGGACGAAATAGGGTTCATTGTGACACATATAGATGAAAATGGCTTTGTACGTTTCCATACGCTTGGTGGCTTTGATCCGAAGACACTGACTGCACAACGTGTAATCATTCACGGTAAAGAGGATGTGATTGGCGTAATGGGTAGCAAGCCCATCCATGTAATGACAGCCGAGGAACGCACTAAAGTGGCAAAGATATCTGACTACTTTATTGACCTTGGTATGTCGAAAGAAGAGGTAGAGAAGGTTATTACTATAGGAGATCCAATCACGCGTGAGCGTGAGCTCATCGAAATGGGAGACTGTGTTAACTGTAAATCTATTGATAACCGTGTTTCCGTATTTATTTTGATCGAAGCTTTCAAACTCCTCAAGGACCAACCATATGACGTATATGGAGTATTTACTGTACAAGAGGAGGTGGGTTTAAGGGGTGCAAATGTTTCTGCACATACCATCAACCCAGATTTTGGCTTTGGCTTGGATACAACCATTGCCTTTGACCTGCCGGGCGCATTACCACATGAAATGGTGACGGAGTTAGGTAAAGGTACTGCGATTAAGATAATGGATGCTTCTACCATTTGCGACTATCGCATGGTGGCTTATATGAAGCAGGTTGCCGATGAGAAGAAGATCAAGTGGCAGCCAGAGATTCTGACTGCTGGTGGCACTGATACTGCAGGTGTGCAGCGAATGGGTAAGGATGGTGCTATTTCTGGCGCCGTATCAATACCTACAAGGCATTTGCATCAGGTAATTGAAATGGCACACAAAGAGGATATTCAGGGAGCAATTGATTTACTCGTGGCTAGTCTAGAAGGCTTAGACCAATACGATTGGTCTCATTAGGGTTTGGTAAGCTTGTAACCGAAGTATGCTGCTAATAAACCGACCACTACGCTAAGTCCAATGTAGAGAATCGCCTGTACGGGCTTACTGGAAACAAAAAGCGTATTCCCCTGTAGTGCAAAAGTTGAAAAAGTAGTAAATCCACCACAGAAACCAGAAATTAAGAGAAGGTTAAGGGAGGAGTTGATGAGTTTCTCTTGTTCGGCATAGCCAGCTAATAGTCCTAAGAGCAGGCAGCCTAGAATATTGACCACAAAAGTGCCATAAGGCTCGAAGTTATCAATTTGCTTATGAAGCGTTTCTTGCAATAAGTACCGCAATGCACTTCCAACTCCACCACCAATTGCAACTATAAGTAAGTTCTTAAGCATTAGTCTTTGGCTTCCTTTTTAGGCGCTTTACGCTTGATGTATTTGTAAACCTTATCATAATCACTGTTTTCCTGATTGCTCAGCTTTACATAACCTTTATTCAGGAAAACTAGCTTGAGCTGTCTGAATTCGGTTTTATTGGTGTTTATGATGGTTTCTTCCCACGCGCCCAAATTACCAATATCCTGCACCGTTTTGAAGAAACGGAAGGGATAGTAAATGTGAACTTTATCGTGGCTAATCTTGATGACTTTGTAGCCAAAGAGAAGCTTGGACAGTAGAATGGTTGTTGTAAGAACAAGTATTCCAAAGACTATGTAGCGCCAAGTTCCCTCAGGATTACTCAATATTTGTCGCAGAAAAAAGAGTGCACCAAACCCACAGATCACTGTAAAGACTACTAGAGAAAAAATGGTAGTGCGCTTTGGCTTAGAGATGATCATGTAGGCGAATTAATTAAATCTTCTCTGAATTGCGAAATGTGCTGCACAATCTCCTTGAAAAAAACGTGAAATTCACTTTCAAAGACATCCTGATATTCATACAGATCTTGTATCGCCATGTTCAATTTGGAGTCAAATTTTGTGCGCCTAGAAAGGCCTTGGAGCGCCCGATGTATTCCTTCTGGATTTGCGTAATTGACCAACCAGTTGCCTTTAATCATATATGGTAGCATGTTTTGCCCCTTGGCAGGAATTACATCCCAATGCTTTTGCATAACCTCATAACTCGATTGGGCAAAGTCTGTTAGTGGAATGTTGGAGTATTGATCGAAGTGCTTAGCCAAGAAGTGATCGTAAAACATATCTACAATTACACCTGAGTAGTGCCTGTACTTTTCTCTCAGCTTGTCTTTGCTCAATGAAACGATAGGATGCGTATCTGTGTAAACATCGATTTCACGATGCAGCAGAATTCCTTTGGCCACCATTGGTTCAAAATCTTGATATTGCTTGCCCTTTACAAAGTCACCTATAAAATTGCCAACCTTAATTGGCTCGTTATTTCCAGAGAGGTATAAATGGGCTAAGTAATTGATAGCAATCGTTTTGATTAAAGGTATTAAGCCAAGAAGGCATTACCAACGCTTACTTCCTAAAGAAATTTCTGACGTTCAAATAATCTAGGAAGTAGACGAGTCTAATGGTGATGGTATCAAAATTAGGGGCAGATAGTGTGTTGTCAAAGTTCTCAAAGAATCCCATTTGAGTGTCTATGTCATTTGTACCTATAGATCGCTTCCAAATTGCCCTGAGTTCACTCCCAGGAAGAAACTGCCAGTTGTATTCCATGTCAATATTAAAGACATTGAAGTTTCGGTTGTGTAGTGGGTCGTTCGTGTCGGTATCTAGACCCGTATAATCTGTTTCAAGCAGCTCACCATCTTCCTGCAGTTCTAGGAAGCGACTATAGTCCACACGGTCCCAATTGTGTCTAAGTCTGAAAGTAACTCCCATTCGATTGCTGAAGATATATCTTGCATCGGTAATATTTGTCAATGTTTTTCTGTCCCTAACACCGAACATCACTCTACTTAAGCTACCAGCATCATCATATAATTTGGTCACATAACCACGATTATTTTTCCTATCTAATACTTCAATCCTGTGGCTTATCTCTGCACGTGTTCCAATTCTAACCGTTCCCGAGATATTATAAGAATGCTCTACGAAGTCCCAATCAGGCCTTACATTTGTTCTCCATCGGCCGTTACCGCTCAATAGTTTTCTTCCATCAGTTCTTAACGATACGCTAAATTGCTGACTCTGAGGTCTCTGAAAAACATATCCACTTGTTCGAGCCTCAAAGAAGTCATTACTTGTCCTTGGGCTTCCTCCAATTTCGCCAGAGAGTGACCAGAAGTTTTTAAACTGACCATTCAAGTTCAGATTAAGAGACATATTAGTAAAGCTGTTCGGCTCGTACAACTGGTTGTAATTAGCATTGATCCTTGCAGACCAACTGTTGAAAATTCCAGTCGGAGTAAATTGACTGTAGGAAAGTCGGCCACCATGCTCTATTTTATTCGCTCGCCTTAAAAAGCCCAAATCGTTGATGTCGTAAGTGTCAGTTTCAACATTTCTACTCACGTTGAACTGAAAATTACCTCTAGTCTTCGCTAGGTTCAAGTTGTATTTGTAGCCTGTCTTATTGTTGCTCGTTGCCGACTCGATATCATGTGTAATCACTTGACTGTAGCCATAGAATCCTCTTATTCTCCATGATAGGCTTTGGTCATTCAGATTCAGGTTTAGGGCAGTGACATTGGCATCATCTGCATTTTGTCCTCTCCATACATTAGAATTAGTGAACGTGACGCTAGAGTTGTTCTTAAGATTTTGGTCTAGGACAAGGAGATTGAAATTAGTAAGTGGATCGGCTTCGACTTGTCTTGTAGTCCCAGTTTCTGAATCTTCCACTTCTACGAAAGTTCTATCGGTCACGGCATTAAAAAAGCCGATGCCCAAACCACTGTTCGTACGGCCAGTGATTTTACTCGCATTGATAAGTTGCGCTGCAATGGGCCTTGACGTAATACTTTCACTATCGTCAAGCGTTTCTGTAACGTTGCCAAAAGTGTTGCCTATTCTTCTCGAATAGAATAAGCCAGCCCTGTTAAATAGTTCAACGCCTTCGGTAAAAAACTGTCTTTGTTCATCGAACCTCACCTCAAAAGGAGAGAGGTTTAATACTTCATTATCCGAACGCACCCCGCTAAAATCTGGAATCAAAGTCAT
>CBFIAY010000020.1:0-30841 GCA_965660665.1 Roseivirga sp. | reverse complement strand
TACGAAACCAGTTTCAGTTGACCTGCTGATCACAGTCGATACGTACGGATAAAAGAATAATCGAGTAGGGGTTTCTATGTCTTCGAGCTGGGTCACTTCGCCAGCTTGGTTTAAAAATCCATCAATCTCGGGGTTAATTGGGTTCCAGAATGATTCTTCATTTAGGAAGGTGGACCTTCTAAAAAAATTGATTCCCCAATTTTGAATATCCTTTGAGGTGAACCGAAGTACCGCAAAAGGTATTTTATACTCTACCGTCCAATAGTCTTCAAAAACTTTTGTTTCTGACAGCCAAACCGCATTCCATGCCGCATCATTTCTCCAAATTCTCTCATTACCGCCATTTGAATATCTTGTGTCATACTGAACACCTGCGATGGTTACAAAAAGACCAACACCATTCAAGCCAGCATTAAAGGGGTCTATAGAAACACCAAAATAATCGGAGTCACCAATATTGTCACGGTTCGTTAAAAGGTTGAAGGCTTGATCCTTCTTTTCGTAAAGTTTTGCGGATACATAGATGGCTTCATCATCGTACACGAACCTCACTTCAGTTTTTCGTTCCGATGCTACGCCTGGGGAAGGCCGTCTTTGCACAAAATCAGTTAAGATGGGCGCGCAACCCCAAGATGCTTCATCGAAAATCCCATCGATTTTGATCTTATCAACGGCTCTCACCGCTTCGAAAGACTTCTTAGGAATAGTTGTGTCTTGGGCATACGATACCACTGAAGGAAGGCAGAGCGCCATTAAAAGTAAACCGTATTTCACTACTCGTTTCATCATACAATTGTATCAACATACAAATATGACTTTTGTTCGTGGTGCTTCTCATCAAAATTATCCCAAAAGACGCTATTCTAGTTTGAGCGGTAAGGGTGCATTAAGTGATTGTTAATAAGATGTTTATCAAATTTTTTATGAATGGGTTTTGCATACAATATCTCTCTATTAATAGTGTAGATGCCCGTGTTTCCTTTCGTTTTGTCAATCTTTTGTAAAAGATTCTTTTGTTGGTAAAATATTTTTGATTTTGATATGTAGTATGATCTCTACTTTTTTGCCGTATGGATCCCTATGGCAAAGCGCTGAAAGCGTTCGTTGAGAACAATGAATCACCACCATTATTACTTCACAATTCTTATGGAGCAGCAGAAGAAATGCCAATTTGGTATTTTTTCCGAGCCTATGACGAAATGCCAGATTTAGAAAAAATGGCACTTTCGGTTTGCGAGGGAAATGTTTTAGATATTGGGGCAGGCACTGGCTGCCATGCTATTTGTTTGCAACAAATGGGATACGAAGTTACGGCTATTGATACAAGTGCAGCTGCCGTAGAAATCATGAGTGCTTCTCAGGTGACTGACGCCAGAGTGGCTGATTATTTTGAGATGACTGGTAGTCAGTTCGACACCTTGATCTGTTTGATGAATGGTATAGGGTTTATTGGCAAAAAGGATCGATTAAAAGATTTTTTAAATCAGGCAGATAAGTTACTTAAGCCAGAAGGTCAGATTATCTTAGATGGCAGTGACATCAAATACCTCTACGAAGGGGAACCACTACCTAGAGACAAATACTTTGGAGAGGTAAGTTTTCAATATGAGTTTAAAGGCCAAAAAGGAGAGTGGTTCGATTGGGTATACTTTGATAAGGACACACTTGCGCTAGAAGCAGATGCGCTTGGCTGGTACGTCTATTTCCTACATTCAGACGAAAATGGGCAATACTTGGCCCGTTTGATCAGGAAATAGTTGAGAAGGCACAAAGTGTTTAATACACTAGGCCCCCTAGAAAGGTCCATGGTCCTTCAATGGCTTTTATCTATTTTTTTAAGCCTATCTAGTCCTAGATTCATGGCTTAAATAAGAAAGTACATTCCCGAACTGCTCTACTTGTGACATAATATCATCTGGAATTTTAGTGCCATTCATACGAGCAATTAGCAAACCAAATACTCCATTTAGACATGCCTGTATGGGGTTGGCAATAAGGCCTTTAGAAGCAATGATATTCTCTCGGATGGCGGGCCTTGCCTGATTAAAAACTGCTTGATAAGCATCGTTCTCTGTCAATAGCTTAAGGCTTAGGTCGGAGAGTTTTTGAACCTCTTCCTGGACATAAGAGAGGTGTCCGTCTTTTTCCAGTTTTTGAGCCTGCATGTCAGCAATAACCTGACGGTGCCATGTGAAAATCTCCTCTTTCGTCTCTGGGCTCATCTTCCGATCTGGAATATTTCCAAATACGTGCACCTTGATCTTGTCGATATCAAACTCAAAGTTTCTAATCAATAATTCCGTCTGGTACATATAGATGATGTACTCTGAAATATTCTCTTTCTTTTTCTTGTCAGCCAATAACATAGCTGCAAAATTAAAGGTTATCGCTACAAAGCAAATCATCCGCTTTTTTCTATTTTTGCAATTCGTTAAGAAAGCATGGAGAGAATACGAAATTTTTGCATAATCGCACATATTGATCACGGTAAGAGCACCTTGGCAGACAGGATGTTACAAACCACGGGTGCAGTGAGTGATCGTGATATGCAAAATCAGTTGTTGGATAATATGGATTTGGAACGTGAGCGTGGTATTACCATTAAATCACACGCCATCCAGATGGACTATACCTACAAAGGAGAGAAGTACATCCTTAACCTGATCGATACCCCGGGTCACGTAGATTTTTCTTATGAGGTATCAAGGTCTATAGCTGCCTGTGAAGGAGCACTATTGATTGTAGATGCATCACAAGGAGTAGAAGCCCAGACCATTTCAAATTTATACTTAGCCTTAGAACACGACTTGGAAATAATTCCAGTGTTGAATAAGATAGATCTTCCTGGCGCCATGCCAGAAGAAATGACAGACCAAGTGGTTGAGCTTTTAGGTTGTGATCCTGAAGACGTGATCCACGCGAGTGGTAAGGAAGGTTTGGGGATAGAAGAAATTCTTGCGGCCATTGTAGAAAAAATACCGGCACCAAAAGGTGATCCAAAAAAGCCGCTTCAGGCAATGATTTTTGATTCTCAATTTAATTCGTACCGCGGGATTGAGGTAATCTTCCGTGTTTTTAATGGAACGATTAGAAAAGGCGATAAGATTAAGTTTGTCAATACCGATAAAACTTACAATGCCGATGAGATTGGTATTCTTCGACTTGAGCAAGATCCGCAACAAGAGATAAGTGCTGGAAATGTGGGTTACCTCATTTCAGGTATTAAGGTGGCCAAAGAAGTAAAAGTGGGTGATACCATAACCCACGTTGATAACCCTACCCAAGAATTGATCAAAGGTTTTGAAGATGTGAAGCCTATGGTTTTTGCGGGAATTTACCCTGTTGAAACTTCCGAATTTGAGGAATTAAGAGCCTCAATGGAGAAATTGCAACTCAATGACGCATCATTGGTGTGGGAACCTGAAACTTCAGCCGCCCTTGGTTTTGGTTTCCGATGTGGTTTCTTAGGCATGCTACACTTGGAGATTGTACAAGAAAGATTAGAGCGTGAATTTAACATGACGGTGATCACTACCGTTCCTTCAGTTCAATTCCATGCCATCATGACGGATGACTCTTTGAAGCTAGTCAATGCGCCATCCGAACTACCAGAGGCGAATGTAACAGCACGGTTAGAAGAGCCTTTTATAAGAGCACAGATAATCTCTAAGTCAGAATTTGTCGGTCCAATTATTAGCCTTTGCATGGACAAAAGAGGGCAAATAATGAATCAAGTTTATTTGACATCTGATCGTGTAGAATTGACCTTTGAAATGCCATTGGCTGAGATCGTTTTCGACTTCTTCGACAAGTTAAAAACCATCTCAAGAGGCTATGCTTCATTAGACTATGAATTGATTGGTTTCAGGCAATCTAACCTTGTGAAACTTGATGTGATGCTCAATGGTGAAACGGTAGATGCACTTTCTGCGGTAGTGCACAGAGATAAGGCTTATGATTGGGGTAAACGACTTTGCGAGAAGCTGAGAGAATTGTTGCCACGTCAAATGTTTGACATTGCGATACAGGCCTCGATTGGATCAAAAATTATTGCACGAGAAAGTGTAAAAGCACTACGTAAGAACGTTTTAGCCAAGTGTTATGGTGGGGATATTTCGCGTAAGCGCAAGTTATTGGATAAACAGAAAAAAGGTAAGAAGAGAATGCGTCAAGTAGGTAATGTGGAGATTCCTCAGGAAGCTTTTATGGCCGTTCTTAAACTTGATTAATTCGGTCCGCAGGGCTTTTAATTATTAAAAAAATCAGATGTGTTTTGCTGAGTTTTAAAACATTGAGCACTATGAAGCTATTAGACGGGAAAGCCACTTCTCAATCAATTAAGGATGAGCTTTCGGGCAAAGTTGCAGAGATCAAAGCTAAGGGTGGAAAAGTACCACATTTGGCAGCCGTTTTGGTTGGAGAAGATGGTGCTAGTAAGACCTATGTGGATGCCAAGGTAAAAGCGTGCGAACAGATTGGTTTTGGCTCTACACTTATTCACCTTCCAGAAGATGCTTCCGAAGAAGAAGTAATGGCTACGGTAGATCAGCTAAACAACGATCCAGAAATTGATGGATTCATTGTTCAAGTACCACTACCCAAACAAATAGATGAGCATAAAGTGGTTGAAGCGATCTTGCCACATAAAGACGTTGATGGTTTCCATCCTTCGAACTTGGGTAAGATGTTGCTCGACTTGCCAACACTTTTACCCGCTACTCCAAAAGGCATGATGCTTTTAATGGAGCGAAATGGAATAGAGACTTCAGGAAAGCATTGTGTGGTCATTGGAAGAAGCCATACGGTCGGTACGCCAATTAGCGTGCTGATGTCTAGAAACTCCAACCCTGGTAATGCCACCGTTACGCTTTGCCATAGCCGAACAAAAAATTTGAAAGAAATTTGTGCACAAGCTGATATCTTGATTGTTGCCATTGGGCGAGAAGGCTTTGTCACTGCTGATATGGTAAAAGAAGGAGCCGTTGTTATCGATGTAGGGATTCACAGAGTGCCATCTGATAAAACGAAATCGGGCTTCAAGTTAAAAGGTGATGTAAAATTTGATGAAGTAGCCCCTAAGTGTAGTTATATCACACCTGTTCCGGGTGGGGTTGGTCCAATGACCATCGCTTCACTTTTGTGGAATACATATTTGGCCAATCAGAAATTGGTTTAAACCCATAGCAGTTTCAACACCTGCTTTAAAAAATTGATTATGACGAAAGAACTCAATGCGCTTCCGGTCATGGAAGCTTTTTATACAATTCAAGGGGAGGGACACTTCTCGGGCAATTCTGCTTATTTCATAAGACTAGGAGGCTGCGATGTTGGCTGCGTTTGGTGCGATGTAAAGGACTCTTGGAATGCCGACAAATGGCCCAAGCAATCAATCGAGCAAATTGTAAGTGAAGCAAAGCAATATCCAACGCGTTTAGCAGTCGTCACAGGAGGTGAGCCGCTGATGTATGACTTGTCAGCACTAACCGATGCGCTAAAGGCAAATGGTTTACAGACTAATGTGGAGACGTCAGGAGCACACCCACTCAGCGGTGATTGGAATTGGATATGTTTTTCACCTAAGAAGTTTATGAAACCTAGAGAAGAGTTTTATCAGGTGGCTGATGAACTAAAGGTTGTTGTGTACAATAAGAGTGACTTCAAATGGGCTGAGGCGCATGCTGCAAGGGTAAATCCGGATTGTTTGCTCTATCTCCAACCAGAATGGGACAAGTCCGAAACAGTGCTTCCGGAAATAATAAATTACGTAAAAGACAACCCTCAGTGGAAAATTTCGCTACAAACACATAAGTTCATGCAGATTCCATAGTGTTGAGATTAATTATAGCCTTTGTTTTATTTCTTTTTGCACAAAGCCTTCTGGCTCAAAACCTGCATTCTAAAAACAAAAAGGCAATTGAATCCTTCTATCAAGCGCAAGAGTTCAGCAAAATTGGAAATCTATACGAGTCTGAAAGCTTACTACAAGCAGCCTTAAAAAGAGACAAGGGGTTCGATGAAGCAATATTACTACTCCATCAAGTTTACTTAAGGCGCGACCAATTTCAAGAATCGAAATCCGTTTTGGCGAAGTATCGATCAAGTTTAGCACAAACATTTATAAATCGGGTACTATCTGATCAAGCAAATTATCAATATGAGCTTGGTAATTATGAAGAGGCGGCCTCTTATGTTGCTGATATAGAAGGAGCGGTCTATGGTTTACCAGAACGAATTATTGCCATATTAACCCAATCTATTGAGTTTGCTATGGACCAAATGGCCAATTCAGTGCCGATTGAGTTTGAAGAATTACCAAAGCCAATCAATGAGTTCGATAGGCAGTACTTTCCCTCAATCACTTTTTCTGAGCAACTCGTCTTTACTGTTAGAGAGAACAAAGGGAGTGGAGGAGAGAATATATACACAAGTACTTTTATCAATGGTACTTGGACGAAGCCCGAACCTATTTCTGGAAAAATTAACACCGATCGCAATGAGGGAACCGCTTCGATTTCACTCGATGGGTCAACATTGGTTTTTACTGCGTGTAATCTTCCAGATAATGTTGGTAGCTGTGACCTTTACGTCAGTTATTTTCAGGCGAATGACTGGACTAAACCTGAATTGTTTAGTGATGCTGTCAATAGCCCTAATTGGGATTCTCAACCTTCATTAAGTAGGGATGGATCAATGCTCTACTTCGTGAGCAGGCGCCCAGGCGGGATTGGAGGAGGAGATATTTGGGCAAGCAGCCGAACAGCCGAAGGGTGGAGCCCTGCAGTCAACTTAGGGTCTGAGATCAATACTATGTATGATGATCTCTCGCCTTATATCTATGCTGACTCTAGAACGCTCTTTTTTGCTTCGAAAGGTCGCTTGGGTATGGGTGGGCTAGATCTTTTTATTTCAAATATTGAGGATGGCCGATGGACTACACCTAAGAACCTCGGTTATCCAATTAATAACGCATTTGATCAGGTTGGATATAGTGTGAGTCCTCAGGGATGGGCTTACTATAGCTCGACAAATGAAACGGGTAGGATTACCATCAACAGGTTTAAAGTCCCGAAAGAAGTGTTTGCAATTAAGCAGATTGCTATGATTGAAGCCAGTGTGCTAGATGAGACGACTAGGTTGCCTATTAATGCCTCGGTAATGGCATATGATGGACCAGACAGTTCTCTTGTTAAAGTGAGCAAGCAGAATGGTCAATTGAAGATTTTCTACGAAAGTGATTCCATCCATGTGAAAGTAGAATCAGACGGTTACCTGACGCAATATTTGAATTTAGATGACCTGTTGAATTTGCCCGGGCATGAGTTGCTGCTTAGCCCCGTTAAATCGGGGGAATCCATATCGTTTAATGTGATCAATTTTGATTTAGGAAGTGCCGAGATTAAGCCGTCAAGTTATCCAGTTTTAAACACCGTTGTAAAGACCATTTTAGATAACCCTCAACTGCTAATAGAGGTAGGGGGGCATACAGACAAGATTGGTGAGGGAATTGACAATATGACCCTTTCTATTGCACGGGCAAGGTCAGTTTATGAATTTTTAATTGAAAAAGGTGTCACCAAAGAAAATTTGGCTTTTAAGGGATATGGAGAATATCGTCCGCTGAAGATTGGGAATAGCGCAATCATTGGTAATCAGAACAGAAGAATAGAGTTCAAAGTGATTGGTTTCTTAAAATAATTCAACTCTCGGGCTTAATATTAAGGAAACATAGGCCTTTTACGAAGGTTCTGTAAAAAAGTTAGCTGCTTAACTTGTAATTAATACCCTTTTCACACTACGTTTCCTCAAAAATGGTTTACCCTTACTGAACCAAACATAATTCTTAAATACCCAAAAAATCAGCTTAGATACAGAAAAACAGCTGTTCTCAGTGAGGCGTTTTGAGCAAATTTATTTTGTTAATATTATTGATTGGTGACATTTTATTTTAAGTTTGGTATTCTAAACGAATTAATTATTCATCAATTAAACTAAAACGAAAGCAAAATGAAGAGAATTTTACTGACTTGTGTCATGCTCGTGTTTGCGGTTTTTACGACCACAGCGCTTGCCCAAAACAGGACAGTATCTGGAAAAGTGACTGGTTCAGACGATGGACTTCCACTTCCTCAGGTATCTATCTTTTTGAAGGGTACTACGCAAGGTACTCCTACTAATGCTGATGGAACGTATTCTATCAGTGTTCCTGCCAACGGTGGTACTTTAGTATACCGTTTCCTAGGTTATGTTACTCAAGAAAAAGTGATTGGTAATCAATCAGTGATTAACGTTAGCCTAGTACCAGATGCTACTTCACTCGGTGAAATAGTTGTAACGGGTGTTGCTACGGCAATTCCAAGTAAGAAGCTTGCATTCTCTGTAAGTTCGGTAAGTGAGGACCTTATTCAACAAGTGCCTCAGTCTAATGCTGGTTCTGCCGTAAGAGGTAAGGTTGCTGGTGTTAAGGTAAGACAAGGTGGTGCGCCACTTTCGAATCCTACTTTCCAAATTAGAGGTGCAAATCAATTAAGAACATCTAACGCTCCTTTGATCGTTGTAGATGGTATCCTTATTGAAGGTTCTTTGAGTGATATCAACATGCAAGATGTTGAGAACATTGAAGTACTTAAAGGAGCTTCTGCTGCGTCTCTTTACGGTTCACGTGCTGCCAATGGTGTAGTTGCGATTACAACTCGTAGAGGTAACAATCTTGGAGAAGGTGTTATCAATATTAGATGGAGAAACGAGTTTGGTGCTGAGTCTTTATATAACTCAAGAGCTCCACAAAAAACTGGTTCTCACCATTTCTTGTTGAATCCTGATGGTTCTATCAATACTACGACTGACCCTAATGGTTTTAACTTAGGACAAGATGATCCTGATTTGATTCAGGATAACCCGTTCCCTAATGGAACTGTTGATCACTTAGATCAATTCTTCACAGGAACAACTTTCTGGACTTCTTACCTTCAGGTAACTTCAAACTACGGTTCTGGTAACATTGCTGCATCGTTTGAAAATACATTGACTGGTGGAGTTGTTCCAATGAACGATGGTGCATCTCGTCAGAACATCAGAGTTAACCTTGATCAGAATATCACTGATAAATTGAAACTTTCTGTAAGTACATTGTACGGTATCAGAAACAGAGATTTGAACTACACAGGTGGTGGTGGTACTAGAGGTACTTTGAGAAATCTATTTATGATGGATCCTTCAGCTAACTTGCTTGAAGATAACGTTGATGGTACGCCTTACAGATGGAATATCAACAAGTTCTCTAACTCTGAGTCAAACCCTCTTTATACACTAAGTAGGTTGACTGATGATTTCAGACAAAACAGATTCTTAGGAAACATTAGATTGAACTATGAGATTGCTGACGGATTCAATGTTGAGTACGCAATTTCAATGGATAGAAGTGATAACCATACGGTTACTTACCTTCCTAAAGGTCACTTAGATATTTCTGCTGGTAACAGCCCTATTTTGGGTTCAAGATCTGATTCATTCAATGAGTCTACTGCTATAATCTCTACGACAACATTATCATACGTTAAGTCATTTAACGATTGGAATGTAAGATCAAGATTATTCTACCAATATGAGGATAACCAAGGTGAAGGATGGGGCATGTCTGCTCAAGATCAATCAGCTTCTGGAATCCCTACATATAGCAACTTTGTACAGTCTAACCCACTTTCTTCAAGTGAGTTCCAAGTAACTGCAAGTAACTTTGCTGCTGCTGTATCTGGTGATTACCAAGATAAGTACATCGCTGACCTTGTTGTAAGGTATGAAGGTGTATCTCTTTTTGGAGCTGATCAAAGATGGCAGACATTCTTTAGAGGTTCATTTAACTATAGAATCACTGAAGATTTAGACATACCTGGTTTCCAAGAGTTATCCCTTAGAGGTTCTTATGGTACTTCTGGTAACAGACCTGGATTCTCTGATCAATATGAGAGATTTGGCGTAAATGCTGGTAACATTAGTGCAAACGGTACTTTGGGTAACAATAACCTGAAAAACTCAATCACGACTGAGTATGAAATTTCTTTAAGAGCTGATTTCTTAGATAAATTCTCTGCTTTACTTTCTTACTCTAACCAAGAGACAAAAGATCAAATCTTAACTGTGCCGATTTCAGGTGCTGGTTCAGGTGGATTCAGTAGCCAAATTGCAAATGCTGGTACTGTAGAAGGTAAGTCTCTTGAGTTGACTTTGGATTACGAAGCCATCAAAACTGACAAAGTTGGTTTGACATTCGGTTTAGTATTTGACAGATACACTGGTGAGATTACTGAATTCAACAGAAGAGATCAAATCGTTGGTTTGAACATCTGGAGAGAAGGATCGAAAATTGGTGATATCTATGGTGAAGCATACGCTCAGACTATAGGTCAATTATCTACTGATGCTAGCGGATTCGTATTAAACGATCCATTCAGATCTGACGGTGTTGCTGCTGATTATTCAGTAAATGCTGACGGTTTTGTTGTGCATACTGCGTCTATCGGAACGGCTCAAGAGTCTGTTTTAAGATTAACTACTGATGGTGGTGTTCCTTTAAATGATGTATTGTTAGGAAATGCTACTCCAGATTTCAACTTAGGTTTGAATACTACTTTCAGATATAAGGATCTTTCAGTTTACATGTTATGGACACACCAAAGCGGTGGTTTGATTTATAATCAAAGTAACCAGTGGTTAGCCCGTGATTTGTTAAACCCAATGTTTGATCAAGCAGGTGTTGCTGACGGTGCTAAGAAAACTACAGCATACTACTTGTCTATCTACAATGTAAACAGATCTAATGCGTTCTTCTTAGAAGATGCTACTAACACTAGATTAGCTGAACTTGCTATCAACTATAATATCAACAAGAATGCGTTAGATAGAATGGGCTTAGGCAATGTATTCAAAGCTGCGAAAGTGTCAATAATTGGTAGAAACCTATTGTTGCTAAGTGATTACACAGGATTCGATCCTGAAGTAGGTAACTTACAACGTCCTGTAGATGATTTCAGCTACCCGTTAGTAAGATCATTCACTGGATCAATAGATCTAACTTTCTAAGTTTTATAACAAGACAGAAAAAAATAGAAATATGAAAAAATATAAATTATTCATTTTAGCAGCGGCTTTCGCAACCTTCGTTATGGGTTGTGAGGACTTGGAGGTGGAGAACCTCAATGCTCCGGATAGGGCGACTCTTTTGTCGAACTCTGCCGAGTATCCTGCGAGTATCAACGGTGCGTATACATCGTTTTGGCGTGCGATTCAATTGAGTCAGCCAAATATGCCTATAAGTGTTATGGCACAGGGACCTTCAATGTCATGGGGTAACTGGGGAGCAAGAGACATGGGTACTATCCCAAGACAAGCACTTCAGAACAACCTTACCTATAGCAATAGAGGTACTTGGTCTGGACCTTGGAATGGTTTGTTTGCAACTTTAGGACCTATTAATAGTATCTTGAAGATTATGGCTGAAGATCCTACGATCACTGTACCTGATGGTGCTGGTGCTGATATTACTCAGCAGACTATTGCAAACGCGAAAGCGGTTCAAGGTCTTGCAATGGGTTACTTATCGTTGTCGTTTGATGAAGCGTATATTGTTGATGAGAATTCTGATCCTAGTGTCTTAGACCTACAGCCTTACGGTGCGGTTAACGATGCTGCTATTGCAAAATTAGAAGAGGCCATTGCTATGTTCTCTGGTTCTAGTTATGTAATGGACGGATGGTTTGGTCTTTCATTCACTGGTGATGATGCTGCGAATATTCTTCGTGGATTCGTTGCTAAGTTTGAAATGGCTCAAGCTAGAAATGCTGGTGAAGCTGCTGCTGTAGATTGGACTAAAGTATTAGCCAATACTGCTAACCCTGTTGGATTATCTCCTGTAGGTGATGCTGGTTTCAACTGGTGGCATAGAATGTTGATCCAAGGACAAGATGGTGGATGGATGAGAGTAAGTCAGAAGGTTGTCAAATTGATGAACCCTTCTAAGCCTGCTACTGAAGTTCCTTATCCATGGCCTGATGGTGTGAATTCATTCCCTGAAATCACTACGCCTGACGATAATCGTGTAACTACTGATTTTACTTACAATGAAGGAAATGATTTCTCGGCAGCGAGAGGTTACTACTTCTTCGGTAACTATAACTACAGCAGATACGAGTCTTACAGAGCTGGTTTCACAGATCCTATGGATTTCTTAACTACTGAAGAGATTGGAATGATGAGAGCGGAAGCTTTGATCAGAACTGGTGGAAGCAAAGCTGACGCTGCTGCTTTGATCAACTTGACAAGAGTTAACAGAGGTGGACTTGCTGCGCTTACAGGTGCTGAAAGTGATGCTGATCTATTGAATGCTATTACGTACGAGAGAATTGTTGAGTTTACTTGGCATGGATCTATGAACGTGTGGTTCTACAGAAGAATGGTTACGCCTGCAGGTAATACTGATGCGGGTAATCTTTACTACCTAGAGCCTGCAACTGCTAGACACATGCCTGTGCCTGCAGATGAGCAGTCAATTTTCGGAAGAGCTTTCAAGACTTACGGTGGAAACCAAGGAGAGCAATAGAAATAATATAACATAATGCAAAACCGTCCCGTAAGGGACGGTTTTCTTTTTTTTAGACTATCCGATCAAATTTGAAACTAAATTTGAATGATGAATAGACTGCAATTCTTACTTTTTTTCCTTGCTATATTTTTGGCTGCTTCATGTTCCAATGATGAGCCGACTAATACGCGTTTTGAGTTAATCAGCGCAGAATCAGGGTTTTCTTTTAACAATATTATTACAGAAAGTGACTGCTTAAATGCATATCACTTCCTCTATATCTACAATGGTTCTGGGGTGGGCATTGGAGACTTCAATGGAGATGGGTTACAAGATATTTTTATGGCTGGTAATATGGTTACTAGTCGCTTATTCCTTAATAAGGGGAGTTTTCAGTTCGATGACATCACCATGGATGCTGGACTTGAAACGACTGCCTGGGTTCATGGCGTTTCGGTTGTGGACATCAATAATGACGGTTTAGAAGATATATACCTTAGTATTGGTGGGCTTGAAGAAGACCGTGATACTAGAAATCTGCTATATATAAATAACGGAGATTTGACTTTCGTTGAATCTGCTGCCAAGTATGGTCTTGATGATGCGCGACTGACGACCCAAACTAGCTTTTTTGACTATGATAATGATGGAGACTTAGATGTATTCCTGATTAACTATGAGAATAATCCTGATAAGGATCCAAATGTAATAAGGCCTAAGACCTCGAATGGTAAGTCCAAGAGCAATGATAGGCTCTATCGTAATGATGGTGGTAAGTTCATAGATGTTTCCTCTCAAGCTGGGATTGTCTATGAAGGCTATGGTCTTGGTATTAATATCCACGACTTTAATGAAGATGGCTGGCTAGATGTCTATGTGAGTAATGATTTTGTCTTTGATGATAATTTATATATCAATAATCAGGATGGCACCTTTTCTGATAAACTATCAGACTACTTTACCCACACCAGTAATTTTGGTATGGGCATCGACATGGCAGATCTCAACAATGATGCACAGCCTGATTTGGTGCAAGTCGATATGCTGCCTGAAGACAATAGACGCCAAAAGAAACTTTTAAGTGGTCTCAACTACGATAGGCGACAAATTCTTGCTGAAAGAGGCTATACGTCACAATACATGAGAAACTCACTTCAAATGAGTAATGGATCTGGAAGATTCAAGGAAGTAGGAACTTACGCTGGCATACATACCACAGACTGGAGCTGGAGTCCGCTCATCGCAGACTTCGATAATGATGGATGGAAGGATATCTTTATAACTAACGGCTATGTAAAGGATGTAACGGATATCGATTTTCGAGATTATATAGTCAATGAGACGCAGAGAGGAACGGGTAAATCCCAAGCAGAGATCGTGGCAGAGGCACTAGATAATCTTCAAGGGGTGAAGATTCCTAATTATGCATTTATAAATACCCGTAAGCTAGACTTCAAAAATATCACAGAACAATGGGGTCTCAATACACCAAGTTTTTCTACAGGATCAGCATACGCTGATCTAGATAATGACGGAGACATAGACCTCATTACGAACAACCTGAATCAGGCTTCCTTTCTCTACAAGAATAAAACTGTAGAGATGGATAGCACGTCATATTTAAATGTCAAGCTAACCGTTGATGGAAGTACTGCTAAGTCAGTAGGAGCCCAAGTGATTATTAAGTCGGGTGACAATATTCAGTCTTCGGAGATAGGTATTACGAGAGGTTTTCAGTCTTCCTTAGCACCTGTTGCCCACTTTGGCTTGGGAGAAATTAAGCGTGTAGATACCCTAAGGGTAGTCTGGCCAGACAATAGCACTGAGGCCTTCTTTGATATTGCAGTGAACCAAACGCTCAGTATTAGCAAATCGCCAAATCTTAAGCAATATGTAAGGTATAAGCCTTCAAACACCATATTTGAACAACGTGGAATTGATTATTCGCATGTCGAATCAGGCTTTGTTGACTTTAAAAGAGAGGCGCTTCTTCCCCATAAACTATCTGCAGAAGGTCCCGCAACTACCGCTGGGGATGTTAATAACGATGGCCGTACAGATCTCTTCATTGCTGGCGCGGCAGGTTCACCATCCTATGTTTATATTCAAACGCCTCGAGGAGATTTTGATAAAGTGGCTTTAGAAGGAAGTGTTGATGCTGAAGATACAGATGCCGCATTTGTTGATGTTGATAATGATGGCGATAATGATCTTTATGTCGCCAGTGGCAGTAATGAATTCTCTGAGAACAATACCTTATATCAGGATAGGCTGTATATCAATCTGGGAGATGGTAGGCTGATATTAGAACAAGGTAGGCTACCAAAAGCAATCTATAGTAGTGCTTCTGTTTCTCCAAATGATTATGATAATGATGGTGATATTGATCTCTTCGTTGCTGGAAGGCTAACGCCTAGTAAGTATCCTATGCCAGGTGTAAGTCAACTCCTAGAAAACGACAACGGAATATTCAGGGAGGTAACTGACCAAAAGGCATCAGCTCTTAAGAACATTGGCATGCTAAAAGCTTCAGATTGGGCGGATTTGAACGGAGATGGCCAAAAGGAACTGATTGTAGCTGGCGAGTTTATGCCAATTCAAGTATTCGAATGGACTGAAGGCGTTCTTAAACCATGGGGTAAAGAAAAAGGACTCTTAGCCTTTGCTGGTTGGTGGAATGAACTGAAAGTAGTAGATGTCGATGGTGATGGTGATATGGATATCCTTGCAGGTAACTTGGGGTTAAATAGCCGTTACAAAGCAAGTGCTGACGAACCGTTATCGGTCTATGCATACGATTATGATCAAAATGGAAGGTTAGACCCAGTGATTGGTTACTACGTCAACGGTAAGGAATATCTGGTTCATGATCTGACTACTTTAGCGCAGCAAGTGAGCCTAATCAGGAAAAAGTTTACTTCGAACATTAGCTATGCCGAAGCCGAGAAAAAGGACGTATTTGATCAAGTAGCCTATGATCAAGCCTATACGCTGAGGGCGACACACTTCGAAACTTCATTATTCTTAAATGATGGAGAGGGTGATTTCGAATTGAAGTCACTTCCTTATCAAGTTCAATTTTCGTCAGTCCATGCCATCGAAGTGTTAGACCTCAATGAAGATGGCATCATGGATATTATTCTAGGGGGTAATTCATCAGCACCAGAGGTTTTCTCGGGCAATCAAGATGCTCAGGCAGTAATTGTATTGATAGGAAAAGGGAATGGAGATTTTGAAGCCATGGAAGGAGCTTATTCGGGCTTGATTTTTGAAGGCAGTGTAACCTCGCTTGAGGCAATTGAGATTCAGGGAGAACCAAGACTATTCGTTTTTCGAAACAATGAGAAAGCGCTATCTTTTTCCTTGAGCGATAAGCGAAGAATTTCTTCGAATTGATTGTAAGTATTGGGCTTTTGATTCCATTAAAATCGGCCTTTTTGATTCAATACATTATATTTGTCTCATAATCCATCTAGGAAATGATTGTTGTAACAGGTGCTGTTGGTTTTATTGGAAGTTGCTTGATTGAAAGACTCAATGCGGAAGGTTTCAATGATATTATCGCTGTTGATCTATTTGACAATGAAGCCAAAAATGCGAACCTAGTCGGTAAGAAGATCTTAGAAAAAGTGAGTCGCGAGTCATTTATTGACTGGTTAGATTCTAACGGCTCTAAAGTTGAATTTATA
Source organism: Roseivirga sp. (assembly GCA_965660665.1). GTDB lineage: Bacteria > Bacteroidota > Bacteroidia > Cytophagales > Cyclobacteriaceae > Roseivirga. Next base: position 14,578 of record CBFIAY010000020.1, on the reverse strand, counting down.
TTCCATTTAGGAGCTCGGACTGATACGGCTGAGTTTGACATGGATTTGTTGAATAAGCTCAACACAGAATACACCAAGAAGGTATGGAAGCAATGTATAGCGCATCAAATTCCTTTGGTCTACGCTTCGTCAGCAGCTACCTATGGCGATGGTGCGCATGGCTATAATGACGCACATGATCAACCGTTCCAATTGGAGCCTTTAAATCCTTATGGCGTATCAAAAAATGAGTTTGACAAATGGGCGTTGACTGAAGAAAGTCAACCTTTCTTTTGGGCTGGATTGAAATTCTTCAATGTATATGGGCCTAATGAATACCATAAAGGAAGAATGGCTTCAGTCGTGCTCCATGCCTTCAAGCAAATCAAAGAAACCAATGGGATGCGGCTCTTTAGATCACATAACCCGGATTTTAAGAATGGGGAGCAAATGCGCGACTTTGTTTACGTTAAGGACGTGGTTGAGGTCTGTTGTTTTTTGATGCACCATCGTAAGAACTCAGGAATTTATAACCTAGGAAGTGGTAAGGCACGTACTTTTTTAGACCTAACGAAGTCAGTTTTTAAAGCATTAGATATTAACGAGGATATCGATTTTATCGATACTCCAGAAGATATACGAGAGAAGTATCAATACTTCACTGAGGCCGACATGAGAAAATTGAAATCCATTGGATATAAACGTCCATTCACTTCATTAGAAGATGGCGTAAATGACTATGTTGGCAATTACTTATTAGATAATTTAAAGTACTAAGAGATGAGAATATTATTAACACTTTTACTGCTATGTTCATTTTCACTAGTCCAGGCTCAGGACAAGAAAAAGGTTGAGGCGGATAGCATCGTCTTCTTTTATGCCAGTATGGCCATGAGAAGTGGACTCAATGTGGTTTCATCAATTGATTCTTTGACGCTGCCCAAAAAGAACATTAAGCAGGAGTTGTTTAAGCTGAATGCTACTAATAGATTAAGGTTTGTAAAGTTTGCACAAAAAGAACTGGGCGACCCGACCTTAGTAGCTAAAATCAATAATCGTACTAATATCCTAGAAATCAACGGGGACTTGAGACAATTGAAATCTGATTTAGATCGGTTTTTATCTCAGAACAAAGGCAATGTTTACAATCTAATAAACTACCCTTTTTTGAAACCTGGAGGTGAAAAGGCCCTAAAAAAGGAAACACGTTATGAATAGAAATTTGATAATAGTATGTCTTGCTGCGCTCTTATTTACTACAGCTTGTGGTCAAAGAGGTAAGTATGTAGAATCTGATGTGATTGAAGTTGAGTTCTGGGGAGATATAGAGCCCGGGGACTGGATTGAAATCGATGGATTAAAATTAGTACATGCAAAAAATGATACCATATCCGGTTGTGATATACAATACTTCCATGATTATATCTCGGTCAATGAGGTGAATATTTCTGATGATCACTTCTTTTTGCCAAGTACTAAATATTATGCCTGTGTAGAAGAGGGAAAATGGGCAGAGAGTATAATCAGCCCTGGAGACATTACGCATAACTTATTGTCTGCGATGAATGATTTTGCTAAAATTGATGGCGCCACTTTACAGCTGCCTTATAAAAACGCAACGAATCTTTACGAAATGGCAATAGGAAAATTGCGACTTGTAAGAACGGATGGTAAGCCAATTAAGATTTCGACAAGTTCTGATTATAAAGCTCAAATTAGTAAAGGAACTAAGGAAGATTAATGAGTAAATCTAAGAAGAGAATATTCACTTTTATCTCCCTTCTTGTACCGATACTCTTCTTTGTTGCATTAGAGATGGTACTAAGGTGGTCTAACTATGGAGAGGAATATCCTCTGTTCATAGATGATACTATCGATCCCAATTATCAGGTACTTAACCCTGAAGTATCTAAGAGGTACTTTCCCGTTGAAGAATTTGCAACCAAGGGGCAGTATGACCCCTTTTTGAAAAGTAAGGCCGTAGGGGCCTTGAGAGTTTTTGTTCAAGGTGCATCTACTTCTGCGGGCTTTCCTTACCAGCATGGTGCTTCATTCCCAAGGCTATTGGAGCAGCGATTAACCCATGCCTACCCGACTAAACAGATTGAAATCATCAATACAAGTCTTTCTGCTACGAATAGTTTTACAGTCCTGGATTTCGTGGAAGAGATAATCGAGCAGGCACCTGACATTGTAATCATTTATAGTGGACATAATGAATATTATGGCGCACTAGGTGTAGGCTCAAGCCAGTCTATTGGTAAGACTGCAGCGGTTACCAACACTTATTTGAAGTTGAAAAATGTTCGACTGGTTCAGTTGATCAGAAACTGGGTAAGGAAAGCATATATCCCTTCGGAAGATCCCAATAAGCAGACGCTTATGGGTAAAATGGTCCAAAATACAAGTATCGAATTCGGCTCAGATGCATATCAGGCAGGGCTAGACCAATATGAGTTCAATATGTCGAGGGTCTTGTCTAAATACCAAGAAGCAGGCATTCCTGTCTTCATCAGTACTTTGGTGAGTAACATAAAGGATTTTGAACCATTTGAGAGCTCTGAAGGAAGTGAGTCTGCATTAGAATTTTTTCAAAGTGGTCGTCAATCAATTGAATCCGGAGATTTTGAGGCCGCTAGATCAACGCTTATTAAGGCGAGAGATTATGATCTACTTAAGTTTAGAGCGCCATCAGGGATAGAATCTCTGATCCCGAGGTTAGCAGAAGCGCACGGGGCAATCTTGGTAGACTCACGAAGCAAATTTGAAGAAAATAGCAGTTCCACTATTATTGGTAATGACCTTTTGCTTGAGCATGTTCACGCAAACCTTTCAGGGGCAAGACTCTTTGCGGATACATTTTTCGAATCATTGATTAACCACCTAAACAACAAAGGATGGCAATCGACAGAAGCGGATGACTTTGAATATGTTATTTCTGAAGTTGACAGTCTCTATGGAGTTAAACAGGTGAAACGACTTATGGGTAATTGGCCTTTTACTGACAACGTTTCACCACCTGAAGAAGTCAAGAATCCAAATGAGGTAGACTACTTGATCAGTGGACAGATACCATGGGTGCAAGCCATGAATGAGGCTTACATGCGACAGCTGGGTGAGAATCCTATGGAAGCCCTTAGAACGGCCAAAGTGCTCACGCAAGAGTATCCTCACCAAGTTCAGCCAGTGATCATGGTGGCAGAGGCTTATATGAAAATGGGTGATTCTTCTGCGGTTGAAAAATATATTAGTACGCTACCTAGTGAATTACTGAACCTAGATTTAATGAAGATTCGGCTAAGCAATCTGATTAATTGGGGAAAATACAAACAAGGTATTGCGGTAGCCCAACAAGTATTTTCGCAAGAGCGCCTTCCACAAAATGAATTTACCATTCGCGCCCTAACAGATATCACTCAGATTGATTTGGGAAACTTGGATAATGCTGATATTCTGGCAAATCCTAATAAGTATATTAGTGCCTTGGGCGCCCTTTTGTATATAAAGAAAATGGAGTCTGCTAAGCAGCTAAATACAGTTTTGCTTGAGTTAATTCCTCAAAATGAGCAACTTAGGGCTATAAATAAGAACTTTCTACTTTGACGGTATGAATAACTTAAGAGAACTTTTAAGGTTTATGGCAGCGCGAAAGCGCTTGTGGTTAGCGCCAATCATCGTTGTATTACTATTGCTAGGGGTGCTTATTGTCTTTGTAGAAGGCTCTGCCATTGCACCATTCATCTACAGCATGTTCTAATGCACTTATGAGTAATAATTATGTTCTCGGTGTTTCCGCATTTTACCACGATTCAGCAGCATGTATTCTACTGAACGGTGAAATCATTGCGGCAGCTCAAGAAGAAAGATTCACTCGAAAAAAGCACGACTCATCATTTCCCGAACATGCCATTAAGTTTTGCTTAGACTATGCACAAATAGATTTAAGCCAAATAAGGACTGTAGCTTTCTATGAAAAGCCACTACTAAAATTTGAGCGTGTTCTTGAGAATTTTTTGGCCATTGCCCCAAAAGGCATACCTGCTTTTGTGAGGTATATGCCTGTTTGGCTAAAGCAGAAGGTATTTTTTAGGAAATACCTGAATGATCAGCTCTTGGGCTTAAACCAAGGAGACACTGCTCACTTAAAAGTTACCTTTTGCGAACACCATTTATCGCACGCTGCATGGGCTTACTTCACCTCCCCTTTTAATGAAAGTGCTATTCTAACAATCGATGGAGTAGGAGAGTGGACGACAACAGCCATATACAAAGCCAAAGGAGGGGTAATTGAATCAGTTCAGGAACAGAGTTATCCGCATTCTTTGGGACTCTTATACTCTGCATTTACCCAGTTTTTAGGATTTCGTGTCAACGATGGTGAATATAAAATGATGGGTCTGGCGCCTTACGGGAACAGTGAGTCTGAAATTTATCGCAACGCGAGAGAAAAGATAGAAGCAACTTTACTATCCGTATACCCTGATGGTTCCATTCGACTTAACCTTAAATATTTTGGGTTTTTAGAAGGGAAAAAGATGACTGTTTCTAAGCTTTGGAGCAAGTTGTTCTTAATGCCGGAGCGATCGGAAGATGATGATTTGACTCAAGCTCATTGCGATTTCGCTTTAGCTGCTCAAGACTTTACCGAGCAAGTCATATTGCTCTTGGCTAAGGAAGCTAAAAAAGTCACTGGACTAAATAATCTATGTATTGCAGGGGGAGTTGGTTATAACTGCGCTGCAAATGGAGTATTGATAGAGGAGTCAATTTTTGAAAGTATTCATATTCCCCCAGCTGTTGGTGACTCTGGTAGTGCAGTTGGTGCAGCATTGTTGACCAATGCCGTCCAGAAGGAAGGCTTTGTAAAGCATGAGATTGAACTGAAGAATACCATATCCTTTTTAGGCCCTCAATCTTCGAATACTGAAATCAGAGCATATTTAAACGCCAATATTCAGAAATTTAAGGCTTTTGATAAATTTGAGGCCCTATGTGATCAGGCTTGTGACTTATTGAAAGAAGGGGCTGTTGTTGGCTGGATGCAAGGCCGCATGGAGTTTGGTGCAAGAGCGCTAGGGGCACGAAGTATTCTAGGCGATCCAAGACTTCCTGAGATACAAAAGGTCATCAATCAGAAGATTAAATTTCGAGAATCGTTCAGGCCTTTTGCAGTAATTCTTTTAGAAGAAGACTTGGAGCAGTTCTTCTCTCTAAAAGTAGCCTCGCCTTATATGGGGATTATCAGCGAGATCCTACCAGGGCTTCAAAAGCCAAAGCCAGATAATTATGAGTCATTATCGATCCGTGAAAAATGCGATTGGATCAATTCTGATTTCCCAGGAATTAGTCACGTGGATTATTCATGTAGGGTACAAACAGTAGATGAAAAGTCCAACAATCGACTTTACAGACTGTTGAAGGCTTACAAGGAAAAGTCTGGAAATTCATTGTTAATCAACACCAGTTTTAATGTCAAAGATCAGCCAATTGTCTGTTCCCATAAGGAGGCCTATGATTGTTTCTTGAACACAGATATGGATGCACTTGTCATGGAAGATAATTTAATCTTAAAACCTAGTGAGGCATGAATGAGAAACTAGACAGTAAAAAATCTCAGGCCATTGTACTGGGCTTAGTCTCAGGCCTGTTGGTAATCTATTTTTACTTGACTGAGTATAAAGAGAAGGAGGCTGATTTACTGCTAATTGTCACCATGAGTATTGCAGTCTTAGCGGCATTATCGGGGAAGCTCGCATTTTATATTGCATGGATTTGGATGAAGATTGGTTTTCTCTTGGGTAAAATGAATGGTACGCTTTTGCTAACCTTAGTTTATCTGCTCGTCGTTACACCGATCGCTTGGCTAAAGAAATTATTTGCAGCAAACACAAACTTTAAGGCTAGGGTAAAAAGTGATACAGCATTTGTAAAAAGGAATAAAGTCTTCACTAATGACGATATTCAATTGCCTTGGTAGCTACCTTTAGCGCCATTCCCATTATTTCTCATCACTAATTAGAATAACCAGTTTCATATTTTAATATATTTGCAGGCTAATTGTCAACAGGCATGGTTTACGTAAGTAGAAAGGAACATTTTAACGCAGCACACAAACTATACAACCCTAACTGGTCTTTGGAAAAGAACCAAGAAGTGTTTGGCCCGTGTGCTAATGTAAATTGGCATGGACACAATTTCGAATTAATTACAACGGTTAAAGGAAGACCAGACCTTGAAACAGGATTTGTGGTTGACCTAAAGGCACTTTCTGTTCTCATCAATACAGAAGTGATCGATAAGCTAGACCATAAAAATCTAAATGTTGACGTTGATTTTATGCAGGGTAAAATGGCAAGCTGCGAAATTCTCGTGATGGAGATCTGGAAGATTCTAGCCCCTAAGGTTCAAGAACTCGCGACTGATGGAGTGCTCCATTCACTAAAACTCTATGAGACGCCAAGAAACTTTGTGGAGTATTACGGAGAATAAAGGCATAAAAAAAGTGGCCTAAGCCACTTTCAATTTTTTGAATTTCGATTTCTCGAACTTCTCTCGGGCATAAGCCGCATCTATTTCAAGAGTTTTTGTGTTCTCATCAGAAGGAAGCTCAAACATCGCATCAGTCATGATCGCCTCACAAATCGATCGTAGTCCACGGGCACCGAGTTTGAATTCTAACGCTTTCGTTACAATGTAATCTAAAGCATCATCCTTAAATATCAATTCCACCTCTTCCATTTCGAAGAGTTTTGCATACTGTCTAGTCAGCGCATTCTTAGGTTCAGTAAGAATACTCTTCAATATTTCCGTATCCAAAGGATTCAAGTGCGTTACAATGGGCAATCTACCAATCAACTCAGGAATAAGACCGTAGTCTTTTAAGTCTTGAGCATTAATATATTGATGCAAATTATCTCTGTCCACGTCATGTGCCTCATCGCTAGTGGCAGCAAAGCCAAGAGGTTGAGTGTTTAACCTGTTAGCGATATGCCTAGTGATACCATCAAAAGCACCACCACAGATGAATAGGATATTATCCGTATTAACTGATATCATCTTCTGATCAGGATGCTTTCTGCCACCTTGAGGTGGTACGTTCACTGCAGTTCCCTCAAGTAACTTGAGTAGTGCTTGCTGAACGCCCTCACCACTTACATCACGTGTAATGGAAGGGTTGTCTGACTTACGTGCAATCTTATCGATTTCATCAATATAGATGATACCTCGTTCGGCCGACTCCACATCGTAATTGGCCGCTTGAAGTAGTCTCGTTAAGATACTTTCGACATCTTCACCAACATATCCTGCTTCCGTTAGTACGGTCGCATCTGCGATACAAAACGGTATTTGTAATATTTTGGCGAGTGTCTTAGCGATATAGGTTTTACCCGTTCCAGTTTCACCAACCATTATAATATTGGACTTTTCAATCACAATATCGTCTGGGTCGGATTTCTGAATCAATCGCTTATAATGATTATAAACAGCAACCGAGATAACTTTCTTTGCCTCATCTTGACCAACAACATATTGATCAAGATACTTCTTCATATCAACAGGCTTAATCAAATTGAATTTTGGAGAATCTTCTGACGTCTTGGTCTTTAATTCTTCCGATAAAATTTGATTTGCCTGAGTGATACAATGATTGCAGATGTGGGCATGAATGCCTGAGATCATAAGATCTACATCTTTCTTGTTACGCCCACAGAATGAGCACGTCACCTCGGCCATATTGCTTTTATTTTCTTTCAAGTACTTCGTCTATTAGACCGTAAGACTTCGCATCAGCAGACCTCATCCAATAATCCCGGTCAGAATCATTTTCGACTTTTTCATATTTCTGGCCAGTGTGATGCGCTAAAATTTCATAAAGGTCTTTTCTAAGCTCTTGCATTTGCTTCAAAGTAATCTCCATGTCCCGAGATTGTCCTTGCATTCCACCACTTGGTTGGTGAATCATTATGCGTGAATGCTTTAAAGCAGCTCTCTTTTTAGCAGCTCCTCCAGCAAGAAGTACCGCACCCATAGAAGCGGCCATACCAGTACAGATAGTGGCTACGTCAGGTTTTACGAACTGCATGGTATCATACATGCCTAATCCTGCATAAACAGAACCTCCTGGGCTGTTGATGTACATTACAATATCTCTATTAGGATCAACAGACTCTAAGAATAATAGCTGAGCTGTAATGATGTTGGCGACATTGTCGTCAACCCCCATTCCTAAAAAGATGATTCTATCCATGATCAATCTTGAAAAAACATCAATCTCCGCAAAACGCGTAGGACGCTCCTCAATAACAGAACGAGTCATGTTTTCAATGTGATTTGAATAATCATCTATAGCCGACCCACTAACCCCTTGGTTGTGAATGGCGTATTTTCTAAATTCTTTCCCGTCAATCATTCTTTTTTGTAAACCTTAATCTAACAAAATTAAAAAAAAAGTCCTCTTTAAGAAGGACTTTCACTTAACATATTAAATAGATGAGAAGTTCGGACTATGCCCCAACTATTTCCTTGAACTTGTCAAGGCTAACTTTTTTTGACTTGATTTCTATGTTTTCTTTCACGAAACCTAAGACTTTTTCTTGCTGAACTTGCTCTGCCATTTTCATGTAATTCTCACCTTTTTCCCCTTGCAGATAGTTTTCTACGAAAGAATCCATCTGATCACCAAGTTGACCAAGTCCAGAACCCATGAATTGGGCTTCAATCATTTTGCGAGTAGCTTCCTTTATGTCATTATGCTCAGGTTTGATCTCATTATCCTGTGCCACCTGACCTGAAATCAAATTCCATCTCAGTTGATCAGCATAAAGGTCGTACTCCTTAGCAATGTCGGCATCGGTAACTTTACCTTGACCAGAAAGCTTGAGCCACTCCTTCAGAAATTCATCTGGGAGACTGATTTTCGTTTTCTTGATCAGCTCATCTTGGATCGTTTTATTCAACCAAGCATCGGTTTCTCTTACGTAGTTCTCACCAACAGTATCGATTACTTTTGCCTTAAACTCTTCTTCAGACTTAACTACGTCTGGCCCAAAAGTCTTGTCGAATAATTCTTGATCTATATCTGCAAGTTCTTTTCTGTTGACATTTTTCACTTCGAAGGTGAATTTCATGTCCATGCCTTCAATTTCATCCGCAGTTTTACCGATTTGTGCTGCTTGCTTAATGGAGTCTTTGTAAAGCTTAGAAAGATCCACTTTAATCTGATCTCCTTTTTTCTGCCCAACAAATTTCTTAGCGTTAGCAGATGACATTTCGCTTGGATCAACAGTAGAGTCGTGACTGAAATCACCTTCACCTGTAAATGTTCCGAAGAGGATATCTCCTGCTTCACTCACCTCAGGATTAGTCATTTTACCGAATTGCGTTCTGACGTTTTCCATAGTCTCTGCCACTACTTTGTCGTCTACTTCAATTTGGTAAGAAGTGATTTTTACTTTCTTATCAAGTACTACGCTGAATTCATCAACCAAGCCGATGTTGTATTCAAACTCGAAGTCTACTTGGTTTTCCCAATCGGTAGCATCGATTTTTTGTTGGTTAGGAAGTGGCTCACCTAAAATCTTCAACGCATTGTCTTTGATATAATCTTGAATGGCGTGACCTACTACATGGTTAATTTCTTCTATCAAGATAGACTTACCGTACATCTTTTCGATTACGCTTTTTGGCACCTTACCGGTTCTGAAACCTTTGATCTGTGCTTTTTTGCTATAATCTTTGATTTTTTCGTCTACTTTCGATTGATAATCAGCCTCATTTAATTTAACTTTAATAGAGGCCAAATTCGAATCCTTTTTGTCTAACGTGATATCCAATGTCTTACAGTTTTATGTCAACATAAATAAAAACCCTCACATCTTTCGACTGAGGGTTCTTTCGGTGCGGATGGAGGGACTCGAACCCCCATGCCCTGAGGCGCTAGATCCTAAGTCTAGTGCGTCTACCAATTTCGCCACATCCGCAGGCACTTTGAAATGGAATGCAAATGTAAAAGATTTACTTTTTAAATCAACAACTCAATTGTAAAAGTTTACTAAAAATTCCTGCAAATTCCTCCATAACTTTATACCATGATCGCTGTCGATAGAGAAGAAGAAAGAAAGGAGATAATCAGGAGATATCGAAAGCTTCTGAGAAAGGCTAAGCCTTTTCTCAAAGATGATGATGCTAAGCTAATTAAAAAGGCATTTAACACTTCGGTAGAAGCGCATAAAGAGATGCGTAGAAAATCTGGCGAACCTTATATATACCATCCTTTAGCCGTTGCGCAAATTTGTGTAGAAGAAATTGGATTAGGCACCACCTCCATTGTGGCCGCGCTATTACATGATGTCGTTGAAGATACAGACATCGAGCTCGATGAGATCGAAGAACAATTCGGGCCAAAAGTCGCTAAAATCATTGATGGTCTGACTAAAATTTCAGGAGTATTCGATCATGGTAGCTCGCAACAAGCCGAGAACTTTAGGAAAATGTTACTCACCCTCTCTGAGGATGTAAGAGTGATTCTTGTAAAGTTGGCAGACCGACTACATAACATGAGAACCTTAGGGAGTATGCCTCGGCATAAGCAACTTAAGATCATTTCGGAGACAATATATTTATATGCTCCCCTAGCGCATCGTTTAGGGCTTTATGCTATTAAATCAGAGCTTGAAGACCTGTGGTTGAAATATTCAGAGCCTGAAGTCTATCAAAGTATCGTCTCCAGAATTGCGGAAAATAAAGGGTCAAGGACCCGTTTCATTAAGAACTTCATGAGTCCCATATTGGATGAGCTTACTAAGACAGGCTTGTCATTTGAGGTAAAAGGCCGGCCAAAGTCTATCCATTCTATATGGAATAAGATGAAGAAACAGGACATTCCTTTTGAAGAGGTGTTTGACCTGTTTGCCGTAAGAATCATTATTGATACTCCCAAAGATCAAGAAAAAGGAGCCTGTTGGCAGGTTTATTCAATCGTTACAGATTTTTACCAGCCAAACCCAGATAGACTGAGAGATTGGGTGAGCACCCCGAAGGCTAACGGATATGAATCATTGCATACTACAGTAATGAGTCGTGCGGGTAAGTGGGTAGAGGTTCAAATTAGGACTAAGCGCATGAATGAAATTGCTGAAAAGGGTTATGCCGCTCACTGGAAATACAAGGATGGTTTGATCAGTCCTCAAGAGTCAGGATTAGAACTGTGGGTGGAAAAGGTTCGAGAAATGCTTGAGGGCAATGATACGAACGCGATTGAATTTGTGGACGACTTTAGGTCGAACTTGTTCAATGAAGAAGTATTTGTCTTTACGCCAAAAGGGGATTTAAAAATTCTGCCAAGCGGTTCGACATCTTTGGACTTTGCATTTGACATTCATTCAGAAGTAGGTGCAAAATGCCTTGGGGCAAAGGTCAATAACCGCCTGGTTCCCCTCAATTATAAATTACGTAACGGTGATCAGATAGAAATCCTTACCTCTTCCAAGCAAAGGCCAAATGAAGATTGGCTTCGTTTTGTAGTCACCTCCAAGGCCAAGTCGAAAATAAAGGATACCCTGAAAGAAGTTAAAAAGCAAGCTGCCTTGGACGGAAAGGAAATCGTAAGGCGCAAGCTGAAGCAAATGAAAATCCCTTTTGACGGAGATGTGGCTAATCAATTGCGCGCATACTTCGAAGAGAAGACTGTCACGGATTTCTACTATAAAGTAGGCAAAGGAGTAATTGATCCTTCGAGGATTAAGAATTTCAAGGATTTTAAAATAGAAAAGCAAAAATCCACTAGGTTAAAAACGAAGAACTTCGAATACTCCGATGATTTCACAAAGGTAAAGCCTTCGGAAGCCGATATCCTACTCATTGGTGATGACATGGATGTCTTAGATTATAAGTTTGGTAAGTGTTGCAGTCCAATCCCGGGAGATGATGTTTTTGGGTTTGTAACCGTTAATGAGGGTATCAAAATACATAGAACGACTTGCCCTAACGCACCAAAGCTCTTGTCTAATCACGGAAACAGAATTGTTAAGGCAAAATGGCAATCCGAACAGCAAAATGCTTTCTTGGCAGGGCTCAGAATTATTGGAACAGATAGGGTCGGTCTAATGCGCGATGTCACGGATATTATATCGAGCGAATTGAAAGTGAATATGCGATCGATAAGTATCGATACCGAGACAGGTATTTTTGATGGACAAATCAGGCTTTACATAAACAATACCAGTCACTTAGATGAGTTGATAGCTAAACTTGAAATGGTTAAAGGAGTAATGCGTGTGACTCGATTTGAATCAGTAGAGGAGAAAGGGGACTCTTGATTTCTTTAATGGCAAAGAATCTTATATTTGCAGCCTAACTAATATGCATGTCGCTCAATACAAAGGTATTTGATGAAGTAAAAGTGATTTTCACTGCCTATTTGGAAAATAAGGCGCTGAGAAAAACGCCTGAGCGATTCGCAATTTTGGAGGAAATTTACTCTCGAGATGGTCACTTTGATGTAGAGTCTCTCTACATCAGCATGAAGAATAAGAACTATCGAGTATCCCGAGCAACAGTATATAACACCTTAGACCTATTAGTAGAGTGTGATTTAGTGACTAAGCATCAGTTTGGCAAAAATATGGCTCAGTATGAAAAGTCATACGGCTATAAGCAACACGATCATATATTAATGGTTGACTCTTCAGAAGTCGTTGAGTTTTGTGATCCGAGGATCCAAAACATCAAAAATACACTGGAAGAGATGTTTGATATTGACATCATGCACCATACGCTTTACTTCTTTGCGAAAAAGAGGACAGGCGATGGGAGTAAGAAAGATTAAAAATAGATTGACATGGAGTTTACCTCAAGGGATCAAGATGACATATTCATTCTTACATTAAATGGAAATTTAATTGGAGAAGAAGCTGGTTCAGGCATTCTAGAAATAGCTAACGATGCAATCAATAGAGGAAAGATTCTGTGTCTTATAGACATTGAAAATGTTAAGTATATAAATAGTAGTGGAATTGGAGTGCTTATTACTCTTTTGACTAAGTTCAGAAATAACGAGGGCGAAGTTGTAATTATGAAACCTTCCGAACATGTCAATAAGCTTTTAATCATTACGAAGCTGACTGCTATATTTAAAATTGCTGATTCTTTGGAAGAAGCAATCAAAGAACTAAAATCATAATTCACGTGCCCTGCACGCTAATAGATAATCATAGATGAAAGTAGACGTACTCTTAGGTTTACAATGGGGAGATGAAGGCAAAGGAAAAGTAGTTGACTACCTGGCCCCTAAGTACAATGTTGTTGCTAGATTTCAAGGAGGACCGAATGCCGGTCATACATTAGAGTTTGATGGGCATAAACATGTGCTTCACCAAATACCATCCGGAATTTTTAGAGAAAACATAAAGAACATTATTGGTAATGGTGTAGTGCTTGACCCTGTGGTTTTCAAAAAGGAAATTGAAGGCTTGGCCAAGTTTGAAATTAACCTAAAGGCTAATCTCTATATTTCAAAAAAGACGCAGCTCATCTTACCAACGCACAAGCTATTGGATGCTGCTTATGAGAAGTCTAAAGGAAAAGATAAAATTGGTTCTACGCTAAAGGGTATAGGGCCATCGTATCAGGATAAGATTGCTCGAAACGGTTTGAGAGTAGGAGATATCCTAGCGCCTGGTTTTGAAGAACGATATAGAAACCTAGTGAGTAAGCATGAAAGCACATTAGGTCACTATGAATTTGAATATGATTTGCCGGAAGCTGAAGCGCCTTTCTTCGAGGCCATTGAATTCTTAAGAGAGTTCAAGCTTGTAAATTCAGAGTACCTGATAAATAAAAGCATCCAATCATCTGAGACCATTTTGGCCGAAGGTGCCCAAGGTTCACTGCTTGATATTGATTTCGGTAGTTATCCTTATGTCACTAGTTCTAATACGATGACGGCAGGTGCATGTACGGGACTTGGAGTTGCTCCACAAAACATAGGGGAGGTCTACGGGATTTTTAAAGCTTATTGTACCAGAGTAGGAGGTGGGCCGTTCCCAACCGAGCTTTTTGATGAGGTTGGTGTAGCCGTTCAAAAAGAAGGAAATGAATTTGGAGCAACCACAGGCAGAGCAAGACGATGTGGGTGGTTAGATCTTCCTGCGCTGAAGTATGCGATCATGATTAATGGGGTAACTCAACTTTTCATGATGAAAGCTGATGTCCTATCGATCCTTAATGAAATAAAGATTTGTACAGCATATAAGCTGAAAGATGGATCAATCACTGATGAGATGCCATTCCAATTGCTCGATGAAGAAGTTGAGCCAGTATATGAAACGCTCCCAGGATGGAAAGATGACATTACCAAAGTAAGGTCAATGGATGATATGCCTGAAGAGCTTTCTTCATACATAAGGTACATAGAAGGTGCTACAGGGGTTCCTATTACCATCGTTTCGGTAGGTCCAGACAGAACTCAGACAATTCTGAAATAGCATGTGCCTGAATTTTAGTGCTTTAGAAATTCATTGGAATTTCTTTTACTAATACTTTCCCCAAGAAAGATAATTACATTACCTTTGTCGTCCCTTCAGCAGGAAGGGGATAACAA
>CBFIAY010000019.1:1313-49282 GCA_965660665.1 Roseivirga sp. | reverse complement strand
CCAGGACAATTACGTCTTATTCAAATCAAAAAAAATACTATCATGAGATCATTTCAATTTATCATATTCGCCATTTTAATCAGTTTTAGCCTTGCTGCGCAAGATGTTACAGGAGATTGGTATGGTGAGGTTGGAAACAATAGCAAAATTCAATTCATCTTTCATCTGTCGAAAGGTGCAGAAGGCTTAACTGCTACGCTTGATATCCCTAGCCAGAACCTGAAGGGTATAAAAACCAAGGAGGTAAGCTTCGAGGACAATCAACTCTATATTGACGGGAAGAACTTGGGCTTTGAATACAAAGGAACATTTCGCCCAGACAGTGCCGATATCAAGGGTAAATTTATCGAAGGACCGAATGCTGTCCCATTGGTTTTAAGCCGAGAAAAACTGAAGGCTATTAAAGCCAAAGTAAGACCTCAGGAACCTGTAAGACCGTATCCTTATCAGGAAGAAAACGTGACTTTTGAGAATGCAAAAGACAATATTTCCCTTGCGGGAACGCTGACTCTACCCCATACCGGTGAAAATCATCCAGTAGCCATTTTGATTACCGGAAGTGGGCCTCAAAACAGAGATCAAGCAGTTTTTGGACATAAGTCTTTTTGGGTGTCAGCCGATCATTTAACCCGTCAAGGGATTACAGTGTTGCGTTATGACGATCGTGGGGTGAATGAATCCACGGGTAGTTTTTCTGAAGCTACTACGGCAGATTTTGCTACCGATGTAAAAAGTGCGATTGATTACCTGAAAACACGAAGTGATATTGATCCAACGCAAATTGGCTTAGTAGGCCATAGCGAAGGAGGAATCATTGCGCCCATGGTGGCAGCCAATTCAAAAGATGTCGGCTTTATGGTAATGGCTAATTTTGCTTGCGATGTGTTGGAGATTATCAATACTATAAATCAAAAAGTAGATGAATCGCTTTCGGTTAGAATAGGAATTCATAGCGGACCTGTTGTGGCAGGTGTGATAGGAAGTAGCAAAATAGCCTATGATTTATGGGGTGAAACTGTGAATGTAGCTTCTCGATTGGAATCGCACGGAGAGACAATGAAAATTTGTTGCTCTCAGGAA
The DNA here is from genome assembly GCA_965660665.1 of Roseivirga sp. Lineage (GTDB taxonomy): Bacteria > Bacteroidota > Bacteroidia > Cytophagales > Cyclobacteriaceae > Roseivirga. Next base: position 48,202 of record CBFIAY010000019.1, on the reverse strand, counting down.
TTTAAAGCTCAAATATCTGGCGATTTTGTCTTCAAAGACTTCGGTGAAGTTGAGCTAAAAGGAATTGGGAAAACCCATGTTTTCCAGATGAGTCGCTAGGATAGATATTTAATCAATTAACCAACCCGCAGCCGCATTAAAAAGTCATCCTGGAGCTCACTGCCCAATTGAAATTGACGCGTATCGAAGATCTCCATGCCCTGCCGTTTATAGAACTCAACTGCCTTGACGTTCTTCTGCCAAACCCCCAACCAGAGCCAAGCGGATTCCCTTGATTTTGAGAGGTTCAAACTAAACTCAAAGAGGGCTTTACCAATTCGCTGACCTTGGGCAAATGCCTTAACATAGATCCTTTCAATCTCCAAGCCTTGATCAGATGTGTTCAGCTTCAAGTAGCCAAGTACCTCGCCATCGACTGTCGCAAAATAGAATTCAGAAGTACTAGCATCGAGTTGTGCTTGAACATTCGCTAAGCTGAAGCTCTTAGCCAGATAGGCGTCCAAATTCTCTTTGGAATTCTGCGCTTCGAAAGTTTCACGGAAAGTACTTTCACCAAGGACACGGAGTAAATCCACTTCACTCGGTTCAATACGTCTGATGATTAAATGCTTAGACATGCCATAAATTTAGTCCTTGTTCATGTGGTCACCAACAATGATGTTATCAAATGCTTTTGAAATCATATTAAGAAGTGAATTGCAGTCAGACTTGTCTTTGAAAATCTTTATATTTCATTCGTTCAGCGTAGAAAGATATGGAGCCTAAGATTCGAATAATTGAAAAGTTTAATCATAATGTATTCCGTTGAGCAGGTTGGCAATTACGCAATGGATATACAAGATTCCTTGAGAGATAGTTAATTTTTTGACTTGATAGTGCCGATGTTATACTAAACTATAAAAGCCATTTTTATAAATGGTCAATCCTTTCCATTCGATTGCTTATCTTAGAACCAAGCATCAACCCTATGAAACGATTTTTATACTTAGGATTTCTATCCTGCCTCTGTTCCTCATTATTTTTTAGTTGCACTTCTCAACAAACCATTGACCTCTTTAATGGTCAAAACCTAGACGGTTGGACCAATCACGGTGAAGAAAAGTGGTATGTCGAAGATGGAAACCTGGTTTGCGAAAGCGGCCCCAGTGCCCAGTATGGCTACCTTTCTACGGATGAATTCTATGACGATTTCGAACTCACGCTGGATTTTAAACAAGACGCCAACGGAAATAGTGGTGTTTTTATTCGCTCCACGGTTGACGGTACAAAGGTCAGTGGCTGGCAAGCCGAAGTGGCGCCTCCAGGAAGTCACACTGGCGGCATTTATGAGTCTTACGGTCGCGGTTGGTTGATTCAGCCCGAACCAGAAAAAGACAAAGCCCTAAAAATGGGCGAGTGGAATACCATGAAGATCCGAGCCGTTGGACCATCGGTTACTACTTGGCTCAATGGAACAGAAATGATCCACATCGAAGACGAAAAGATCGGAGAGGGAAAGGGCTCTATCGCTTTACAAATTCACGATGGAGGCGGCATCAAGGTCAGCTGGAGAAATATTAAAATCACACCGATAAACGATAACAAGTAAATAGCATCATGAGAGTAACGAACCTTACAAAAATGATGATCGCTTTCTTGGCGACCATCTGTTTAAGTGCTTGTCAAAGCACCTCAAAAGAAGCCGCTGACGATTGGGTTTACCTCTTCGATGGCACAAGTATGGACGGATGGCGTGCCTACAATGGCGAAACCATGCCGCCACAATGGGTAATTGAGGATGACGTTTTGACTTTCGATACAGATATGAAACTAGAAGTTGAATGGACGGGAGGAAAAGACATTATTTATGCAGCCGAGAAGTTTGACAACTTTGAACTTTACCTCGAATGGAAAATCCCTGAAGGAGGGAATAGTGGGGTTTTATATCATGTAGTAGAAGGCTACGGTGGACCCTATGAAGCTTCGCCCGAATATCAGTTGTTAGATGATTTGAAGTGGGAAGAAATCAATAATGCGACACTACAAGAATGGCAAAAAACTGGTGCTGATTATGCCATGCATACGCCTGATAATAATGTAAAAATCGTGAAGCCAGCGGGCGAATGGAATACCACCACGATTAAGTTTACGCCAGAACTAGTGGAGCATTGGCTGAACGGAAAGAAGATTTTATCATTTGTGCCATGGGATGAAGCTTGGGAAGCCAAGAAAATGGAAGGTAAGTGGAAAGACTTTCCTGACTATGGTAAGTTCAAAACGGGTTATATCGGCCTCCAAGACCATGATAGTCCATTATGGTTTAGAAACATCAAGATCAAGAAACTCTAAGGAATATGGATAAGAGAGATTTTTTAAAGAAAGCTGCACTCATGACTTCAGCGACAATTTTACCATCAGCTACCTGGGCATTTTCGAGTGCCGATAAACTGAGGACAGCTCATATTGGAGTAGGTGGTATGGGGATGGAAGACCTAAAGTCAATTTCTGCTCATTCAGCAGTAGAAGTGACTGCGCTTTGCGATGTTGATGCTAATAATTTGGCTGCTGCTCAAAAGATGTTTCCTAAGGCGAGGGTATACACAGATTACCGAGTGCTACTCAAAGAAATGAATGATGCGATTGACGCAGTGGTCGTTTCTACCCCCGATCATACCCATGCACCAGCTTCTATGATGGCCATGGAAATGAACAAGGCTGTCTATTGCCAGAAGCCGTTGACACATCATGTGTCTGAAGCACGCGCCATGAATCAAATGGCGAAGGATAGGAACTTGACCACTCAGATGGGTATTCAGGTGCATTCTTTTTATGACTATAAATTGGGTACCGCATTGATTCAATCTGGGATCATTGGTAAAGTAAAAACAGTACGTGCTTGGTCGCCTAAAAACTGGGGCACTGACGGCCCTCAGCCAATGGGCAGTGATCCTGTGCCAAGTACTTTGGATTGGAATCTATGGTTAGGTACATCTGCGGATAGACCTTTCAAGGAAGGTGTTTATCACCCAGGAAACTGGAGAAAACTATTGGACCATGGCTGTGGAACCCTTGGAGATATGGGGGTTCATATTTTCGATACGCCTTATAACGCTTTAGCGCTAGACGTTCCATTTACCATCAAGAACAAGTGTAGAAAACCAACAGGCTTCGGCTTTCCCGAGAACAATATTGTCACCTACAGATTTCCGGAAACGGAATACACAACCAAAAAATTTAAATGGGTTTGGTACGATGGTCCGGGTGCACCGAAAAATCATAAAGACCTTCGGCTTCCGAATAAAGAAGAACTGCCAGATCAAGGAGCCATGTTTATTGGTGAGAAGGGTAGCTTATTATTGCCTCACTTTATGCAGTTACCGAAACTGATTGTCAAAGGGAAGTATGTAGATATCGATTTATCGAAATTCTCTGATGTGGGAAGTCCTACAAAAGACTATGGGAAAGAAAGCAACAAGCACTATCATCAGTTTGTCGATGCCTGCTTAGGGAAAGATGAATGTTCGGCACCTTTCTCCTACGCTGCTCGATTGACTGAAACGATCCTTTTGGGAGTAATTGCGGGGCGCTTTCCGAATAAGACTTTGCACTGGAACAATGAAACCTCAAAGTTCGATGAGGAGGAAGCGAATCAGTTCTTAGAGGGAGATTATCGAGATTTTTAGGGCCATTGGCCAAAACGATCTCTATGTGAAATTTAACAATCAGACCTTTTGTATGTTAGGTCAAAAAGAATCGCTATGTCCTTTTCACTTTTATTGAAAGCTTACCTACTCACCACAGTGGTCTTTTTCGCCATCGATATTATATGGTTGGGGGTGATCGCTAAGAATCTGTATAACAAGTACCTCGGCAAGTTACTAGCCCCGAAAGTCAATTGGACAGCCGCGATGATCTTCTATCTGCTCTTCATTGTAGGAATTTTCTATTTTGCCATAGTACCATCGGTAGAGGCTGCTTCATTGGAAGATGCCATTTTGAAAGGTACTCTATTCGGCTTCTTTACTTACGCTACTTATGACCTGACCAACCTAGCTACTCTTAGAGGTTGGCCGATTAGAATCGTGTTCATAGATGTCATTTGGGGATCAATCCTCACGGCTTCAGTGAGTACCGCGGGATTCTACATCATGAATTGGTTGATGACATGAGCCTTTTGATCACAGACCTACTCTTTTTAGCACTCGCTTACGCGAGCTTCTGGTTTATTGTTTCCATCATCTTAAAACGAAATGATATTGCTGATGTAGCATGGGGGATGGGCTATGTGGGCTTATGTGTTTATTTGTTTTTGACGCAATCCAGTGGTGAGCTAAGCACCTATGTTTATGTTTTAGTGATCCTTTGGGGTGGTCGATTGAGCTTGCACATTGGTCTCAGGAACCGAAAAAAGAAAGAAGATTTTCGCTATAAGCAATGGAGAGAAGAGTGGGGGAGTAACTTCTATTGGCGTTCCTATTTACAGGTTTACCTATTACAGGTGCTACTTCTGTTGATGATCAGTATTCCGATTATTATTGTTTCACAGTCTTACGATAGTGAGCTGGGTTTTTTGGCCGGAGCGGGTTTAGTCATGTGGCTCACTGGGTTTTATTGGCAGGCCGTTGGTGATTATCAATTAGGTCAATTCAAGAAGCAAAAAACGGACAAAGATCAGGTGATGCAAACGGGGCTTTGGAAGTACTCACGTCACCCCAATTACTTCGGTGAGATATTGATGTGGTTCGGCATTGCAATCATTGTATTACCTGTTATGGATGGTTGGATAGGTTTGATCAGTCCCATTTTAATCACTTTCCTACTGCTTAAAGTGTCTGGTGTTCCTATGCTTGAAAAGCGCTATAGAGGCAATGCTGCTTTTGAAGAGTACAAGAAAATTACTCCAGCCGTTTTTCCAAAGTTTAAAAAATATTGAGACTTCCTTTGATAAAGTTCTCTATTGTGAAGCACTTGGCGATTATGTAAAAGTACACCTGACCAACAAGACTTTTATAATTACTACGACTATGAAAGGTATCCTAGCCGATTTACCGTCAGATCAATTTATGCGTACACATAAATCCTATATCATCAATAAAACCAAGTTTGAATACATCGAAGGAAATCAAATCAAGATTGATAAACATATGGTAAGTATTGGTCAGTCGTATAGAGAAGAGGTATTCCGACAATTGAGTTAAGCTGAAATTCTAGTGTTTTTCTTTTAACTTATTCCTTATGATTCAGAATCCCATTTATATCCTTGCAGTTCTATGCTTTCTGATCTTCTTAAGTGAATGGCTATGTAAATACACTAAGCTTAAGCACCTGAGTAGTTCACTTCTAGTAATTTTATTGGGTGCTGTGCATGCTAATTTCGGCTTGATACCATCTGCGTCTAATGCGAGCCCCGTGTATGATACGATCTTTCAATATGTTGCGCCAGCAAGTATTTTCTTTCTGCTCTTAGGTGTTAACCTAAAACAACTTAAACAAGCAGGGATGCCTATGCTCATCGCCTTTGGAATTGGTGCCTTAGGTACTATGGCAGGAGTAATGGTTGCGCTACAATTGATTGACTATCAATCAGTTTTTGGAGCAAACTATGCCGCAATTGCGGGCATGATGACGGGAACCTACACAGGTGGGAGCGCTAACTTCAATGCCATTGCGCTAGAATATGGCATGGTCAAGGAGGGGGCGATTTTCACAGGGATAATAGTGGCAGATAACATCATGACTACTATTTGGATGCTCGTGACATTAAGCCTTCCTGCTGTAATGAAGAAGTTTAGAAATAATCCAGAGGCAATCTCAAAGAGTAGGGCTAAAGTCGCTGATCATTCCGATAAGGAGGAGTTATCTCCTTTAAACTTAGGCCTGCTGATCGCCATCGTGCTAGTGGCAATGTTCACATCTGACTGGTTGTCCGATTGGTCCGCAACGCAAGGTTTTGCTGTTCCATCGATATTGATTCTCACAACAATTGCGCTGGTATTGGCACAAACAAGTTTTGTTAAAAGGATTCCTGGCGCAAAGCTATTGGGCATGTTTTCAGTATATCTATTCTTGGTTGTTGTCGGAGCTTTTTGTGAAGTAACCGCTTTGGCAGAAGTGGGTGCTCATGCGATTGATATTTTAGTTTTCACAGGCGCTATTGTCCTAGTGCATGGGGTTGTTATCGTCTTGAGTGGTGTGCTCTTTAAATTGGACTGGTCTATTTTGGCCATTGCTTCTCAGGCTAATATTGGAGGAAGTAGCACAGCTTTGGCTTTAGCGAAGACTTTTAAGCGAACTGACTTAGTTTTACCGGCAATACTAGCAGGAGCTTTGGGTACAGGACTTGGAACCTATTTAGGGTTTTTAGTAGTTGGATTGGTCTAGTCAATGATTTCGAAAATGCACCTAAAGCCTAGCCAGGCCTCTGCCCCTTGATAGACAAAAGTCTGCTGGAAATTAGCTTTCTCGTTAGGTTCAAACCAACTACCACCGACAGCAATACCGTCCTCGCTTGTCATCTCAGAAACATTGTTCAGAACGTTAAAGAATCCAATCTTGGGGTCTTTAACTTCGTAAACGTTCGCAATTCTTTCGTTGTTCTTAATCAATTTGGCCTTGCTGAATTTAAAGGCTTTCATGTTCGCGCTAGCAATCTTATCTAGCTGTTTCATCATAGGTTTTTGCTGTGTTAAGAACCTGATGCGAGACCATTCATTGGCGGTTGGTAGTCGAAACTTGAATTTCTTAGGGAACTGTGCTCGGTCCCTTTTAGACATTTTTGCTAATTCTGCTACTAGCATTTCAGTCCTCCATTCACAAAAGTCTTCTGCTTGTTTTCTAGTTATACCCACTAAAGGCATCAATGCAAACTCATCACTCTCAAAGAATTTTGCTTCGATTTTAGAAGCGTCTAAGCCCTCGAAAAGGTCTTTCCATTTCTCAAAATCGGGCTTTTTCTCGTTGAAGGAAGAAGAATTGATGCCATCTTTTTTTACAGCAGTGGCTAAATAGTCTTTGTACATATAGCCAGGTACCTCAGTGATGTCAATACAAAGCCTAGGGTTTATCGCCAAAGTATTAGCAGCACATAGCTATGGGTTATCCTGAATAGGGCTAGAAGACCCAAAGTCAGGTGAGAGTAAAAAAAGATTGAGGGATAAAAATAGGACCAGCTGTTTCATAAAATTGATACCAATGGCCCTAAAGTAAATGATTTCATTTGAGCGTAAAAGACAATTTGTTAAGCAGGCTCAAATAATGCACAAACGGCACCCGCGGGGTCTTCGATGTAGCAAGTTCGGCCATACGCCCCCATAGATTTAATTTCGGAAAGCAGTTTGCCACCATTTTCAGTTACTGCGGCTACGCTCTTATCTAGATTCGCTACGTTAATATAAATCATCCATTGAGAGGGGATATTTTTATTCGAGCCTTTTTTATGACACACTCCAGCTTTTGGTTCTCCATTAGCAGTCATGTTATAGTCATTATAGTCTCCCATCGAGACTGGCTCAGGTTTCCATCCGGTTACTTCAGCATAGAAATCCTTAACATTTTCGGCATTGGGCACGGTTAGGTCTATCCAACCAATTGTGCCATTGATAGTTTCTTCTTTATCATTCATAGTTTTTATTTCAAATGTGATCGTTCAGGTGGTAATGGTGGTCATACTTTAGTATGAATTACCAGTTCAGTCGTTTCTTAAGGGATAAAATATGCGCCAGGTGATGTTTCCCATGCCATGCATACAATCCTATAACGTTTTTAAGAACGTTAATCTCTTTAGTTTCAGGGTGAACGAAAGTCCGCTCTAAATCAGAAGGGCTGAGGTTTCTTAGCATGATTACCCAGCGTGCATGAATGGCCTTCAAAAGGCTCAACGAAATATCAATCGGGAGGTCTTTGTGGTAGTCCATTGCTGCAAAGGCCTTTTCATCATAAGCTTTAATTACTGGGTTCTCCTCAGTGAGTGCCCAATGAAAACGACAATAACTACCCATATGGCTATCAGGCAAATGGTGGATCACTTGGCGTACAGTCCAACCTCCTGGTCGGTAAGGTGTGTTTAATTGGACTTCAGAAAGGCTTGCAATAGCTGATTCCACTAAGCGTGGCAATGCTGCAATTTCATCAATCCATTGGGTGATTTGTTCGGATGTTATGTTTGCGGGAGCCTCAAATTGGCCAATGGGATAGCTTAGGTCATTCATTTTCTTAAGGTACGTTTTCACCTTTGGATGCTACCCATAGCTCAAACCATTGTTGACGTGTTAAATCAATGGTGAGGGCATCGACTGCTCTTTTAACCCGCTCAATCTTTCCTGAACCTACTATCGGGATAATGTTCGCTGGATGCTTGAGTATCCAAGCATACATGATTTGGTCTATTGTTACGCCATGCGCATCACTAATTTTATGCAGTGCATTTCTGATGGTTAGGAAGCGATGACTTTCCTCGTGGAATACACTTCCGCCAGACAGGGGAGACCATGCCATCGGTGAGATTCCAACCTCTTGGCACAGGTCTATCATCCCGTTATCAAACGCTGTCAAAGCAGTAACGGAGACTTCAATTTGGTTGGTGACCAAAGGAAAATCCAGATGAGCCTGTAAACTATCAAATTGCGCTGGCAAGTAATTAGAGACACCAAATTCACTGACCTTTCCTGATTGTTTTAAGTCTGTAAACGCTCTTGCGATTTCAGAAGGGTCGTTGAACGGGTCTGGTCGATGAATCAATAGTAGCTCGATATTTTCCCTTTTGAGTTTTTCTAGAGAGTTTTCAGCAGACCAAATGATATGGTCATAACTGGTGTTATAATGCTTGATGTAAGTCCTTGGACGGTTGCCAGACAGTAACTGTATACCGAATTTGGTGACAATCTTTAATTGCTTGTTCAAGCTAGGGACAGAGCCGAGTGCCTTGCCAAACTCTTCTTCGACCATATAGTCTCCATAGATATCAGCATGATCGAATGTGTCAATGCCAAGTGCTTGACATTCTTCTACAAATTTGATCAATTCCTTTGCCGAAAATCCCCAATCCATTAAGCGCCACATGCCGTGTACTATACTGGATATACTGAGGTTGTCGCTTAGCTGAACTTGTTCCATAGATTTAATTTTTTACTAAATTTCAAATAACTTTTGAAATAACACGCCTAGTTATTTTTTTTTATCTTTGTGAAGTGCTGATTAGCTAAAAAATCAAAACAAGGGTCTTAAGATGAAGTCAAGAAAAGTACATTCCTTTCAAGGAAAGAAAGCTTATTACGCAAGGTTTGGTAGGAAGTGGATTGTTGAAAAAGACGCCAAAGAAGAGGAGTTTTCCAGTATTGAGGTGATGCTAGAAACCTATCCAGATTTGCTTAATGTCAATGCGATAAAATTATCGTTTGAAAAAAGGCAAACAGCAAGAGAAGAAGTATTGCCACCACCTATCGTAAGAAATCAAGAAATTCACTCCAAGTCTGTTACATGTTATTATTGCTCAGGTTCTGGTGAAATTGTTGGAGCTGTACCTTGTCCTAACTGTAATGGTAAGGGCAATTATATCGTTTCGACTCGGGGTTTAGGTTAAACATATGATTCAAATCCTTCACAATCCTCGCTGTGCTAAAAGTCGGGAAACGCTTAAAATACTTCAAGCGTCTACTGCTGATATAGAAATTGTTGAGTACCTCAAAGAAGTACCTACTGTATCTGATTTAGAAGGTATTATCACTAAACTCGGAATCAAACCATTTGATTTAGTGAGAAAAGGTGAAACAATCTTCAAGGAGCAGTTCAAGGGGGAGTCTCTAACAGATCGTCAATGGGTTGAGGCCATGGTTGATTATCCAAAGCTGATTGAAAGGCCAATTGTCATTAAAGGCGAAAAAGCTGAGTTGGGTAGGCCTCCAGAAAGAGTCTTAAGTCTTTTGAAATAACCTGCCCAGGCTTAATAGCCTAGAATATTCAACATGCTTTCATGTTTTTGCTCTTCCGCAAATACCGTTGTCACCAACTTTCCATTTTCGTCTTTGTCAATTAATACATGCTTAGGTGCGGGGATTAAGCAGTGCTGAATACCTCCATATCCACCCAATGAGTCTTGATAAGCACCAGTATGGAAAAACCCAACATAAAGATTTTCATCTTCTTCGATCAATGGCATAAATAATTCGGATGAGTGTGCTTCAGAATTATAGTAATCCATGCTGTCGCAGGTGAGGCCACCCATGTTGATTTTTTGGAAGGGATGATCCCATTTGTTAATGGCCAAAAGGATGAATTTCTGGTTCATTCCCCAAGCGTCTGGTAGACTGGTGATAAAAGAACCATCCACCATGTACCAAAGTTCTTTGTCGTTTTGCAGTTTTTGGTCTAAGACCGAGTATATAATCGCACCACTTTCTCCAACAGTGAAAGAGCCAAACTCTGTAATGATATTTGGCATGGGAACATTACTCTTATCGCAAATCCACTTGATGTTTTCGATGATCTGATCTGCCATGTAGGCATAGTCATATTCAAAAGTCATCGAGGTTTTAATCGGAAAGCCCCCTCCAATATCGACTGTGTCGAGTTCGGGACAAATCTTTTTCAATTCACAATACTTGTACATGAACCTGCTCAGTTCACTCCAGTAATACGCACTGTCTTTGATGCCAGTGTTGATGAAGAAATGAAGCATCTTCAATTTGGCATTAGTACCTTTTATTTGATCCGTATATAGGGCGTTGATATCGCTATATCGAATACCTAAACGCGAAGTATAGAATTCGAAATTGGGCTCTTCATCTGCCGCTACGCGAATCCCTACTTGAAAGTCTTTATCAATGCGTCCCTTGTATTCTTCTATCTCCCCTAAATTATCAAGTATTGGGATACAATTTTTAAAGCCGTTATTGACGAGCTCTTGAATGTAGTCTACGTATAATGGGCGCTTGAATCCATTGCACAAGATGAGTGTATCTTTATCTATCTTCTTTTTCTTATAAAGACTTTTGACTATTTGTAGGTCAAAGGCAGAGGAAGTTTCGATTTGACAATCATTGTTCAAAACTTCATCAAGGACAAACTCGAAATGAGAGGATTTGGTACAATAACAATAGGTGTAATCACCTTGGTAGTTATGTTTTTCAATTGCTTCCCTAAACCATTTTTTTGCCTTTTGGATATTCTCCGAAATCTTAGGGAGATAGGTTATTTTCAAAGGAGTACCATGCTCTTTGATTACATCGTGGAGCGGAATGCCTTGAAATTCAAGGTATTTCCCATTGACTTTGAATTCTTCCGTAGGGAATTCAAAGGTTTGGTCTATCAGATCAAAGTAGCTTTTCACTTTGGCTTAAGCGTTTAAAAAGGAATGCAAATATTGCAACAAAGCGTGAATTGTGAACAATAGTATGTTAGAATTTTTTATTCTCCTTTTTAGGGGAGTCTCAATTTCTTTGGTTGAGAGTGAAGTCTTTAGAAATTCTCACAAATACCAAGTCAAAAATGTACCTTGTAAGTCGTTTGTAAACTAGAAGGAATGAGGAAAATAAGATTAGTAGAAGTAAGGTCTGAGCTTGCTGCTGGAACACGGGGTGCGAGCATGGGCATTGATGCGCTAAAAATTGCAAGCATCAAGAGGCATTCAAATTTCTTTATGCGTTTTGAGCCAGTAAGCATTAAAGATGAGAACCAATTATTATTTGGAGAACCTCAGTTTAAGTACGCTAAATATGGAGAGGGGGTACATACTATGCTCAATCGTGTTTGTGATACAATCGCTGAGCTACGAAAAGAGCACCTTTTTCCAATAATATTGGCAGGCGATCATTCTACCGCAGCAGGTACAATCTGTGGTATCAAGCAGGCAGACCCTGACAAACGCCTTGGCGTTGTTTGGATTGATGCACATGCTGATTTCCATTCTCCATATACTACCCCGTCTGGTAATATGCATGGAATGCCTTTGGCCATGGTTACTGCTATGGATAATGAGGCTTGCGAAGTGAATGATGTTGAAGAAGAGACTGAAGCACTCTGGGAAAGGATCAAAGGAATTGGAGGAAGAGGACCAAAAATATCACCGAAGGATATTGTTTTTATAGGAGTGAGAGATACCGAAGCACCTGAAGACCATATCATTGAAGCATACGGTATTCGTAACTTTAAGACGGAGGAGGTCCACGAAAAAGGAGTAGAAACCATTGCCAAAGAGACGATGGAAGTACTGAAGGATTGTGATCAAATCTATATCTCATTTGACGTGGATAGTTTAGATGCCTCAATTTCTACAGGTACAGGAACTCCCGTAGCAAATGGACTATCAAAAGAAGAAGCTTTCGAGCTAAATAAAGAGTTGATAAAAGATAAAAGAGTTTGTTGTTGGGAAATTGTAGAGGTGAACCCAACTTTGGACACTGAAAACCGGATGGCGGAGAACGCTTTCGATATACTCGAAGCAACTACCGACTCTCTGATTAAGAATTTCTGATTGATGGAAGAACAGATTAGACAAGGTATATCTGATGCCTTGAAAGCATTATACAGTCACGATTTAGCGCCAAATGATGTGGCCCTACAGCCAACGCGTAAAGAATTTGAAGGAACTTACACTTTTGTGACCTTTCCTTACGCTAGGTTCTCAAAGAAAAATCCTGAAGAGACCGGCAATCAAATTGGTGCTTTTTTAGTTGAACATACTGAGGCCATTTCTGCTTTTAATACAGTGAAAGGCTTTTTGAATATCTCTATTTCTGAAGCTTCTCAATTACAGAGCTTTGTCAGGATGTTCAATGGGAAGGACATCAACGCTTCTTCTCTATTTAATGCAAAACCTACTGGTCGAACAGTAGTCGTGGAATACTCTTCTCCCAATACCAACAAGCCCCTTCATTTGGGTCACCTAAGGAATAACTTTCTAGGGAATTCAGTATCCAGAATTTTGAAAGCTGCGGGCAACGATGTTCATAAAGTACAGATCATCAATGATCGAGGCATCCATATCTGTAAGTCCATGTTAGCGTGGCTAAAGTTTGGCGAAGGGGAAACCCCAGAGTCTTCAGGCCTAAAGGGCGATCACCTTGTTGGAAAGTACTACGTGGCTTTCGATAAGGCTTTTAAGGCGGAAGTTGCCGGTTTGATGGCCAAAGGTTTTCAGAAAGAACATGCTGAAAAAGAAGCTCCCATCATGCTTGAAGCGCAAGAAATGCTTAAGAAGTGGGAGTCGAAAGATCCAGAAGTATACTCCTTGTGGGAGAAAATGAACGGCTGGGTGTATGATGGCTTTAATGCCACTTACGAAAAAATGGGAGTTGATTTTGATCAACTCTACTACGAAAGTGATACCTACCTGATAGGCCGTGATCGGGTAATGGAAGGTCTTGAAAAGGGTGTTTTCTTTAAGAAAGAAGACGGCTCAATTTGGGTAGACTTGACAGCTGATGGGCTAGACGAGAAACTGTTGCTTCGTAAAGATGGTACCTCTGTTTACATGACCCAAGATATTGGAACTGCTTTGATGCGTTTCGATGATTATCCGGGCCTTAATCAATTGATTTATACAGTTGGGAATGAGCAGGAATACCACTTTAAAGTCCTGTTCTTAATTTTAAAGAAACTCGGCTATGATTGGGCATCTTCTTGTTATCACTTGTCATATGGCATGGTCGATTTACCATCGGGTAAGATGAAGTCTCGTGAAGGTACTGTGGTGGATGCTGATGAATTGATGAAGGAAATGGCAAATACTGCTCAGGCTAGAACCGAGGAGCTAGGGAAAATTGATGGGTTCACGACTGAACAAGCAGGTCAGCTATATGAAATGCTTGGCTTGGGTGCGATTAAGTACTTTTTGCTCAAGGTTGATCCTCGAAAGAGAATGCTCTTTAACCCTGCAGAGTCAATTGAATTCCAAGGTAACACTGGGCCGTTTATCCAGTATACGCATGCGCGAATCAGCTCAATTCTAAGAAAAGCAAATCAGCTAGGGGTAAGCTTTGATGATATCGATTTTGGTCGAGTAAAAGACATTCATCAAATGGAAAAAGATCTGATTTATGCTTTGGGGCAATACCCTGATAAATTGAAAATTGCTGCTGAAACTTATTCTCCAGCGATAATTGCCCAATTTGTTTATGATTTGGCTAAGGATTACAACCGTTTTTATGCTGAGCTATCAATTTTCAATGAGTCGGACAAAACGCTACAACAATTCAGAGTGGCACTTTCTGCATTAACCGCACAAACAATCAAGGTGAGTATGGGTTTATTGGGTATTACAGTACCTGATCGAATGTAAAATGAGATGTCTAGTATTAAGTCTTCTTCTTTGTTTCCCTATAACCACTAGCAATATGAGCTTCCACAGTTTTAGTATGAATGCTATTGATGGTCAGCCCATCAATTTTGAAAAGTATAAAGGCAAGAAAGTGTTGATCGTCAATGTAGCCTCTCAATGTGGATATACTCCGCAATATGAGGACCTGCAGAGGTTACATCAGCAATTCGGTGATAAAGTCGAAATTCTTGGTTTTCCAGCAAATAACTTCGGTTCGCAGGAGCCAGGCACGAATGAAGACATCGAGCAGTTTTGTCAGAAAAACTATGGTGTCACTTTTCAGATGTTTGAAAAAATATCTGTGGTTGGAAAAGATCAAAATGAGCTGTACAAGTGGTTAGAAGAACAATCAGGGAAAGTTCCGAATTGGAACTTCTGTAAGTATCTCCTTGACGAAAAAGGTGATTTAATCGGTTTTTACCCTTCAGCAATTAATCCGTTAGAGGAGGCAATCACTTCTAAATTATAGGATGAAGAATTGGCTGGCAGCTTTTAGACTTAGGACTTTGCCTTTGGCATTAGCGTCTATCGGAATGGGAGCCTTTTTAGCTGCAGCCTCTGGTGCATTCAATGCCATGGTCTTTGGGTTATGTGCACTGACGACCATTTTACTTCAAGTGCTCTCGAACCTTGCGAACGACTATGGCGATTCGATTCATGGTGCAGATAGTGTAGAAAGACAAGGTCCATCCAGAGCGGTTCAATCAGGTGCTATTTCTCAAAAGGTTATGAAGCAGGCCATTATCATTTTTGTACTACTGTCATTGGCCAGTGGGATAGGCTTGATTTATGTTGCTTTTGGGTGGCTTACCTTCAATTTTTTGTTGTTTTTAGGCATCGGTGCACTGGCTATTATTGCAGCGATTACGTATACGGCAGGCCACAAGCCTTATGGCTATGCTGGCTTAGGTGATATCAGTGTTTTAGTCTTTTTTGGCTTTGTGGCCGTCATGGGTAGTGCCTATCTCTATGAAGGAAAACTAAATTGGGATTATCTACTGCCAGCTCTTTCAATCGGTTTCTTTTCTGTAGCGGTGCTCAATGTGAATAATATTAGGGACATCGAATCTGATGTAAAAGCAGGTAAAAAATCTATACCCGTGAGGCTAGGAAGGGCTGCTGCGGTCAGGTATCATTGGTTTTTGTTAACCGTAGGGTTTTTGTCTGGTGTAGCATATATAAGCCTAAATTATAATACCTATACTCAGTTTCTTTTCGTCCTTACATTACCCTTGTTATTCGTTAATGCAATGGCCGTAAAGCACAAAACGACCGCTGCTCAGCTAGATCCATTCTTAAAGCAATTGGCATTGAGTACCCTTCTTTTTGTGGTTCTTTTTGGTTTGGGTCAGCTCCTGTGAGAAGTTCATTATAAAACTTTGACATTGAGCTAGAGTGGGTTATTTTAGTATAAAACTTTTTCATGGCGCTTAATAAGTCTAATCATCTGAATGTGCAATGTCAATTTTGCAAGTCTCGTAGCGATTCTCACTTTGCGGAATTGCCTGATAACGATCTAGAAATCCTGTCTGCTCATAAGTCATGTGTTACTTATAAGAAGGGTCAAAACCTTTTTTATGAAGGGACACGTCCAATGGGTATGTTTTGTCTTAACTACGGTAAAGTGAAGGTTTATAAGATGGGTTCCAATGGCAAAGAGCAAATCCTTTTTATTGCAAAACCTGGAGACTTTTTAGGGTATCGTTCATTACTGAGTGAAGAGTTCTATGGGGCATCTGCTGCCATAATTGAACAAGCAGCCATTTGCTTTATTCCAAAGAGTGACTTTTTAACGATTTTGAATAAGAACCCAGCATTCTTCAGTAAGCTCATGAAGGCGGTGTGCCATGAATTGGGAGTCATGGAAGATAAGTTAGCACAACTCGCTCAAAAGTCTGTGCGAGAAAGATTAGCTGCGACCATTTTAATGCTCAAGGAGACTTATGGTATGGAAGGCGAAGGGAGTGAATTGATCGATATAGCGCTTTCTAGAGAAGACTTAGCCAATATTGTAGGTACTGCTACCGAAACAGTGATAAGGTTACTTTCCGAGTTTAAATCAGATGGTTTGATTGGACTTGAAGGTAAAAAAATCAAGGTGGTTGATACGCAGAAGTTGGTGCATGAAGCTGATTTTTATGGCTAAATATGACTTTTATCATGTTATTCTCTGATACCAATCAATAGTCCATTTTTAATTGTCACGTATTTTTGGTTCAATAATAAGAATTGGAAGGTCGTGAAACATAAAATACTCTTAGCTACGAATGCCACGGAGGAATTTGATAACCTACTTAGGGATTTGTCAAATCTTCTGAACGAAACGCATAAGAAATATATCTCGGCTTTTTCCCCAAAGAATTTTCAGAGTAAGCAGTTGGTAACCGTTAATGCTGGTGATGGTAATGGCTCTGCGTCATTAGATCACTTAGTCTCTGACTTTGATAGAGATTTAGCCTTAAAAGAGCTAGCCGCTGATCGTAGGATGGATTTTCAGTGGATTCATGAAGCCCTTGATCACGAACGATTATCAAGTTTAAGTACTGTCTCAGACCTACTCATTCTTGAGCAGGAGGCGTTTTCAGATAGTGATGTGAGCATTTTTGATGAGATCCTGAATGCTGTAAAATGTCCGATATTGCTCTTGACGAAAGATTGGGAAATAGAAAATTTGGTTGTGTTTCATGATGGTTCAATGGACTCGGTAAAAATGGTTAAAGATTTCATCAACCTATTTCATTCATCATTTAGAGACTTGCCACTTTCGGTACTGATAAGTGATCCTAAGGGTGACTACGACATTGAGGGAGAAAAGGTGTTTATTGATTACTTAAAGCTATTTTTTAATGATATTGGGATTCAAAAAATCCAAGGGCACCTAATGGATAATCTAACGCAGTCAATCGTTTATGACAGTAGTAAACCATTTCTAATGTTGGGTGTCGAGGACAATGGCGTATCTAGACAAAATATCCTCGAATCACCCACTTTTCTTTTTAAAGGATAAGGTATGATTGCACAAGAGGTGTCTTCAACGACTTTATGCTATCACTGTGGTGATGAATGCTTAGAGGATAGGATAGTGCTTGAAGAGAAGTCGTTTTGTTGCCATGGTTGCAAAACAGTTTTCGAAGTATTAAGTGAGAATGACCTTTGCGATTACTATACTTTTGAAACAAGCCCTGGAATAACTCAAAAGAAGGAAAATAATTCCCTATTTGATTTTCTTGAAAATGAAGATGTCAGCAGACAATTGCTTGAGTTTGCCGATAATCAGCAAGAGCGAGTTACGTTTTTGATCCCTAATATCCATTGCAGTAGTTGTATCTGGCTCCTTGAGCATCTATCAAGGTTAAACCCAGCTATTATTAATTCCACAACGAATTTCAGTCAACGCAAGCTCACCGTTAATTATCGAGTGGATGATTTTTCTCTACGAGCGTTAGCAGAACTGCTGGATCGAATTGGCTATACCCCTGTGATTAACTTGGACCAAGCCAAAGAGAATAAGGCAAAGGAGAAGACATTCAATAAGAGTTTATTAGTAAAACTGGGTATTGCTGGTTTTTGCTTTGGCAATGTAATGTTGCTTAGTTTTCCTGATTATCTAGGGATTTCTACCTTAGAGCAATCTTATCAACAAACATTTCGTTGGTTAAATCTATTGCTATCGATTCCTGTCGTGGCTTATTCAGGGAGTGAATACTTCATATCCGCTGTCAAAAGTTTAAAGCAACGATTTGCCAATATTGATGTCCCAATAGCGCTTGGTGTGACCGTTCTGTTTTTAAGGAGTATTTATGAAGTAGCCATGAACATTGGTCCTGGTTACTTTGATTCACTGGTTGGATTGATATTTTTCTTATTGATAGGCAAATGGTTTCAGAGCAGAACATATGATGCCCTATCGTTCGAAAGAGACTACAAGAGTTATTTCCCCTTAGCAATTCAAACGAGGAAAGAAGGTGAATTTGTTTCTACTGCCGTTCAGCACATTAAGAAGGGAGATGAAATTCTGATAAGAAATGGCGAGCTGATTCCTGCAGATGCTATTCTCATTGATGATAAGGTATATATAGACTACAGCTTTGTAACGGGTGAGTCTGCTGCAGTAGAGAAAGCCAAAGGACAGTATGTCTTTGCTGGCGGAAAGCTTTCGGGTAAGCAAGCGCGATTCATTGTGCAAAAGCCTGTCTCACAGAGTTACCTCACTAGTCTTTGGAACAACGAGGTCTTCAAGAAGGAGGAGAACCATACGAAGCTAGTGGATCAAGTAAGTCAGTACTTTACAATTACAATTATTGCGATTTCAATCACAGCAGCTGTTTTTTGGCAATTGACTGACCCTGCCAAGACATGGTTGGTGTTTTGTTCTGTACTTATTGTCGCCTGTCCATGTGCCTTAGCCTTGTCCACCCCTTTCACCACAGGTAGTATTCTGAGAGTACTCGGTAGGAATAAAGTATACTTGAAGAATGCTGATGTAGTAGAAAAGCTTCAAAAGATTGATACCATAGTTTTTGACAAAACGGGTACCATTACGAACGCCTCCGAAAGAGATTTGATTTTTGAAGGAGAGGAGCTCACAATAGCCGAAAAACAACTTGTTTTAGCGGCTGTCTCAAGCAGCACGCATCCTTTAAGTCGTTTTGTGAAACAGTATTTGTTAGGAGTGGAAAGCAGCGACTATGTCATCGAATCTTTCATGGAATATGTAGGGCAAGGTATTTTGGCTGTGGTTAGTGGTGTCGAGGTCAAGTTGGGTTCAGCGAATTTTGTTGGCCAGGATGTCAAGCTAAAAGATCATTCAGCTTCTTTTGTTTACTTGAAAATAGGAAGTCAGTTGCGAGGGAGATTCGTTATTCAAAATGTCTATCGAAAAGGATTGAAAAGTGTTATTCAACGGCTCAAAGAAAAGTTTAAGCTTGCGATACTTTCGGGAGACTCCGATGCCGAGCTTGAAAATTTATCAAAGCTATTTCCAGAAGGTACTCCGATGTATTTTTCTCAGAAGCCAGACGATAAACTGAACGCCATTCAGGCAATGCAGTCTACTGGTCAGTTTGTAATGATGGTTGGGGATGGTTTAAATGATGCTGGAGCATTGAAGCAAAGTAATGTAGGATTGGCTGTTTCAGAAGATATATCTACTTTTTCGCCTGCTTGCGATGCGATTATGCATGCTGATTCCTTTAATCGTTTAGATGCAGTAATTAATCTAGCGAAGCGAAGTAAATATGTAATCTATGCTAGTTTCTTCTTGAGTTTAGCCTATAATGTTGTTGGTTTGAGTATTGCCGTGATGGGGATGCTGACGCCACTTGTAGCGGCTATTTTAATGCCACTCAGTAGTATATCTGTAGTGGTACTCACTACGCTTTTTGTCAAAATGATTTCACTTAAACTAAAATTGTAATGTCTGTCATTTTAGTCTTAATCATTACAAGCATTGTGGTTGCAGTAGTCTTCCTCGGAGCTTTTTTCTGGGCAGTTAAGTCGGGTCAATATGATGACACCTATTCACCCTCTGTCCGAATGCTATTCGATGACAAAGCGAGTAAAATTAAAGGGGACAAAAGTTCTTTGGTAAAAAAGAATGACTGAAGAACCTTTGGGCTTTCTACTTAGCTAAATACCTTTTCCTAAATCAGTTGAACTTAGAATTCTTTTAAGTTTTGGTCCATCCAATTGCCATAGATTGTTTCTTGCAGCTGGTGATGAACGTGCTCTTGAGCAACTCAAAAAAATCACAAAGAATATAGATGCTATAAAACATGATTTAAATCAGTTTTTTAACTAATACCTATCAGGTCATGAGCCTAAAGTCGCGAGTACCTTCGGTTTAAATTTTAAAGAACCCAAACTGCGACTATGGAAATAGAAAAATTTGAGTACGATAACAAAGTTGTTAAGTACTTCTCGATCGCAACTGTCATTTTTGGAGTCGTTGGGATGTTGGTAGGTCTGTTGATCGCCACCCAGCTATTTCTACCTCAATTGAATTTTGGTATTCCCTACACGTCTTTCGGTAGACTAAGGCCTCTGCATACTAATGCAGTGATTTTTGCTTTTGTAGGTAACGCCATGTTTGCTGGAGTGTATTACTCGATGCAGCGTTTATTGAAAACGCGTATGTTCAGTGATACGCTTAGCTATATTCATTTTTGGGGATGGCAATTGATCATTGTAGCGGCCGCTATTACATTACCACTCGGTCTAACTACTTCAAAAGAATATGCTGAATTAGAGTGGCCAATAGATATTGCCATTACTATTATTTGGGTAGTCTTTGGTATCAACATGATTGGTACCATTCTCAAAAGAAGAGAGCGACACATGTATGTAGCCATTTGGTTTTTCATCGCCACGTTCGTGACGGTTGCCGTGCTTCACTTAGTAAACTCATTCGCTATACCCGTGACACTCTTTAAGAGTTATTCATGGTATGCAGGAGTACAAGATGCACTTGTTCAGTGGTGGTATGGACATAATGCCGTGGCATTCTTCCTGACGACACCATTCTTGGGTCTCATGTACTATTTCTTACCTAAGGCAGCTAATAGACCGGTTTACTCTTATAAACTTTCGATTATTCACTTCTGGTCGCTCATCTTTATTTACATATGGGCAGGACCTCACCATCTGCTCTACACTTCTTTGCCTAACTGGGCGCAGTCCTTAGGTGTTGTATTCTCTATCATGCTTATCGCTCCATCATGGGGAGGTATGCTCAACGGTCTTTTGACACTTCGTGGTGCATGGGATCGTGTTCGAGAAGACCCTGTATTGAAATTTATGGTCGTTGCGGTAACGGCATATGGTATGTCCACCCTAGAGGGGCCATTACTTTCCATAAAAAGTGTAAACGCAATTGCTCACTTTACTGATTGGATTATCGCCCATGTACACATTGGCGGCTTAGGTTGGAATGGCTTTATGATCTTCGGTATGCTTTACTGGATGGTACCAAGAATGTGGGGTACGAAGCTCTGGTCTACCAATTCTGCTAACCTTCACTTTTGGTTAGGTACGCTTGGTATCATTGTGTATGCATTACCGATGTATACTGCCGGTGTTGTTCAGAGTTTGATGTGGAAAAACTTTAATGCCGAAGGCTTTCTGGAGTATCCGAACTTCTTGGAAACTGTAACTCAGATTATCCCACTTTATATGATGCGTGCTGTAGGAGGTCTATTGTACTTCACTGGTGTGATCATCATGGCAGTGAACTTAATTAAAACGGCTAAACAAGGAACTTTCATTGCCAATGAGGCCGCTGAAGCTCCAGCATTAGAGAAGAAAGTTATTGTCGGTGGCTATTGGCACAACCGCTTAGAGCGGAAACCTGTCATCTTTACTACGCTCGTTTTGGTAGCTATCATAATTGGTGGAGTAGTTGAAATGGTGCCGACTTTCTTGATCAAGTCGAATATACCAACCATCGCCAGTGTCACACCTTACACTCCACTTGAATTGCATGGTCGTGATATTTATATCCGAGAAGGCTGTAATAATTGTCACTCGCAAATGGTAAGGCCCTTCCGCTCAGAAACGGAACGCTATAAAGGCGAATACTCTAAAGCAGGTGAGTTCGTATATGATCATCCATTTTTATGGGGATCGAAACGTACAGGGCCAGACCTGCATAGGGTAGGTGGAGCCTATAACAATGTATGGCATTTCAACCACATGTTAGACCCGACTTCTACTTCGCCAGGCTCCATTATGCCTCCATACCCATGGTTGTACGAAGATCAAATTAGAATCGATCGGACTGCAGGTAAGATAAAAGCCCTCAGAACTGTGGGAGTGCCTTACGCAGAGGGCTATGAAGATATCGCCAATCAGGACTTGAAGAAACAAGCCCAAGGTATTGTTGCAGATCTTAAATCCTTTGATGTAGATATTCCAGAGACCGCTGAGATCGTTGCGTTGATTTCTTATCTCCAACGATTAGGTACCGACATAAAAGTTCAACCAGTAGCTCAAAACCAATAAGCCATGTTTAAACAATATTTCGAACAAGTTGAAAATGTCGCGATCTGGCCGATCATCTCATTGACCATATTCTTTATCTTCTTTATTGGCTTGATCATATATGTGGTCAAAATCAATAAGGGGTATATCAAACATATGGCGAAACTACCTTTGATCGATGATCAAGAAGGAATCAATAGTGTGTCTAACCCTAAACTTGAGAATCATGGATAATTCTACATTTTTTAGCCCAGATATGATGCTTTACATAACCTTCGGGTTAGTCATTGTGGTGTCTCTTTTGGTACTGATCGTGGCGGTGTATGTATTACAAATACTGAAAACGTTTATCCAGAAGGATACAAGCGAAGAAGTATTGGCGGCAGAATTGGCTCAGCCAAGTTGGTTTACGCAGCAATGGGATAAATGGAATGCACTGAAGCCCATGGAAGAAGAGGAAACTATCCTCCTAGATCATGACTATGATGGTATTAAGGAACTGGATAATCACTTGCCACCATGGTGGAAAGGACTATTCTACCTGACCATTGTATATGGCGTCATTTATATTTTGATTTTTCATGTGTTCAAGACCGCACCGCTTCAAGAAGAGAGGTATGAGATGGAAATGGCTGCTGCAGCTGCGCTGAAATCTGAAAATGAAGCAGATCTAGTTTTCGACTTTGATGAAAACACGGTTACTCAGTCATTGGATGCGATTGAATTAGCAGATGGACAAGATTTTTTCAAGTCTCAGTGTGCTATTTGCCATAAAGAAGATGGTGGAGGATTGGCAGGTCCAAACCTTACTGATGAGTATTGGAGAAATGGAGGGAGTGTCTCAGATATTTATAAGGTGATTAAAAATGGAGTTCAAGGAACAGCAATGATCCCATGGGAGTCGAAATTGAACCCAATCAGATTGAGGAATGTAACTTCTTACGTCATGAGTCTTCAAGGAACTAATCCTCCAGGTGCTTTAAAACCTGATGGAGACTTATATACACCTGAGTACTAGTAATTCGAATTGAAGGGGATGGCCGAGGATAGCAAAATCAAGGATTTATATCAGTACGATGAACAATTTCGTGATGCTATCGCTACGGTGGACGAAGAGGGTAAGCGCATTTGGGTTTATCCAAAGAAGCCAAAAGGTAAGTACCACAACAAAAGAATCATTGTCTCAATCGTTCTTTTGTCTGTGCTATTTGCCGGGCCATTCATTAAAATTGGTGGTGAGCCCTTCTTATTACTGAACGTTTTCGAGCGTAAATTTTCAATCCTTGGGGCCGTATTCTGGCCTCAGGATTTCTTTATTCTGACCTTGATGGCGATTACCTTCTTCGTCTTTATTATCCTCTTTACGGTTGTCTTCGGCCGTGTATGGTGTGGCTGGGCTTGCCCTCAAACACTCTTTATGGAGATGGTTTTTAGAAAGATTGAATACCTAATTGATGGTGATGCTGGGCAACAGCGCAAACTGACCAAGATGCCTTGGAACGCTGAGAAAATTAGAAAGCGTTTACTCAAGCACTCGATATTTATATTCATTGCGGTACTCATTGGCCATACAGCCATGGCATACCTAATTGGTATTGAAGGAGTAAAAGAAATTGTCAGCAAATCTCCAAGTGAGAACATCGCTGGGTTTGCTGGTCTTGTAGCTTTTAGTGCAATATTCTATGCAGTATTTGCCTACTTAAGAGAGCAAGCTTGTGTTGCCATTTGCCCGTACGGTAGGCTTCAAGGAGTACTATTGGTGAAAGATTCCATGGCTGTCATGTATGACTGGATCCGTGGTGAACCAAGAGGTAAATTAAAGAAGGCGGAAGTTCAGGAAGACAAGGGAGATTGTATTGATTGTAAACTTTGCGTGCATGTTTGTCCAACTGGTATTGACATAAGAAATGGTACGCAATTAGAATGCGTCAACTGTACTGCTTGTATTGATGCTTGCGATGATGTAATGACTAAGATTGGCAAGCCAACTGGTTTAATACGTCCTACTTCACACACCGCCATTTTAGAGGGCCGTCAAAAACTCTTTACTCCTCGTGTTGCTGGATATACAGGCGTATTGTCCATCTTGATCATATTATTGACTGTGTTTGTTACGGGCCGTTCCGATGTAGAGGCTACCGTGTTAAGAGCCCCAGGTATGATCTATCAAAAACTTGATGACGGTCGTATTCAGAATATCTATAACATTCAGTTTCTCAATAAGACGGGCGATGATATGGAATTGAATGTGACGATCAAAGACATGCCGAATGCAACTATTGAAAGAGTAGGTGGTGGACTGGTAGATTTGAAGGCTAAATCGAAGCTAGATGGTGTCTTTGTGATCAAGATTCCTGCAGATGAATTAGAAGACAGAAAGAACAGAATAGTGCTCGAACTCAAGTTAGGAGACGAGGTAATTGATGAGTTGAAAACGAACTTTCTAGGGCCAATAAAATTTTAATTATGGATTGGGGAAAAAAGATAATTTTATCATTTGTAGTATTCTTCGGATTGTTATTTACACTTGTTTATTTCAGTGTAAATACGGACTTCTACTTAGTAGAAGAAGACTATTATGAGCAAGAGCTGTCTTATGAAGATCAAATTCAAAGGATAAGGAATCATGATTCACTTGCTGATAAGCCAGTTTTCAAAATCGATAGAAGTGCGTTTACGGCAGCTTTAACTTTCCCTCCGGGCCTAGTTGAGGGAATGGTCGAGGGAACTGTGATGTTCTATCGTCCAAACACAGCCAAGCTTGATAAAGAGTTTGTGTTAGACTTCAACGAGGACGGAGTGTTCGTAGTAGATATCTCTAAGTATGCCGTAGGTTCTTGGAAGTTGAAGATCAAATGGGCTGATGCTGAAAAGGAATACTATAAAGAAATCCCTTTCGTAATCTAATGCTACTTACCACCGCCATAGTATTTGGGTTTTTGGGTAGTTTACACTGCTTAGGTATGTGTGCGCCACTACTTTGGGCCGTACCAGAAAACCCTGAAAAGATAGCTAGGTGGTGGATCAATAAGCTCATTTATAATGCAGGTCGTATTACGATATATGCGGTTTTAGGCCTTTTGGTTGGAGTGATTGGCGAGGGTGTGTCTTTGGTAGGTTGGCAACAGCATATCTCGTGGATTACAGGGGTTGTTTTAATCTTAGGGCTAGTCCTTAGTATTTGGGGAGGTAGAATACGTGCTTTCAATTCATTTTCTAGCGCTTTCAATCATCGAGTCAAAAAAGGATTATCCAAGTCCCTTGCGAGTAAGACTTATCGGTCTCAACTCATGTTTGGAGTATTCAATGGCCTACTGCCTTGTGGGTTAGTGTATATGGCTTTGATTGCAAGCCTATCAATGACTTCTATTGGAGGGAGTATGGCTTATATGGCTGTTTTTGGCCTTGGTACAATTCCGATGATGCTTGGTGCGGCATATTTTAAAAAGTCGATTCAGTCTTTAAAGTCCATCAGCTTCAATAAACTGTATCCAAAAATTGTTTTAACGATTGCGATTCTGTTGATCGTTCGAGGCATGAATTTGGGGATTCCTTATTTGAGTCCGAAGTTTAGTAACACGGTTGACATTACAATCTGTGAAACACCATAGATTTTCTTAAATTTTGATGCAAATCTTGCGTTCTTAAATTGTAATTCACGAATTTGAAGCACCTAATTATCAGTTAAACACATATTATGAAAACTATACTCGTTCCTACGGATTTTTCAAAACAAGCAAATAATGCCTTGGATCTAGCCGTGCAAATTGCACGTAAATCGAATGCAAACATATTGGTTGTCAATATAATAGAAGGTCTTCGCGATTTTTCGTTCAACACCATGGGCGAACTAGAAAATGATATGGGAGAAGAGGTCTTTATTATTAAAAAACTCATTGACCAGGTCAAAATACGCCTCAGCCAAATTGTGAAAGACGAGCGCTATTCAGATGTTAAAATCGAAACTGCGGTAGAAATGGGTAATGCCTTTGAAAGTATTTCAAAAGTCATAGCCGACCGTCAAGCCGACCTGTTGGTCATGGGAACCAAAGGGACTAGTGGTTTAGAAGAGGTGCTGATTGGGTCTAATACAGAAAAAGTAGTGAGGTATGCCAAGTGTCCTGTGATCACCGTTAAGGAGGAAGTATCGCTCGACAGTATTAAAAATATTGTATTCGCCAGTAATCTTCAAGACGAACAGACAGCGTTAGTCAAAGAGTTAAAGGTCATTCAAGAAATAACAGGTGCAACGCTTCACCTCGTAAAAGTGAATACGCCTAATCATTTCAGTACGCAGCGTCAAATGATGAAGGAGTTCGCACGATTCATTGAAAAGCATGACATTTCAAATGCATCTACTAGTATTTACAATGAAGCTACTGAAGAAGATGGGATTCTATATTTTGCCGAAGACCTCGGTACTTGTATGATTGCCATGGGGACACATGGTAGAACAGGGATCTTACATTTGCTCAGTGGAAGCATAGCCGAAGACTTAGTGAATCATGCACAAGTACCTGTTTGGACGCTTTCTCAAAAGGCTACGCGTTAATCGCAGATAACCTTAAAGGAAAAGTCATTTGGGTAGACACCTGAATGACTTTTTCTTTTTAGTACTTTTGAATTTATGGCAAAAAAGAATAATCGTGATAAAGGCCGGTCTGGGGTTGTTTACTCCACAAGCGCTGACTTTTCCTATGACTATGATAATGACGCTGAGGCCGAAACTTTGGCGCCAGCGGATCAAAATCTCAAAGTGATGCTTGATAAAAAGAGCAGAGGAGGCAAGCAGGTGACCCTTGTAGAGGGGTTCATCGGTACGGAAGACGACCTAAAGGATTTGGGTAAGACGCTTAAATCGAAATGCGGTGTGGGTGGTTCTGCGAAGGATGGTGAAATACTAATTCAAGGTGATCACAGGGATAAAGTATTACAGATTTTGCAGAAAGAGGGCTATCGGGCTAAAAGAGTTGGAGGTTAATTGAGATTACTAAGAGCTATACTTTTTACCTCTATAATCGCGGCATTTTGTGCCTCATGCTCGGATACTGAAATTATCAGCTCCGAAGGATTCCTAGAGATCAATGGATCTAAGGTCTATTACAAGACCATGGGAGAGGGCGATCCGCTAATCATTGTTCACGGAGGTCCAGTGCTCGACCATTCTTACCTTTTACCACATCTAGCCGCTTTGGCAGAAGATTATCAGCTTATTTTTTATGATCAACGTGCTAGCGGTCAGTCGTCCATCGAGGTCGATCCAGCAACCATGTCTTTGGATGGGTTTGTAGAGGATATTGAGCTACTAAGGCAACAACTCGATTTGGGTAAGATTAACCTTTTAGGTCATTCATGGGGAGGACTAATTGCAATGAAGTATGCCCTAAAGCATGATGACAAGCTGAGTCATTTGATACTCTCTAACACAATGGCACCAAGTACCATTGATTGGCAAGAGGAAAGTAAAGTTATCGCCCAAAGGATCACAAAAGAAGACCAGAATAAGTTGAATAACCTGACGAGTAGTGGTTTACTCAGAACGGAAGATCCATCTGTAGCGATTGAAGAAATGATGATGCTTTCCTATGGCGCACATATGTTCGATAAGGCCAATATGGACAAACTAAAACTCTTTATACCTAAAGACTTTATGCTCAGAAGTCAGCTGTATAGTAGTCTAAATCCAGATTTAGAATCTTATGATTTATATGCTGAATTGATTAATGTTAAAACACCAACCTTAATCATTTTTGGTGAAATAGAACCTGCAGTTTCTTTACACGCGAAGCGTATGGCAGCGTCTTTTCCCGATGCTGAACTGTATGTGGTGAGCGCTTCGGGACATTTTCCATTTATAGAGGCGAACAAAGATTATATTCAACACATCAAGTCTTTCATCGGGCAGTAAGTGAAGCTATTTGAGGTTCAATTTCTCTTTATAAACCGCTAACAGAATTTTAATGTGTTGAAGCCGTAAGGCGATCTATATTTAGATCACTTCAAAACCTTCAGTCATGAAATTCAAGCAGATTTTCCAATCCTTCTTATTACTACTGTTAACCTCGGCACTTGCTGTTGGCCAAACTGACCTTTCCGTTTTCGAGGGGATGAAACCTAGGTCTATCGGACCAGCGGGTATGTCGGGTCGTGTTACCTCAATTGATGTCGTTCGGCATAACCGAAATATCATTTATGCAGGGACAGCTTCAGGTGGATTATGGAAGTCTGTGAGTGGTGGTGTCAGCTGGGAGCCTCTTTTTGATAAAGAAGAGGTGGCTTCCATCGGTGTTGTAACCATCGATCCGTCAAACGCCAGCACGATTTGGGTAGGCACTGGGGAAGGTAACCCGAGAAACTCTTTGAATGGCGGCTATGGAGTTTACCGCAGCCGAGATGCCGGCCAGACCTGGCAGCATATGGGCTTGAAAGAAACTAAGAATATTCACCGCCTTATCGTCCATCCAGATGACCCAAATACGGTTTGGGTAGGGGCGATTGGTTCGCCATGGGCGGATCATGAAGAAAGAGGAGTTTTTAAAACTACTGATGGAGGTATGACTTGGGGAAAAGTACTTTACGATGGTCCAGGCGTAGGAATATCAGACTTAGTAATTGATCCGGAGAACCCGAATAAGTTAATAGCAGGGATGTGGGAGCATAGACGTGAACCATGGTTCTTTAATTCTGGAGGGCCAGCTTCTGGTATTTATATTTCTCACGATGGGGGAGAGACTTGGGACAGGAAGACTTCGGAGCATGGCCTGCCGAAAGGAGATATGGGTAGAATCGGTCTGGCGATAGCTCCTTCAATGCCAGATCGTATATATGCTTATGTAGAAGCCAAAGAAAATGCACTGTATCGCTCTGATGACGGAGGAGTTGAATGGTATCGAATTTCGAATAAAGGAGATCGAGGACTAGGTGCTCGTCCGTTCTACTATGCTGATATCTATGTGGATTCGAAAAACGAGAACAGAGTCTATTCAATTCATACACAAGCCAATGTAAGCGAAGACGGAGGCAAGAGCTTTGGGAGTTTTGTTAACTCTAGATACGTGCACGTGGATAATCACGCACTTTATATCCACCCTGACGATCCAAGCTTTATGGTTTTAGGAAATGATGGCGGAATGGTTGTGACAAGAGATCGTGGAGGTAGCTGGCACTTTATGGAAAACCTACCAATTGGTCAGTTTTACCATGTGAGCTATGACATGGAAACGCCATACAATGTAATGGGCGGTATGCAAGACAATGGCGCATGGTTAGGCCCAAGTCAATTGCTCAAGCAAGGTGGTATTAGAAATGGTTTCTGGGAAAGAATTGTGGGAGGAGATGGCTTCGATGTAGTGCCCGACCCTTTAGACACACGCTATGGCTACTCATTGAGTCAAGGAGCAAACATCCAGCGTTACGATAGAGAGACAGGTGAAATGATAGGCATACGGCCAGAGCACCCTGATGGAGAGACCATTCGATGGAATTGGAATGCAGGAGTGAATATCGATCCATTTGATAAGAAAACGGTTTACTTAGGCGGTCAATATTTATTCAAATCTCCCGATCATGGGGATTCATGGGAGATTATCTCTCCTGATTTGACAACCAACGATCCAGAGAAACAAAGACAGTCTGAAACAGGCGGGAAACTCAATTTAGACAACTCTGGTGCAGAAATGCATACAACCATTACGGTGGTAGAACCAAGTACACTATCCCAAGGAATGATTTGGGTAGGTACGGATGACGGCAATGTGCAACTCACTAGAGATGGGGGGCAGAATTGGGCCAATAGTGCGGGTAAATTCCCGGGACTTCCAGACAACAGTTGGGTGCAACAAATCAGAGCAAGTACTTATGAAGAAGGTTCGGCTTTCGTGGTCTTCGATGAGCACAGAAGAGATGATTGGAGTCCTTATGTCTATCAGACAAAGAATTTTGGTAAGTCATGGAAACGCATTGTCAACGATGGCGATGTCTTCGGTTTTGCTATGACAATTGTTCAAGATCCGATTGAGCCTGACTTGATGTTCTTAGGCACAGAAAGCGGTTTATATGTGACCATGGACGGCAGTAAAACGTGGTCCAAATGGACCAATGGGTTCCCAACCGTACCAACAATGGACTTACAGATTCATCCGCGTGAGCACGATTTGATTATCGGCACCTTCGGTAGAGCATTATGGATCTTAGATGATATTCGTCCGCTGAGAGAAGCCACTCAATTAGGCATGAAAAAGCTTAAAGAGAAAACCATTTACGCCTTCTCAATTCCAGACGCTACCAATGCCATTATCGGCCCGTACTGGGGATATAGAAGTACAGGTAATGGACTTTTCATGGCAGAAAACAAGCCTTTCAATGCCGCGATAAGCTTTTATGCAAAGGATGAAGGGAAAGTAAAAATGGAAGTGGCCGATGCCTCTGGTAAAGTAGTTAGAACAAGAACTTATAATGCCGAGGAAGGCGTAAATCGCGTGTATTGGGGATTTGAAGCCGATGGCATCAGACAGCCAGGGTCACGTAAACCAACCGATGCAGATGCAGCGAAGCCAAGTGGCTATGATGTCTTGCCTGATACTTATCAAGTCAAGCTCAGCATGAAAGAAGAGACTTCAACCCAATCAATCAATGTATTGAGAGATATGCGGACAGGTTGGGATCAAGCTAAGGTAGAGGATAAACAAGGCTTTATCGCGCAGTATTATGCGCTTGTGACAACAGTTACAAACGTGGTTGATCGTATAGACGAAGCCAATGGCATTGCTGATAAAGTATTAGCGATTGACAAAGATAATAAGGAGTTAAAAGAGAAGGTCACAGCCATCAAGAAGGAATTGAAGGCACTTCGTGAGTTGGTTATTGCACCAAGGGTAGCACAAGGCTTATCTAGGAATTCGGATGCGATTTCAAGTCAATTGGGGAATATTCGTAGTAAGATGCAGAGTAGTTACAGACCTGTAACACAAACTCAGCGATTGGCTTATGACAATGCGAAGAAGAATGTTGATCCAGTAGTAGACAAGATCAACGAGTTCTTTGCCAATGATTGGAGTGCCTTTAAAACTTTTGTGGAAGGCTTGAATTTGGAGTTGGTGAAGGGATTTTAGTTTTTACCATCAGGTCTTCTCTAGCGCGCACCTGTCTGCCGACAGGCAGGCTTGCAGTGCGTGCTGGTCTTTATTGCCTGCTCGATATCTTTAAATTGGTCCGCACTGCAAGTGCGAACCAGACGGAGTGGAAGGTTTTATTTCTCCAGTGTGGTTTCTGTTGTATAATTCTTTTCTTGATTGACCTTTTCAGACTGGCTCTGGAGAAAAAAACCTAAAAGAAGTAATACGATGAGTAATAATGACTTTTTCATAACCTTTTATTTGACCGATTGATGGATCAAAGATTATGAGATGTCATGACTTGTAAGCCCAGACTTAGGTAAACCACCATAATTTCTCGGTAAACGACATATTTATTCCGTAGATTTTCTGAAAACTGGCCTTAGGGCTTCTCCTAGTGCGCACTGGTCTTTATTGATTACTCGATATATTGAAGATGGGTCCGCACTGCAAGTGCGAACCATAGGCGTTACGTAAAAAAACGATCCGACCACTCAAAGTAGTCGGACCGTTTTTAAAAGAGATCAACTTAAACCAAGTTTTCTTTAAAGAAGCGTATGGTCCTAGACCAAGCTAAGGTAGCTGCTGCCTCATCATATCTTGGTGTTGTATTGTTGTGAAAACCATGATTGGCACCTTCATAGACAAAGGCTTCATGCTTGATCTTATTGGCTTTCAAGACAGCTTCGTAAGCTGGCCATCCAGCATTCACTCTCGTATCCAATCCACCATACTGGAGCATTAAAGGAGATTTAACCTTAGCTGCATCTTCTGCACTAGGCTGTCCACCATAGAAAGGCACTGAAGCCGATAAGTTTGGAACTCGCACTGCCATCATGTTGGCAATCCAGCCACCAAAGCAGAATCCAACGACTCCAATTTTACCATTACAGTCTGGGTGGTTGAGCAAGTATTCATAAGCCGCTATAAAGTCTTCTAGCATCTCATCGCGATCACGTTTACGCTGCATTGTTCTGCCTTCATCATCGGTGCCAGGGTATCCACCAAGTGGAGTCAAGGCATCAGGTGCTAAAGAGATAAATCCGTCTACGGCAGTTCTTCGTCCTACATCTTCGATATATGGATTAAGCCCTCTGTTTTCATGAACGACAACCACACCTGGGACTTTGCCAGTTGTACCAGTAGGTTTCGAGAGCAAGCCTTTAATGCTTCCGCCACCTATCGGAGAATCATAAGTGATGTATTCTGAGGTTAGTCTTTCGTCACCTTCTTTGATTAATCGAGTGGTCTCATAATCAGGCATCATACTACTCATCAAAGTAGAAAGGGTCAATCCGCCAATGGCATAGACAGAGAGTTTTTCTACAAATTTTCTACGGTCAATTTTGTTGTGCGCGTAGTCATCATAGAGATCGAATACTTCTGGGTTGATTTCTTCTTTGGAGAGCTTTTTCATGATAAGTCAGAGATTATATTTAATTAAAAATAAGCATTCTAATGAATAGATTTTGCCAAAATCTGATGACTGGCGCTCTTATCTAGTCATTGTATTTTGGGGTACGTTTTTCAAGAGTGGCTTTAAAGGCCTCAGTTAAATCATCAGAAAGAATCATGGCCGCATTCCAATTGGCGATTTGCTGTAGTGAGTCCTCCACCGTATGATCTCTACTGAATTTCAATACTTCTTTAATACCTCTTATAGACAGTGGAGACTTGGCTGCAATGGTCTGAGCGATTTCAGTTACACCACTATGAAGTTCTTCTATGGTGCCAAAGCTTCTGTTGGCCAATCCAAGAGCAAATGCCTCTGAACCGTAGACTTTTCGACCAGTATAAGCCATTTCGGATACAACCCCTGGCGCTATAAGTTTTGGAAGTCTTTGCAAAGTCCCGAGATCGGCCACCATACCCATATCAATTTCTTTGATCGTGAAATAGGTTTCATCCGTGCAGTAGCGCATGTCACATGCTACTGCGATATCTATGCCACCCCCGATACAGCCATTTTGGATAGCTGCAATGACGGGCTTGGAGCATTTTTCAATGGAAGAAACCGCATCTTGAAGTTTCAAAATGAACTTCCGTAATTGCTCACCTCTTCTGCCTTCACAGGAGACCTTTTTCATGTCGTTTAATGACATCAGAAGCTCTAGATCAATGCCCGCACAGAAGTGTTTTCCTTCTCCTTTTAGAATAATTATCCTGACTTCTAGAGTCTGAGAAAGTTGCTCAAATATCGACTTCATTTCGTCCCAAGCCTCCATATGAAGTGCATTGGCCTTGTCGGGGCGATTGAAAGATACGGTGGCTATTTTGTCTTGAATGTCAACTAAGAAGTGATTGTAGGGCATGGGGGTTTTCTTTGTTTCAAGATAGTTTTTTTCTTCATAAATAAGAGCATCACTGGTCTGACTACTCTAAGTGGTCAGACCAATTGGAATAGGACCATCAGCAGACCATTAGATTATATATCTTTATGCCATGAGTAAAAGAGCTCTTGTGAAGTATCTTCAGTCTTTGGACAAGCAGGAATTGGAAGACCAAGTATTGGATTTGTACAGTCGTTTTAAACCGGTACAGACTTATTACAATTTTGTATTCAATCCCAAGGAGGACAAGTTGGTAGAAGAGGCGAAAATGAAGATCTCTAACGAGTATTTCCCTCTAAAAAGACGTAAACCAAGGGCTAGGCGTTCTGTCGCTCAGAAGTACATCAAACAGTTTTTACTATTAGGACTTGATCCTGCTTTGATCGCAGAAGTGATGTTCTTTAACCTGGAGACTGCTCAACGGTTTAATGCCAAGAAGAGGGTTAATCAAGAGGCTTTTTATAAAAGCATGTTCAACTCCTTCGATCAAGCCATTGGCTTTGTAGAAACCAACGGATTGCGCTCCATATTCAAAGAGCGTATTCGCGCAGTCGTTGAAACCGCATGGGACCAAGAGTGGTTCAATGCGGAAGGACTGGAAGACAAAGTAGCTAGTTAGTACTGCTTTACTTCATCAATGCATCAATCACGTCAAACGCTTCTTCGGTATTCCCCACAAAACGATTGAGTATCTCTCCCTCTGGACTTAAGATAAACTTAGTAGGGAAGCCGGCAACGTTGAGTTTTAGCACTAAATCTTGTTCACCATCCTTGTCAAGAATCTGTTGCCAGTCATAACCTTTCGGTTCGACAAAGGCCTTTAGTTTTTCCATGGTGTCGCCATTATTGACACCAAGCACTACCAGTTTATCGGCATACTTCTCCTTGTACTCTTTCACGGTGGGCATTTCGGCAATGCAAGGAGCACACCAAGTTCCCCAGAAATCGATAAGTACGTACTTTCCACGCAAATCATTCAGGTCAAAAGTCTCGCCATCCAT
This sequence comes from Roseivirga sp., assembly GCA_965660665.1. GTDB lineage: Bacteria > Bacteroidota > Bacteroidia > Cytophagales > Cyclobacteriaceae > Roseivirga. Next base: position 13,491 of record CBFIAY010000019.1, on the reverse strand, counting down.
GGTCGCATTCGAAATGAAGTTTGGCATAATCTTACCTACTTTAGTAGACTCGATGCCTTCTACACGCTGGGCGACTGCTTCGTAAAAAGTGTAGTTAGCCAATCCTTTATCTAAGCCATTAAAGTATTCGATCGCCTCGTCTTGTGTCACATGGCTACGGATCATCATATCTGACAAATACCATGCAGCAGCTTCAGACTTTGGGTTGGTAGTCACGAATTCTTTCTTTAACCGAATGGTTTGCTCATCAAGCTTGGCGATTGAGGCTTTAAGATCTTCGATCGCGGGATCGTTCTCATCTAACTTGTTGATTTTTAATTGCGTGTTGACAGATTGGTTCATCAACGGAAAGATTTTTCGGTTAATTTCGGCAAGCTCATCATTGGCTTTTGTGCCAGTCGGGTAGGCATCTACAAAGTCTGTGACTTTCCCTTTAAATTCGATTTCATCTCCAGGGCTTGCTAAAAAAGCAAATTGAGAAGATTTGGCTGGGTAATACCCTCTGCCTGTCCTTTTGATCGTTTTCTCCACATTGGGCCAGAAAATGATATGAGTTGGCTCGCTGATTTTTCCGGTATAAGTAAACTTGTTGTCCTTCACAAAGACTGAATCGCTTACTCGTTTTCCTTCGGCATTCCTGTAGCTATAAGACATATGCTTTGTGTCTAAGCCGGGGACATAACCTGACACGGTGAAGCTGTCTGAAGTATCTGTAGCCTCTGGACTACAAGCGAAAACGGAAGCTAAAAATAGGAGTACAAGGCTAAGTTTGAGTGATGATAATTTCATAGTGTTCTGTTTGCTACTATAAAGAAGGTGAACTTTCAACAAACATGCTAATGAAATCTGTTTAGTGGGTCTTGGGGTAAAACGAATTGCTTTGTTCTGCCTACAAACTGTTTACTGCGGTTGCTCTCCCTTCACGCTAAAAAAATACTTTTCATATACCAATTCATTTGGTTCAATATGAAATGGTTGCTTGTTGGAGATAAAAGAATCCTGTTCTAACAATTTTTTAATCAGAAGAGATAATATTGCAGCACAGTGAAAAGTAAATACCCTTTTGACCCTTCCATCAAACACCATGTCTTTGTAGCCATTGGATTAGCTGTTTGGGTATTCGTATTCCTTTATTTTACGGAACCTTTAGATGTTAGTGAGTTTACTGCGGAAGAGAAGCTATTATATATGCCGCTCTATGGAGTTTTTACTTCACTGTGTTATTTAATGACGCTCCCGTTTCAGTATTGGCTCTATCGAAAGCAAAAGTTGAAATGGTCTATTGTCAGTGAATTGCTTCAGTTTCTGTTCCTGGTGGTGCTTGGCTTTATAATTACCAGATCTATTTATTACTACATTGTCATAGACCAGCACCCCAACGCTTATACGGTAGGCTATTTCGCAACTGCCATTTATCTACCGGGTATCCTAACAGTTTTTCCAATCATAGCCATCGGTAGGTGGTCATTCGGTAAATACAAAGACAAGAAACTAGAAGATCAAAAGATTGAGATTCAAGGGACGGGAAACTTTGAGAGTATAAGGCTTTTGCTCAACGATTTAATATGTATTCAGTCCTCAGATAATTACGTTGAAATCACTTATAAAGAAGACGGTGATCTGAAGAAACAATTGATTAGAAATAAGCTGGTTGATGTGGAGATTGCACGCCCTGAATTGATCAGAACGCACCGGTCATTTTTAATAAATCCTTATCACTTTAAACAGTGGAGAACTGGAAATCGCAAGGTAAATGTTGTCCTATCAAGCGATATTGAAGTACCCGTTTCGAAAACTTTCCAGCCTATGGTAGAACAGGCTGTCAATTCCACCACAGGATAGTACACTTTCGCCACAAGCCCCTATAAAAAGGAGTAGGGGCTGATTTCTGTTTGTACGTTTGGATCATCAGTCAAACACAAAAACAAACAGAAATGAAAAAGTTAATCACAGTAATTGCATTAATCACTATCAGTTTTACACTATCAGCACAGTCTAATTGCGACTGTAAAGCAGAACTCGATTTCGTGTATGAGAAAATGCAAACCATGTCCTCTTTCAAATCTCAAATCAAAGGGGATTTAGCTCAAACGTTTGAAGCAAAGTATCAAGAGTTATCTGAGAAAGTCACCAATGATATGGATAAGCTTGATTGCTACGTGCAGCTCAATAATTTAATGGGATTGGTAAAAGATAAACATGCTGGAGTCTACGGTGTGCGATCAGAATATTCTTATGATGATACTTTGGATTCTGCCTTCACTGAGGCTTATCAGAAAACAGATGAATTCAGAGATTTCCCGACAGTTGATTTAGATCTTGAAGCACTAAGAGAAGAGTTGTCTGTAAAGCCAATTAATGATGTCGAAGGAGTCTATAATATCGGGAGTTTAGTAAAGGTTGGAGTCTATCGTGTGGATCAATCGGATAGCTTAATGGCTGTTATCCTAGAATCTAAATTGGGCATTTGGGCACCTGGCCAAATCTACTTGTATATGTCTGCCACTGATCAACCAAATAGATTTGATATCACGGCCCATGGTCAAGTACATAAGAACTTATTGTTCTACAAATCTCATCTCGTGGAATACGGCATACTATTAAGCAATGTTGTTAAAGATGGTCTTACCGAAAATCATGTTTTCGTAGATGCAGAAGAGCATGAGACTTATAAACTGAAGACCCTCGCAGAAGACGTTCAATACGTTTGGATGAATAGCTTTTCAAGAATTGGCAACGCAGATAACCGTGATGCACTTGTGGCACAAATTCAAAGCGAACTTACTGCCGATAACTTAATCGTAGACCTGAGAAACAATGGAGGAGGAGCAAGTAAAATCTCTCTGCCAATTGTGAAGGCCATCAAAAAGTCAGGGGTTAAGGTTTATGTACTGACTAACTACAATTCGGGGAGTAACGCAGAGCAGACTACGATAAGATTAAAGAATATAAAAAATACGGTTCATTTAGGACAAACTACTCATGGTGCGGTTTCATACGGTCATAACTATGGGACTACCTATGAATCACCTTCAGGCTTGTTTTATATCGCTCCGACTGACATGAAATTCAATCATTACCTCAAGTATGAAGAAGTTGGGGTAAGTCCTGATGTCAAGTTGAGTCCAGATTCGGATTGGGTAGAACAGACTATAGAGATCATTAAAGCTCAAAACCAATAGTCTTATTTTAAATAGCACGAATTGTCAGCGTGATCGACCAAGATTCTGGTGCGATGTGTTTGACTGATACATGTGCCAATTGAAAGGCCGTCCGATTAATGGGCGGTCTTTTTCGTTAGAATAATCTTGTAACTTTTTTCTTTAACTGCGAGAATGAAGAATCTCTTGACTTCAATACTTCCTTTAACCTTCATTGGTCATAGTTCAACTAAAAAGGAGAGGTAGGTTAATCTTCACCTATTAAATTCATTAAATTGAATTTTCAACAATCCATCAACCCCTAAAGATGAAATCGTTCAAATCCTTACTCTATATTCTACTATTAATCGCTACTTCCGCCATCGTCAAAGCACAAGATGAGGCTAAGCCCATTCCAGAAGCTCAAAGCTTTGTGACGCTTCATGAAGGTGTTTTTGGAGGTAAAAAGATAAATTACCAAGTCAAGGGTAGTGAAATGTATTTAAAGAATTCAAAAGGAGAACCTACAGGTGCCATGTGGTCGGTAGCCTATACTAAATCAGGGAATGTTGACCCAACAACACGTCCAGTCACATTCGTTTTCAATGGAGGACCTGGTTCTGCATCCATGTGGTTGCATATGGGCTTCTTTGGTCCGAAGGTAATCCGTGTCGATAGCGATGCAAAAGAAGATGACGGTGGTGCACCATATCCGATTGAGGTCAATAAAGACGCGCTGCTTGATATCATGGATTTAGTTTTTGTGGATCCTATCGGAACGGGTTATAGCCAGTTAATTGGTAAAGGCGAGGGTAAAGAATATTGGGGGCTGAATCAAGATGCCGAATCCATCACCAAGTTTATGAGGCAGTGGGTTACAGAAAATAATCGCTGGATGTCGCCAAAGTATATTGCTGGAGAAAGTTACGGTACAACCCGAGCTGCTGCAGTTGCCCAAACCCTTGAAGGTGGTGGTCAAAATATGGCGCTCAATGGATTGATTCTAATCTCTCAGGCCTTGGATTATCAGGGATCTACTTCCATTAATGATAATATTCGATCTTATGTCACTTACTTGCCAAGCATGGCGACCACGGCTTGGTATCATAAGAAGGCCGGTCAAGGAAAAACTATAGCAGCGTTCGCTCAAGAAGCACGTGATTTTGCTTATGGAGATTATGTTTCGGCTTTATACAAAGGAGATTTTATGTCGGATGCTGAGAAGAATGAAATTGCTCAGAGACTCTCATACTTCACCGGTTTAGATGTTGGATTTATAAAGAGAGCCAACAATCGCATATTAACGAGCAGGTTCAAAAAGGAACTCCTTAGAGATCAAGGCATGGCCATTGGTACTTTGGATGGTAGATATTTTGGAGATGACCCAGATGATACTGCTGATTCACCGGAGTTGGGAGACGCTTCTAGCTACAAGGTTTCAGCTGCATACACGGCTGCATTAAACCATTATTTCACTAATGATCTTAAGATCACTATGGACAGGCCTTACTTAACGAGTGGAAGAGTAAGTCCATGGGACTGGGGCAGTGGAGGAGAGCCAATGTATGTCAAAACTTCGCGTAGACTTGCCAATGCAATGCGTAGAAATGATAAAATGAAAGTGATGGTTGCTTCAGGTTATTATGACCTAATCACTCCATTTTTCGATGCAGAGATTACCTTTTCACGTAATGCCATTCCGATGGAGCGTGTAAAATTCACATATTACGAAGGCGGACATATGATGTATAACCATTGGCCAGCTTTCGAGCAATTGGCCAAGGATATCCGTCAATTTATAGAGGCCAAATAAGAGGAAATCAAATGGCATTGAACATTGTACTTATAGAACCAGAAATTCCTATGAATACAGGGAATATTGGCCGTTTGAGCTTGGCTTCTGGGGCAAACCTGCATTTAGTAAAGCCTTTTGGGTTTGAGCTAAGTGATAAAAGAGTGAAAAGAGCAGGCTTGGACTATTGGCAGCATCTTTCACTTACCATTTATGAAAATGAGGAGGAGTTCTTTTCCACCCATAAAGACAAAGCAATGGCCTTCCTTTCCAGTCATGGGACCAAAGACCACTGGTCCATTCCTTTTGAGGATGATATGTTTCTGATCTTTGGGAAAGAATCTGTGGGATTATCTGCAGAAATTACTTCGAAACATGCCGATCAGCTTTACAAAATCCCAATTCATAGTGAACATGTTAGAAGCCTGAATTTGGCGAATGCGGTAAGCATAATTGTATATGAGGGCTTGAGAAAGCTAAAATAGCAATTCAGTTTTTGAACATTTTGGATGGGTTGTCCTGCAAACGATTAGTCAAGTTAATAAGGAGGCCATGAAGCGGGTGTCAAATGGAAAAGCTACCTTTGTTGATTCATTTTTTCAAGGGAAAAGCCAAGAGTGTGACGTATACATTTATCAATAGAAAGCAGGGAACAATCAAAGACGAAGTGCTATCGGGTTTAACCGTAGCGATTGCTTTGGTGCCAGAGGCAATTGCCTTTGCGATTATCGCAGGAGTAGATGCCAAAATCGGGCTATTCTCCGCTTTTATGATGGGTATTATCACCTCGCTTTTAGGTGGGCGTCCCGGGATGGTGACGGGTGCTACGGGTGCTGTTGCCGTGGTGATTGCACCATTAGTGATGACCAGTGGTGTAGAGTATTTATTCCCTACTATCATTTTGGCTGGTCTTATGCAAATGGCTGTTGGTGCGTTAAAGCTGGGTAAATTCATTCGTATGGTACCCCATTCGGTGATGCTGGGCTTTGTGAATGGATTGGCGATTGTCATTTTTATGGCCCAATTCAGTCAGTTTACAAATAAAGCCGGTGGTGATTTGGATAATGCTGGTCTCATCGCTTTTGTTGGCCTGATATTAATTACCATGTTGGTGATGTTTGTGTTACCGAAGTTTACAAAGGCTATTCCTTCCGCGCTAGTTGCAATAGTGGTCGCTTCTGTAGTGGCCATTTTCTTCTTTCCTAATACGATTACGATTGGTGATAAAGCGGATATGAGTGCCATGTCTGATGGCTTATTTTCACCATTCTTTATGCTGTTTGATGCGATTCCATTCAGTATGGAGAGCTTATTAATTATCCTTCCATTCGCCTTGAAAGTTGCCGGTGTTGGCTTAATAGAAAGTTTATTGACACTAACGCTTGTGGACGAAATGACGGACACTAGAGGAAGTGGAAACAGAGAATCAATGGCGCAAGGCGTGGCAAATGTAGTAACTGGTTTCTTCGGTGGAATGGGGGGTTGCGCAATGATCGGTCAGACGATGATCAATATCAATTCTGGTGCAAGAGCTCGACTTTCTTCCTTTTTAGCCGCTGTTTTCCTCTTATCCTTTATGCTGGTACTAGGAGAAATCATTGCCGTAGTACCGATCGCTGTATTGGTTGGAGTAATGTTTATGGTGGCAATTGCCACTTTCGAATGGGCGAGTTTCCGAGTTTGGAATAAAGTACCAAAGCTAGATGTATCAGTAATCATCATCGTTTCGGTGATCACAGTGATTGAAGATCTCGCTGTTGCTGTATTGGTAGGTGTGATTATCTCTGCCTTGGCTTTTGCTTGGCAGAATGCGTTGAGAATTCGTGCTCGAAAATATATTGACGATCATGGGGTGAAGCATTATGAAATTTTCGGTCCATTGTTCTTTGCTTCGGTGACCGCATTCTTATCGAAGTTTGATGCTAAGAATGATCCTGATTCAGTGGTGATTGATTTCCAAGAATCTAAAGTGATGGATCAATCAGCCATAGAAGCCATCAACAAGATTGCTGATAAATACACGCTCGAAGGTAAAACAATACACCTGAGACATTTGAGTGCTGACTGTGTGAGAATGGTTAAAAGAGCAGGTGAGGTCTGCGAAGTGAATGTACTAGAAGATCCAGATTACTTTGTAGCGATTAATGACTATGAGCGCATAAAGAGACAGGGAAAGGCTGATTTGCTGACCTAAAATCTACTTTTGGATGTCTTAAAGGTATTGTCATCAATAAACTTAAGTCTGCCTCCATTTCGATAGCGCTTAGTCTTCGTCATTCCTATTTCACTTTTAGCTGGTAGATAAACCACTAGTGGATACAATTACCATTTGAAGTTTTTTACCACGTTCATTTGGGATATGAAAAGAACATCGAAAGTTATCATCAAGAGTTTTTGGACCTTACTAATTCTAGTAAGCCTTGTACTAAATGGGTCCGCACAAGAAACTAAAGCCCTGCTCTGGGAGATTTCAGGCAATGGACTAGAAAAATCGTCTTATCTCTTTGGGACAATTCACCTGATGTGTAAAGATGACTTTGTGATTAGTGACGGGGTAAAAAATGCCTTTAATCAAGCAGATCAAATCGCCTTAGAAGTCGATTTAGACGATCCTTCGGAAATGCAAGCTTTTCAAACGGGCATGATGAACATGGCCGGTTATGATTATAAAGGCACTTTATCTGAAAAGGACTATAATCGCTTGGATGGAATCATGAAGGCAAATTATGGTCAAGGAATGGCGGTAATGAGAATCATGAAACCATTTGGTGTCATGTCAGCCCTCTATGGAGAGATGTTGGCCTGTGGAACACCAGAGTCTTATGAATTGAGTTTTGTTGAAATGGCGAAAGGTGAGACTAAGGAAGTGCTAGGATTAGAATCTGCGGCATCTCAGGTGGCTATTTTTGATAATATTCCTGTAAAAGAACAAATGACTTGGTTATCGGATATGTTAGGTGACACTGGAGAAAGTAAGGCAGAATGGAGTCAAATGGTGGCTAACTATAAGGCACAGGATTTAGCAGCGCTTTATGCGAGTATGGCTGAATCGCCCGAATATGCCAAGTATGAAAAGCAATTGTTGGACAATAGAAATGAGGCCTGGATTCCAAAAATAGGTGAAATGGCTAAGGATAAGTCGACTTTTATTGCAGTAGGTGCCATGCATTTAGCTGGTGGTAAAGGTGTTATCAAACTGCTGAGAGAAGCAGGTTATACGGTTAAGCCGATGGATAACTAGTACTAAATATACCCAATGAAAAGGCCAACTCATATATACTGAGTTGGCCTTTTTTGATTTTTAATACTGTTTTTTGATTTACCGATAACTATTTCGCTTCATCTTACCTTGAAACGATCACAATCCAAATATTTCAGAAACTCTTTTTAACAACTCTATTGCTGGCGAATCAGTTAAACACGCTTTGCAAGTTGAGTACATCATCAGGCAGTCAATAAAATCAGTTAACATGTGAAATAGTAATCCAATTCCTATTATTCTAAATGGTTTGGGGAAAAAGAGGAGTATAACATACCCAACCATAGCATAATAGGTGTGTAAAAAATGAAAATTGATGCTGCACCGATTAGCTTCAAAAATGGGGTTGGCCAATAAATGATCTAGATCCACTAACATGGTGGCAAGGAGTATTAAGTATACTTTTTTCCAATCCTTTCTAAAAAATAGAAAGGCTATAAAAAAAGGAAACCCGAAGTGTAAAAAATAATGTATAAATGTCTGCATTGATTTTTTCGTCCTTGTTGCTGCCGGCCTGTCGCCTGATAGGTTTTACCAACAAGCCGGTGGAGTTGGTTAACACGGAGATACTCCATGTGGTCTTTCAAGAAACTAAATTTGCTTTGATTATCCTCTTAAAATCAGGTAGAAGAGATTAGGTGCTGAATAAAATCTTTTGACAAAGGGGCTTGCAGAATTATAGCTGACCTCTATCTTTGCATTCGATGTTAATGAATTCACATATCGCACTCAGCGCAGCTCATGCACATCACTTCCATCATCTCTCTTGAGATGTACACACCCCTATGTGGCCTACGCGGTCACTTAATTCGCCCTTTTTAACTCATTTTCTAATCTTTTCAGTTCTACATCCAGATGGATAATATATTACGCATAGCAGTACAGAAAAAAGGTCGCCTGAGCGATGACTCTTTGAAGTTGATCAAAGAGTGTGGCATCAAGTTTAACAATGGTACAGGCAAGCTTATGGCTGCTTCTACCAATTTTCCTATGGAGTTTCTCTTCTTAAGAGATGACGATATCCCAGGCTACGTACAAGACGGGATTGCCGATATCGGAATCGTTGGGGGCAATGAGGCCGAGGAAAAGGACAAGGATGTCGATACGGTTAAAAAATTGGGGTTCTCCAAGTGTAGATTGTCTTTGGCCATCGACAAAAACGAAGTGTACAATATCGTGCAAGACTTCGAAGGCAAAAGTTTGGCAACGTCTTACCCTAAGATTTTGGGAGACTACCTCAAATCACAGAATGTGAATGCCGAGATCAACGAAATCAGTGGTTCGGTGGAAATTGCGCCTAGCATCGGTTTGGCTTATGGCATTTGCGACATTGTGAGTTCGGGTTCTACCTTAATGAGCAACGGCTTAAAGGAAGTAGAAGTGATCTACAAGTCAGAAGCCGTGCTGTTAGCTAACAAAAACTTAAGTCAAGCCAAGAGAGAGACGCTTGACAAATTCATCTTCAGAATAGAGGCCGTTCAAGCCGCTAAGAATAACAAATACATCTTGATGAATGCGCCTAATGACGCCATTGATCAAATCATCAAAGTGCTTCCAGGCATGAAAAGCCCAACCGTAATGCCTTTGGCAGACGAAGGTTGGAGTTCAGTGCACACCGTGATACGAGAAGATGATTTCTGGGATATTATTGAAGAATTAAGAGGTGCTGGTGCCGAGGGTATTCTCGTGGTTCCGATCGAAAAGATGATTCTATGAAAACGGTAATTAATCCAGCCAAGGAAACTTGGGCTAAGCTATTAAAAAGGCCTACGGTGGATTTAGTGTCTATCGAGGCTTTAGTAAAACCAGTCATTGAGGCGGTAAAGTCACTTGGAGATGAGGCTTTACGCGAATACACTGAAAAGTTTGATGGCGTTCAGCTGACTGATCTTCGGGTAACCCAAGAAGAAGTACGTTTGGCTTCGGATAAAGTGGATGACGCTTTGAAGCAGGCGATTGCTGTTGCTAAGAAGAACATTGAAACTTTTCACAGAGCCCAGAAAGACGATTTTATCAAAGTAGAAACCATGCCAGGTGTGAATTGCTATCGCAAGTCTGTTGGCATAGATAAAGTAGGCTTGTATATCCCAGGTGGTACTGCTCCGCTATTCTCAACTGTGCTGATGTTGGCCGTTCCAGCTAAAATTGCGGGCTGTAGGGAGTTGGTGTTATGTACACCTCCTGACAAGGATGGGAATGTTCACCCTGCCATTCTTTACACTGCGGACTTAGTGGGTGTGAGTAAGATTTTTAAAGTTGGAGGTGCGCAAGCCGTTGCGGCCATGACTTTCGGGACAGAAACCGTGCCTCAGGTATACAAGATTTTCGGTCCGGGGAATCAATATGTTACGGCTGCCAAGCAATTGGCAATGAAGTATGGTGTGTCTATCGATATGCCAGCGGGTCCTTCAGAAGTTGCGGTATATGCAGATGAGTCCGCTGTACCAGCGTTTGTCGCGGCAGATTTATTATCTCAAGCCGAGCATGGGGCTGATTCGCAAGTGGTGCTAGTCGCTTCGTCAGAAAAGATTATCGATGAAGTGAAAAGTGCAATTGCAGAGCAATTGATGACATTACCGAGAGCGGATTTTGCAAAAAAGGCTTTAGATAATAGTGTGGCGATTGTTTTACACAACAAAGCTGCTGCGATTGACTTGTTGAACGAGTATGGTGCTGAGCACTTGATTTTATCAGTGAACGAACCATGGGAGGTAGCGAATCGCATTGTGAATGCGGGATCTATCTTCTTAGGAAACTATACACCCGAGTCGGTTGGTGATTATGCTTCAGGTACGAATCACACGCTGCCCACAAATGGCTATGCGAAAATGTATAGTGGTGTTTCATTGGACAGTTTTGTAAAGAAGATCACCTATCAAGAAATTACACCAGAAGGGCTGAGGGTTTTGGGGCCAGTCGTTGAGACCATGGCGGCTGCTGAACAACTAGAAGCACATAAGAATGCGGTCTCATTGAGACTTAAAAGTTTGAAAAATGTTTGATTTAAGGGACCTACTGCGTCCGCACTTACGGGAATTAATTCCTTATTCTTCGGCAAGAGATGATTATCAAGGGAGTTTTGGGGTCTTTTTAGATGCCAACGAAAATCCTGTGGGTTCTATCACCCCTGAGAAATGGAATAGATATCCTGATCCATATCAGACTAAACTGAAGGAAAAAATTGCTGAGATCAAGGGCATTATCCCTGGCCATATTTTCCTTGGAAATGGTAGTGACGAACCGATTGATTTACTCTTTCGTGCCTTTTGTGAGCCGGGTGTTGACAATGTGATCATTAATCCACCGACTTACGGCATGTATAAGGTGAGTGCCGATATTAATAATGTTACTGCACGTGAGGTTTTATTGACTTCTGACTACGATTTGGATGTTGATGGCATTTTTGAGGCCATGGATATGCAAACGAAGATCATCTTCATCTGTTCGCCAAATAATCCAACGGGTAATGATGTGACCCTCAGTAAAATTGAGCAAGTCCTCAAAGCTTATAATGGGCTAGTTGTGGTGGATGAAGCATATATTGACTTCGCAGATAGACCATCATTTATTGAGAAGCTTTCGGCCTACCCGAATCTAATTATTTTACAGACTTTTAGTAAGGCATGGGGCTTGGCATCGCTGAGATTAGGCATGGCTTTCTGTTCACCAGAAATTCTAAGTGTCCTGAATAAGATCAAGGCACCTTACAACCTAAGTGGTTTGACACAGCGTACGGTGTTAGAGGCACTAGAGAATAAAGAAGAAAAGGACGAAATGGTCAGTGAGATACTTTCTAGCCGAACAGAATTGAAAAGGCTGCTTTCCGAACTGCCAATAGTGAAGAAAATTCATCCTTCAGATGCTAACTTCTATTTAGTTGAAATAGATAATGCCAGCGAATACTATAAACGATTGATTGAAAAGAAAGTAATCGTTAGGGATCGTTCAAAAGTGGTTTTGTGCGATAATTGCCTTAGAATTACAGTG
>CBFIAY010000019.1:0-1216 GCA_965660665.1 Roseivirga sp. | reverse complement strand
ACACTTTTTGGCCTGCACAAAACAAGATGCTGAAAACCCTTGAAGGGGAAGGTGTCGTCTTTGACGAAATCTGTATCGATAGAACTTTCGAAGCTGACAAGGCACCAACACGAAAGCCAAGTACCGGTCTTTTGACTAAATACATGGAAGGCGATTATGATCTAGCCAATTCTTATGTACTAGGCGATCGTAAAACAGATATTCAATTAGCAGAAAACTTGGGGGCTCAAGCGATTTTCATTTCAACAGAAGTAGATGATAAGGCAGCGCTTGCAACGATCAGTTGGGACGAGATTTTCACCTTCCTTCAAATGCCAGCTCGTGCTTCTGAAATTCACAGAGTTACAAAAGAAACGGACATCTTGGTTCAATTGAACCTTGATGGTTCAGGACAATGCAATAACGATACTGGCTTAGGCTTTTTCGATCATATGCTCGATCAGCTAGGAAAGCACTCTGGTGCTGACTTGACAATCAAAGTGAAAGGAGATTTGCATATCGATGAGCACCACACCATTGAAGACACCGCACTCGCTTTGGGCGAAGCGTATTTAGAGGCGATCGGGGATAAGAAAGGAATCAATCGATATGGCTTCTTACTGCCAATGGACGAAGCGCTCGCGCAAGTAGCAATTGATTTTAGTGGAAGGCCGTGGCTCGTTTGGGAAGCTGATTTCAAGAGAGAAATGGTAGGAGATATGCCTACAGAGATGTTTATGCACTTCTTTAAGTCATTTTCTGATGCTTCAAAGTGTAACCTCAATGTAAAAGTGGAGGGCGATAATGAGCACCATAAGATTGAATCTATTTTTAAAGCCTTTGCTAAGGCAATAAAAATGGCTGTCAAACGCAATCCAGATGAGCTCGACATCTTGCCGAGTACAAAAGGAATGCTCTAATCAAAGTTTACTTTTGATGACTTAAGCATTGTTTCTTTCCGCTTTTAAGCTCCTATGTTTTACATTCGGAATTCAAACTCAGTCATGCGAATCATTCTGTGCTTTTTAATTGTGCTTTGCACACATCAAATGTCAGGTCAAAACCTTGACTGGTGGGATGCCCTGCACGACTACCCCAATGCTGCGGGTACAGATCGAGATCGATATGTTAGTATTTCTCCTGGGTATATGGGCCCGAGTGCCTTACGTATTCCAGTGCTCCGCAACGGTAAGATTGACAATGAGTTATGGTCTGAAAATACTTTTGAATATCATTT
>CBFIAY010000018.1:56813-58266 GCA_965660665.1 Roseivirga sp. | reverse complement strand
TTAGTCTGTGCACCACCACTGCAATGGATGACTCCACCAATTTCATTTCTAAATTTTTTGAGGATTTCGACCATTACTGGAGCGTAAGTTCTAGTAGGAGACAGCACTAGTTTACCCGCGTCAAGTGGTGATCCATCAATAGCATCCGTCAATTTCTTTGAACCGGAATAGACTAAATCGCCAGGTACACTTGGATCGAAACTTTCAGGATACTTCTCGGCTAGATACTTGTCGAAAACATCATGTCTTGCAGAGGTAAGGCCATTTGAACCCATACCTCCATTGTACGCTGTTTCGTAAGTAGCTTGACCATAAGACGCCAAGCCTATTATGACTTGGTCGGGTTGAATCTTTTCGTTCGTAATCACATCTGCTCGCTTCATTCTAGCGATTACGGTGCTGTCTACTATAATACTTCGGACTAAATCGCCAACATCTGCAGTTTCGCCTCCCGTACTGATAATGTTCAGTCCATTATCTCGAAGCATTTGTAAAACTTCTTCCGTACCATTAATTAGGGCGGAAATGACTTCGCCAGGAATCAAATTCTTATTTCTACCGATAGTTGAGGATAGCAAGATGTTGTCAGTAGCTCCTACACAAAGGAGATCATCGATGTTCATGATGATGGCATCTTGTGCTATGCCTTTCCAGACACTGATATCCCCAGTCTCCTTCCAATACATGTAAGCCAATGAGGACTTGGTGCCTGCTCCATCAGCGTGCATAATGTTGCAGTAAGCAGCATCGCCACCCATAAAATCTGGAACGACCTTACAGAAAGCTTTTGGAAATAGGCCCTTATCAAGGTTTTTGATGGCATTGTGCACATCTTCCTTTGAGGCAGAGACCCCGCGTTGCATGTATCGGTCGTTCATCTTCAGAATATTATTTCACAAAAATAAGAAAGCCTCCAAATATGGAGGCCTTTCATGTATTTTAACTTCAAAGTTCTAGCGAAATACTAGTTTCGATCCACATTGATCACTTTGAATTCTGTTCTTCTATTTTTTTGATGCTCTTCTTCTGAACATTCAACGCCATTGGTACAGCCATTGATTAATAACGATTCGCCATAACCCTTCGCTACTAGCCTTTCTCGGGCAATTCCTTTTGTAATGATATAATCAACTGCAGCTTGAGCCCTTCTTTGTGAAAGGTCCATATTGGCGTCATCATCATCACGTGAATCTGTGTGAGAGCTAATTTCTATTTTGATTTCTGGGTTGTCATTCAATAACTGTACAAGCTTGTTCAATTCTAAAGCAGCATCTGATCTAATTTCTGCTTTCGCTAAATCGTAGTAGATGTTTTCAAGCAAGATGATAGCATCTAATATGATTGGATCCAATGTCAGGTCTTCATTAAATACTTTCTCTGTAAACCTTTCAACTAAATCTTCTTGTGCTATACCCTGTCCAACAGTCGAAAATATTTTTCTAGAAAGGAAAAA
>CBFIAY010000018.1:0-56713 GCA_965660665.1 Roseivirga sp. | reverse complement strand
TCTGTAAACCTTTCAACTAAATCTTCTTGTGCTATACCCTGTCCAACAGTCGAAAATATTTTTCTAGAAAGGAAAAAGGCATTCTTCTCACCTTCCAAGGTATAATTTTTTTCAGGGTCTATTGGAAAACTGAATGAACCGCCACGGCTACTCAATATGTCATCCACTAATGCGCCATTTGTGTCTAATAGTTTTACGCGAACATCTCCTAAGATTACCTGAGTGCTATCTTCATTACGCTGGTACGTGGTTCCGCGTAACGCATAAGTGATCTTTTTGAGGTCACTCGAATTATCAACGAAACTGTAAAGGTCATCTCCTCCTTTACCGCCTTCTCTATTGGAAGTGTAAAAGCCTTCAAAAGGAAAATCTGAATAGATTAATCCAAAGTCGTCAGCGGCAGAGTTAAAGGATGGGCCTAAGTTTCTAATCGTGACAACGCCACCTTTGTTCTCAGCAGAGAATAAGTCTAGCATACCGAAGCCTGCGTGCCCATCCGAAGCAAAATATAGTTTGTTGTCAGGCGCTACGTATGGAAAAACCTCATCACCTGATGTATTGATTGATGCCCCCATGTTACTCACGTTGGCCCATCTGCCGCGGTCATTTAGTGTTGCTCTATAAATGTCAGATCCACCAAAACCACCTGGTCTGTCGGAGGCAAAGTACATGGTAGTACCTGCTAGATTGAAAGAAGGAGAGGTGTCCCAATATTCAGGGCTATTGATCGGCATGGATACTGGCGTACTCCATTTGCCGTTCTTTTTGTAGGAGATAAATAAGTCTACGCTTCGTCTACTCTTCTTCCCATCGGTATTTCCTTTCGCAAAAACCATGGTGTTGCCGTCAGGGCTAAAAGCCAAAGAACCTTCGTTCACATTTTGAGCATTGAAAAGCTCTGGTAATTGACTCAGTGTAGCGGCATTAGGCGTTAAGCCTTCGACACCTACCTTATACAAGTCACTGAAAGGGATGTTGTATCGGTTAAACGTCCCTGCTTCACGCGTGCTTGAAAAATAAAGTTCGTTATTAAAAAAGGTAGGGCTGTATTCCGATTCTGGCGTGTTGATTTCATCGAGCGGCTTCAGGTCTACATTTCTGACATATAGACTGATACTGTCTAGTTTTTCTAGGTTCCTAATTTCTTGTTGTGCCCTTTCTTTATAAATCTCAATCGTTGCAAAATTAGCGTAAGTAGAAAGCACCTTTTTCGCATTTTCATACTGTTCATCAGCCTTTAAGGCTAATGCGTAATTCAGTTCTAATTCAGGGTTATCGAAGCCTGCAGCGATTGCCTTAGCATAATAGGGAATCGATGACTTTGGATTGCCTAATTTTCGATATGACTCTGCCGTGTAGTAGTTGATGTCACCTGCTTCGGGGTTGTTTTCTAGTTCAGCCTTGAAGTCCTCTATGGCCTGAATGTAGTTTTGATCTTCCACATAGCTCTTCAGTACCTTGGGTGTTTTTTGCTTTTCTTTTTCTGCGGTAATGATTTTAGCAGCATTCTGGGTAGAACCGATTGATGGATTGCTGGGAGTGGCTACAGTTTTCTTTGGTTCCTCTTGAACACCAAGAAAATTGGTTTTTTGAGTGGCACAGCTACTCAGGTAGATGGTTGCAATAATGAATAGTAATGAATTTAGCTTCTTCATTGAGTGTAAATTAGCGAAACGCTACTTTATAATACGCTTTTTGACGTTTGAAAGTATCTCTTCAACCAACTTTCCTCTGCTTTAACGATCCAGCTCTTTTCAAGTTCTTCTTTAGTACCAAGGTTGTTATCGAAGAACAGAGAACGGCTATCAATAACGCCTGATGCAATAGAGGCCTTTATATCTTTCATAGCTATAAAGTGAACTTGCTCGTTGTCAAGGAACGCTAGATTAGCCCTTTCGAAGAAATTGATGCCTAGCTTACTTCCCATTTCTTGAACAAAACGAAAAGAGCTGTCAATGGAACAACCGCTCGCCATATTAAAGCCTTCGTCCGTGGCAATGACTAGGAAATGATCATGCTTGATGGTGGCGGACGCCAATAAAGATTGACCGTGAGCCGCCCATTGTGAAAGGAACTCCTCAGAAGCGGTTAATAAAGCATCTTGATCTGCCTGAGTCAAAGTTTTATCTGCTTGATAAATCCAGACCCTCGAGGCGGCACTTAGTTTTTCAAATGGGCTTAGCATAAAGAAGTTCTTAAAAAGGTAAGACTAGACCAACGTTATTAATCAAATGTCGTTTCGTAGTCTTTTGTAACCAATTAGTGGAGACAATAATTCCAGTAAATTGTTTCATTGTGGCTGATTAGGCCAAAGGATAATTCGTTGGAACAAACTTAGAGGCCTTCATTTTTCGCAATGAGCTCTGCTAAGTCCATCACCTCTACGCTATCTTCTTTATTCTTTGATTTTACCCCATCACGCATCATTGTCATGCAAAAAGGACATCCCGCTGCAATGATGTTGGCACCAGTCTCTAGTGCCTCCTCTGTACGCTCGATGTTGACTTCCTTGTCCCCTGGCTCAGCATCCTTAAACATTTGAGCACCACCTGCACCACAGCAAAGGCCTTTCGTGCGGCAACGCTTCATTTCCACTAACTCTGCATCTAGCGCCTCTAGCACTTCCCGAGGGGCATCGTAGATGTTGTTTGCCCTGCCCAAGTAACATGAGTCATGGTAAGTGATCTTCTTGCCTTTGAATTCGCCTCCACCTTTTAGACCTACTTTTCCTTCATTAATCAATTGCTGAAGGAAGGTTGAGTGATGGATTACTTCATAATTACCACCTAATTCTGGGTATTCATTCTTTAGCGTATTAAAGCAGTGAGGGCAAGCTGTTACTATCTTCTTTACATTATAGCCATCCAGCACCTGAATATTGGACATGGCCTGCATCTGAAATAAAAACTCATTTCCAGCCCTTCGTGCAGGATCACCCGTGCAAGCTTCTTCTTCGCCCAAAACGGCATAAGAGATGCCAACCTTGTTTAGGATTTTAATAAAGGCGAGCGTTACTTTTTTATATCTATCGTCAAACGAACCTGCGCAACCTACCCAGAATAACACTTCTGGAGAATCTCCTTTGGCCGTCATTTCTGCCATAGTTGGCACTGTCAATTGCTGATCACTCATTATTTCAGATTTATTTCGATTCTTTATTTAAGTCTTCGGCCCACTTGAACCTATCGGTCGGTGCAAATTTCCATGGAGAGAAACTAGTTTCAATGTTTTGGAACATGCCGTTCCATGATGCTGGCGCTGAAGATTCTTCCATAGACACATATCTTCTCATCTCTAAGATTATCGCTAGTGGATCAATGTTAATTGGGCAAGCCTCTACGCATGCATTACAGCTGGTACAGGCGTTGATCTCTTCTTTTGTGATATAGTCTCCGAATAGCGACTTGCCATCCTCTAAGCCCTTGCCTCCCTTTTCAAGGCTAGCGCCAACTTCTTCAGCACGGTCACGGGTTGCCATCATGATTTTCCTTGGAGATAATTTTTTACCAGTGATGTTGGCCGGACATTCAGAGGTACATCTGCCACACTCAGTACAAGAGTAAGCGTTCATAATGTTGACCCAGCTTAGGTCATTTACATCTTTTGCTCCGAACCTCGCAATTTCAGCCGGAGGCTCATTAGCTCCTTCAGTCTGCAAACCGAGCATCATTTTAACTTCATTGGTCACTACAGGCATGTTCTCTATCTTACCTTTCTCTTCAAGGTTAGAATACCATGTGTTTGGAAAGGCCATGGCAATGTGGAGGTGCTTGGAATAGGTAACGTAAATGGCGAAGCCTAAAATGCCAACAATGTGGAACCACCAAGCGAAGCGCTCAACAAAAATGAGAGTAGAAAGGCTCATGCCTTCAAATAACGGAACTAAGAAACTACTAAAGAAGAAGGTGCCTGTCTGTGCGTAATGATCGTCTTGTCCTTGGATAAGCATATCCGTGGCATTCATGGTCAGGATCGCGGACATTAGAATAATTTCGATAACGAGGATGAGATTAGCATCGAGTGTTGGCCACTTTCGCATCTCTTCACCAGAGAAGCGTTTTACCTTCATCACATTTCTTCGAATTAAAAATGCAAAGCATGAGAAGAGGACGGCAACAGATAAGAACTCAAAAACATTAATCAGGACAGTATAAAAGCCGCCAAGATAAGGTGCGAAAATTCTGTGAGTACCGGCAATTCCATCAATTACAAACTCTAATACTTCTAAATTGATGACTAGAAAGCCAGCATAGATCAAAAGGTGTAGAAATGCAGGTACGATACGCTTGAACATCTTCTGCTGTCCGAAAGCAACAAGTAGCATCGTTTTCCACCTTTCGGGTGCTCTGTTCGTTCTATTGGACGGTTTTCCTAAGAAAATATTTTTTCTAATTCGAGCAATTCTCTTGAAGAGAAAGAATGATGCAATGGCAACGATAATTAGAAAGGCTATTTGAGGTATAAACTCCATATTATGCGCTAGTAGGTGTTAGTCTTGTAATCAGTTTTGAATTTATTAAAAATGTTTTGCACGGTTTAACTTTTTATATACTTTTGTGCTCCATTTCAGGGTGCTGTAGCTCAGTTGGTAGAGCATCGGACTGAAAATCCGTGAGTCGGTGGTTCGAATCCACTCAGCACCACACTAAAAGCCTCTCTTTTTGAGAGGCTTTTTTTATTTCCACTCCTTAATATCCTTTGCATAAGCCTTGCTAATATAATAAGCAAAGGTAAAATAGTATGCATGCATACTATTTTATTTTATCCAAAGCACTTCTTTTTCGGTCAGAAAACGCCATTTCCCTCGTGGAAGGTCTTTCTTGGTCAGTCCGCCATAGACGACTCGATCGAGTTTTTCAACGGTGTACCCTAGGTGCTCAAATATTCTCCTAACGATCCTATTTTTCCCTAGGTGTATTTCTATTCCTAAGGTTGTATTGTCCTCATCGACAATGGCTAGGTCGTCTACAGTGACTTTTCCGTCTTCTAAAGTAAGCCCTTCTAATATCTGATTAAAGTCACTTTGAGTGATCGGTTTATTCAAACCGACTTGATATATTTTTTTTATTTGATGCTTCGGCTGGGTTAATTTTTTAGACAATTGACCATCATTGGTAAACAGTAAAAGTCCAGTTGTTCCTCTATCAAGTCGACCGACAGGAAAAATTTGTTCAGGGCAGGCTTTGGCTACCAGGTCCATGACTGTTTTGCGGCCTTCTGGATCTGAGGTAGTACTAATAAATCCCTTTGGTTTATTGAGCAACAAGTAAACCTGTTTTTCTGGTTTTAGAACGTTTTTCTCATGTAGAACTACTTGTCCTGGCTTAACTTGATAGCCCATCTCTTTGACTACTTTTCCGTCTACGGTTATTTCGCCTTTTTCGATAAGTTTATCTGCTTCACGTCTTGAACATACACCCGAATTAGCGATGTATTTATTCAGCCTGATGGCTTCGATCTGTTCAGTGGGCTGTTGAAGCGACTTATGTTTATACTCTGGCTTTTTGCTAACCTTAGTATTGCTTCGCTTCTTCTTTGGTTTGAAATTCTTATTTGTCATATGTATGCAGTATCACTACTGGATTTCAACAAATGTAACTAATTATTCAGCGCTAGGATTCTCTTCCTCTTTTTCTGGAGAACCTATTTCATTATCAGGAGTAGCGAAGTCCTTGGGACTGGGTAGGTCTCTTAAATCATTGATGCCAAAATAGTCCATAAATTGATTTGAAGTACCGTATAGTATAGGGCGGCCAACATTTTCGGATTTCCCCTTAATTTCGATAAGCTCTTTTTCTAAAAGCTTTTGTACTGAATAGTCACAATTAACCCCTCTAATCTGTTCTAGTTCCGATTTTGTGGTAGGTTGTTTGTAAGCTATGATAGACAGCGTTTCTAGTGCTGAAGTAGAAAGCCTCTTCTTAGATTGTTGCTTCAAGAGAATGCCAATGCTTGTTTGGTAAGATGGCTTGGTTAAGAATTGATAACCACCTCCGCTTTTGACTACTTCGAATGAGAAAGAGTCTTTGCTAAACTTTTCAATTAATTTTTCAATGGCTGCTACAATGTCCTTCTCAGGAACATCGGCTTCAAACATTTCTGAAAGACAAGCTTTCAGTTCGATAAGCCTAATTGGTTTTTGTGCACAGAATATCAGTGCTTCGATATGCTGGACTAGAAAGTCCACTACTTCCTTTGTGAAAGTTTTGCCTCTATAGAATGCATCGTATGTGGAACTGCCATTAATCTTTCTTTCGAAATTAGCTTTCCTGTATCTATGCAGGTGCCGTAAGTACCATTCTTAATCCTAATCAATGCGTTTTCTAGGTTGGCGATGAACTTCTGTTGTCTTGCAGCAAGTTGATTCAGGTTTTCTTTTTCCATGGTGTCAGCACCATCTTCAAGTACTTTTGTCGAGTTGTTGGAAATATCATCACCTGAGTCACCACTCTTAGTCAAGCTGCGCTTCAGTTCGGTTAACTCAGCTTTGGCAACCTCAATTTTTTTTATGATCAGTGCTTCAAACTCTTGAAGTTCACTGACTGAATATTTTGTCTTTTCAGAACTGCTCATAGTATATCAGTTTTTGGAGTAAAATATTTAGCTAAAATAGGGCTGCATTATTCATTTATCAAAGGATAACTATGTTTTTTGATCGTTATACTATCCAATAGTTGATTTGGTGAAAAGCGCTATGTAGTGCTTAGATATTTTGAACATACGCATTTATACCAAATGTGTTCAATAAAAAAGAAAAAGACTCTTTTGGAGTCTTTAAATCGTATCAGCTGATGTTTATTAATTGCATTCTTTTGGCCAGAGCAGGTGCCTCTATACTCACCCGGTAACGCAGGCTAATGTAGCGGACAATAACATCGACCCTGCGGCCTCTTCGCAAATAGCGATCAATGGTTTCATTAATTAAGCAATTCATATCGGTTGTATCTTTTAGGTTGTGGCTATGGCCTGAATATATCTAATAAAATTTTAAGTTTTCCCGTAAATACCAAATAAATATCAGGCAAATAATAACATCTGTTATATATAATATTGTTCAGGGTAATTTTACGGATGAAGCGGAGGCTGGACTCAAAACTGTGTGCCAACGACTACTTTGTTTTTGGAGTATCTGATCTCTCCGGTTGGGGAGATGATTTCTAGTAACACCATGTAATATCCTATCCGCGCTTTACTCCCTTGATCAGTAGTTCCATTCCAAGTAAGAAAGCCTTCTTTACCAGCAATGACGTTTTGCCCAAGTTCTAAGATCATTCTACCTTCCGCATCAACTATTTTTATGTTCAGCGTATTTCCTGGCGTTTGAAACGAATAATTTATAGTAACGAAATTGACCCCATTGGAGGATTCTGGTGAGAAGACTAATGGCGTTATACTTATCTCTCCAGCTTGGAATTCGCGGGAACGAGCTTGTGAGTTTTCATAGCCCGGTGTTGCGGAATACTCTGTGGAGGATGCGGAAAACCAGTTGTTAGGATCTTCGGATTCTCCATAGAATTTGATGCGTTCTAATGAGACTCCTTTTACCCCTGAAAGCAATGGAGAATGATAATCTTCCTTATAGGAGAAGGCATCAATTTCAATTTGACCAGGGTTGATGAGTGCTACCTGTCCTTTATCAGATGGTAGACTTGGCATTGAGGTCAGTCTTATAAAAGTGTCGGATCGAGTATTTGGGTATTGGCTTGAAAGCGCGCTAGCATCATTAGTGATGGTGTAATAGGTCGAAGGCGGCATAAATAGATTTTCCTCTGTCAAGATTCTCGAATTGGTTAAGCCAGCGAGCGACCATCCTCTTAAGTTGATATAGTTCGTAGAGTTATTATATATCTCGACAAATCGAGCTCCACCGCTTTTCGGATTAAATAAAATTTCGTTGATCACGATATCCCGAGGCTTGGCTTCAGCAGCTATGACGAGGTCTATAGAATTATAACCGTTATGGATTAAATTTCCACTACAATCAGAAATACTATTGGCAGTGATTTCATAGACAGTGTTTTCAACGAGGTCGTCATCAGTTGTCAGTTGCAAGGATCTTTGATCTTCATTGACCACCATGGCAATGAAACTTAGGTCTAGGCTACCACTAAAATGATTGTGCTGAATGGCTGAAGTATTCAGCTTTTCATTGAACTTTAGTTGTATCGTGGAGGCATTAATAGCAATGGCTTGCACAAGTTTTGGACCTAGTAGGTCGGGGTTTGAATTATCAACGGAGTTGGTTTTCCCAGGAGAACCTCCAACTGTCCTTTCTGATGCGGTCCAGTTGGATTCCTCTAAACAAGGGAAGGTGGGGTCTATCATTTCCAAAGAGAAACCGCCATCACTTTTGACGCTACTTCTATACCAAGCATCCGAATAACTGATGGTGTAGATCAGGTCTCCTTCGCTGTTGAAGAGTGAGAGTTTGTCTTCATTATTATTTAGGCTTACCCAATTGCTTACACCTAAAACTTGTCCAAATTCATCAAATTGATGCGCGGTTGAATTAGGTGTTAGTATCAAGTACTCATTTGGCCAAAGGTTGTAGTCATCTAAGGGGGTGGTATTAATAGCATCAGCCAGTATAGTGCCCGCTATGGATAGCACCTTATTTGAGGGGTTGTAAAGCTCTAAAAACTCCACTTCTGGTAGGCCTTGCGATGGAGAAGGAGCTGCCATGATTTCTGTAATAATGAGTTCATACTGGTTGGGACTGGCTCCGACAAGGAAGTCAAGTGTGATGTCTTCGATGGCGTTACCCGTACAGTCCATCACATTTGACAGCTTGATGCCATGAACCAAGCCAGCTTCAAACTTTTCAGTGAGTTGAATATAAACTTCTGTCCCCAGTTGGTTTGCCACTGTAAGGTTCAGCACTGATAATCCGCTGGATAAAGAGAAGTTGCTATCTATGAGTGTGGAGGTGTCCATCTTCTCATTGAAATTTATTTGAAGGGTTGTGTCATTAATGACTTGGAGGGCATTCACTTCTGGTGCAGTTATGTCAGGCGAAGGGTCATAGATAGCGTTCTGCTTGCCAGGCGTACCACCCTTTGGGTCATAAGAACTACTCCAGTTATGGGCACCAATACAAGAAGGTGTAGGATTGATTTGCTCAATTGACCAACCACCATCAGCTTTATCATTACTCTGGTACCAAGATTTATCATAAGTGAGGCTATCTACTACATTCCCAAGGTTGTCTGTCAGTAGTATTTGTTCACCATTGTTGCTCAGACTGTTCCAAGATGAGACACCTGCTACATCGCCAAAGGTTTGAAATAGATTCAAATTACTATTGGCTGTAAGAATCACGTAGTCGAATGGGCCAACTACAAAATCACCTATAGTTCCACCTGATAACTGAAAACCGTTAAGGTTTATGGCATTCGGGGTGTTATTAAGCAGCTCTATGTACTCATCGTTACTTTCGTTTGGTAGTACGGTTGGGTCTGGCTCGTGATCTCCCGAGGGGTCGGCAAATATCTCATTGATAATGAGCTGGCGGGGAAGTGTTGCGGTTTCATATTTAAAAGGGACTTGAAGGCTTTCCGCCTTAGCATTACCGCTGAGGTTGGTGATATTATTGATGCTGATCGTATACGTATTATTCACCAGTGGTCGATTGATTCTTATGTTGACAAGGCTATCGGATTTTGAAATGAGTATCGGTTGAATATCAAAATTGAATACATAGTTGGTTAATAATTGGGCACTGCTATCCTCTATTTTTTGATTAAAAGTGAGCTCAATCTCTGTGGGAGAAACTGCGGTTAGTTCCGAGACTCCTAGTGGTAAATAGCTAAACGACACACTCAAGTTTTCAGCTAATGCCAAAGTCGATTTGTCTCTTAGCCCGTTCATCACTAGCACATAAGTTCCCTCTTCGAGTGGTTCTGTTAGAGAGAGTCTTACTTTACGTTTTAGGCTTTTATCTAACACAATGTACAATGGATGACCAATATCCGAGCTTATGGAATAATAATCAGAAATTTTTGCTGCAGCTGTGTCTAGATCAAGGTTGAATTCCAATGCTATGGTTTGTTTATCAACTATGGTAAGGTCAGTAACTTGAAGCGGTTCAATAAAAGAAAAGCGTGCCTTTAAGGTATCAGAGATTGTGTTAGTGGAAGCCTCTTTTATACCGAAAGCGGCTACTTCGTAAGGTCCATTCGAAAGGCTAGAAGTAAGGAGCTGAACCGTATTTGGATCGATCAATAACGCTTCGACAACCGTGATGCCATTATTAATAGTATAGTTCGTACGGTTTTCGGCCGAGGGCTTTGTAATGGCCTGGTTAAACTTCAAAAGAACATTTTGACTAGTCTCTGCCTTGGCGGACGTCAGTGATAGCGGCAGCACTTGACTTTCAATTAAAAAGTCATCAATAACCAACTCAGCAGCAGACCCTAATCCGCTTCCTCGTTCTGCAACCATTTTTACAATCACATTGGGCATTCCACCCGCTTCAGCCGGCAATTCGTAGGTATATTGCGCATAGGCAGTTGAGTCGTTATTGGGAAAAGTGGTTGCATCTCCGATGGGTACGGGCGTTGTATATGTTACTCCCCCATCTATGGAAGTAGAGAAGCTTAATAGTATCGGACGAGAGGATGTGGAGGAGCCATTTTGCTTCGAGAAAGCATAGAATGAAATTTTAGGATTGTTGACTTCAGAAAGATTTAAGGAGATTTCGGTGGTGCCCTTGAAGCTGGAGGTTGGAATAATATTCAGCGATTGATTACCTGTTCTTGGATCACTTCCCGCAAAAATTCTATTGCTAACGGCAACCGTATTACCCTTCCAGTTGGTTATAAAATCTATATTGCTACCCGTGTTAAACGATTGCTCGAAACTTTCCGTGTAGGGAAAACTGTTCACCTGACTTAACAGTATATTTGTGCATAGCACGAATAAGATGCTCAGTATAAATCTCATGTGTGTTAATTATTACTTTAATATAAGAAACTTGAATAATACGAACTAATTAATAAGCGTAAAGAGAAAGAAATGAAAATTGCCGTTGTTGGAGCGACAGGACTTGTAGGAGGAGAAATTCTAGAGGTTTTAGAAGAGAGAAATCTTCAATTTGATGAATTGTATCTGGTAGCATCTGCTAGGTCTGCAGGTACAAAGAAGATATTTAAGGGTAAAGAATACACCATTATTACATTAGAAGATGCAGTTCTTCTCAAACCCAATTTTGCCATCTTCTCTGCCGGTGGAGGAACATCTTTAGAATGGGCACAAAAATTTGCGGAGGTAGGAACCACAGTGGTCGACAACTCTTCGGCATGGAGAATGAGTCCTGATCATAAACTTGTAGTGCCTGAGATCAACGCCAGAGAGTTGAGCGCTGATGACCGAATTATAGCAAACCCTAATTGCTCAACCATTCAAATGGTGGTGGCCTTAGAACCTTTACGCAAGCGATATGGACTAAAGAGGATTGTAGTCTCTACCTACCAATCGGTTACTGGTTCAGGAAAGGCCGCGGTTGATCAGTTGATGAACGAGCGCAATGGCGAGAATGGTGAGATGTGCTACCCCCATAAGATTGATCTGAATGTATTACCTCATATTGACGTCTTTCAAGAGAACGGTTACACGAAAGAGGAAATGAAGATGATCAATGAGACCAAAAAAATCTTCAGTGACGATACCATTGCCATTACGGCAACGACTGTCCGTATTCCTACCATGGGAGGCCATTCAGAATCAATCAATGTTGAATTCAAAGAAGACTTTGACCTTGAGGAGGTGAGACAAATTTTGGGCAATACAGAGGGAATTATCCTTCAAGATGAACCCAGTCAAAACCTCTATCCAATGCCTCTAACAGCGCATAAAAAAGATGAAGTATTTGTGGGTAGGCTAAGACGTGACGAAAGCCAGCCAAATACATTGAACATGTGGGTTGTTGCTGATAACCTTCGAAAAGGAGCAGCCACCAATGCTGTACAAATAGTAGAATACTTGCAGAAGCAAATGCAAGCCGTTTGATTAATAAGCTCACCAAACCGGAAATTCAAGAATTCATACAGGATCACCTGTATGATGATCCTTCATTGCTTATGCTAAAAGCCAATCATTATCCCGATTGGCCAATGAAACAAATCGTAGAACAAATACAGTCTAAACGTAAGGCCAAGAGTAAGCTCCCTTCTTGGTTTAAAACACGTGGTCTGATTTACCCTCCAGTACTATCAATGGAGCAATGTTCTTCAGAAAATACCGCTCGGTATAAAATGAGTTTGATTAATGCAGGACTACAAATGATCGACTTGACAGGAGGCTTCGGTGTTGATTTTGCATTTCTTTCGGAGAAGTTCTCAGAGGCTCATTACGTAGAAAGACAAGCCGAACTGGTAGAGCATGCCAAATATAATTTCAACCTCTTAGGTCTTACGGGTTTTGAAGCAAACCATGGGCAATCGGAAGAATTCTTAACTAGCCAAGACAATTTTGATCTGATCTATTTAGACCCAGCCAGGAGAGACGACCATAATGAAAAGGTAGTTAGGCTCGAATACTGCGAGCCTAATGTGACCTCTCTACTACCTAAGCTATTATCCAAGGCAAAGCAAGTCATGCTTAAGACATCGCCTTTGCTTGATATTAAAGGAGCTATTCAGCAATTGGGTTCAGTGGCTCAGGTTCACGTGATCGCAGTTGCAAACGAAGTTAAAGAACTGGTTTTCTTACTAGATAATAATTCTGATCGTACCCCTCAGATTCATTGTGTTAACCTGAAAGGAGATAACAAAGAGGTATTTGAATTCACTTTTGATGCTGAAGAAAGGGCTACTTCAAGCTTTGATCAAGTAGAAGCCTACCTGTACGAACCGAACGCTTCGATTCTGAAGGCTGGGGCATTTAAGGCCATCGGTAATGCGTTTGGATTACAGAAGCTAGAGGCTAATACCCACCTATACACTTCCTCTGCATTGGTCGAAGGCTTCCCAGGACGAACCTTCCGTGTACTCGACAAGATTTCCTTAAACAAGAAGGTCTTGAAACATCATTTTCCGGAAATGAAGGCGAATATCACCGTGCGAAACTTCCCTATGACGGTGGCTCAAATTAGGAAGAAGAGTGGCCTAAAAGAGGGAGGTGATCAATATCTTTTTGGAGCTACTGATCAATCAGGAAAGCAACTCGTCTTATGTGAAAAAATAGATGCTCGACAGCATCAATAACGAACTACCATAATACTTCAGCACCAAGAGTCGGTTCTGTTTGCTCATCCACCAGAGTGCACGCCATGGGCTGATCAGTCCTAGAACGAGGATAGCGATGTTCCCCCAAATGATAAATAGTAATATGTTTTGCATAAAAAAACCCTGACGGTTAAAGTCAGGGTTCAATATATAGATTTAGAGCTTTTATAAAGTCCTCTTCACTTCTTGAATTTCGAATCCTTCGATGATATCACCTTCTTGAATGTCGTTGAAGCTCTTAATGCTCAAACCACATTCGTAACCCGATTTCACTTCAGCTACATCGTCTTTGAAACGTTTCAATTGACCGATGTTACCTGTGTAAGCTACTATACCATCTCTGATTAGTCGAATCTGATTGTTTCGCTTCACGAATCCATCAGTTACATAACAACCTGCAACGGTACCCACTTTCGAAATCTTGAAGACTTCACGTACTTCGATGTTACCCGTAATAACTTCTTTCTCAGTCGGCTCAAGTAGACCTTCCATGGCATCTTTGAGCTCATTAATAGCATCGTAGATGATAGAGTATAATCTGATCTCAATTTCCTCGGCTTCTGCAATTTTTCTTGCGCCACCAGAAGGTCTCACTTGGAAACCAATGATGATTGCATCAGAGGCACTTGCAAGTAATACATCCGACTCAGAAATCTGACCTACCGCTTTATGAATGATGTTCACTTGAACTTCTTCCGTAGAAAGTTTTAGTAACGAATCACCCAATGCTTCAATAGAACCGTCCACATCACCTTTTACGATTACGTTAAGCTCCTTAAAGTTTCCAACGGCAAGACGTCTACCAATTTCGTCCAGCGTAATGTGTTTCTTCGTACGAACACTTTGTTCACGCATGATTTGCTCACGTTTATTAGCAATTTCTCTGGCCTCTCGGTCAGTATCCATCACATTAAAACGATCACCAGCTTGAGGTGCGCCATCCAATCCCAGCATTTGAACTGGTGTTGCAGGACCAACTATTTCGAGTCTATTTCCTCTGTGGTCATACATGGCTTTCACTTTTCCGAAATGAGACCCTGCTAATACAACATCTCCAATCTTCATAGTACCACCCTGAACCATTACCGTAGATAGGTAACCTCTTCCCTTGTCGAGAGAAGCTTCAATTACAGTTCCTACAGCATTTTTATTAGGATTTGCTTTGAGCTCAAGTAATTCAGCTTCAAGCAATACTTTTTCCAATAATTCGTCAATGCCTTCACCGGTTTTTGCCGATACTTCTTGGCATTGATATTTACCGCCCCAATCCTCAACAAGGATATTCATTTGAGAAAGTTCCTCTTTGATTTTGTCGGAGTTGGCGTTTGGCTTATCAATTTTGTTAATCGCAATTACAATAGGCACTTCAGCTACTTGTGCGTGATTGATTGCCTCTTTTGTTTGAGGCATCACGTTGTCGTCAGCTGCTACTACGATAATTACTACATCTGTGATTTTAGCACCACGCGCACGCATCGCTGTAAAAGCTTCGTGACCTGGTGTATCAAGGAATGCTATTTTTTTGCCTGCTTTGGTCATTACGTCGTATGCACCAATGTGTTGGGTGATACCACCGGCTTCACCTGCAGTCACATTTGCGTCACGGATATAATCAAGCAAGGATGTCTTACCGTGGTCAACGTGACCCATAATGGTAACGATAGGTGCTCTATCCAATAAATCCTCGGATTCATCTACTGCTTCTAAAACATCAACATCTTCATCTGCAGAAGTAAATTGAACATCATATCCGAATTCATCTGAAATAATGGTAATGGCCTCTGCATCTAATCTTTGGTTGATCGAAACGAACATTCCAAGAGACATGCAAGTAGAGATAACTTCATTGACACTCACATCCATTAAACTCGCAAGATCACTCGCTGAGATAAACTCAGTTAGTTTTAGGACTTTACTATCCTCTTGTTCTTGGAGCATTTTCTCCTCTGCTGCCTCAGCAACTGCAGAACGCTTCTCTTTACGATATTTGGATCGGCTTTTGCTTCCGCCTTTTCCACCACCACTTAAGCGTGCAAGAGTTTCTTTAATCTGTTCTTGAATTTGCTTATCCGTAAGCTCTTCCTTTGGAACTCTACTTCTGCTTGGTGGCCCGCCTCTTTGTCCACCTCTTGCAGGTCCGGATCCCGGTCCACTTGGAGTCCCTGGTTTATTAGGACGTTCAAATTTAGATGGAATACGTTTCCTCGGTCTTTTGGAGTCAGCCCCAGCACCTGTTTTTTTCTTGTCGTCAGGTTTATTCTTTTTCGGAGGGTCAGGCAATTTAATTTTACCAACCACCTTCAAGCCTCTTAAAGAATCTGCCCTTGCCTCAATCACCTTGTCAGGAGTAGCTACTTCTTCTTCGGCAGGTTTTTCTTGAGCTTTTGGTTCTTCCTTCACCGGTTTCTCGACAACCGTGGCTTTAGGAGCTTCTTTTTTCTTACTCTTATCAAGGTCAATCTTACCTAAGATTTTTAACCCAGATTTTTCCTGTACAGGCGCTTCTTCCTTTTTAGCAATTGCCTCATCCTTTTTAACGGGTACTGGCTTTTCTTCTACTAAAGCAGGTGAAGGAGGTGAAGGAGCTTCTACCTTTGTTTCTTCTTGTACCTTTGGCTCTTCTGGTTTCGGAGCTTCTACTTTTGGTGCGGCAGGTTTAGGCTCTTCTTTTGGAGCTTCAGGTTTAGCAACAGGTACTTGCTTCTTAGGTTCCTCGGCTGGAGGAGCACTAGAAGCGATAGGCGCTAAATCTTCAACATGCTTGGTGCCAATAGTAAGATGAGACGCTTCCTCTTTTTCTGAGGCAGACGCAGCAAACTCCTTAGCAAGCAAACCATATTGCTCACCATCGATTTTGGCATTGGGGCTGCTGTCGACTGAATAGCCTTTGTCTTCCAGAAATTCAACGATGGTATTTCTACCTACGTTTAGTTTTCTAGAGATCTGGCTCAGTCTCATCATTTTTTCTTCTGACATACTCAAATATCCCTTTTTTTCAGGTTTTTATAAAATCTATTGCTTCTCAAATTCCTTTTTCAGAATTTCAAATAAGAACTTTACTGTTTCTTCTTCCAATTCAGTTCTTCTAACGATATCTTCAGCAGCTAGCATTAACACGCTTTTAGCAGTATCAAGACCGATTCGCTTAAGCTCGTCAATGATCCAGCTATCTATTTCATCTGAAAATTCATCCAAATCGACATCTTCTTCTTCGTATTCAGAAAGTTCTCTGAACACATCGATTTCAAGACCGACTAGTTTAGATGCTAGTTTAATGTTTTGTCCACCTTTACCAATGGCCAAGGAAACCTGGTCAGGCTTTAGGTAAACAGAGACTCGTCCTTCATCTTCCAAGATTTTCATGCTCGAAATTTTAGCCGGGCTAAGTGCTCTGGAAATATATAATTCCATGTTATCAGTAAAATTAATAACATCGATATTCTCATTCTGCAATTCACGGACGATGCTGTGAATTCTTGAACCTTTCATACCAACACAAGCTCCTACAGGGTCAATTCTGTCGTCATAAGACTCCACAGCAACTTTTGCTCTTTCTCCTGGCTCACGAACTACTTTTTTAATGGTAATTAGGCCATCAAATACTTCTGGTACTTCACTTTCAAATAGTCTCTCAAGGAATTGACCAGAAGTTCTAGAAAGAATGATTTTCGGACTTCCGTTGACCATGTCTACACGGTCGACAATTGCCCTAACAGATTCACCTTTTCTAAACCTATCTTTCGAGATTTGCTCGTTTCTAGGAATAGAAAGTTCATTGTCTTCATTATCTATTAGGAGCACTTCTCGGCTAAGAATCTGATATACGTCTGCAGAGATAATCTCTCCAACAAGGTCTTTATATTTTTGATAAAGGATGTCTTTTTCAAGATCCTTAATGCGTTGAATTAAGGTTTGACGAGCCGTCATTACTGCTCTTCTTCCGAAATCAATAAGTTTTATTTCTTCAGCTACTTCTTCACCTATTTCAAAATCTTGCTCAATTTTACGTGCGTCAGTAAGACAAATTTTGTCATGATCCCAAATGTCTTCAGAATTGTCGTCAACGATTTCACGGAAACGCCATATCTCTAAATCACCCTTATCGGCATTGATTACGATGTCGAAGTTATCGTCTACTTCGTATTTCTTTCTGATCATTGTTCTGAAAACATCTTCCAGAATCCTAATCATAGTAGGTCGGTCTACGTTTTTGCTTTTTGCAAACTCTGCAAATGACTCGATTAATACTACACTGTCCATTTTCTCTAGTTAAATGACACGATCACGTTTGCTTTTTCTATTGTCTTGAAAGGAATAGATGCTTTTTCAAGTTTCACCTTCTTCTTTTCAGTTATCTCTTTTTCTATATCCAATGCATCCTTAGAAAGACCTTCCAGTTTTCCTTGGATCATCGTTCCGTCAACCAATGTGATCTTAAGTTTTCTTCCTACATTTTTGGCAAACTGCCTTTCGGATGCTAACGGATGCTCAAGACCTGGAGATGATACTTCAAGAATGAAAGCATCTTCAATCAATTCTCTTTCCTCAATTTGGTAAGAGACTTGTCTGCTAATTGAGGCACAGTCGTCTATTGAAACGCCATTATCTCCATCTAGCAGTATTAAATGCTTTATTCTTCCACCAACTCCTTTAGATATCACATCGACAATGAAATAACTCTCATCCTTCAAGAAAGATTCAGCAAGAGCTCTTATTTCTGATGTTATATCCATAGTTGTACAAAGAAAGAGGGGACTTAAAGGTCCCCTCTGGTTATTTTCCAAATAAGTACTGCAAAAATAGTTGTTTTTTATTTCTTATCAAATACGAATGCTAATCCTATTTTAATGAAAAAAGGCTAGTATTTTTAGGTTAGAAACGTACGCCATGCGATTAACGAAATTATTACTTTCATTTATTTGTGTCATACTTCTTGTCTCCTGCGGAGGAATTGATGGGGGAAAGGGAAATAGACAAATCCCAATTGAACTGAAACCTGCTCCGGTGGTCAATGCAGATTCAGTATACGCCTTTGTTCAAGCGCAAGTAGATTTCGGACCACGGGTACCGAACACACAAGCACATCGCGATGCTTCTCAATGGTTTAAGAAAAAATTTGAGGCTTATGGTGCGGCTGTGACCATGCAAAGCTTCACTGATTACATTTATGACGGGAAGAAGGTTGAGCTTACAAATGTGATAGCCTCCTTTTATCCTGAAAAGAAAAAAAGAATACTGCTTGCAGCACACTGGGATACACGTCCATTTGGAGATCGCGATGCTGAAAATACTTACGCTCCAATTGATGGTGCTAATGACGGAGGTAGTGGGGTAGGTGTATTACTTGAAGTGGCTAGGCTTTTGAGTGAAAACCAAGCCCCTGACGTAGGTGTTGACATCATCTTATTTGATGGTGAAGATTGGGGTGAGCATAATGAGGAGGCAGGCAAACAATTGCCAGCTGATAAAGAAACTTGGTGGTGCTTAGGATCACAGCACTGGAGTAGGAATAAGCACAAAGCGGGCTATACTGCTTATTACGGAATATTATTAGATATGGTAGGCGCACCTGATGCTACTTTCTTTTACGATGCTGTTTCAAGAGAGAACGCAGGAAGAACCTTGGAAAAGGTTTGGGGTATAGCTGGACAGTTAGGCTATGGAGCCATGTTCAAAAAGCAAAACGGTTTTCAAGGCATTATTGACGATCATGTTTATGTCAATAATATTGCTCGTATTCCAATGATCGATATAATTGACTACAGAGAAACGACTGGATCGTTTACTCCTGCTTGGCATACAACCAATGATACCATGGAGAACATTAGTAAAGAGACACTCGGAAATGTGGCCTCTGTACTAATGAGTGTTTTGTACAACGAATAGTTCTTAGGAAACTAGATTTTTCAAGTACTTCCCATACCCTGACTTCTCAAGTGGCTTTGCTATTTCTAAAAGTTGTTCTTTAGAGATGAATTTCATGCTATAAGCAATCTCTTCAATACAAGAGATTTTAATTCCCTGTCGTTCTTCTAGGATCTGAACAAATTGAGCAGCCTGAATTAATGAATCGATTGTGCCGGTGTCTAACCAAGCTGTACCCCTATCCATAGTACTCACTTTGAGCTTACCCATTTCTAAGTAGGCTTTGTTAATATCTGTAATCTCCAATTCCCCTCTTGGACTCGGCTCTAGGTTTTTGGCAATTTCCACCACTTGATTATCATAGAAATAGAGACCAGGGACCGCCCAATGAGATTTGGGTTTTTCAGGCTTTTCTTCAATAGAAAGGGCATTCATGTTTTTGTCAAAATCAACAACTCCGTATCGTTCTGGGTCATTCACTCGATAGGCATAAATCACTCCACCTTCGGGATCGGTATTACTTTGTAAAAGTTTTGGAAGGCCTGAGCCATAAAAGATATTATCTCCAAGGACCAAAGCAACCTTGTCGTTGCCGATAAACTCTTCACCAATAATAAAGGCTTGAGCAAGCCCTTCAGGCTTAGGTTGTTCAGCGTAACTAAACTTACAACCTATTCTACTGCCATCTCCTAAAAGTTGCTCAAAAAGAGGCAAGTCATGAGGTGTGGAAATGATAAGTATATCCTTTATCCCGGCCAACATTAGAATTGACAATGGATAGTAAATCATAGGCTTATCGTAAACGGGCATTAGTTGCTTACTAATAGCAATCGTTAATGGGTGAAGTCTTGTTCCCGATCCTCCAGCTAAGATAATTCCCTTCATGCTTGATATTGGTTTGTATAATATTTTTGATAGTCACCCGAGGTAACATTTTCTAACCATTCTGTGTTGGCGAGATACCAATCTACGGTTTTTTCAAGCCCCTCTTCGAATTGGAGAGACGGTTCCCAACCTAATTCATTTTTGATCTTATTGGCATCTATGGCATATCGCATGTCATGCCCCGCTCTATCCTTAACATAGGTAATTAGCTTTTGAGAGGTGCCCATTGGGCGATCAAGCTTACGGTCCATGATATCACATAGCAATTTAACGATGTCAATATTTTTCCATTCATTAAAACCACCGATGTTATAAGTTTCTCCTTTTTGACCCTTGTGGAAGATCTCATCAATGGCTCGAGCGTGGTCAACTACATAAAGCCAATCCCTAATGTTCTCGCCCTTACCATAAATTGGAAGTGGCTTATTAAACTTTATGTTATTGATACACAAAGGGAGGAGTTTCTCCGGGAACTGATTCGGTCCGTAATTATTGGAGCAGTTAGAAACTACTATAGGGAGTTTATAGGTGTTTGCATATGCCCTTACGAAATGATCTGAACTGGCTTTTGAAGCAGAGTAGGGAGATTGAGGGTCATAAGAAGTGTCTTCTAAAAAGAAGCCCTCGTCTCCGAGAGATCCATAGACTTCGTCAGTGGAGATATGATAGAATAGCTTTCCTTCCATCTTGTCAGCCCATAAGCGCTTCGCAGAGTTCAGCAGATTAACCGTTCCAATTACGTTGGTGGTGACAAAGGCCAATGGATCAGAAATTGATCTATCGACATGAGATTCTGCGGCTAAATGAATCACGCCATCGAACTGGTGTTTGTCAAACAACTCATCCATATACTTGGCATCACAGATATCTCCTTTGATAAAGGAGTAGTTTTCTTTCGCCTCAATGTCTTCTAGGTTCTCGAGGTTTCCCGCGTAGGTAAGGTTATCAAGATTGAAGATGCGATAGTCAGGATATTTGTTGACAAACAACCTCACGACATGATTTCCAATGAACCCGGCTCCTCCGGTAATCAAAATGCTTTTCATACTTAGATTTTGTTCAAAGCTAAAATTAATTTTTCAAATGGAAATAGCGCTTCGATCAGTAGTTATTTTGAGGTGGCAACCGTATAGATTCTATCGCTAACCATTCAACCTAACAAACGTTTGTTTGGATAGGTAAATTGACTAATTTTCGAAAAACTATACTAGAGATGGATTTTGAAATGAACGAGAACCAAACGCTGATCGCTGAAATGATCAGAGACTTTGGTGCCAAGGAGATTACGCCATTTAGAAATCAGTGGGATGACGATCAGGAATTCCCAGTCCAGATCTTTAAAAAATTCGGTGAATTAGGGTTAATGGGTGTATTGGTGCCACAAGAGTATGGAGGCTCTGGCTTCGGTTACCATGAATACATCACTGTCGTATCTGAAGTGGCTAAGATTGATCCAGGAATTGGACTATCTGTTGCAGCACATAATTCACTTTGCACAGGGCATATTTTGCAGTTTGGTACCGAGAGCCAAAAACAAAAGTGGTTGCCAAAGTTGGCTACCGCTGAATGGATTGGTGCTTGGGGTTTAACTGAACCCAATACTGGTTCAGACGCTGGTAACATGAGAACTACAGCAAAAAAAGATGGAGACCATTGGGTGATTAACGGTACAAAAAACTGGATTACTCATGGGAAATCAGGAGATGTCGCTGTAGTAATTGTCAGAACAGGTGAGACAGGAGACTCCCACGGCATGACTGCTTTCGTAGTAGA
Organism: Roseivirga sp.; assembly: GCA_965660665.1. Classification (GTDB taxonomy): domain Bacteria; phylum Bacteroidota; class Bacteroidia; order Cytophagales; family Cyclobacteriaceae; genus Roseivirga. The sequence continues at coordinate 34,967 of CBFIAY010000018.1, read as the reverse complement.
ACGTGGAACTCCAGGTTTTAAAGCTGGCAAAAAGGAAGATAAACTAGGCATGCGCTCCTCAGAGACTGCTGAAATGATATTTGAAGATTGCAGAATTCCTGCAGAAAATATGCTGGGTAAAGAAGGTGAGGGGTTTGTCCAGTCTATGAAAGTTTTGGATGGAGGAAGAATTTCTATTGCCGCCTTAAGCCTTGGTATTGCTGAAGGTGCTTTCGATGAGTCACTAAAGTATGCACAAGAGAGAGAGCAGTTCAATCAGCCCATCTTCAATTTTCAAGGCATATCTTTCAAGCTCGCTGACATGGCGACAAAAATTGAAGCAGCTAAATTATTGACGCATCAAGCAGCTCAGATGAAGAATGAAGGAAAGCCAATGACTAAGGAATCAGCAATGGCCAAGTATCATGCATCAGAATGTGCTGTGGAATGTGCAACGGAAGCAGTACAGATTTTCGGTGGCTATGGCTACACTAAGGATTACCCAGTAGAAAAATACTATCGTGATGCCAAGTTATGTACGATCGGAGAGGGTACTTCTGAGATTCAAAAGCTAGTAATTGCGCGTCAAATTTTAAAATAATCTAAAGTCGCTTATTCTTTCTTTTTCAGATGGTTATTGTATTTCCGAAAAGGTTGTACCTTTGCCCTCCGAATTGAGAGGAGGTGTTTAAAATATTATGATAATTATTAATGTAAAAGAAAACGAGTCAATTGACAAAGCCCTAAAGCGTTTTAAGAAGAAATTCGAGAAAACTGGAGTACTAAAAGAGCTTAGATCAAGGACTGCGTACGAGAAGCCTTCTATAAGTAATAGAGCGATGAAAATTAAGGCGGCCTACAAGCAAAAGATGTTCGCCAAAGATAACTACTAAGGCATTCTTTTTTGCCTTAAAATTGCTATGTTAGTACTGTGCGAAATGCGCAGGGCTAACATGGTTAATTCCTTCATAAAATACATATCATTCGAGAAACGTTACAGTAAGCACACTGTAAGTTCATATCAAAACGATCTCGGACAATTTCAATCCTTTATTTACGGCAAGTTTCAAACTGATCAATTGGCAGACGCCACTCAGTTAATGATTCGTTCATGGGTGTTATCTCTTATGGATGATGCCATTGCAGCGAGGACTGTAAACCGTAAGATGGCAAGCTTAAGATCTTTCTATAAGTTTTTACTCAAGCGGGAAGTCATTACTAAGGATCCTACGTCAAAAATTCGATCGCTTAAGACTAGCAAGGAATTACCTAGCTTTGCTGATGAGAATGAATTTTCTATTTTTTTAGATCATGTGAGTTTCCCTGATTCCTTTGAAGGTAAGAGAGACCAATTAATCCTCGAAATGCTTTATGGAACAGGTATTCGTTTGGCCGAACTTTTGGGCCTTAAAGTTTCAGATATCAATGAGAGTCAGTCCACAATCAAAGTTTTAGGCAAGCGAAACAAAGAAAGAATTATTCCAATTTCTACATCGTTGTATAATCTGACAAAAAGTTATGTGCAAGAAAAAAATCATGTCTATTCTGATGACCATAACTCTTATTTAATCGTTAATAAGGATGGAAGACAAGCATATCCTATGTTAATTTATAGAACAGTTAAAAAATATTTAAACCACGTTTCATCCTTAGACAAAAAAAGTCCTCATGTCTTGCGTCATACATTTGCAACCCACCTTTTGAATAAAGGAGCTGACTTAAATGCCGTGAAAGATTTGTTAGGACACAGTAGTTTAGCCGCTACGCAAGTATACACACACAATTCATTAGAAAAATTGAAGTCTGTTTTTGATCAGGCTCATCCTAAAGCATAAGTTTAACCCTTTAAAATTTAGAATTATGAAAGTACAAATTCAGTCAATCCACTTTGATGCAGACGAAAAGCTCATCGACTTTATTCAAAAGAAGCTAGACAAGTTGGATACCTATTATGATAGGACTATTGATGCTGAAGTAATCCTTAAACTCAATAATGAGGGTATTGAGAATAAAACGGTTGAGATTAAGCTCAATGTACCAGGTAGTCAGTTATTTGCTAATAAGACTAATGGTTCTTTTGAAGCTGCAAGTGATCACTGTGTTGAGGCACTAAGGAGGCAGATCAAAAAGCACAAAGAGAAAGTAGAATCACACTAAACAAAAAAGGCCTCGAAAGAGGCCTTTTTTGTTTATAAGTTAAATGCCTGTTTTACTTTATCTACGTAGTCAAGTTTTTCCCAAGTGAATAGTTCAACTTGGAACGTCTGTGGTTGACCGCTAGAATTTATAAATGTCTTACTTACAACCTCATTTTTTCTACCCATGTGCCCATAGGCTGCAGTTTCAGTATACATAGGGTTTCTAAGTTTTAGACGGCTTTCGATTGCAAATGGTCTCATATCAAAAACTTCAGAGACCTTTTGAGCAATCTCTCCGTCACTCATATCAACCTTGGCAGTACCATAAGTATCAATAAAAATCCCCATCGGCTCTACGACACCAATAGCATATGATACTTGTACTAATACTTCGTCAGCAACGCCAGCTGCTACTAGATTTTTAGCGATATGGCGTGTAGCGTAAGCCGCAGAACGGTCGACTTTAGAAGGGTCTTTTCCAGAGAAAGCACCACCACCATGTGCACCTTTACCACCGTATGTATCTACGATAATCTTACGACCAGTTAAACCAGTATCTCCATGAGGACCACCAATTACGAACTTCCCTGTTGGGTTGATATGGTACTTGATTTGGTCGTTAAATAACGCTTGAATATTTGTAGGGAGTTGCGCTTTTACTCTTGGGATAAGAATTTTCACAATATCCTCTCTGATTTTCGCAAGCATTGCATCATCAGCGTCAAAATCATCGTGTTGCGTTGATACTACAATTGCCTCAATTCTTAGAGGAGTGTTGTCATCAGAATATTCAATAGTTACTTGAGATTTTGCGTCAGGTCTCAAATATGATATGTCAGCATTCTCTCTTCTAAGTTCAGCGAGTACTTGAAGGATTTTGTGAGAAAGGTCTAATGCCAAAGGCATATAGTTCTCGGTTTCTTTTGAAGCATAACCAAACATCATTCCTTGATCGCCAGCGCCTTGCTCTTCTTTTGATGCTCTGTCTACACCTCTATTAATATCATCAGATTGTTCGTGGATTGCAGAAAGCACACCACAAGATTTACTGTCGAATTGATATTCAGCTTTTGTGTAACCTATACGATGAATTGTTTCTCTTGCTATTCTTTGTACATCTAGGTATGTATTTGATTTAACCTCGCCAGCTAAAATTACTTGTCCCGTCGTGACTAGTGTTTCACAAGCAACCTTAGATTCAGGATCAAAAGCTAAAAAGTTATCTATAAGGGCATCTGATATTTGGTCAGCTACCTTGTCTGGGTGACCTTCTGAAACAGATTCTGATGTAAATAAGTAAGCCATATGTCTATGTATTGTAAGGGTGCAAAAATAGAGTTCTGTAGTGAATAAAGAAAACTTAATTTTTAGGGGGCTAATTTCCGTAAAGCAGGAAAATTGTTGGGACCTTATTCAAGGAAATGTCACCAGCTTTCCATTTCCCTATGGACTTGGTGATAACCAGTTCTTTTTCTCCCGTTATATCACGAGCAATGCACAAAAAAGTATCTTTTCTAGCGACTTTGAGGATGTCTACCAGAAGTTGTTCATTGCGATATGGTGTATCCATGAAGATCTGTGTTTGATCTTTTTCTTTGGACTCTTTTTCGAGTCCCTTAATCCTTTGCTGACGGTCTTTTTTATCAATGGGTAGGTAACCATGAAAAGCAAATGACTGACCATTGAAACCACTAGCCATTAAGGCCATGAGTATGGAGGAAGGGCCAACAATTGGAATGCACATAATATTGAATTGATGGGCCATGTGAACCAGTCTAGCTCCGGGGTCAGCAATTCCAGGGCAACCAGATTCGGAGATAATTCCAGCATTTTCACCTTCAAGAATAGGCTGGATTAAATCTATACAGTCTTCAAAGGAGGTGTTTTTATCCAACGTTTCGAATCGCAAATCGTCAATGACTAAACCAAGCCTCAAAGAGCTGATGTACCTTCTAGCGGTCCTGACATTTTCCACTAGGAAGAAATCGCAAGCGAGAATAGCATTCTTTACTTGAGCTGGAATCACTTCTTCTTGTGTATTCTCCGAGATGATGTTTGGAATGATATATACTTTGCCTGAGCTCATCTAGGATAAAAATTCACTTGCTTTTTCATAAAACTCACTTGGTTTTTCTGCGTGTAGCCAATGACCAGCTCCTTCCACAGTATCTACTCTGCTATTTGGGAAGACAGAATGGATGAGGTTAAAGTCATCATTAAGGATGTAATCGGAATTACCACCTCTTAAGAAAAGAGTCTTATTCATGATAATAGCATTTTGATTTAAACCCTTTCCAACTTCTTCTATACTGGAAGAAATAGCATCCAAGTTCATTTTCCATTTGAAGCCATCAGCTTCTCGACTTAGATTTTTGAGAAGAAACTGCCTTGTACCAAAGTCTGGAACCAATCCACTCAGGATATCATCTGCTTCTTTCCTTGAAGAGATTTTATCAACAGGTACCGAATAAAATGCCTTGATAATTTGTGTATGGTGTACCGGATAAAACTTGGGACCAATATCGGCTACAATCAGTTTTTCAACTTTATCAGAATATTTTCTGGCGAACTCCATGGCTGTTTTTCCACCCATAGAATGCCCAATAATATGTGCTTTCTCTAGCTTCATTTCCCCCATAAATAGGCTGAGGTCTTCTGACATTACATCATAGGAAAACTCATCACTGTGAAATGATTGGCCGTGATTTCTTTGATCGACCAGATACACTTTGAAATTTTTACTAAACTTTTTGCCTAGCGTTACCCAATTGTCAAGGGATCCAAAGAGGCCGTGAAGTATGATGAGCGGTGGACCTTCACCGAAAGTTTTATAGTTTAATAGCATCTATTTTAATTCGCGTAAATATAGTTGAATGGTATTTTCCAAGCCAAGATAAAGCGCATCGCAGAACAAGGCGTGACCAATGCTCACTTCATCTAAATTGGGTAATTCTTGTTTTAGGAACTTCAGGTTTGTCAAATCTAGGTCATGACCAGCGTTTATGCCTAAGCCGAGAGAATAAGCTCGTTTAGCAGCCTGCTTGTATGATAAAACTGCCTTGGATGGATTGGCCCGATATTCAGTGGCATACATTTCTGTATAGAGCTCTATTCTATCAGCACCTACCTTCGAAGCGCCCTCAATGATATCCATATTGGGTTCGACAAAAATTGATGTGCGAATGCCCATAGATTTAATCTTATCAATAATTTCTGATAGCTTCTTTTCGTGAGTTATAGTATCCCAACCAGCGTTTGAAGTCAGTACATGAGGAGGGTCTGGTACAAGTGTGGCTTGTTCAGGCCTGACTTCCTCCAAAATTCTTAGGAATCTATCATCAGGATAGCCTTCAATGTTAAATTCAGTCGTTACAACTTCCTTCAAGTCATATACGTCTTTGGTAGTAATGTGTCTTTCATCAGGCCTAGGATGAATTGTGATTCCTTCGGCACCAAAACGCTCCGCATCTTTCGCTACCTGAACTACATTTGGATTGTCTCCTCCTCTGGCATTTCGTAGCGTGGCTACTTTGTTAATGTTAACACTCAGTCTAGTCATTCAAATTTCCTTTATTGCATAACTTTGTGTGCAAGTTAATGATTAAAAAAATCGAAATTATTTGAGATGAGCTTAAAAGAACAAATCGAAACAGATATTAAAACAGCCATGTTGGCCAGACAAAAAGCTGAACTGCAAGCATTGAGAGCGATCAAGTCTATGATTTTACTGGCAGAAACCGAGAAGGGGAATGATGGCTCTGTTTCTACTGACGTAGAACTTAAGTTGTTGATGAAAGCTGTTAAGCAGAGGAAAGACTCAGCTCAGATATATAAGGACCAAGGACGAGAAGATTTGCTAGCGGTAGAGTTAGCCGAAATCGCTGTGATTGAGAAGTATCTTCCAAAGCAGATGTCAGAAGAAGAAATTAGAACGGAATTAGAAAAAATCGTTGCTCAAGTAGGGGCAGCAGGCCCTCAAGACATGGGTAAGGTAATGGGTCTGGCTTCAAAGGCCTTGGCTGGTAAGGCTGATGGAAAAACTATTTCTAGTATCGTTAAATCCATTTTGGTCGGATAGTTGAAAACGCTGGATATCATATTGATTATCCCTTTGGTTTTTGGCGCTGTCATGGGATACAAGAAGGGCTTGCTGTTAGAGATTTTCGGCATACTAGCTTTTGTGCTTGCCATTATAGGGGGCTTCAAATTAATGGAGCTAGGAATGACTTATTTGTCTGAATACTTTGATGGAATTGATCATCTGCTTCCTTTCATATCGTTTTTGGTCATTTTTATTGCCATCATTCTCTTGGTTAATCTTTTTGGGAAGCTTGTTAAGAAAATGGTGGACATGACCTTGCTTGGAGGAGTAGATAAGTTTGCCGGAGCAATCGTGGGGATCGTCAAATGGGCTATTGGCCTGAGCATTATCCTCTGGTTAACCAACAACTTTGGAATAGAACTACCTGGTCAGGACGAAGAATTAGTCCTTTATCCTTTTCTAGCCGAATTAGGGCCTAGCCTTATCACTGCGCTCGATGTTGTTCTTCCTTTTGCTGAAGAAATGCTTGAATCTATCAAAGAGTTAATATCCCCAGTTTGATTTTACTACTCGATAACTACGATTCCTTCACGTATAACTTAGTGGATTATTTTGGTCAACTAGGTATTGATTGCAAGGTTCTTAGGAATGACTGTTCAATCGAGGAAATTGAATCTTTTGACTATAGTGGTGTTGTGTTATCGCCAGGCCCTGAAAACCCGAAACGTGCGGGTAACTTATTACAAGTCGTAGAGACTTATTTAGGGAAGTGCCCAATGTTAGGCATTTGTCTTGGTCATCAAGCAATTGCCGAATTCTTAGGTGGAGAATTAGTAAAGGCTAATTACCCAATGCATGGTAAAGTCTCAAGAATTATAACGAGTGGGGGGCACGCTTTTGATGAGTTACCCGCTCAATTTGACGTGGTGCGCTACCATTCATTGATCGTTCAAAACCTTCCCAAGAACCTTAAGGCAACTGCGCTTACAGAATTAGAAGAGTTAATGGCCTTCGAAAGTGAGCCAACATTGATGGCTTGGGGCCTTCAATTTCACCCGGAAGCAGTATTAACACAATATGGCTTAGATATGCTTAGAAATTGGGTGACATTTTATAATATTGTTTAACTCAGTACAGTGACATTAAGAACTAAAAGGCTTCGGGCATCGTTTTACGTTTAAGCTTTATGAAAATGGTAGCAGCAGAATTAATAAATCACATGATTCCTCCTTTGAAACCATCAGATGATGGCAACAAGGCTATTGTATGGATGGAGGAACTGCGTACAAACCAGTTGCCAGTAATAGAAAAGGGTAAGTTTCTTGGTTTCATTACTGAAGAAATTATTCTTGAGGAGAATGATCTCAAAAGGCTGATTCGTGATTTCGAACTCGAAGGTAAGGAGTGCTTTGTCATGGAGAACCAGCATTTTTATGATGTTATAAAGGTGGCTACCGAACATGAGTACCAGATGGTAGCGGTTTTATCTGAGGCTGGAGTTTTTGAAGGAGTTATTGCTATTGAGGATACAATTAATGCTTTTGCAGAGTCTACGGCCGTCCAAGAACCAGGTGCTATTTTAGTGCTTTTGATGAACCAAAGAGATTACTCGTTAGCTGAAATTAGCAGATTGATTGAAGCTGAAAATGCGCGTGTCCTTAGTAGCACAATTAATTCTGACCCTAAGGACATGTCTTTGCTGAGGGTGACCCTAAAGTTGAATATGACTGAGATTTCACATATCACAGCTTCTTTGGAAAGATTCGGATATAGAATTATAGGACGTTTTCAGGAAGAAGAAATTAAATCAAATGATCAAGAAAGATTTGATCTTTTGATGCGCTACCTCAATATTTAGTTCTTTTATGAGAATCGCATTACATGGTAAAAGTACGGGGCCAGAGGCACAGAGCTGTATTCGTGACGTCTTCGAACTTTTGGTGAAACATAATATGGAGGCGGCTATCTCAAGTAGCTATCAGGCAGACTTAAAGATCAAGGGATTGGATTCCAGCCACTTGAGTACTTTCCAGCTTGGTGACGACCTTTCTTCATTCGATTTTATTTTTAGCCTAGGTGGTGATGGAACCATACTAGACACGATTACATATACGAGCAAAGCGGAAGTGCCTATAATAGGGATTAACCTAGGCCGGTTAGGTTTTTTGGCTACAACTCCGAGAAACGAGATCGAGGATATATTCGAGAAGCTATTAGCCAATGAACTAAGTATTGAGTCAAGGTCGTTAATTCATGTAGATTCAAATCAGGCGTTATTTGATCCTTATAATTTTGGACTTAATGAATTGACAATCGTCAAAAAGGAAACATCTTCAATGATCGTAGTGCATACGTATGTCGATGGAGATTATCTGAATTCTTATTGGGCAGATGGGCTTATTGTAGCGACACCTACGGGCTCTACTGGTTATTCATTAAGCTGTGGAGGTCCGCTGGTTCATCCGAGTATGAAGAACTTTATCATAACCCCAGTAAGCCCACATAACCTTAACGTTCGTCCAATTATCGTTTCAGATAAGAGCGTAATTACTTTTGAAATAGAGGGTAGATCAAGACAATTTATGGTTTCTCTAGACTCTCGTTCCCAAAGTGTAGACGATAGTGTAAAAATTTCCGTTAGGAGAGAAGAATTTGAGGCCAAGCTCGTTCGTTTTAATGATCATAAGTATTTTGATACCTTGCGCAACAAACTGAACTGGGGCTTGGATGCCAGAAATTGAGTTAACAATATTTAACTGGCACCCTGAAAAACGTTATTACATTGTTATCTAGCTTGCACTCATATCATACGGATAAACTGATTCAACCAATTTTTTGGTTGCTCATGATATGCCTATCGCTGTCTCCTAAACCTGTCAAAGCACAGAATACTGAAATAGGTATAGAGATGGGTAGTTACAGTTACTTGGGAGATGTTACAAGAAGCTATCAGCTTAGTAGCAACTCGCTCGGAGGTCAGTTTTTTGTCAGAAAGCACGTTGACGATGGTTTAAGTGTCCGATTTTCTATTGGAGCAGGACAGTTAGAAGGTGCAGATGATGAAGCATTTGACGTATTTTCAGCAAATAGAAGAGCCTCTTTTCAAGGAAAATTTTTCAATACCGACATGCTTTTTGAGTATCATTTTCTAGACTACAGGAACCCAAAATTAGATCAGTCTTGGACACCATATTTATTATTTGGCGTAGGTGTGTATCAGTTCGAAGGACAGGATCAATTATCTAATGTCTACAGTTCTGGATTACGGTTTAGAATGCCCGTAGGTGTGGGTATAAAACTCAAAATCGATAGGAGATGGACGCTTGGTGTTTCGGCTTCAGCGATAAAGACAAACTCTGATGTTTTGGACAACGTTTCTTTGACAACACCCAATATTAAGGACTATCGAGGAGGGAATCCTAACGATGACGATGTCATTTTTTTCACTGGATTCTCATTGAGCTATACATTCTTCAAAATCGTATGTCCAAAACCATTCTTTTAATCTCTGACAAAGAGTTGATTAGGACATTTAAAAACCAATTCCATTTTTGTACCTTCGCGGTTAATTTTTGAGAAGCCAGTACAATGAAGGAACAAATCAAGGCAGAATCTCTCCCAAAACATGTGGCTATCATAATGGATGGAAACGGGCGTTGGGCTAAGAATAAAGGTGCTGCACGTGTGTTTGGACATAAAAACGCAATAAAGGCTGTTCGCGATGTAACAGAAGGCTGTGCTGAACTGGGAGTCGAGTACCTTACACTTTATGCCTTTTCAACTGAGAATTGGTCACGCCCAAAATTTGAGGTCACTGCGCTAATGGAGCTTTTGGTGTCTACCTTAAGCTCAGAAATGAAGACATTAATGGATAATAGCGTTAGGCTTGAGACCATTGGCGATACTGAAAGTTTGCCTAAAAAGTGTCAAAGGGAATTGAAAGAGGCAATGGAAAAGACCTCAAAAAATACTGGAATGACCCTTGTTTTAGCTTTAAGCTATAGTGGGAGATGGGATTTGACACAAGCGACTAAAGCAATTGCTTTGGATGTGAGTAGTGGAAAGATTAATGCTGAAAATATTGATCAAGAGTTAATAGATAAATATTTGAACACCTCAGGTATTCCTGATCCTGAGTTGTTGATAAGAACTAGTGGAGAACAACGGATAAGCAATTTTTTGCTTTGGCAAATGGCATACACGGAATTTTTCATTACAGATACGCTTTGGCCTGACTTTAGAAAAGAGCACTTGTACAAAGCACTAGTAGCCTATCAGGAGAGAGAAAGAAGATTCGGAATGACAAGCGAACAAATAAAGAGTTGAAAAAGCGGATGAGAAAGTTATTGGTAGCTGTCATGGTCATGTTTGTTTGTGCAAGTGTATTTGCACAAGACAGGTATGGAGTGAATGCAGGTGAGGGTGTTCAGATTGACTATTCCAATCCCAAAGTCTTCGAGATAGCAGACATTAAGTTTTCTGGACTTACTGGCCTTAGCGAAAAGGCATTAATCTCATTTTCAGGAATCAAGGTTGGTGATAAAATCCCTATTCCAGGTCAACAAATATCTGATGCAATTAAGAAACTCTGGACAGAAGGTATTATTGCCGATGTTCAGTTTTGGCTTACCCGGACCGATGGAGATAGGGCCTTTATTGAAGTGAAGATTGTTGAGAGACCGCGGATTCGTCAATTTGATATTCAAGGAATCAATAAGACGCAAGAAACTGAGATTAAAGAACAAATTGGAATTATTGGCAAGGTCGCCAGCCCAGCGTTGATCAAAAACTCCGAAATCGTCATTCGTAAATACTTTATCGAAAAGGGTTTTTTAAATATTACCGTAAAGACTTTACAGGAAAGAGATTCTATTTTAACTGACGGAGTTGCCTTAAGATTTGACGTGGATAAGCGTTCAAAAGTGAAGATTAACAAGATATACTTTGAAGGGAATGAATCTTTTGAAACCAAACGACTCAAAAGAACATTCAAAAAAACCAATGAGAAACCTCGTTTTTGGTTGGTTTCAAAGCTTTTCGATGAACTTTTTAAGACTAACCCAAGTGCTGTTAGAAACTACGTTGATTCATCTTACACTGTTTCAAAGAAGGACTTCAAAGAGTTTTTGAACGATAATGTGAAACTCAACTTCCTCAATGGCTCTAAGCTAATTGATAATGAGTTTAAAAATGATAAGCAGTCACTGATCGACTTTTATAACTCTAAAGGCTACAGGGACGCAGAGATTATTGACGATGAGGTGATAAAGGTGAATGAAGATTATGTTGACCTAAAAGTCAAGTTAGATGAAGGAAACAGGTATTACGTTCGAAATATTGACTGGGTAGGAAACTTTAAATATTCCGATGAATACTTAACAGAGATGTTAGACATCAGTAAAGGGGATGTTTACAATCGCCAGAAATTTGATGAGAGAACCCAATTTGACGGTAGAAGTGGTGATGATATTAGCTCGCTCTACACTGACGATGGATACCTTTTCTTTAGGCTCGATATCGTTGAAGTAAGAGCTGAGAATGATTCCGTTGATATTGAAATGAGGATGTATGAAGGTGATCAAGCGATTATCAAAAGAATCATACTAAAAGGTAATAACAGGACAAGTGATCACGTGGTGCTGAGAGAGATTAGAACCTTACCGGGTCAAAAATATAGCCGAAAGGAACTGATCAGAACCATTCAAGAATTGGGGCAATTGGGATATTTTGATCCAGAGCAAATTAATCCTCAGCCGATACCAAACCTTGCAGACGGAACGGTTGACGTAGTATTTGACCTTGTCGAGAAGTCTTCAGATCAGATACAACTTTCAGGAGGTTTTGGCGGGCCATTTGGTTTTGTAGGAACTGTAGGACTTTCCTTAAACAACTTTTCAATTAGAAACATCAAGGATTGGGACAAATGGAGACCTTATCCTAGTGGCGATGGACAGAAACTATCTTTACAACTTCAGTCGAACGGCCGAAGGTTCAGAAGTTATAGCCTTGTTTTTTCTGAGCCCTGGCTTGGAGGAAGGAAACCAAACAACTTTACGGTTAGCCTTAATAGAACTTCAAACCGTACCATCAACTTCACCAATAACGACCTTTTAGGGTTCTTAAAGGCTACGGGAGTTACAGTAGGCCTAGGAAGAAGACTGAGATGGCCGGATGATTACTTCCAAATTCAAAACACACTGTCATATCAACTGTATGATGTATTCAATTTTGGTAACACGCTAGGATTCTCTACTGGTCAGTCGAATAGTTTAACTTTTAACACGACTATTTCTAGGAGTAATATAGATCAACCGACCTATCCTAGGTATGGTTCACAGTTTACTTTGGCAATCAATGCTACACCTCCATGGTCATTATTAAATCCAGATAAATTTGAAGGTGATTTAACTGAGCAAGAGCGGTACAAGTTTGTTGAGTACCACAAGTGGATGATGGACTTTTCATTATTCTTACCGTTGAATAAGAAGTTTGTCATTAACGCCAGAGCACACATGGGGTTCATAGGTAGTTACTCAAGCAAAACTGACTCGGGGCCATTCGAAAGATTCTTCTTGGGAGGAAATGGTCTAAATGGAGGTAATAATTTTATAATAGGGCAGGACATTATAGCGTTGAGAGGGTATGATGATAATATTATCGACCCTGTAGATCCAAATACTGGCTTTAGAGGAGGAGTAGTTTATAACAAATTTGTTGCTGAGTTGAGATACCCAGTTTCATTAAAGCCTTCTTCTACAATTTACTTATTAGCCTTTGGAGAAGCAGGAAATGCATGGACAGACTTTGCCGAATACTCTCCAAGGAAACTATTTAGATCAGCTGGTGTTGGGGCAAGAGTATTCTTGCCAGCCTTTGGATTACTAGGAATTGATTGGGCATATGGATTTGATTCTGACCCATCTTTCTCTCCTGCAATTGTCTCAGGTTCACAGGTGCATTTTACAATTGGCCAACAAATAAGGTAGTATGTACAAAGTTTTTCGCACTCTAGTAATCTTGGCATTAATTTTTAACTTTGCGCCTTCTCAAAAGGCATTAGCGCAGAAATTTGGGCATTTTGACTCTGAATTTGTGCTAAATAAGATGCCAGAATATGCCGAGAAACAGAAGGAAATAGAAGCTTTGGCAGGTACTTATGATAAAGAGGTACGGAGTTTGTATGATGAGCTGGAGAAGATGCGTGCGGAGTTAAGGGCGACTGAAGTTTTACTAACTCCTGCAATGAAAAAGGATAGAGAGAAAGAGATCCAAGATAAGCAAGGAGAAGCCTTGAAAAAGTATACAGAGCTTTTTGGATATGATGGGCTCTACTACAAGAAAATTGACGAGCTAGTACTACCGCTGAGAAATAAAGTAAATCAAGCAGTGGAGGTAATAGCTAGAAAATATGGATTAGATTATTTGTTCGATAAGGCTGCAGATGTTGGTCTAGTTTATACAAACCCAGTCCACGATTATACCGAGTTCGTATTAGAAGAATTAGGTTTGAAATAAGAAAAAGAAAACTGAAACATTAAAATAGAGAATGATGAATCGTAAATTATTGGTGATGGTAGTAGCACTTTTCGTGTATAGCGCTACTCAAGCTCAGGAGTTTAAAATCGGATATACATATATCGATTTTATTGTATATAACATGCCCGAGATGGATGGAATTAGATCTGAAGTGAAGACTTTCGAAGATCAATTAGGATCACAAGCACAGGCTAAACAAGCCACACTACAAGCAATGGCAGCTGAATTTCAGCAAATGGCGCAACAGCCAAATGCAAGTCAAGCGGCACTTCAGGCGAAGGATGCAGAGTTAAGAAAAAAGGATGCTGATTTCAAAACTTGGACTGCTCAAGCACAGCAGTCTCTTGTCGCTAAGGAGTCAACTTTAATGAACCCAGTTTTTACTAAGGTGCAAACGGCTATTGAGGATGTGCGTAAGGAACAAGGTTATAAGATCATTTTGAACATGAGGACTTCATCGAATGATGGTATTGTTTTAGCTGCTGAAGATGATTTGAATATAACTGAAAGTGTATTTGAAAAGTTAGGTGTTCCTATGCCTAAAGCACCAGCCCCTGAAGCTGGTAACGGTAACTAAGAACTACTAAAAATTAGAACGAAACCTCTTCCTTGGAAGAGGTTTTTTTATTTTAGGCCTATGAACATTCCGAATTTTTTAGAGAAAGGTGATAAAGTAGCCATCGTAGCCACTGCTAAACGACTAGAAAGTGATTTCTTAAAGGCGGTTAGTATACTGGAGGGATGGGATCTAGATGTCGAAGTGGGGAGTAACGTTCATAAGCAGCATGGTTACTTTGCTGGTACAGATGAAGAAAGGATAAATGACCTGCAGCTGGTTTTGGATGATCCGTCAATCAAGGCAGTTTTTTTTGCGAGAGGCGGATATGGAACGACTAGAATACTTGACCTGATCGATTTTAGTCCTTTTTTGAAGCAACCTAAATGGTTGGTTGGTTTCAGTGATTTGTCGAGTATACTACTTCAATCGGCAGCACTGAAAACTCCTTGTATACATGGTCCAGTAGCAGTTACAATTGGCCAAGATCAAATTTCGGACAAGAACCTTAGGGATTTATTATTTGGTAGGCTCAATTTTGAGTATCCTTTGATTCAATCTTCTCTGACCACTATTGGTAACTGTTCAGGAAAGATAGTAGGCGGTAACATGTCCCTTATATGTGAGTCAATAGGAGCTGCTAATGAAATAGAGACAAAGGGTAACATTCTTTTCTTAGAAGAAGTAGGTGAGGCAAAGTACAGCATCGATCGGATGATGAATAAGCTTAGCCGAGTGGGTAAGCTCGAACAACTCTCAGGGGCTATTCTGGGGAGTTTCAGCCAAATTACTGATGGTCAAGCTTACTTTAAGGTAAGTATAGAGGAAATCGTAATAGAGTATCTGGCGCCATTAAATATTCCAGTCGCTATTGGTTTAGAGGCGGGCCATGAGAATAGAAACTATTCATTGGTAATTGGCATGGATTGTAATTTGAGGGTTTCCTCGGATCGGCTTGTAATCGACTACCTTAGATAAGGAAACCAGCGAGAAGTCCAGCGAGAATAATGAAAGGGGGAGGTATTTTTGTAAGGATCAAAATAAGAAATGTTCCGATAACGACTGAAACATCCATCACAGATCCTTGAATAGGTTCAAAAAGAACAAAGGCAGCAGCTGCCACCATACCAGAGCTAGCGGCATTAATGCCTTCTAAAGACGCTCTCACCACTCGATAGGTTTTCAGGCTATCCCAAAACCTAATCACAAAGAAAATAAGGAAGGTACCAGGAAGGAAAATACCGCATGCCGCTATAAATCCGCCTAATATCTGACCTCCGACACCCATGTCTCGAACAGAAAGTGCACCTACAAATGAGCTTACAGAAAATACAGGACCGGGAACAGTTTGTACCATGGCCAAGCCCGATAGGAATTCTTCAGAAGATAGGTAACCCTTAAATTCTACAAACTCTGTATTTAAAAATGGAATTAGCACTTGGCCACCGCCAAAAATTAAACTTCCATTTCTATAAAAATTCTCAAATAACAAGACGAAGCGATCTTGCGTGAAAGCTCCAAGTAGTGCTGCTGCGACTAAAACTAAACCCCAAAGTGTAAAATTACCCCATTTGATTTTAACCTTCTCTTTTACGGCTACTTCGTGCTTTTTGTATTTAAAAGCTGTGACTGAACCTGCAATCACCAAAACTATGGGTAATGCTGCCGGAGTAGTTATAAAGTAAGTGACAATAGCCGAGACGATCATTAGTATAATAGCAGTCTTCGTATTGATTACCTTCTTGGCGATCGTAAATGCGCCATAACTAATAAAGCCAACCGCCATAGGCTGAATGAACTTTGTAAACTCTAAGGTCAGGTTTTTGGTCTGATAGGTGTTGATTAAAATGGCTGCAGCCGTCATGATCGTCACGGCAGGCATCATCCAAACGAGAAGCGTCAGATAGGCTAATTTGGCTCCGCCAATCCTAAAACCAATTGCTGTAATGGTTTGTGTAGAGGTGGGACCAGGAAGAATTTGACATAGAGCGTTGAGTTCTATAAGGTCCACTTCAGTCAGATATCCTCTTTTTTCCACCATCACCTTGATGAACATAGCGATGTGAGCCTGTGGTCCACCAAAGGCACTGATAGACAAGAGCATCACGTCTTTAAGGAAAATAAAATATCGAATTCTCTTAATCGCCATGATTAAGGTTTAGTTCTTTTTGAGTCCAATTTCAGCGAGGCGTTCTTGTAAAAAATTACCAGCTCTAATGTTATCATATAATTTGGGGTTATCATCATCAATACAATTAGGCAAAACCGTCAAGTCCATATCTGATCTTGGGTGCATAAAGAATGGAATAGAGAACCTTGAAGTCTTCATCAATGCCTTAGGAGGATTAACCACTCTATGTATTGTAGACTTTAGTTTGTTATTCGTGTGCCTTGACAACATGTCACCAACGTTGACAATAATTTGATCTGGGAGAGCGGTAATTGGAATCCATTTACCATCTCTTCTTAATACTTGTAGTCCATCTGCACTCGCACCCATTAATAAGGTGATAAGGTTGATATCACCATGCTCAGCAGCTCTCACGGCATCTGCAGGGACTTCTTCAGGATTTTCAATTGGGAAATAGTGTATGGGTCTAAGAATACTGTTGCCATTATGCACTTTACTATCAAAATAGTGTTCATCCAAATTGAGGTAAAGAGCAATGGCTTGAAGCATTTTTACGCCAGTTGCTTCTAATGTTTTGTAAACATGTAGACCAATTTCTTCCATTTGTGGAAGCTCACTCGGCCAAATGTTATCGGGATACTCAGATTTGATGGTATCTCCATCAGTTACGTCTTGCCCTATATGGTAGAATTCTTTCAAATCACCTGTAGTGCGACCTTTTGCATGTTCTTTCCCTTTGCCAATATATCCACGCTGGCCTGCTAATTCTGGCACCTCATATTGCTGCTTCACTTCATCTGAAAGACCAAAGAACGCCTGAATTGTGGCATAAAGCTTTGTAGTCATTTCATCTGTCAGGCCATGGTTTTTAATGGCTACGAACCCGATATTAATATAGGCTTCGCCAAGAGCTTGGATGAAAGTGGCTTTTTTTTCAGGGTTCCCACTGGTGAAATCTGCGAGGTCTAATGAAGGAACTTCATCGTAAAGTTTACGGCTCATTTTGTATCGGTTTAGACCGAAATTAATAATTATAAAGGAGAATTAATCACTCAAAATGACTTTGAGTATGCTAAGTGACTTGATTTCTCGAAGGTTGCCAGAGTGTATCCGATAGAACTTGATGATGTGGTCAAGTACCTCTCTGCGAAAGTTGTTGCTTAAGTTTATCTCATCACCATAGTTACCACTAATCAGCTGATTAATCAATTTTTTCTCACCGGTTAGTGTGGTAAAATGGAATCCAGACTCGCTTAACTGATGAATGAAGTCTTCGGCATTGGCAGGACCAAAACCTAGGTAGGGAGTTGCTTTTAAGAGTAGTTGCAAGTGAAAATTTGATACGTTTTCTGTCAAGTGATCAAATATTTCTAGTGAATGAAAGAGAAAATTAAAGACATCAGAATTTTCGGATTCCTCCCTTAATATTTTGTTGAAGATTTCGGTAAGAAATATGCCAATTGTTCTTTTGAAAGGGTCAAAAGGTATTTGAGCATATGTCTTTGCAAATTTTGCCTCAGAGATGCGTTGAATGTCTTTTCCTGGTTTCTGATAGACAACCATGTCCAGAAGAGAAAGAGGCTGATACATAGCAATTTTTCCTTTTGAGCGTTGACTTCTTACACCATTAATGATGTAAGATTGCATGCCGTAATCGCGCGTAAAGATCTTTACGATGATCGAAGTTTCCTTGAATTTTATGGTACTGAATACGATTCCCTTGGTGTGGAAGAGCATTAGATCACTACGATTTTGCCGACAAAAGTTTCTGTGCCATCTGAGTTGGAGCTGAAGACTAAATATACGCCTGACTTAACTCTAGTTCCATTGATATCGCGACTATTCCACAAGGTTGTACTACCATTGGCTCGTACCTCTCTCACTAGCTTTCCAGAGATATCCGTAATCTTTACCAATGCACTATTTGCAAGTCCGTTAATGACAATGTTTCCTTGAAAAGAAGGGTTGACGGGGTTAGGATAAATTTCAACATTTGTATGCTGATCCGTTCCTTCTGTTGCATCACTTCTGAAAGAAACGGTCCCTTTATCCGTGCCAATGAAAAGCTCTCCAGAAGGAGGGTCCAAGTGCAATGATATGATTTGATTAGACGGAAGCGGGCTATTATCAATGGTGAAATGATAGACAAGTGCTTCACCTGTTTCACTAAAAAGCCAAAGCCCGTTGTTTTTAGTCCCAAACCACTTTCGATTCGCAGGATCGATGGCGATCTGAGTAATAAATTCGTCACGAAGTAATAGTCTATTCTCAAAAATGGGCACGTTCGCAGTAAGCGGGCGATTATCTAAAACGGCTGATGGATTGGGGAAGAACCCAATCCCCTGGTTGGTACCCACCCAAAGGAATAAATTCTGATCTAAAGCCATGTCGGTTACTTCGGTACCCGGAAGCCCACCTTGCCCCCCATTGGTATTTAGGTTTCGCTGTGTACCAGTTGTTTCGTCAAAGACAACAATACCTCCGCCTCTTGAGGGATCAATACTCATCCACTTGCTCCCGTCAGGAGCTATAAACAAGTTAGTAGGAAAGCGTGCCAATGATGAGGTAAGAGAAAAGCTTGTCCATTCATTGGTTGTAAGGTTTAATGAAAATAGCGTATTCGGTCTATCAGTAGTGGAGATCCATAGCTTATTAATACCCTGAGAGGCTATAGATGACACATTGAAGGAGTCATTTGACAATTGTGGAGGTGTTCCATTCGGAAAGCCTTCGATTAGGTCAACGGAGTTATTTGAAGTATTTCCGCCAGAGAATAGGCCTTGATCGAAAGAAGAAAATATTGGTGCTGCAAGACCATTTTCGCTAATAACCCCGAACTCCAAGTCTGTAAGGTTAGAAATAAGGTCACCATTCGAGTTCTTCGGTTGAAAACTTGTCCAAGTTTGATTTTCTAAGTTGAATTGAGTGATACTTCCAGCCGCCTGCTCATTTATCCAATAAATACTCTCCTCAAATGCAGCGGGACTTAAAAGTACATCGGCTGATGGTCCAGCAGGTTTTAGGCTATTGGGAGGGGCATCGAAAGCATTGAATTGAAGAAGTCCTTGGCTTGAAGAACCTATCCAAAATTGGTCATTGCTCTGAAGAATGTCATTGAGCATCTGACCACTCTTAGCATCGTATAATTGAGATAGTCCGTTTTCATTATTTAGCCAAAGTTCACTTTCTGTGAGGACAAGAAGTCTAGAAGCACTTGATGGTTCTAATGAACTTATAGGGCTTGTGAAGTTTTGCTTGAAAGTCCACAGACCAGAATTATAAGTAAATAGATCGCTGTCAGCGCTAGCGAAAATTGTACTACCTGATTGGGCAATATGTTGAAAGCTGATTCCTATTAGTGCCCTGTTCCAATTGTTGAAGTCTTGTCTATTGACGGTGGATGCTAGACTCGCTGATAGTATACCACTCTCTGTAACAGCATAGATGCTGTCATTGGTAAATGCGGTTTGATATACGATTAAGGCTTCTCCGTTTGGCCCAAGGTTCTGATAAGTTTCAGTGATTTCTTGCCGAGCGATGTCGTAAACCACAACGCCAAGGTCTCCTGAGAAGTAAAGCGCATTGTCAAACCGCTGGATGTCCCTAAGCTTCTTGCTGGCCGTTGTCTGAGTTTCTTGAATGGTAGTTACAGTATTGATATTTCCATTTGACCAGAAATCTATATTGCCATTATCATAGGCTATTATCAGCTGGTCAGAGACCGAATCAAAAGTTATCGTGCCGATGCCAACACCTGATAACCCCGTATTCTTATTGATAAGGTTTAGACTATTGTCCTTAAGGTCATAGTAGAAAATGGCATTTTCTGTAACGGCAAAAACCTTGTTTTCGCTAGAGGCAATAGTTTTTACATTGGAGTAGCTAAAATGAGTTCTCCAACTTAGGATGGGAATGTTGTTTTGGGCTAGGGTTTGATGAGATCGAAGAAGTCCACAAAACAGAAGGCCAATAGCCAACAAGGTGCTAAGGCTCTTTTTTGTCCAACTTTTCTTTCTGTCCTTCATAGAAATATTTCCTGTTGCGAGCTTCGTAGATATCTGTTTCACCTAATTCTACAGTTTTTTCAGAGTCGGTCAACTTGTAAGAGAACGAAGCCAAGGACCCACTTATGGCACAAATGGCGTGTAGTTTTGTTACAAACTCTGCAATGGCCAAAAGATAAGGCATTGGGCCAAAAGGTTTACCATTGGCGTCCATATCTAAGCCTGCCACAATCACACGCTTGCCGCTATTGGCTAGTTTTCGGCATACATCAACGATTTGATCATCGAAGAATTGTGCTTCGTCTATTCCAATTACATCACTATCTCCTGCTAATAGCAGGATGTCTGAAGCGAATTGAACAGGTGTTGAGCGAATGGATGTCTTATTATGAGACACTACATCATCATCATCGTATCTCGTATCGATAGCGGGCTTAAATATTTCAACGTTTTGCCTGGCAATGGTAGCACGCCTCAATCTTCGAATAAGCTCTTCTGTTTTCCCCGAAAACATGCAGCCACAGATTACCTCAATACTTCCTAAGGTATGTTCTCCTGCTATTTTGGATTGTGGTTCTAAAAACATGCTAACCTGTATATTCCATGTGAGGAAATTTGTTGGCCTCTGCAATGCTGATGTCTAAATCTCCATTGAGTACATTCTGGCAAGCCAATCGTTCGTTATCTTTTAACTTGCCTAAAGACCTGAATTTACTATCAGCCTCGCTATCTGGGCCAAGACTCTCTAATCCTGAATGTACAACCATTTTACAAGTTGTACATCTGCCTTTGGCACCACAGGCATGCATCCAGTCTATTCCGGCACTATGAATGTTATTCAATATGCTGGAAGAACCATCGTTAGCTAAGATGACTTTATTGTTGAGATTTCGAATCAGGATTTTGGCCATAATGCTTAATTTACAAATCAAAAGAAATATGGGATGCGCTACAAGTTAAAGCACGATGCAGTTAGTGAAATAAGTGAATTAATTGGTCAAGATATCGTTGAGCAATCCTTCCAAGCTTTCGATAAGATGGATGGAGAGCGATTGATATCTCTGACGAATTCAAGACAGGTTAACTCTTTTATTATTCGTTCACTCTTCAACCAGTGGAGAAATGAGGTGGAAAGACTTGAGAGTCCTTATTTCGATTTTAATCACGAAAGGGTAAAAGATGCTTTAAAGGCATTTATGAATGTGCTTTCCAATCATATCAGTATTGATAAGGTACATTTGGCGCCATTACTTAATCAAGCGATCGAAGACGCTGTTCTTATTTCTTTTGAGCCCAAAGGATACCTTGAAAGCATTCTGGAACGCATCGATAAGCCTCAAGATTTTAGATTGCAGATTAAGTACATTAAGACAAATCGAGACCTCTTTAAAACGCTCATTGATAAAATTGGCGACTTTGATACTAAATCGAGCATTCAGAATTCTTATGATGCCATTGACACTTCGCAATTAGAAGCTGTTGATGCTTTGGAATTCCTCCAAAAACTAGGCGCGGATGGTAGGCTGGATCAGCTATTTGATGTTATGGAAGCGCCGAAGCTCAAACCGATTGTGGAAGAGCAAGTTGCTGAAATAACAGTAGAGGTGGATGCTGATGTTATTATTGAGACAACTGATTCAGAACATCCAACGACTATCAATGATAAATTCGATCCTCAAACGAAAGGGATGACTTTGGCAGAAAAGCTGCAGCGTAAGATGAATCAATCAATTGAGGCGTCATTAACGCTGAATGAGAAGTTCATGTTTCAGAATAACCTATTTGGAGGAGATAACGCTAAAATGAAAGAAGCATTTACCAGTGTAGATCAAGCGACTGATTTGAACGATGCATTGAATAGAGCCAATACCTTTAATAAGGGTTGGGATATGGACAGTGAAGAGGTCGAAGCTTTTATGAACGTTTTAGAAAGACGGTTTGTCTAGTTAGCCCCTCATTAGTACTTGCAGCCTATGCATATCGATTTTCAATAATACGAAGAGCATTATGGTAAATGACCAAAGGGACGATCCTCCGT
This sequence comes from Roseivirga sp., assembly GCA_965660665.1. Lineage (GTDB taxonomy): Bacteria > Bacteroidota > Bacteroidia > Cytophagales > Cyclobacteriaceae > Roseivirga. Next base: position 12,543 of record CBFIAY010000018.1, on the reverse strand, counting down.
AACTGAAGAAGGGCAGAGGTATCCCTACAACAGGGAATAAACCAATGGTCATTGCAATATTTATCGTAAAGTGGAAGAAGATAATGCCAGCTATACTATAGCCGTAAACCCGAGCAAATTGTGACTTTTGCCGTTCTGCGATAAACATAATTCGCATCATGAGACCAATAAAAAGGGCTATTATAAAGCTACTCCCTAGCCAACCATGTTCTTCTGCCAGTGTGCTGAATATAAAGTCAGTACTCTGTTCGGGGACGAAATCAAACTTAGTTTGAGTGCCATCTAGGAAACCCTTCCCAGCAAAACCTCCAGAACCGATGGCAATTTTTGATTGGTTCAAATTATAGCCAGCACCTTGAGGATCAACAATATCTGGATAGAAAATGACTAAGATCCGATCTCTTTGATACTTGGGTAAAACCTCATCAAATGCATAGTCAAAACCTGCCGAAAACCCGATGCTGGCACCTATGATAACTAAAGTGAGGAGAATGTTTTTCAAAGATTTAGAGGTTAGCAAAACCCAAATTACTCCAATGGACCCAAGTATTATGGCGATTGTCTCAATGGGTAAGATGATGGTCAGTACGCCTATAATCACCAATGATAAACCAGCAATCAGATAAATTGGGGGAAGCCCTTCTCTGAAAATCGGTATGACAAATGAAAAGAAGATAAGCGCAGAGCCCAGGTCTGGCTGTAGCATAATGAGACACACCGGGAAGAGCATTATGACGAATGCCTTCAATTGGCTTTTGAACTCAGAGAGTTTTACACTGTTGGTTGAGATGTATCTACCCAACAGCAGGGCTGTGGCAAATTTTGTGAACTCTGAAGGCTGAAGTCTAAAGGATCCAAATTGAAACCAAGCCTTGGCTCCATTAATTTCCTTACCCACAATAACCACGGCTATCAGTAAAATAATAAAAACACCATAGAGCAATGGCGCGATGGACTCGTAGATTCTAAAGTCTAGTAGTAGGATAACTATGATAAGAATGATGGCGGTGCCAATCCAAAGTACTTGCTTTCCTGAATTGATACTCATATCGAGTATGCTCAGGTCTTGAACAGGATCGTAGATAGAAGCATAGATATTGAACCATCCCAGAATCACAAGGATGAAATACAAAAAGACTGTTAGCCAGTCTAGGTTAGAAAAAAAACCGCCTTCTCTACTCAATTGACCTCCTTATCTATAAAGTCACCTTTGAGGACGTAAGCTTCTCTGTTCCACCAATTCTTTTTGATATAACCACGAAGAAACTTTTCAATGATGAGACTGGCCGTCATACCAGCAGCACGCCCGCCCATACCAGAGTTTTCGACATAGACCGCGATAGCAATTTGTGGGTTATCTCTCGGGGCAAAGGCCATGAAGACCGAGTGGTCTAAACTCTCATCTTTGACCCCATTTTCAGCAGTACCTGTTTTACCTATAATTTCAATGTCATTGATTATGGCACGAGGAGCTGTTTGCTTAACGGCTTGTGCCATTCCCTCAATGATTTCAGGGTAATACTCAGTTCCATTTCCAGGATAAATCTTCTTATGATTGAATGGAACTACCTCACCATTTTCTTCTACTGCTCTTATTAAATGGGGCTTTATATAATAACCTCTATTGGCAATGATGGCCGCTAGGTTAGCAACCTGTAGTGGCGTTACTAGTAGTTCCCCTTGCCCAATTGATAAGGACTGAATATTACTGTAGGCCCATCTATTTTCACCATATATACCGTCATAATAGTCTACGTCAGGCACTTTCCCAGTAACTTCTCCATGCACATCGATACCTAATCTGTTACCGAAGCCAAATTTTTCTACCGCAGCGGTCCATTTTTCTAAGCCTAAGCGGCTATCTATAAAATAGTTAGAAGACTCACCTCGTGTCACAAGGCGCCTCATAATTTCGCGAAAATAGTTATTGGAAGAATAACGGAGCCCCTTAACTACATCATAATTACCGGCAGGGGCATGGTCCCCAATTTTTGTAAGGTCTACTGTTACCTGTTCACCTGTGGTAGTTACTCCTACATCAAGTGCAATTAAGGCCTGGACTGTTTTGAAAATAGAACCAGGGGGGTATGTTGCCATGATGGGACGATTGAAGAGAGGTGATGTCGTATCAGACCTTATTTTTTCGAAGTTATCTCCCAAGTATTTACCTGTAAGAAGGTTAGGATCATAAGATGGGGCAGAGGCCATTACCATCACTTCACCAGTTGAGGGCTCTATGGCTACTATACTACCTCTTTTACCCGCCAATAGCGTTTCCGCATAAGCTTGTAGGTTAAGATCGATTGTACTGATCAGGTTTTTTCCTGCTACTGATACCGTATCGATAGCGCCATTTTTATAAGACCCTTTATCAATACCCCTGACATTTACCATTTTATAACTAACGCCTCTTTCTCCTCGCAATTCAGGTTCATAGTATTCTTCAAGGCCTGTAATTCCGATATAGTCTCCACCTTGATAACCTGATGTGTCTTTGGCTAATTGCGATGGGCTGATTTCACCGATGTAGCCCAATTCATTCGCAAGAACTGGTTGGGAATACCTTCGTACAGTCCGTGGATTTACATAGAAGCCATTGAACTTATACAGCTGATCCTGTATTTGCGCGTATTTCTCATGAGAGATTTTCTTTAAAAAGATGGAAGGTTTAACCCTTGAATAACGCTTAGTGATTTTGATTCTTTCGTCAAACTCATCTCTAGTGATATCGAATAATCTACAAAACTCAGTTGTATCCGCAATATGTACATCTCTCGGTACGACCATCAGGTCGTACATAGGCTCGTTATAAACAATTAATTCATTGTTACGATCGTAGATTAAACCTCTAAAAGGATACTCAACTATACGCTGTAGAATATTACGTTCTGCTTTTGTGCTGTAAGTATCGTCTGCCACTTGTAGGGCAAATAGACGAACAAGGAAAACGAGCCCGATGAAGATGAAGAAAATTTGTATGATGTATCGTCTATTTTCCAACATGGCCTACCTCGATTTTGAATAGAAAAGGTATTGCAGAATGACCACAAAAAAAAGTGTAACCACTGTAGTGATCAACGCTTTGAATAAAGTAATCCAGAAAAGGCCAGTATTGCCTGCTTCAATAAACAATACTGCTAATGAGTAAATAAGAATAAGTGGTAAAGAATACCCAATGAACCAACCCAAACCGTAATTTGGAATCAAAGGAAGATGATTGATTTCATAGCCAGATCGAGGGACGTTCATGTTTAACCAGTAGGGCTTTAGGAACATAATGAGAACCCCAGCAGCTGCATGAATACCAATGGTTTGATAGAACAGGTCGATTATAATGCCTATGATTAGTGCAATGACCATTCCTAAACCGATACTCACTTCTTGCGGAAGACTCAATAGAAATAAGAGATAGATAAAGCAAAACCCTAGATTGAAGAACACGAAGTGCCTAAAAACGAGCACCTGTAAAGGAACGAGAATGACAAGGCTAACTATTAGTGTGAATATTTTCCTGTTCATCGGATGTCTACTGGGTTAGCGTTACTCAATGAATCCTGTTCTTCCTTTCGGACGTTTTCAATTACATACACGTATGAGAGTTTACCAAAGTCCACGCTCAATCTGATTTCAATATTCAGGTAAGTATTATTTACGTCACGAGCACTCTTTTTTACGGTACCTATGATCAGGTCTTTGGGAAATACAGCATTGAAGCTTGAAGTAACAATGGTATCGCCAACCTGCATGCTTACGTCTGGAGTGATAAATAAAAGCTTAGCAATTTTTGGGTCGAGACCATCCCACTGTATTGTCCCAATTCTATTAGAGTTTTTGTGTTTAGCGGAGAACGAATTTCTAGTGTTTAACATAGAGATGCCTTGAGAATAATTTTTTGATACCGAACGAATTTTTCCCACAACGCCCGAAGGGCTGACGACACCCATTTCAGGTCTAATACCGTCCTTACTTCCTTTATTGATCATAAAGAAATTATTGGCTAAGCGAATGTCGTTCCTTACTACCTCGGCTGACCTTATAATATATTCCATTGCGTCAGCAGTATCGGCTTCAATGGAATAATTATTTATGGAATCCAAAATCATCTTTGGACTGGAGAGCAATAGTTCGCGCAGTTTGGCATTCTCTTCTGCCAATTCCCGGTTCACTCGTTTCAGACCAAAATACTCACCAATATTATCAGAAGATTCTGTAATAGATCCGATGAGACTGGATGATGACTTTAAATAAGCACTTCTCTGATAGTCATTGTTCGAAACAATTAGCGAGATGCATATCAACTCTAGGAAAAGAAAGATGAAGAATGCTCGGTATTTAACTAGAAAAGCTAGTAACTGACCCATTCATCTTTAAATCATTAGTACTGACCTATAAGAATCGATGTTCTTTAGGGCTTCTCCCGTACCTCTTACAACGGCCCTTAATGGATCATCTGCAATATGGATAGGTAGTTTTGTTTTTAGTGCTAAACGCTTGTCCAGGCCTTTTAGCATAGCGCCACCACCTGTCAGGTAGATACCTCTATCATAAATATCAGCCGAAAGTTCTGGTGGAGAAATTTCCAACGCTTTAAGCACCGCTTCTTCAATTTTAGACACAGACTTATCAAGCGCAAAAGCAATTTCAGAATACGATATCTTAATTACTTTCGGAATACCAGTCATTAAATCTCTACCTCTGATTTCGTAATCTTCTGGTGGATCATCAAGTTCCGTCAAAGCTGAGCCAATAGCAATTTTAACTTTCTCGGCAGAACGCTCACCAATGAGTAAGTTGTGCTGCCTTCTCATGTAATCGAGAATATCTTTAGTGAACGTATCACCTGCCACACGGATGGACTGATCGCACACGATACCACTCAAAGCGATAACCGCAATCTCAGTTGTACCACCCCCAATATCTACAATCATTGAACCCACAGGTTCGTCAATTTTAATGCCTGTACCAATGGCCGCAGCGATTGGTTCGTAAATCATATAAACTTCTTTAGCGTTTGCGTGTTCGGCAGAATCTCGAACCGCACGCTTCTCAACTTCAGTAATTCCAGAAGGAATACAGATGACCATTCGGTGTGAAGAAGGCATGAAACTTCTTTTCTTTAGGTCGATCATTTTGATCATTCCTTTGATCATCATTTCCGCAGCTTCGAAATCTGCGATGACACCATCCTTGAGTGGGCGAATAGTCTTGATGTTGTCATGCGTTTTTTCATGCATATTCATCGCATCTTTTCCTATCGCCAATACCTTATTGGTATTCCTGTCGATGGCAATGATGGATGGCTCATCCACAACGATTTTGTCTTTGTGAATGATCAGTGTATTTGCCGTACCAAGATCAATAGCAATATCACTTGTTAGGAAGTTGAAAAAACCCATTTAAGCTAGTCTTCTTGTGTTTAAATTAAAGAACTAAAGTAACGAATTACTTATTAATTCTATTGTTCAGTTTATTAATGTTTGAAGTGTCTGGTGCCTGTAAATACCATAGCCATGCTATGGGCATCACAGAAATTGATAGACAGTTCATCTTTGATAGACCCACCGGGTTGAATCACCGCAGAGATACCTTCTCCATGTGCTATTTCTACACAATCAGGGAAAGGAAAGAACGCGTCTGAGGCCATGACAGCCCCATTCAAATCAAATCCAAATGACTTGGCTTTATCTATCGCTTGTCTTAGTGCATCAACTCTTGATGTTTGGCCAACACCACTAGCTAAGAGCTGACCATCCTTCGCCAAAACGATGGTATTAGATTTTGTATGCTTACATATTTTAGAGGCGAATTCAAGCGCTTCCTTTTCTGTGGTAGTAACATCCTTTTTAGTTACTAGTTTGAAGCCAGCCGATTTATCAGAAATTAAATCTCTGTCCTGAACGATCACTCCGTTCAACAGACTCTTGAATTGCTTCTGAGCTGTTAAGTTTTGTTTTTTAACTAAAAGAACGCGGTTCTTTTTGCCCTTCAGTAAGGCGAGTGCGTCATCACTGAAGCTGGGTGCGATCAGAACTTCGAAGAATAGCGAGTGCATCTCTTCAGCTGCCGATAGATCTACAATTTGATTGCAAACTAGCACTCCTCCGAATGCGCTAACGGTATCCGCAGCAAATGCCCTAAGATATGCGTCTTTAACGTCAGTCCCTGTCGCCATGCCACATGCGTTGGTATGCTTAAGAATGGCAAAGGCATTCTCACTATCATCGAATTCTTCAATCAGTGAAACTGCAGCATCAATATCTACGAGGTTATTGTATGAAAGCTCCTTGCCATTGAGTTGATCAAAGAGATCGTTCAGTGGCCCAAAGAAGTGTCCTTCTTGGTGAGGGTTTTCACCGTAGCGAAGTTGCTTACCAGAACGCTCACTTACTTTGAATTTATCAAGCTTTTCTTCTTGATTAAAATAATTGAAAATGGCACTGTCATAATGAGAAGAGATGTCAAATGACTCTGCAGCATACTTTCTTCTATCAGAAAGGTCTGTCGCACAATTTTTCTCTCTTAATAGACTTTCTAATGCCGGGTATTGCTCTCTTGAAGAGACGATCAGCACATCTTTGAAATTCTTTGCAGCAGCTCTGATCAAAGAAATACCTCCAATGTCAATTTTTTCTACAATGTCTTGCTCCGCAGCTCCAGAGGCAACAGTCTCTTCAAAGGGGTAAAGGTCAACAATGACCAAATCAATGCTTGGAATTTCGAACTCAGCCGCTTGCGATTGGTCTCCCTCATGATCTCTTCGGTATAGAATGCCTCCAAAGATTTTTGGGTGCAAGGTTTTGACGCGTCCACCGAAGATGGATGGGTAGCTTGTTAAATCCTCTACAGGAATAACTTCTGCTCCCTGATCTTCGATAAATTTTTGAGTGCCACCAGTTGAATAAATAGTCACTCCATTTGCCTTCAGAAGGTCGATAATAGGAGCCAGATTATCCTTGTAAAATACTGATACTAAAGCGGAGTTAATTTTTACTTGCGACATGTTGAAGAGGTAATAAACAAAGTCGCAAAATTAGGGATTTTATGTTGATTTACGAATTACTTCTGCCACGACTTTAGGATAATTTTGGTGTTCTAATTTCAACACTTTTTTAGCGATTTCTTCGACAGCATCTGAGCTGTCAATGGCACAAGATGCTTGGGCAATAATTTGTCCCTCATCGTAGTTTTCATTCACAAAGTGAATGGTAATACCCGACTCCTTTTCACCAGCGGTTTTGACCGCCTCATGTACATGCATACCGTACATTCCTTGTCCACCAAATTTTGGTAAAAGAGCTGGGTGGATATTGAAGATACTATTTGGGTAAGCTTTGACAATGCTATCTGGAATAAGCAGCATGAAACCCGCTAACACAATGAAGTCTGCATGTTCTTCCTTTAAAACCTGCATAATTACCTCTCCATTTTCCCAGTAGCTGCGATTATAAACATGATGGGGGATATTGTATCTCTTGGCGCGTTCAATCACCCCGGCAGATTTATTATTAGTAAAAACGGATATGACCTCTATGTCAGGGTCGTTTTGAAAGAATTCGAAGAATTTTTCGGCATTTGAACCACTGCCAGAGGCGAAAACGGAGATTCTTTTCTTTCTCATATCCAAACCATACTGATGACACCGAGCAGCATGATGATTTTACTCCATGTACTCAGCCGACTAAAAGCTTTTACAGTGTCTGCTTTTGCCAACCCAAAGATCAGAAAAATAAGTGCAAGTGTAAGCGTAATGGGAAGAATCATGGAGATATGACTGATCATTAGAAATACCGTGACCAAGAAAGCTGCTGCAATAACGTATATGATCTTTTTGGTTTTCGGAATGCCGTAGATAATTGGTATGGTTTTACAACCGAACCTTTCGTCACCCTTCATGTCTTCCATGTCTTTGATGATTTCTCTTATGAGGGTAATAAAAGCAGCAAAGACCGCATAGCACGCAATGAGGTATTTTTTATCACCGAAGTATTCACTCACTAAGATTAGCGTGGTACCAGTTAATAAAGCGACTACTAGATTACCTACAAAAGGGAGTCTTTTCAACTGATTAGAGTAAAGCCATAAAAGGAAAGAGGCCAAAAAGTTGATGATACCGATAGAAATAGAGAGACTAAAACCAATGGCAACTGAACCAAGGTTTAGCAAAGTGTGTCCTGCAATTACCCATCTTCGTTTGAGGTCCTTGCCAACAATTACACGTTGAGGTTTGTTGATCAAGTCAATCTTTACATCATAGTAATCATTGATGAGATAACCCGCCCCAGTGAGCATGACTGTTGTAGAAACGAGAAGGAAAAAGCCCTTGTCTGTTAATATTTGATACCAGTTTTCAGCCCCAGCAACCAAAAATATGGCTGTCAGATATTGCGTCAACGCCACCATAAAAAGGTTGAAGCCTCTTATGAGTTTTAGGTAGTTGACGACAAATGATGATTTTACTGATGTATTGCTTGGCATCGTTGGTATGTACGGTACAAAGCTAAACCTGTTTGGCCTTATTTAAAGAGATTTATGTGAGCCATCGCAGAAAGTACCATTTTTTGAGTGCTTACAAGCGCACCATGATACGGTTTTAGCTTCTTCAAATACTACTTTTTCAGGTGTAAATGAAGAGCCTTTGTGCGAACCATCACAAAATGGTTGAGAAGCGCTTTTGCCGCAGGTGCACCAAAAGTAAGTGCCTGCTTCCATTTCTAATCTGATCGGTGCTTTTTGAGGTATTTCAGGTGTTTCCATTTAAGTTATTTGTTAGTAGGCCAGGTTTAATCCTGATAAAAATCGATAATGTTCTGTGAAACTAACTGATAAATCTCGGCAACCTTAGGATCGTTCGATAAAGATTCGAATTGCCTGTCTAGTGTTTCCATATCGCCTCTTTTGGCAGGGCCCGTTTGTGCATTTTCAGGGCCTATATCAAATGATTTATTCAAAGTCTCTACGATCAGTGGTTTTAGGATATCAAAATCGAGATCGTTTGATTCTAAAATTCCTTTAGAGATAGTAAACATGTGATTGGTAAAGTTGCAAGCAAACACTGCCGACAAATGAATAACCTTTCTCTGATTACTATTCAACAAATGAACAGAGTGACTAATGCTATTGGCTAAATTCCGTAGTAATTCAATGGTTTCATCGGATTCCCCTTCAATGCAAATTGGGATATCCGTAAAGTCAAGGCTTTTTCCTTTGCTAAAGGTTTGAAGCGGATAGAATACACCAATATTATGGGTTTGTGCATATCCGAGGCTATTTAATGGAACAGTTCCTGAGGTATGAACAAGTGTTGACCCTGAAGGTAATTGTAATTTTTGGGCGACTTCTTCGATACTGTCGTCAGCTAACGCCATAATGAAGAGGTTGGCATTGATTTCAGATAAGTCCAATGAATCGCTTGTTGAGGCATTGAAATAGTCAAGGGCAAACTTTTCAGCTTTGTTGATATCACGATCATAGACATGGCTGATCACATGACCTTGATTCTCAAAAGTGCTTGCTAAATGCCAAGCGACATTTCCGGTACCGAGTATAGCGATTTTAAGGCTTTTCATTTTTAAACCATTAAAATGGTTAATTGATTATTGTGGTTAATTCAGCCCAAGGCTTAAACCTTGGGCTATGGTATTGCCCTTGTAAATTAATGGTTTTAACCATTTTCTTCATTAAGCCCATGAACCTTTATAAATTCTGTGAATTCATCTTGGAATGAGCACTTTTTGTGATGTGCCTTTTGGTTCTTAATGTAATTCTCAACCTTAATCAATTGAGATTCACTGACCGAAAAGACACCATGTAAATAAGGGTTGTCATTTATGGCCCGTGAATTACGTCATGGGCTATTTTTTTGACACCACATTAATCGCCTCGACTAATCTTTCCAAATCATACTTTTTGGTGTAGACATGCGGGGTGATACGTGGGCCATTAACATTTTCCCATTTTATAGGGCTAGTATGTATCTTATGTGTCGCAAAAAGGGAGTTATGTACTGGACCAGCATCCATTCCTTCAATTCCAAAATTGAATAAAGCACCGCTATGATCTGGGTTTGTACTAGTGTAGAATTTAACCTTGTCTATATCTTTCACTTGATCTACCCAATACTGTTTCAGGTACTTCAGTCTTGCTTCCTTTCTGGAAGCGCCTATTGCATTATGAAAGTCGATGGCTGAACCAATGGCTTGCTCTATGGCAAAGGATCTTGTGCCGATGTTCTCAAACTTTCTAATGTTGTCAATTTGGTCCTCTGGTGAGGCAAGGAGTGGCCATACGTCTTTGATTCGTTCCCGTCGAATATAGAGCATGCCAGTACCGAAGGGTGCGCAGAGCCATTTGTGGAGACTAGTGCCAAAGAAGTCACAGCCCAAATCTGATATCTTAAAATCAAGATGGGCGAAGGTATGTGCCCCGTCTACGATAGACAATATGTCATTTGCCTTGGCCAGTGCACAAAGCTCTTTAGCTGGCATGATATGGCCTGTCCAATTGATCATGTGGGTGATATGGAAGACTTTAGTTCTTGGTGATATGGCGGCTTTAAACTTTTGAATTACTTCGGCATTACTTTCCATTGGAATATCAAAGTCCAGCCATTTTAATACTATTCGATCACGCCTTTCTCTTTGCTTCCAGGCATTGATCATGTTGGGGTAATCGTATTTCGTTAGAACAACTTCATCACCTGCCTTTAAATCTAAACCAAAGATCACCGTATTGATGGCCTCGGTGGTATTACGATTAATGGCAAGCTCATCAGGACTTACGCCAGCAAGTGCAGCTAGTTTTGCCCTCAGCGGCTCTCTTCCTTGGTCTAGAATCCGCCACATGTAATATGATGGGGCTTCATTGGCATAAGTGTAATATCGGTTGGCAGCATCTTGAACCACTTTCGGTTGTGGGCTGACACCACCATTATTCAAATTGATAATTTGCGTGGAGGTACTATAGGCCTGCTGAATTCTTGCCCACAACGCTTCATTTTGAGCAGCGTCTTGAGGACTTAAGGTGTTTAGCGCTTGAAATGCCTCAGCGATGTCTGCAGCAATAGATTTTTGGAAAAACGAACCAATGGATAGCGTACCGGCAGTTAAAAAAGTTTTCCTGATAAAGGATCTACGATTGTTCATTTGAGTAGAATTAGCTTCAACTCAAATTAGTCAATTTACCAGAGAACGGAAATGGCTTTTATGCTAAGCCCTTGTCGCGCATTTTGACAAACTCCACATAACGCCTTCTGGTCGCTATAATAAAACCAATGATCATGATGATCGTTCCAATCCAAAGGATATTGATCTGAGGCTTCTCAATCGCTTGGAGAATAATCCAGTCTTTTTGAGTTGTCTGTATTCCGAACTCAACCGAACCATCATCTGGATTGATACTTTCTAGCGTGATCCTAGCAGCAATCTCTTGATTCATGATGATTGGTCTCGCTAAGTTGCCATTTTGAATCACATAGAGTGGCTGCAAGTTATACTGCATGCCATCCTCGGCAAAAACTGTAATGTTGGCTCTAACGGCCACATCATTTGGACTGAGGTCAGCAAAAGTTACGCGAGGAATTCGTTCGAGACCATTGTATACTGCAACATAATCGTTAATGAAGAAGCGTTTGCCGATAGAGTCGATCTTAACGATTTCTTTGTCACTCCAGTCGGTAAATTCCTCTTCAAAGTCATTGCTCAATGCTACAAAAGTATAGATATCACGATTCCATTGCTTTCTAATATCTGGTGATACTACATTTTGGCCCATACTCTCGTTTTTCTGTACCCTAGGATACAGTGTGAATTTTTTGCCAGAGCTCAGGGAGGTGTATTCCACTTCATGGTAGGTGTTTTCTGGAGTTCTAAAATAGAGTGTGTCGCCTACACTTGCATATTGCACCTCTTCTTGGACAATAGGCTGAATGGCAATTTTGTAATGAGGGTCATTGGTTTCTTCAAAGAAAGACTTCTTAATATATCCAGGGATTCCCTGAGCACTTAGCCCCTCGCTTTTATAAAGCAACTGATAACCAGCCATTGGCTTTGGATCATTTAAGAATAGAACAACGTTATTTGTGTTTTGCTCTTCGGTGAAATCCTGACTGATGGTGGTAGTGTTCTCAGATAATACTCTCGAATAGCCTTCAGAAAACATAATACCAAGCAGCATCATAGCGATACCGATATGTGCAACAGAGCCTCCTGTTAGCGTGTAGCTTTTAGATTTGAATAGGCCCAAAAGAATCTTGGAGTTCGAGACGATCGAATAGGTGCCAGCAACTAAAATGATGATGTATGAAGGATTATAGATTTTAGCTACAGTGAATATAACTGCAGATAGCAACAGTGCAACTATGATTGGTAATGCTAAAGCTGATTTCAATTTATCCTTATCCATTTTCTTCCAGAAGAAGAACTGACCTGTACCAGAAAGTAGCGCAAGCGCCACGGCAAACCAAAGTTGCCATTTCGAATAGAATTCTATTTGATTCGCGGGTTGTGCTAAGGAAGACAGTCCGCCAAAAGCTTCAGTTATTGCATT
>CBFIAY010000017.1:3158-58472 GCA_965660665.1 Roseivirga sp. | reverse complement strand
AAAGCATTATCTGCCGTTGTACCTTGAGCAGCAGTAGCATAAGCTGTAGAGGCGGCACCTGGTTCACCTGCTGGGCCTGCTTCACCTTGCGGGCCTATCTCACCTGCTGGGCCTTGAACTCCCTGCTCACCTTTTTCGCCTCGGTCTCCTTTCAGTCCTTGCTCTCCTTGGGGACCCATTAAGTTTTTGGTGGTGAAGGACGATCCATCGCTGTATTTAATGGTGAATGTTCCGTCATTATTGTCTTCCGTGTTTTCAATACCCACTCCTGTAGCTCCTTTTTCTCCCTTTAAAAAATTAATAAAATCCTCTTCTGTTCCAGTGTTTCCTAAACTTAGCCAGGTATCATAGGCAGACTTGCCATTCTGAGCAGCGTTCAGGGCATAGGGTACAGCTGTAAGTTCTTGAAGACTTAAATCTTTGAAAGATGAACAGTTGCCAGTGTAGTCAATTTCAACTTTTAGTGACTTTAAATTATTGCCCCAATCCACTAAATCCCAGCTTGCACTTCCTAAAGCGCTACCTCTTCCCACAATTAAATTGATCATTCCAAACTCATCGGTGGTCGTCTTTTGCTCTTCACTGTACTCTTCTTGATCATTTGAGTCAATGATCTTAAACCTCAGACATATTTCAGTATTTCTGAGAGGGGTAGCATAATTTTCTAGACCTAAAACCCTATCGTCTGCCTCTGTCAGGAGGGCCTGATAAGAAATACCTGGCGTTGTCTGAGCGTAAGTGATATTATTCAACAGCACCATGAATAAGATAATCTTTAAATATTTCATAAGTTAATATCTAAGTGTTACACCAATATTATGCGTCAGATATAAGGTAGAGATATCTGATCTATTTAGTGGATTAAATCCATAGCTAAAATTGTAACCAATTGTTATCCAAGATGATCTGGTCTTGGATACTGTATAATCAAGCCCAATTCCTGGGGTTAATAGTAAACCACGAAAATCTTTATTATCTACCAATGATTTCAATACCGTAGCGCTACTCAAGTTGCCAGCAATCAAGGTTTGAATACCAAAATTAAAATTTATTTGTAAGGCCGAAGCTGCTGGCCAGTGATGCTTAAAGCTTATACCTAGGTAACTGGTTGAATACTTAATCTCATCTGTTAAGGATTGGGAGTTAAAAGAATCAAAAGCTAAACCCAACCAAAAAACACCGTCAACAACTTCGAAAACACTTGCAAAGAAATGAACACCAGCACCAACGGCAAAATCTGAATTAAGCCCCAGCCCGTTGGTGTTATAGGTTGTCATGTTTATACCGCTTTCAATGACCTGAGTTTTCGAATATTGGGAAGCGTTAAAGTTTTGAGCGTAGCCAGAAATTGACAATAGGAGAATAAGGCCAATTAAAGTTTTTTTCATAGTCGAATAAGTTTGACAACAAAGAAATCTAGGTCTGCTTGTATTCTTAGTATATGTATACCGTTCGTACTATCAATATCAGAAAAGTTAAGCCTTAGTTTAGTTGAGTTTTTAAAAGTACCCTCATATTTTAATCTACCGGATAAGTCAAAAAGTGTCAGTTTTATGTCTTGATACATATTGGGAAGGGCTATCTCTATAGAATTGATGAAAGGGTTAGGGAAAACTTTGATGTTTTTTGATGCCCATTTTTCAAATGACAGGATTGAAATTGGATGCACAAACCCTTGGGTGACTTTTAATGAGTTAAACGAATGTGTCAAGCCAGTAATTGGTACACCTATTGATTGTACTACGCTACTGTTTTTTATTGCGTTGGCTCCAGAAGAAGATATTCCCTGATGATGCACAGATTGCCCATAAAAAGGCATATTTATTGAGAAGAGAAGAACACTGATACAACTCAACTTCAAAACCACCGCAATATTTCTTATATTCATATTCACTTTAGGTGATCTGCACTTTCCACCTTCAATATACGCGAATATCTCATTTAAAACCTCATTCGAAGCAAATTTAGGTGATTTATAATGACAACAATTCATAACGTCTAAGGTTATAAACAGTCATATTACACTTAACATATAATTCCTAATCATAACGAGATATCCTTTCTGATTTCCTTACTTAAAGGCTTTATTTCAATTAATAGTAAGGTTAAAAACCCTTTTGTATGTTGATAAAACGATGTTTAATCACCAGCTCTATTAATCACTTTCACCATTCAAAACCCAAAGTTACCGTTAGAAAAGGTCTCTTTCATAAGCTTGAGACCTTTCAGTTAATTAGTGAAGAATCTAATCAATAAAACATGAGAAAAACTGGAAAGGGGTGGCTGTTATTGAGTGCCTTGTGCTTGATCGGCTTGAACTCACTAGCGCAGGATTACCCAACACTGAGTCAGCAAAGCCAACGTCTAAAAATGCTTGCTAATTCTCCAAAAGTTAGACTTGGTTCTATAACCACAACACGAGGAGGTAATGACATCTGGATGCTTACTTTGGGTACCGGAGATGTTGATAATAAGCCTGCCATGGTTGTAGTGGGTGGAGTAGAAGGAGCGCACCTTTTAGGGGTGGAATTGGCCACTCAATTTGCTGAAGGCATTATAAACGATCATTCGGATGTGCTTGAGAACACTACATTTTATGTGTTCCCTAACATGAGCCCAGATGCAACCGAGCAATATTTCGCAAAGCTCAAGTACGAAAGAAGTGGTAATGCAAGGCAAACAGATGATGACCGAGATGGTAGCATTAACGAAGATCCATTCGAAGATTTGAATGGTGACGGTTTAGTGACTTGGATGAGAGTTGAAGACGCAACTGGCGATTGGATTACTCATCCTGCCGATGATCGTGTGATGATCAAAGCAGATAAAGAAAAAGGTGAAAAAGGAAGGTATAAAATCTTCACCGAAGGAATGGACAACGACAAGGACGGTTCTTTTAACGAGGATGGCGAAGGTGGTGTTCATTTCAGAAAGAACTTCACGTTTGAGTACCCTTATTTCGTACCAGGTTCTGGGGAGCATTCAGTTTCAGAAAAAGAGAATAGAGCAATGCTTGATTTACTTTATACGAAATGGAATGTGTATGGGGTATTTACTTTTGGCCCCGGTAATAACTTATCTACGCCATGGAAGTATAACCGCGGTGGAGCGTCTAAAAGAGTAGTTACTAGTATTCTAGCTGGTGATGCAAAGCTTAACAAGTTCGCTTCAGACGCTTATAATGATGCACTTAAATTGAAAGATGCACCAGCATCAGGACAGCAAGGCGGAGATTTTCTTCAGTGGGCATATTTCCACTTCGGAAGATTAAGCCTAGGAACGCCAGGATGGTGGGCTCCAACTGTAAAGGGTGACTCTACGATGACTGCCAACAAGGATAAGAATGCTGAGGTTAACTACTTACGCTGGGCAGCGCAAGAGAACATTCAAGACTATTTTGTAGAATGGACAGCAATAACGCATCCTGACTTCCCTAATCAAAAAGTAGAAGTTGGCGGTATCGCTCCATTTAAAATGCTTAACCCACCAATTGCTATGGTAGGTGATGTTGCTAAAAAGAATACTGATTTCATTGTAGACTTAGCAGACATGCAAGCAAGCGTTAAATTAATGAATCTAAAATCTGAATCTGTCGGAAAAGGCATGACTCGAATCACGGTTGATGTTTACAATGCTGGTACGCTACCAACACATACTCAAATGGGTACTCGCTCTCGCTGGTTACGACCAATCAGAGTGGAAGTGAAACTATCAAACGGTCAAGAAGTGATTTCTGGTCGTAGAATCATGACCATGAGTAATATTGCAGGTGACGATTCTCAGCAAATCAGCTGGTTGATAAAGGGCAAGGGTTCAATAGAAATTGAAGCTGGTGCTCCACATGCAGGAACAGACAACGCAACTGTAAACCTTAAATAAGAAGACCGATGAAAAGACATATAACAAACTTATTCGCTGGTTTAATCTTGGTAGGTTTAATACTACCGGCAACCAGTTTTGCTCAAAGTGCAGATGAAGTGTTTAGAGCAGCAGGCTCTCCACATGATCCTAAAGTGAATATCTCATTTAATAGATATTATACTGCTGAAGGAATCGCTGAAATAACTGATAAGATTGCAAAAGCTTATCCTGATTTAGTAAAGCGTGTATCTATTGGAAAGTCATATGAAGGCAGAGATATCTGGATGCTTCAGGTGACAAACTATAAGAAAGGGATTGCTGACAGAAAACCAGCTTTCTATGTAGATGGAAACATTCACTCGAATGAAATCCAGGGTGCTGAAATCTGTCTTTATACCGCATGGTACCTGACAGAAAACTTTGGTGATGTGAATTCTATCACTGAAATGCTCGATGACCGTATCTTCTATATTGTTCCAACCATCAACCCAGATGCGCGAAATAACTATATGAAAGAAGCCAATACTGGTAGTTCTCCACGTTCTGGTATGATGCCATTGGATGATGACCGTGATGGCCTAGTAGACGAAGACGGTCTTGATGACCTTGATGGTGACGGTTCTGTTACTAGAATGCGTAGAAAAAGTGATTATGGTGATTTCATCGTTGACCCACTTGATCCACGTAAAATGATCCAAATCGGTCCTGATGATGTCGTGACAGCTCAGCGTTACGAAATGTTAGGTTCTGAAGGTATCGATAACGATGGTGACGGAAGAGTAAACGAGGATAGACCTGGTGTTTATGATCCAAATAGAGATTGGGCATGGAAATGGCAACCTGATTACATTCAGCGTGGCGCATTAAAATACCCGTTCAGTGCACCTGAGAATAGGGCTGTAGCTGATTTTGCATTATCTAGACCAAACATTGCTGGAGCACAGAGTTTCCACAATTCAGGAGGTATGATCTTAAGAGGTCCTGGAGCTGAAGAGGATTTGGCGACTTATAATCGTGCAGACATTAGAATCTATGATGCTATCGGTAGAAAAGGGCAGAAAATGCTTCCTGGTTACCGTTACCTAACCGTTTATAAGGACTTATACTCAGTGTTCGGTGGTGAATTAGATTGGTTTTACGGAAGTAGAGGGGTTTACACTTTTACCAATGAGATCTTTAGCAGCTTTGCCTACTATAAGGATCCAAATGCAGGTCGTGACCAAGGCTATGATTTCGATAAGGAATTATTGGCGAATGATGCTTTTACCCCTTGGGCTTCTTACAATCACCCAACTTATGGTGAAATAGAAATTGGCGGATTCAAAAAGAACTTTGGACGTGCTACTCCGGGCTTCATGCTAGAAGAAGAACTGCATAGAAATATGGCTTTTGCTTTTTACCACGCATATCATATGCCGAAGTTGAGTATTGATAAGGTTTCTGAAAAGGATCTAGGTGGTGGACTGAAAGAGATCACTGTCATCATTAAGAACGATAGAATGATGCCAACTCACGCTTCTCAAGATTTGAAGTATAAAATTGAGCGCCCTGATTTTATATCGATTTCAGGTGTAGATGTCCAAGCGGGCATGATTGTTCAAGACATTGACTTAGGGCTTACTACAGAGCAAAAAGTGAGCCCTGAAAAAATGGTATTAGCCAATATCCCAGGAAACAGTACAGTAATCCTTCGTTGGATTGTTAGCGAAAAAGGTAAGTACACTATCACAGTGGATAGTGCTAAAGGAGGCTTGATTACCAAGTAGTCTTCCTATAAACAGATTGAAAGCCAATCCGAGTTATCGGATTGGCTTTTTTTAATCCATTTCAAATAGCAAGTTTTGATGTACAGAGCGCAACTCTTGAAAGGTCTTAGTATTGTTTTGTGCTTTGGCAAGTGCCATTCCATCTTCATAGACTTTTAGGGCTTCTTCCTCTTTTTCGAACGCTTCTAGCAGTTGACCTGCTTGATAATAGGTAGGGAGATAGTCTGCATGCTCCTTGAGTAGTTTTTGGAATAAAACCAAGGCTTCCTCTGGTAACTCTTCTAAGTATTCACAAGCCAAGCCATAGGAATTGAAGGGATCAGCAGGATCTTCGGCAATGTACTTTTTCAGTAAGTCTATACGTACTTGATTCATTCGACTTAGTTCGTTTTTATTTACTCGTTTATTGGCTATCTTCGAGTCAAATTTAGACATCTATATGTCTTTATTATCGGTTATTGAGTAATATTTAGGTGAAACTTAAACTTGATAAGCGCTCATTCAGTTGACATAGAAAACATTTAAATCAATAAGTAAGCATGAACATATTAGTTTGTATTACTCATGTTCCTGATACTACTTCACGAATTGCTTTTTCCAATAACAACACTGAGTTTGATAAGAACGGTGTGCAGTTCATCATTGGTCCTTATGATGATTATGCTTTGGCAAGAGCCGTCGAGTTGAAAGAACAGAGCGGGGGAAAAATCACAGTACTGAACGTTGGAGAAGCAGATAGTGACCCAACCATTAGGAAAGCCTTGGCCATTGGAGCCGATGAAGCCATTCGTGTGAATGCCTTTCCATCGGATTCATTCTTTGTGGCAAATCAGATTGCTGCAATTGCCAAAGAAGGAAATTACGATTTGATCTTGATGGGTCGTGAGTCTATCGATTTCAATGGAGGTATGGTGCATGGTATGGTAGGAGAGTTGTTGGGATTACCTTCATTCTCGCCAGTGATGCAATTAGAAGTTGATGGTACTAACGCTAAGATCACTAGAGAGATCGAAGGTGGTAAAGAGAAACTTGAGGTTTCGCTTCCGTTTGTAGCAGGCTGTCAAGAGCCGATCGCTGAGTGGAAGATTCCTAACATGAGAGGAATTATGTCTGCTAGGACAAAGCCATTAAACGTGGTTGAACCTTCTGATAACGCTACACATAGCACTATTGCTGCTTATGAGTTGCCACCAGCAAAAGGATCTGTGAAGATGATTGATGCCGACAACGTAAGTGAGTTGGTTGACTTATTGAGAAACGAAGCTAAAGTAATCTAAGAGATATGTCAGTTTTAGTATTTATAGAAACCGAGGACGGAAAGATTAAAAAGTCTTCGAGAGAAGCGATCACTTATGGTGCTGCTTTAGGCGAAGTGACAGCTTTGGCATTGGGTGTAGTAAGTGCCGATGAACTAGCAACTGCAGGAAAGAATGGTGCAACTAAAGTTTTACATGTTGCAGATGAGCGATTGAATGACGGTTTAATTCAACCTTATGCAGAGGTGTTGTCCGCTGCAGCGATCGAAGTTGGTGCAGATATTATCGTTACAGCAAAGTCATCTTTGGCAGATGCTGTGGTGGGTAGGGTTTCAATGAAATTGGGTGCCGCATTAGTCTCTAATGTTGTTGCATTGCCTGATACCTCGAACGGTTTCCAAGTGAAGCGTAGCATTTATACGGGTAAAGCATTCGCGAATGTGAATATGACTACCGACAAGAAGATTCTTGCGATCAAAAAGAACGCAGTTGAAGTCAAAGAAGACGGTGGAGCAGCTACAGTCGAAGCCTTCAATGTAACACTTGAAGATAGCTTATTTGGATCAAAAATTACTGCTACGGAAAAGGCTGAAGGAGATGTATTGCTTCCAGAGGCAGATTTTGTTGTTTCTGGTGGTCGTGGTTTGAAAGGACCAGAGAACTGGGGAATCATCGAAGATCTAGCGAAGACATTGGGGGCAGCTACGGGCTGTTCAAAGCCAGTTTCTGATATGGATTGGAGACCTCATCATGAGCATGTAGGGCAAACTGGTGTAAAGGTTAGCCCCACGTTATACATTGCAGTTGGTATTTCAGGTGCGATTCAGCACTTGGCAGGTGTCAATTCTTCTAAGTATATTGTTGTGATTAATAAAGACGAAGAAGCACCGTTTTTCAAGGCTGCCGATTATGGTATCGTTGGAGACGCATTCGAAGTCTTACCTAAATTGAATGAAGCGCTTAAGACGGCACTAGCCTAGAATTTTTTAACATTGAGCAAGGTAGAGATTGAAATTATAGGGCTTTCATCAAGCCAATCCCAAACTACGGGTTCTTTTGCACTAGTATTAGGCGAAGTTGAGGGAGAGAGACGATTACCTATTATCATTGGTATGTTTGAAGCGCAAGCAATTGCACTTGAAATAGAAAAGATAACACCGAACCGTCCGATGACGCATGACTTGTTTAAGTCATTTGCTCATGGGTTTGGCTTTGAGGTGACTGAAATTATTATTTCAGACCTTAAGGAAGGAGTTTTCTTTGCTAAAATCGTCTGTACAGATGGAGTCAAAACTATCGAGATTGATGCAAGGCCTTCAGATGCAATTGCTATTGGAATTCGATTTGAGGTACCGTTTTATACACAAGAATCTGTATTGGCAGAAGCAGGGATTATTTTGACAGACGAAGAAGAGCTGTTGGATGAGGAGAATGATGAACCCATACTTTCGTCTAAACCTGATGACAGGCTTCAAGACTTTTCGTTAGAGAAACTCAATGAAATGTTAGAGAAAGCACTCAAGGCGGAAGATTATGAGGGTGCTGCCAAAATCAGAGACGAGATAAATAAAAGAAGTTAATTCAACGAAAGCCTTTGTTCACTCGGTGGGCAAGGGCTTTTTTATGCTTTTTGCAAAATGGATATCATAAGAGCAATCATTGGTCTTTTCGTATTGGTAGGGATTGCTTACCTACTTTCAGGTAATCGGAAAGCGATAAGCTGGCGTCTCGTTGGTGTAGGTGTCGCCATGCAAGTGGTGATTGCTTTGTTAATATCTGAAGTACCATTTGTTAAGACCATGTTCGACTTTGTAAGTCGAGGGTTTGTCTCCTTCTTGAGCTTTGCGTTAAATGGTGCTGAATTCCTTTATGGTGACTTAGCCAAGAATAGTGATGCAGTAGAGGGGGTGGGGCACAGCTTGGGCTTCCTTTTCGTGTTTCAAGCCTTACCAACCGTAATCTTCTTCTCAGCCATCACGGCTGGACTTTATTACCTGGGGATTCTTCAAAAGATCGTTTATGTTTTTGCATGGATTATGGCGAAAACAATGAGGCTTTCTGGTGCAGAGTCGATGTCTGCTGCGGGGAATATCTTCTTAGGACAGACAGAGGCACCATTACTTGTAAAGCCTTTTATCGCAGGTATGACCAAGTCAGAGCTTTTATGTTTAATGACAGGAGGGATGGCTACTATTGCTGGTTCTGTATTAGGAGCCTATGTTTCCTTTTTGGGTGGAGGCGATCCTGAGCAACAGGCCAAATTTGCGACTTACTTATTGAGTGCTTCTATTATGAATGCGCCTGCCGCCATCCTTATGGCAAAAATCTTCCTTCCAGAAGAGGAGGAAGTCAACAAAGAATTAAAAGTCAGCAAAGACCAGATCGGTGTTAATGTAATTGATGCCTTGGCTGGTGGAGCAAGTGACGGATTAAAACTTGCTGCAAATATTGGCGCTATGCTTTTGGCCTTTATTGCTGTGATCTATTCTATCAACTGGATCCTAGTAGATGGTATCGGAGCTTGGACAGGACTTAATACTTTCGTAATTGATAGCACTGATGGTGTATTTGATGGATTTAGTCTTCAATATATCCTAGGTCAGGGCTTTAGAGTCTTTGCCTTTGCCATGGGAGTAGACTGGTCCGAAACGCTACAAGTCGGAAGTTTGATCGGGCAAAAGACCGTAATCAACGAATTTGTAGCTTATTTAAGCTTGGCAGAAATGAAAGATGCGGGTGTATTAAGTGAAAAGGCCATTATCATTTCTACTTATGCACTTTGTGGCTTCGCGAACTTCTCATCTATCGCCATTCAAATTGGTGGAATTGGCAGTTTGGCACCTTCACGTCAAGGTGATCTTTCTAGACTCGGTATGCGCGCACTGATGGCAGCAACCCTTGCGACTATGATGACGGCTACGATTGCTGGAGCACTTTTTGGGTAAACTTCTTGCGAGCTAATTAGCACTGTCCCCCTTTGGAGGGGGAAGCGAAGCTGGGGAAGATTACTTCTTTATAGCGAATAAGAAAATCTTTCTCCGTCCTGCGGACACCTCCTCAAGAGGAGGACAGGGGTCACGATGACTTTTAATTTAGGTAGTAGGATCAATTAGTCATTTCGACTTTAGGAGAAATCCATGCTACTTCCTACTATCTGAAAAACATTTAGTCTATTTATTGCAGGTCAAGGACTCTTCACATAGTGACCTCTAGTATTCGAATTGCTTACTATCCTTTTCCATCTCGAGCTTGTCGAGAGATTTTATGTATGATAGAGGTCAAGACCCTTCGATAAAATCAGGGTAAAAAGAGGGGCAAGAAAAAGAACTCAATTAGGAGGGGCAATTTTTATATAAGCTTTTTGCTGTTGATATTTATAGGTGAGAGACTCTAATAATAAGACATGAAGAATATTTTTTTACCTAATACTACGGCTGAAACGATAGCTAGAATAGATCAGCTGAATGCTGATTCGAAACCCGTTTGGGGTAAAATGAATGCTGCGCAAATGTTTGCACATTGTGCGGTAGCATATGAAATGGTCTATACAGATAAACACCCTGCACCGGGTGGGTTTATGAAGTTTATGCTGAAGGCTTTTGTGAAAAAAGGGGTTGTAAACGAAGTGAATTATAAAAGAAATTTAAGAACTGCACCGCAATTCATAATTGCTAATGAGCGTGACTTTGAAGCTGAAAAGGCAACACTGGTAGGTTATATTAAAAGAACTCAAGAACTAGGTGCCGATCATTTTGATGGTAAGGTGAATATGTCTTTTGGTGTGATGGCTGTTGAAGAATGGAATAATCTATTTTACAAGCACCTAGATCACCACTTACGTCAGTTTGGGGTCTAAAAACCTTTCCTTATCCGGCCTATGAACACCTCCTTAACGGTAGATATCTGCAAGACTTATAGAGATGGTCAATAGGATGAAAAAGGCTCTTGATATATGTCGTGTGATAAAACAAGAAAGCCAGCTATCAGCTGGATTTCTTGTTTTGAAATGATTATCCGCTTAGCCCAAAGCGATGTCCTGCTTGGTAAAAGGAATCTTGTAGACTCTTCTACCTGTTGCACTAGCAATGGCGTTTGCCAATGCGCCACCTGCTGGCGGTAGAGAAGGCTCACCTAATCCGGTTGGATCATTCAAACTCTCTACAAAGTGCACATCCACCTTTGGTGCTTCTTTGGTTCTAATTAATCTGAACTTATCGAAGTTACTGGCTTGAGGAGCACCATCAACAAAGGCAAAGTCTCCGTACATGGCATGTCCAATACCATCCACAACACCACCTTGAATTTGATTGATGGCCGCTTCAGGATTTATGACAATCCCGCAATCTACGGCAACAGTCATCTTAGTGATTTTCGGTTGTCCACCTACTGAAGTGACATCTGCCACCTCTGCTACGTAAGTATTGTGAGAATAGTAGGCACTAAAGCCTTTATTGACACCTGATTCTGGATTGCTCCAGTTGCCTTTCTGAGCAGCCAGCTTAATGACGCCAATCATTTTTTCGGGTTCATAGTCTATTGAGCCTACAGGATTAGTCTTGGCCCTTTCCAGTACATCTAACCGTACTTGGACAGCGTCTACATTCATTTCCTTAGCTAGTTCATCGAAAAAGCTCTGTTCTGCAACGGCAAGGAAGTTCGTGATCGGTGCACGCCATGCTCCAGTGGTGATATTACTATCTAAATTGTGTGATTCCACTGTATAGTTTTCAATTCCACCTGCTGGGAACCAGTTCTGCCTAGTTGTATTTCCCATTCTAATGCCGGCACCTGTTAAGTGGTAGCCTGTGATTTCTCCATTTTTGAAGGAAGCTCTGAACTTATATTTTGAAGCAGGACGATAAGTACCTGCCGTCATATCATCTTCGCGGGAGAACTGCACTTTAACGGGTTTTCTAATGCTGTTTGAGATGGCAGCTGCTTCTAGCGCAAAGTCTCCATAAAGTCTTCTCCCAAAGCCACCACCCATTCTAGTCATGTCGAGTGTAACTTGTGTACCATCTCGTTTAAGTAGCCTAGCTATTCGTCCTTGGGTTCCTTGTGGCGTTTGTATTGGACCAACTAATTCTACTTTGTCGTCCATCACATTAGCGAAGAAATTCATTGGCTCCAATGTGTTGTGGGGTAGGAAAGGAGCTTCATAAGTTCTTTCCAATGTGCCATCAGCTTCAGCAAAGGCTTTTTTGATGTTGCCATCAGATCGCTTAATAGATTCACTATCGGAAACATCAAGTAGCCTAGTTAATTCTAGGTCGTGACCCTCTGTACTTTCTAGTTTCGATGATCTTTCCCATTGAGCTTTTAAGGCTTTCTTTCCTTTAAAGGCTGCCCAAGTATTTGTTGCAATCACCGCTATTTTCTCTCCTCTAATTGCACGCTGTTCATCGGACTCATTATCATCAAATGTGATTACGTCAATCACACCATTGACTTTTCGGGCTTCGATGTCATCGAAAGATTTCAGTTTAGTACCAAATGCTGGTGGTCTCATCACTGCCGCGATTACCATTCCTTCAACTTGGTAGTCAACACCGAAGACTGGTTTCCCAGTTACAATCTCGTGCATATCAACATTGGTTTTACTCTTACCAATGATTTTGAAAGTTTTTGGATCCTTAAGGGGAACTTCTTCAGGAATAGTTTCTGTAGCGGCTTTGGATGCTAATTCACCGTAAGACAGTTTTTTGCGCCCATTCATTACATAGCCACCATCAGTAGTAAGGCTTGAGGCTTCTACTTCCCATTCTTTTGCGGCAGTGTTAATCATTAACTGCTTTGCTGTAGCACCAGCCATTCTTAAGCTTGTCCATCCCTGGCGAATGGACTGGCTACCTCCTGCCACTTGCCTTTGAAATGAGGTACTATTTAAAGGGGCTTGTTTGACAATTACATCTTTCCAATCTACATCTAGCTCTTCAGCCACGATCATTGGCATGGATGTTTTAATATTTTGTCCAATCTCTGGGTTAGGGGACATGATGGTTACTTGACCATTATCCGCAATTGAGAGGAAGGCATTCATGTCGAACCAATCTTTTGGCGCCGCTCTTTCTGCATCCATCGGATTACATGCCCAAGAAAAGCCTATCATTAAGCCGCCACCTGCCAAAGCAGAGGCCTTTAAGAATGATCGTCTGTTGACTTGTGTTTTTACAATCGTCATCTGTCTATTCTTTAAAGGTTATAGTTGCTCTGCAGCTGTTACAATGGCTGCTTTGATTTTATTGTAGGTTCCGCATCGACAAATGTTGCCATGGGTGGCATCTTCTATTTCTTGATATGATGGGCTTGAATTCTTGCTTAACAAAGCAGCTGCAGTCATAATTTGTCCCGCCTGGCAATAGCCACACTGCGGAACATCATGTTGCTTCCACGCTTCTTGCAATGGGTGATCACCATTTTCAGATAAGCCTTCAATTGTTGTGATATCATTTTCACCTACAGCAGAGACAGGGATTTGACAAGACCTTACGGCATTACCATTTAGGTGGACGGTACATGCGCCACATTGGCCAATGCCACATCCAAACTTAGTTCCCTTCATATCGAGCTCATCACGAAGTACCCAGAGCATTGGAGTATCCGCGTCTGCTTCGACTGACCTCGCCTTTCCGTTAATTTTTATATTATATGATGCCATAATGGATTGATTAGACTTGAATTTGAATAAAAGATAAGTGTTAATATGCCAAAATCATAGTCCAATATCTGTGAACGGGGTTTACTACATTGTTTCTTAGTCGAATGATACACTTAATCCTATTAACACTTTACCAAATAAAAGAGTGAACGCAATTGCTATGGTCTCTAATAATACTTTGGGCTAGAGACTTTACAATTCACTTTTTTGAGTGATGATATCAGAAAAATGCTTTGTACAACAGAATGTAAATAGTGTGTTTTCCATTACATACCTTGGTAAGGATTTCACCTAAATACAATACTATGAATCAAACTAATCAAGCCAATCGGGCGGGGGTCTTTGTACTACTTCTAACACTAAGTTTCACAGTATATGCACAAGACCATACATCCCTAAGAACAGTTCTATCCGACATTATGTCTGAGTCGGAATCTTATCAAGAATACAAGGTAATTAAAGCTTCAAAACTGCTGAATTTTCGAACAGCTATGAGCGATAGTATCAATGGCTACCAATTGCAGATAAAAAATCTTGAGATGTCAGTTGTCGAGACCAAAGCCGAACTCAAGACCATCCAGGCTGAATTGAATATGATTAAAGATAAACTTATGGTCAGCGAGATTGAGAATGCTAAGATTGGATTTCTTGGTTTTTCTGTTCGAAAGGGCTTTTATAATGCTTTGGTTTGGTCAATTATTGCACTGCTCGCAACCATTGTTGCGGTGGTATATACGCGCATTAAACACGTTTGCAGTGTCGTGAAACGTGTTAAATCGGCCTACTCTAAAATTGTGGATGAGTACCGACATCAGCGTTTTCAGGCTACTGAAAATCAGATCACTTTGAGAAGAGAATTACAAACCGCACTGAATAGATTAGAGACTATAGAAAGCGGAGTCAAACAATAAAAGTTATGATCATTAGTAGTGTCGAAGGTGCGTTGATCTGCATCAAAAAGCCTGTTCATACGGAACGGGCTTTTTTTGTGCATAAAAAAAGCCTGCTCCAAAGGGGACAGGCTTTCATTTTACTTATAGTATCTAGTTTACTTGAAGTCTTCTCTTGGTTTAGGAGATCCTGCCATGATTTCTTCATTCGCATAAGACTCAAACTGGCTGAAGTTCTTCTGGAACATTCTTGCGAGTTTGTTAGACGTTTCATAGAATCCCTGATCATTTTTCCAAGTCTCTCTTGCGCTTAATATTTCGCTAGGTACACCTGGGCAAGTCATTGGAATTTCTGCGCCAAAGATGGAATGCTTTCTGTACCCAACATTATCTAACACACCAGATAATGCAGCAGAAATCATCGCTCTCGTATATTTCAATTTGATTCTTGATCCAATACCATAAGGTCCACCAGTCCATCCGGTGTTAATCAACCATACATTCACAGCATTCTCTTCCATTTTCTTCCCAAGCATTTCAGCATATTCAGTTGGGTGAAGGGGCATAAATGGTGCTCCAAAGCAAGCAGAGAATACAGGCTGTGGTTCTGTTACACCGGCTTCAGTACCCGCTACTTTTGACGTATAACCAGAAATAAAATGGTACATCGCTTGTCCTTTGTTCAATCTCAATAGTGGAGGCATTACACCGAAGGCATCGCAAGTCAAGAAGAAGATATTCTTAGGAATACCACCAATTGAAGGCTCGGCAATGTTATTGATATGGTGAAGAGGGTAGGATACTCTTGTGTTTTCTGTCACCTCAGTGTTACTGAAGTCGACATTTCTAGTCCCAGGATGGAACCGTGTATTCTCAACAATTGCACCATACTTAATCGCTCTGAAAATATCTGGTTCGTTTTCTTCTGTGAGGTCGATGGCTTTTGCATAGCATCCACCTTCAAAGTTGAAAACATTCTTAGAAGTCCAGCCATGTTCATCATCACCTATCAATAATCTATTAGGATCGGCAGATAATGTCGTTTTACCAGTCCCTGAAAGGCCAAAGAACACGGCAGTATCACTTTTTTCAATTCCCATGTTTGAAGAACAGTGCATTGGTAATACACCATCTTCAGTAGGTAATAGAAAGTTAAGTACAGAGAAGATTCCTTTTTTCATTTCACCAGAGTACTCAGTTCCTCCGATAAGGATTATTCGCTTAGTAAAGTTTACAATGGCAAAGTTTTCTTGTCTGGTTCCATCAGTGGCAGGATCAGCTTTGAATTCTGGGCAGCAAATGATCGTGAAGTTCGGCTCGAATTCAGGAAGCTTGTATCCTTCTGGTCTGATGAACATGTTGTAGCAGAATAGGTTGTGCCATGCCATAGAATTAACCACTCGTAACTTAAGTCTATGCGTTTTGTCTGCACCAGCATAAGCGTCCCTAACGTAGACCTTGCGATCTTCAAGGTGGGTAAGCATCTTTTTATGAATCTTATCGAAAGACGCGGGAGAGATTCCAATATTGATATCGCCCCACCAAACCTTTTCTTCGGTGGACTCATCTCTAACAATGAACCTATCCTTAGGTGAACGACCTGTAAACTTGCCAGTATCGCACATGAGTGCGCCTGTGTCCGTTAAGTGACCCTCACCGTTTATAATGGCTTCTTCGATGAGTTCGGCTGGTCCAAGGTTCCAGTGTGCTTCTTTAACTTTAATTCCGGCTGTTTCGAGCCCAGCCTTGTTGGATTTTATTCCAGATTCTAGCATGTCTTTTGGTTAATTTCTCTCTTTGTGAAAACGATTGCAAAAGTAAGTATTGGTAATTAAAATACCTCCTAAATATTGTTGAAATCCTCTTTGGGTACTGATTTTTTGATTAATGGGAATCAGTTAAAATTGACGGTGAGTACCATTTATGAAAATACGATTTGTAAAATGCTTTGGGGCATGTTAGATTCATGGGTTATTCTAAAACGAAAAAACTAATTATGTCAGATCAGAAGACGATTTGGGGGCACCCTAGAGGATTGGCAACCCTATTTTTTACTGAAATGTGGGAGAGGTTTAGCTACTACGGTATGCGGGCCCTGCTCATTCTATTTATGGCCACTGCCGTGTCAGATGGTGGTTTGGGCTTCGATGATAAAACATCAGGAGCAATCTATGGCCTTTACACCATGGGGGTTTATTTGCTCGCTTTGCCCGGAGGTTGGTTAGCCGATCGCTTATTCGGTCTAAAGAAATCTGTCTGGTATGGTGGTATTATCATCGCCCTTGGACATTTCACCATGGGTATTCCTGGTATTTTGCAGGCATTTTCTAGTTCAGCTGCAAAAGTTGAACTCAGTGCTTTAGATACGAATGCATTCTTTCTAGGCTTAATATTGATTGTTATTGGTACTGGCTTATTGAAGCCGAATATTAGTTCTATTGTTGGACAGTTATATGCTCCAGGTGATAGTAAGCGAGATGCTGGATTCTCCATATTCTATATGGGTATTAACATTGGAGCCTTTGCGGCACCGCTATTAACAAGTTCAGTTGCTGAATATAACTGGCACTTAGGCTTTGGTCTTGCTGGCTTTGGAATGGTGTTAGGTCTTATACAATATCGCTTAACAGCTGGTACTTTGGCGGACGTAGGTAACGCTCCTGTTTTTGAAACAGTGGAAGAGAAGGATTCTCAAAGCACTTTGAAAAAGGTTACCACTGCTATAGTTGGAATTCTCGGGCTAGTCTTAGTCTTCATGTTTACAGGAGTAATTAATGTGGATGCGAGTGCAATCGCGAATTACTCTGGTATTGTCATTGCCATTGTTGCTTTTTCCTATCTGGGGTATATCATTTTTCTTGGAGGGTTAAATCCAAGTGATCGAAAGAAGGTAATCGCTATGGGAATCGTCTTTATCTTCTCAGCGGTCTTCTGGTCAGGGTTTGAGCAAGCAGGTTCTACACTGAATCTATTTGCAGAACGATTTACCGACCGGACTATGTTTGGATGGGAAATGCCTGCAGGTTGGTTTCAGTCTGTTAACTCGACATTCATTATTCTCTTTGCCCCATTCTTTGGTGCTATGTGGATATACCTTGCTAAAAGGAATTTAGAGCCTAGTTCTCCGTTGAAATTTGCCTTTGGACTCTTTGGTGTAGCGGCTGGTTTCTTTGTGATGTACTTCGCAGCTAAGATTGCTGCTTCTGGCGAGATGGCAGCTCCGACTTGGTTAATCTTTACTTACCTATTCCATACGTTTGGTGAATTGAGTTTAAGCCCTGTCGGTTTGAGTTTGACAACTAAATTAGCCCCTAAAGGCTATCAAGGACAAATGATGGGAATCTGGTTCTTGTCTGTTGCGCTTGGTAACTTGTTGGCTGGCATAATTGCTGGTGAGGCAAGTGGAGGAGATGCTGAAGCTTTAGCTAATATGCCTTCTCAATACATGACGATTGTCCTGACTACTTTTGGTGCTGCACTACTACTGCTAGCACTTAATAAACCGTTGAGGAAACTCATGGGCGATGTGCATTAAAATATTCAAAGCCTCGTAAGGGGCTTTTTTTTTGACTTAAAAATAAACTATCATGAAACACAATTTTAAAAAGTATAGTCTTTATCTCGTGTTATTGCTTTTTGTAGCAACGGCCTGTAATACTGCTAAGGACGCATCTTCTGATCAATTCAATATTGACTATAAGAAGTACACCTTAGAAAACGGTTTACAAGTAGTACTTCATCAAGATACTTCTGACCCCACCGTAGCGGTGGCAGTACTCTATCATGTGGGATCTAATAGAGAGAAAGTAGGGAAGACTGGCTTTGCTCACTTTTTTGAACATATGCTTTTCCAAAACTCTGAAAATGTAGGTGCAGGAAACTTCATCAAGAATATGAATGACCTTGGTGGCACATTCAATGGGGGGACTTGGACAGATGGCACCGTTTATTTTGAGACCGTACCAAGCGATGCATTAGAGCAAGTGCTTTGGATGGAATCTGATAGAATGGGATTCTTTATCAATACAGTTTCTGAATGGGGGCTTGAAAATGAGAAACAAGTTGTAAAGAATGAAAAACGCCAAGGCGTTGATAACAGGCCTTATGGACATAAAGAATATGTGCAGTTGACAAATCTTTATCCTGAAGGCCATCCTTATAGCTGGGATGTGATTGGAAGCTTAGAGGATTTACAGAATGCGACTATAGCTGATGTGAAAGAATTCTACGAGCAATGGTATGGAGTGAATAACGCCACATTGGTAATTGCCGGTGACATCGATGAGGCAGAAGCAGAAACTTTAATAGAAAAGTACTTTGGTGAGCTAGTTCCTCGCGCGGACGTAGAAACAATTGAGCCGAGACCTGCGGTGTTGAGTGCAAGCAAGTTATTCTTCCACGAAGATAAATTCGCAAACCTTCCTGATTTAGAGATGGTGTGGCCAACAGTTGAGAAGTATCACCCTGATATGTGGGCCTTAGACCTGTTAGGACAGATACTGACTGATGGAAAGAAGTCTGCTTTGTATAAAGTGATTGTAGAAGAAAAGAAACTCGCACCATCATTATTTGCATACAACAGTTCAAATGAAATTGCTGGAACCTTCAAGCTAGGTGCGCGTGGTTTTGATGGCGTTAATCTCAATGACTTGAAAGCAGCTATGGATGAAGCACTTGCTAAGTTCGAAACGGATGGTTTTTCTGATTCTGATTTAAATAGAATTAAAATCGGTCTGGAAACGAGCGTTTATAATTCGGCTTCAAGTGTCTTCAATAAAGCTTATCAACTGGCTGATTATAATACTTTTGCTGGCGATCCTGGCTTCTTCAAAGAAGATCTTCAGAATAGCCTTGATGTTACGCGCGAAGATATCACGCGTGTTTACAACAAGTATATCAAAGGACACAGCTTCCTTGCTACGAGTTTTGTGCCTGTTGGCCAAACAGATTTAATACTTGAAGGCTCAGTTAGGGCTTCTGTAGTTGAAGAAGCCATCGTTCAAGGGGCTGAAGGTAATATCGATAAGTTTGAAAAGGATGTTGAGTTTGTAAAAACAGCATCGAGAATTGACAGAAGTACAGCACCAGCGCTTAAAGGTGAATTGAGTTTTACGCCACCTTCAATTACTAAAGAAGAATTGGCCAATGGCATGGATGTACTTCATATCTATCAAGATGAATTGCCAATGGCACAATTTAGTATTCGTCTAAAAGGAGGGATGCTTCTCGATAATCCTGAGATGGTTGGCACTTCCGCACTTCTAGATAATATGATGATGGAAGGTACTGCCAATAGGACGCCTCAAGAGCTTCAAGAAGCCTTAGGTCAACTAGGAGCTAGTGTGAGAATATTTACTTCTCAAGAGTACATGACCATTTCAGGTAACTCTTTAGCCAAAAATTATGATGAGGTATTAGCAATAGTACATGAGGTAATCACTCAGCCACGTTGGGATGAAGATGAGTTTGCTAGGATCAAGAGTTCAGCATTAAATTCGATTCAACAAAATAACGCGAACCCAAATGCCATCGCTTCGAAAGTCTTTAATAAGGTGCTTTATGGAGAGGATCATATTTTTGCAAATCCAATATCTGGTACTGCTTCTTCGGTGAGTAGAATCACCTTAGGTGATCTTAAGGCCTATTATGAGCGTAACTTTTCGCCTTCAGTGGCTTCTTTCCACTTTGTAGGAGCAATTGAGCAGGCAGATGTTGCGAGGTCGTTGGAGATTTTCAATGATTGGAAAAGTAAAGAAGTTGAGTTTCCTGTTTATGAAATCAAACCTCCTTCTTTAGATTCAAGAATCTACTTCGTGGATTACCCTGAGGCAAAGCAGTCTGTCATCAATATTGGACGTGTGAGTATGGAAGGCGATAATAATGACTACGCTGCCGCTACTATGGCGAACTATAAGTTGGGTTCTGGGTCTGGCTCTATTCTATTTAAGAAACTGAGACTTGAAAAAGGCTATACTTATGGTGCTTACTCTAACTATTCAAGAAAACAGAATGGTACGGCTTTTACCGCGGCATCTAGCGTTCGAAGTAACGTGACCAAAGAGTCTGTAGAGTTGTTTAAGGAGATCTTAGATAATTATGGGAGTGATTTTTCAGCTGAAGATATGTCTTCTACAAAAACTTCAATCTTAAGAAGCAATACACAGTCTTATGAGACCTTAGGTAGCTTGGTGGGTATTCTTCAGAATATATCAACGTATGACTTACCGCTCGATTATGTAAAGAAAGAGGAGGCTACGTTGAAATCAATGGATGTGGCTGAAGCCCAACGACTAATTACGGAATACATGAATCCTGATAAACTGATTTATGTTGTTGTCGGAGATGGTAAGACGCAGTTGAAACGATTAGACAATATTGGATTGGGGAAACCAGTACTTGTCAATAAGGATGATGAGAGCTTAGTGATAAAGAAGTAGTCACTATTTAAGCATGAAAAAAATGCTCTTTCAGTTGCTGGAAGAGCATTTTTTGCGTTTCAACCTCAATAGTTTCAAAGCATAATTTTCCTGTGTCATTAGATGAATTCAATCAAAAGATTACCTTCGCACCGAAATGAACATCTTGGACTTAATTTATGGGCTTGACCTAACTGGAACCTTTGTTTTTGCTGTTAGTGGCTGGTTATTGGCGTCTAAAAAGCAGTTAGACTTTTTTGGAGCATCTGTCATCGCATTTGTAACCGCTATTGGCGGAGGCACAATTCGAGACTTACTCATTGGTAGTCAGCCAGTAGGTTGGTTGGAAGATGTGAATTACCTCCTAGTGATCGGCTTGGGGATACTGGCGGGAATGTTCTTCAAGACGGTTTTTGAGCGTCTAAGAAAAACCATGTTCCTTTTTGATTCTATTGGAATAGGGTTGTTTACCATTCTCGGTATTCAAAAGACATTGGCCTTCGGCTTACCTCCAGTGGTTGCACTGATTATGGGTACCATCTCAGCAGTTTTTGGAGGGGTATTGAGAGATACTTTAGTAAATGAAATACCCTTAATCTTTAGAAAAGAGATTTACGCTACAGTTTGTCTAATAGGAGGAGGACTTTATTTATTACTTGAACAAACCAGTCTGCAAGCTGATTTTCAAATCATCATTACCATCGCTTTTATTATAGCAATAAGGATATTGGTAGTCGTTAAAAACTGGTCTTTACCCTCACTTAAGTAGTCTATTATTCATAGACTACTTTATCAGGAGATTCGAACCATTGTGCATACCTGTCTTTGTGAATTGCTTCGACTCTATTTCGTTTTACTTTCAAAGTAGGGGTTAAGAGGCCATTGTCTACAGACCAGTCTTCATCCATTATGATCACCTTGGCAATTTTCTCGAAATTTTCGAGGCTAGGATTAAGTGCTTTGACAGTACCCATTAGAGACTTCTCTAATGCATCTTTACTTTTTGACTTTCCTAGTTCAGACACTACTACCAGCGCAATTGGCTGAGGAATACCAGTTCCAACAATACATACCTGATCAATATCTCCGTTTTTCAATAATTCCAGTTCAATTGGAGCAGGACTAATGTACTTGCCTTTGTCTGTCTTAAATTGATCTTTGATGCGGCCAGTAATGGAGAGATAGCCATCATGATCGAACTCACCAATGTCGCCAGTTCTTAAAAAACCATCAGCGGTGAACATCTCAGCTGTTTTCTCTGGCTCTTTAAAGTAGCCTTGCATTAGACATTCACTTTTAATTAGTATTTCATCTTCAACAGATAGCTTAGATG
The DNA here is from genome assembly GCA_965660665.1 of Roseivirga sp. GTDB lineage: Bacteria > Bacteroidota > Bacteroidia > Cytophagales > Cyclobacteriaceae > Roseivirga. The sequence goes on along the minus strand of CBFIAY010000017.1, from coordinate 36,292 downwards.
TAACGCCCGGCAATGGTCTACCAACAGTACCAAACTTATTCGCGCCTGGTAGGTTGAAATGAGACATGATACAATCCTCCGTCATACCGTAGGCTTGATTGATTTCTATACCAAGTTTAGCGTACCATTCTTGTAAATTTTTTGCAATCGGTGCTGCTCCTGAAAAGTTGGCTACGGATGCTGATAAACCAAGTTTTTGTCTAATTTTTTTCTTTATGATGTTACCGATGATCGGTAGGCTAGTCAGGCGATCTAGTTTCTTCTGAGGCATTTTTTCAAGCAGCTTTTCCTGAAATTTTTGCCAGATTCTAGGTACACCAAAGAAAGTTTCTGGTTGTACCAAAGCAAGGTCTTCACCAAACGTAGCCAATGACTCTGGAAAGCTCACTGCGGCACCACGGTAAATTGCAGATAGTTCTATGCCTGCTCTTTCAGCAATGTGCGTCATCGGTAGGTAAGAGAAGTAACGTGGCTGGCTAGGTAATTTAATAGCCGCTATAGCAGTATTGATAAGTGTGTTGAAGCTTCCAACCGTGTGCATTACACCTTTAGGATTACCAGTAGTTCCTGAGGTATACATGATTGTCATTAAGTTTTCATGTTTTTGCTCCGTTAAACCTTCGATGGTCTGATTAGCTGCCATTAGTTCATCCCAGCCATATTTTTCCTTAATATCATATAGCTCAACCCCGATGATTGGGATCTCTGGTATGCCAGACTTCTGCTGACTATAATCATCGAGTTTTCCGACAATAATGGCCTTTGATTCACTATGGACTAATATTTCATGGATTGATTCTGCACCGAGTGTGGGGTAGATGGGGATGGAGATACATCCGGCCATCATAATTGCCAAATCGGCCATAATCCAGTGGGCACAGTTCTTAGAAAGTAGCGCTACGTGACTGCCCTTAGATAGTCCCATTCCAAGAAGGGCTGAGGCTATTTTTCTTATTTCTTGATCGGCTTCGCTGAACGAGTATTCTTGAAATTCTCTGTTAATGGGTTGACGTAAGAATGGCTTGTCAGGTGTTACATTTACCCAATGAGCAAAGGCCTCTAGAGGAGTATTGAATCTTTCCATAGACGAATTCGGATTTGGCTATCAGAAATATAATGAAAAACTACGGATGCAGATAACAGTTCGTTATGAATTCGTTGTAGGATCCCCAAAAGGCATCTTCTGTTTACATGGTAGCTGTTGGTTTAGCTTTGAATTATGACTCTTTATGAAAAGCGTTTATTGAATGTCTTCATTCTCTATTTGGTATTGGTATTTGAAAAACCTTTTGCGCGGTTCGCTTGAAATCCAGTCATCGATGGTATAGATGTTCTTGCCTATATCAGTTATTTTGAAGACCCTAAGTACATCTTCAGACTGATTTTTAATGATAACAGAATCGTACTCATCGATTGATGGCTCAAGGTATGTGCTACCAATATCAGAACCCTCTTGAAAGAGTTTGAGCTCATTTGGGGCTAACTGTAAGGTTTTGTTCAAACTACTATTATCGGAAGACACAAAGTCTATTGTAAGTGTTTCAGAAGTCAAATTCTCAACATTTGCTTCTATATCAGCTATTGGGTCGCAACTTGAGAAAACTATGCAAGCAGATAAGAAGAATAAGAGTTTTGAATATTTCATGAGCTCATTTTGTGCAACAATGTTGCAATATTTATCAATAAACTCTTAATTCAAACCCTTAGTATGGAGTTAACATCAATTTAGTATTGGTGAGCAGTACAATAAAGCCTCTAAGTAATTGATAACTTCTACCTTCGTTTGGTCATTTTTGAAAGTGAAGTGTTCGCGGTAGATCGTATGCTCTTTGTTAAGGATTAGTATTCTAGGGTCAGTCTTTGAGTTATCTAGGATTACGATGTCATCAACTTTTTCTACTTCAATTATCTTGTGCTTTGGACGCAATACCGAATCCCACTGAATTTTTATGAAAAAGCTGTCTTTGGGCGCGATGTGGAAATAGTCGCCCTCTCTCATTCTGACGTTTTAGTAATAGTATTCTGCTATAACTTCCAAGTCAAAATTGTTAATCGACTCATCATATGATTTGATGTATTCTATTTCGTTAACCTCTTTAGTTTTCTGGCCACAGGGCATCATTGCCAAAGTTGAAACGTGTGAAGGAGATTTTTTTTTCAAAGGGCAAAGAATGACGTATTTGATGCTTTGGTAAAAAGAAAGCCCACCTAAATTAGGCGGGCTTTATATCTATTTTGTTGCAGTGAGAGGGGTGTTACATCATACCACCCATACCACCACCACCCATAGGAGGCATTGGCATTGCACCACCTTCTTCTTTCTCTTCAGCTATTACACACTCTGTAGTTAAGAGTAGTGCTGAGATAGAAGCAGCATTTTCTAGTGCTAAACGCGTTACTTTAGTTGGGTCAATTACACCCGCAGCAATCATGTTTTCGTATTTGTCAGTTCTTGCGTTATAACCGTAATCAGCTTTTCCGCCTTTTACTTCATTTACAACTACAGAACCTTCACCGCCAGCATTAGCAACGATAGTTCTCAAAGGAGCTTCGATAGCGATCCTGATGATGTTTACACCAGTAGCTTCGTCATCGTTAGCCACTTCAACTTTATCTAACGCAGCACCTGCTCTGATGAGGGCTACACCACCACCAGCAACTACACCTTCTTGTACAGCCGCTCTTGTTGCGTGCAATGCATCATCAACTCTATCCTTTTTCTCTTTCATCTCTACTTCAGTAGCAGCACCGATGTAAAGAATAGCAACACCACCAGAAAGCTTAGCTAAACGCTCTTGTAACTTTTCTTTGTCGTAATCAGACGTAGTGTTTTCGATTTGAGTTTGGATTTCCTTAACTCTAGCATCGATGTGAGCTTTTTCGCCAGCACCATCAACAATCGTAGTATTGTCTTTGTCGATGTTTACTTTGTCTGCAGTACCTAGGTACTCCAACGTAGCGTTCTCTAGTTTGTAACCTCTTTCTTCAGAGATAACAGTACCACCAGTCAATACCGCGATGTCTTCCAACATAGCTTTTCTTCTATCACCAAAACCTGGAGCTTTAACAGCAGCAATTTTCAGAGAACCTCTGATTTTGTTAACTACCAAAGTAGCAAGAGCTTCGCCATCAACATCTTCTGCAATGATGATTAGTGGCTTGCCGCTTTGAGCAACTGGCTCGAGTATAGGAAGTAATTCCTTCATTGAAGAAATCTTCTTGTCGTAGATTAAGATGTAAGGATTCTCCATCTCTACTTCCATTTTTTCCGTGTTAGTTACGAAATATGGAGAAAGATAACCTCTGTCAAACTGCATACCTTCTACAGTTTTTACTTCAGTTTCAGTACCTCTAGCTTCTTCTACAGTAATCACACCATCTTTACCTACTTTATCCATCGCATCAGAAATCATTTTACCGATTTCGTTATCGTTGTTAGCAGAGATAGTTCCTACTTGTTCGATTTCTTTAGATTCTTTGATTGGTTTTGATTGTGCTTTAAGGTCAGCAACGACAGCAGCAACTGCTTTGTCAATACCTCTTTTCAAATCCATTGGGTTAGCTCCTGCGGCTACGTTCTTGATACCCGCACCGTAGATAGCTTGCGCCAAAACTGTCGCAGTAGTAGTACCATCACCAGCATCATCAGCAGTTTTTGAAGCTACTTCTTTCACTAGTTGTGCACCCATGTTTTCGATTGGCTCAGAAAGCTCAATTTCTTTTGCTACTGAAACACCATCTTTTGTCACGGTAGGGGCACCGAATTTTTTGTCGATGATGACGTTTCTACCCTTAGGACCAAGGGTTACTTTTACAGCATCAGCTAACGTATCAACGCCTTTTTTCAGGCGATCTCTTGCGTCATTGTTAAAGAATAATTCTTTAGCCATTTCTTTATTGTTTTAAATTTTCAGTTTTGATTAAGAATTGATGATTGCGAAAAGGTCAGACTCTTTCATAATCAAATAGTCGTTACCTTCTACAGAAAGCTCAGTACCAGCATACTTGCCGTACAATACAGTATCACCGACTTTCACAGTCATTGGCTCGTCTTTTTTACCACTTCCTGCAGCTACTATCGTACCTCTCTGTGGTTTCTCTTTAGCAGTATCAGGAATGATAATGCCTGAGGCAGTTTTTTCTTCTGCAGCCGCTGGTTCTACTAGAACTCTGTCCGCAAGTGGAGTAATGTTTACTTTAGACATTTTTACTTATCGTTTTAAGGTTTTGTTTCACAATTTAAAAGGCGTAACTGCACTTAATGTGCCAATCCAATTTTAGGAACTTTTGTCAGTTGATATAGCAATCGTTGTCAGTATCATCTGTCAGACTTACTATCATCAAGGGGGAATACTGACATAAAGGCAAAAAAAATCCCCACCGCGAAGCTTCGCTGTGGGGATTTTATAGTTTCTTTTTAATTATTGACCAATTGTATCTGGTGCTATTGACTGAATACTACTTGTATCTGCCACGGCAGGAACTGTAGCCCCAGGCAGAGATTGTTGGGCGGCATCTATATTGGGGTTAGTCAATTGTTGCGTGCCATCATTCAGCGTTAAACTGGAGGCAAGGCTGAATGTGATCAGTGCAACAATGAATATCCAAGTAGCTTTTTCTAACAAATCTGTAGTTTTCTTGACACCAATGATTTGTTGTGCTCCACCACCGCCAAATTGACTTGATAAACCACCACCTTTTGAATTCTGCATTAAAACGATCAGAATCAACAAAACTGCTATGATGATCGCTAATATTATAAATAACTTAAACATTCTTTTTCGACTTTATTTCCTCAATTCGGGCTGCAAAGTAAGTGCTTTTTTCAGGAAACTTCAAACTGAGTTTTTTATAAATATTTATGGCCTTTCTAGACTTGCCCTGCATTGCCATTAATTTTGCTAAAGTTTCAGTCTCAAAGGAGTCTACATCCTTTATCGCTTTGCTTGCTAGGTCTACTTGATTGCTAGGTAAATCTGTTTGAGATAACTTCTGCCGCTCAATGGATGGCTCATCCTTAATAAACTTCTCTATGATTTCCACCTGACTGATTACAGAAGGTTTTTTCTTTTGAGAAACTTCAGCCTCTTGTGTTTCTGTACTGGCCAGAAGTGCTTCAATTCGAGCTTTGGTCGCTTTAATGTCTAAAGCGGTTTGTTCTAATTCTGACTTAGTTTTTGTTTCTTCCGCTTGTTCTTTCAGAATTTCAACGACTGGAGTGTTGTCTTCTTGCCGCTTAGAAATGAACATGAAGTCCCCATCAATAATTTCGTTTAGATATTTAGGATTGGCGGAGTATGCAGCCGTCTTTTTTATAAAAGCCTCAGTTTTTGGATGATTTTGGTTTTTTAATGCTTTAGCGATGACCACATACAAGCTCTGAAAATAAGGGTACTTCTTACGATACTCGTTTAATGCCTTGATGTCAACGTTAGTGACTAAGGAGGGGTCTGATAGTAAGGTGTTAAATCGTTCGCGGTCCACTTATTTATATTAGGGTGTGTAAAGTAGGATGAATATTACCACTGGGCAACAGAGGCTTGAAAAATATCAAAATATAGCTGTTCAAATATCTCTACGACTAAATCATCTTCTACAGCGTTGAGTGTTGTATTTGAAGGGTCATAGTCGGAGAAGAATGTGAAGGCTTGTTGTAAATTCTCCTCTTCTTTTTTTGTATTAGTAAAGACCAATTGTACACTGATAGAAAGACGCATTAAGCCTGTTCCATCTGCTTGATTACTATTTCCAGAGGAGCTAATGGACTGTGGTCGAACCGTATAATTTGATATTGCTCCTTCGAATTGAATATCACCTTGTTTTTGTACCAACTCTAGCTTTGTTCTTCTCTGAAAATATTCTTTTAGCCCTTCAGTAAAACTATTTCCCATATTTGGGGGGCCGCCACCGGACTCATTGATGAAGTTGGCAATTGAGATTGTTTTAGTTTCATTGTAATCGATGGAAGCACCATTGAATGAGTAAATCCCACAAGAGGTAGCTAATCCTAAAAGGGCAAAGAGGATAATAAGCTTATTCAATTTCATACTGCTTAATCTTTCTATAAAGTGTACGTTCCGATATCCCCAAATCTTGTGCCGCGTATTTCCTTTTATTATTGTTTTTCCGTAAAGCCTTTATAATAAGTTCCTTCTCTTTGGCTTCAATGGAAAGTGATTCATCTTCTTCGTGCGTAATGTCATGCACGCTATCATAACCATAAGGTCCTTGGTCTTGACCGCTTGGCTGTAGGTAGATAGGTTGTGAAAAGTCTTTCGTTACAGGTTTTTCTTTTAAAGTTGGTTTTTCGTCTAAGTTTCGGAATAGGTTAGGATTATCACTTACGACTTGTTTATCATAGGACCCATTCTCCATCATGCTATTGACCAATTTCTTGAGATCATTCATGTCCTTCTTCATATCGAAAAGGACTTTATATAATAAATCTCTTTCGCTAAGGCTTTCAGACTTTGAATCTTCGCCACCCCGATAAATAGCTGGAAGACTTGAGCTATTTTGTGGGAGATATTTTAGCAGAGTTTCAGCAGTAATATCTCGTTCCATCTCCAACGCTGAGATCTGTTCTACTAAATTCTTTAATTGACGAATGTTTCCAGGAAAACGATAACGAATAAGTACCTCCTTGGCTTCATCGTTGAGCTTTATGCTGTCAACACGGTATTTTTCTGCGAAGTCAGAAGCGAACTTTCTAAACAATAGATCGGCATCTTGCCCTCTTTCTCTCAATGGGGGTACAAAGATGGGCACCGTGCTCAAACGATAATAAAGGTCTTCTCGGAACTTTCCTTTTTCTACGGCTTGTAATAGATTGACATTGGTGGCTGCAACTACACGCACATCTGTCTTAAGTACTTTTGATGAACCTACCTTAATGAATTCACCATTCTCCAATACACGCAAGAGTCTTGCTTGTGTTTGAACCGGCATTTCACCAATCTCATCTAAGAAGATGGTTCCACCATTGGTGTCTTCGAAGTAACCTTTTCTTGCTTCATAAGCCCCTGTAAATGAGCCTTTTTCATGACCAAATAATTCTGAGTCAATTGTTCCTTCAGGAATTGCACCACAGTTAATCGCAATAAATTTACCGTGCTTTCGAGGGCTGAGCTGATGGATGATTTTCGAAAAGGATTCTTTTCCGCTACCACTTTCACCGGTGATCAAAACAGTCATGTCTGTAGGAGCAACCTGAGCAGCTACCTGAATTGCATGACTCAGCTTAGGGCTGTTTCCGATTATACCGAAGCGCTGTTTTATACTGAGTAACTCTTTGCTATTCAAATCAATTCTGGTTTATGAAACGACCTTACCAAATAGGGTAGCGGTTGAGCAGTCTTCTATTAATACATTTACATACTGACCTTTTTCAAAGCCTTCTTTTGGGAAAATAACAACCTTGTTAGCCGTAGTTCTACCTTGAAGTTGTTCTTCAGACCGTTTTGAGGTTCCTTCAATTAGGACGGTTTGGATTTTGCCCAAGTCGAGCTTGTTACGCGCTAGTGAGGTCGCTTGTTGCTTATTGATGATTTCCTGAAGGCGCCTTTTCTTAACCTCCAATGGAATGTCATCTTCGTACTTCTTTGCGGCAAGGGTTCCTGGTCTTTCAGAATAGAAGAACATGTAGGAGAAGTCATACTTCACATAGTCCATCAAGGTTAATGTTTCCTGATGCTCCTCTTCAGTCTCAGAACAAAACCCAGCGATCATATCTGATGTAATGGCGCATTCTTGACCTAGGATTTCTCTAACAGCATCTACTCGATTAATGTACCACTCTCGAGTATAGGTTCTGTTCATTAAATCTAGTACACGAGAATTACCGCTTTGTGCAGGTAAATGGATGCATTTGCAGATGTTGTCATAGCGCTTCATGGTATGAAGCACTTCATCCGTGATGTCTTTTGGGTGAGAAGTAGAGAATCGAACACGAAGATCAGGTGAGATTTTCGCAACCCTTTCAATTAGGTTTGCAAAGTTAACTACCTGTACTTCTTCACCTTTCTTTTCTTTTTTCTCTAACCAGGCCTTATTGTTTTCGTGTTCTGACCATTTGTATGAATCTACATTCTGCCCAAGCAGTGTCACTTCCTTATACCCTTGATCGAATAAGTCTTGTGCCTCTTTTACAATAGAGTGCGGATCACGGCTACGTTCTCTACCGCGAGTAAAAGGCACTACACAGAACGAGCACATATTATCACAGCCTCGCATGATTGAGATAAAAGCACTTACACCATTTGAGTTCAAACGAACAGGAGAGATGTCAGCGTAAGTTTCTTCCCTAGAAAGGAAAGTGTTCACAGCTTTTTGACCACTCTCTGCAGTTTGAACAAGATTTGGGAGATCTCTGTAAGCATCCGGTCCAACTACTACATCAACAATTTTTTCTTCCTCGAGCAACTGTTCTTTCAATCGTTCTGCCATACAGCCCAAGACACCGATCGTCATATCTGGGTTTCTCTTTTTGACTTTATTAAACTGACCTAACCTCCTTCTAACTGTTAGTTCGGCTTTTTCCCGAATAGAACAGGTATTTAGAAAGATAACATCTGCGGTTTCAAAATCTGAAGTGGTGTCATAGCCATTGTCCTTCATGATTGATGAGACGACCTCGCTATCTGCGAAATTCATCTGACAACCATAGCTTTCAATGTACAGCTTCTTCTTCTGGCCAGTGTTTTCCTCCTTAGAGGTTTCAATAGTCTCAGTAGCCTCTTGGCTGTTTCTGTCTAAAATGTCTATATCCTCAATGATATTCTCCATCTATCTCACTTCTCAAATTAGAAGGGCGAATATAATGATTTTACTCCTAAAGTGTGACAGATTGGCAGTCTAACTTTTGGCGTAGTACGCGGATTAGTCGGTTAGGCCTAACGTGTACTATTAGATTCTTTGTTATTTTTGCGTTCATTCTCTGTGATATGCTAAAAAAGACTTTTAATATCTGCTTCATTCTTCTCTTCACATCTCTAGCTGCTTTCACAAGTAGCTGCTCAGGTGATAGCGCATCAGAAGTTGATCTATTTAGAGAGAGGAGATGGCCAACAAATTGACTCTCTCAGTCATGTATCGGCTCATATTAATTTGATCGTTGAACAAGATACTGTTTGGTCTACCTATAATGAAGGTGAAGTGATTTTTGAGTTTGATGCTAAAAGGACATCTTTGATTGCTGGTTTTGATGAGGTAGTAATGTACGGTAGGGAAGGAGATCGGATTTTGGCTATAATACCACCTGAACTTGGATATGGCGAACGAGGTGCGGGGGATGCCATTCCACCAAATTCAACCTTGCAATTCGATCTGAATATGGTGAAAGTAGACGAGCCTAAAATCTTCATCTCAGATGTCCTGCATGTTATTTATTTAGAGAAAGGTATAGATGAAATGATTACTGAATATCAGGCACTTGGCGTAAGCTCAGAAACTCATGTACTAGGAGTAAGCGAGTGGTATGACCTCAGTGCTATATTAATGAGAGCAGGTCAGTTTCAGTATGCGGTTACGCTATGGAACTTCAAACTCAAAGAGACTTCAAGCCTACAGGGCTATTACATGCAGGCTACTGCACTAGATCAATTGGATCAGCCCAAAAAGGCAATCGATACTTTGAAAGAAGGTTTAGAAGTTGCTACTGATACTGCTGGTACCGTATTCATTACCGGCTATTTAGTTGAGCTTGAAGCAAAACTAAAATTGGGTATGTAACTAACCAAACGGTTAGTTGTCATTGACATTCATGTAAGTATAACCCATTTGGTCGAGGCTTATCAAGGCAGTTTTTGCAGAAACGACTACATCAATAGACTTGAGTATATCTTTCTCAGGGACATTCCTAAAACTTAATATTTGCGAACAGACGTAAAATTTGATGCCTTCTTTTTTAAGGATATCGATGACTTCTCTGTTGGGGTTGGGTATTCCATACTTCTCTTGATAAGCTTCATCCTCCAGTATGCCATAGATGGCACTTCCATGTATCACGACTGCCATGTTCATTTTCTTTTGAGGTACACCATTAGCAATGTTGAGGTTGTATGACCTGGCTACTTCAGTAAGGGTTCTCATAACCTTGGTTGAGTCTTTGACGCCATCAGTCACATCAATCACCACTTTATACTCAAGTTTTTTATTATACGTCAAGACCTTGGCATCAGATGCTACTACGCCAACCCAAGGGAGGAAATCAAATACGGGGTAAGTCATTTTCCCCTCTAAAAGCTTTGGCATTTGTGCAGCTAAAATACTACAGTGTAAAATTAGTGTGAGGGCCAGCAAAGTCTTTTTCATGGTCACACTATATAATAATTTCTAAACAAATTAACGACCGTTCAAATGAATATGGCTCCATCCTTTTTGCGTTAAATTCTCACTGAATTTAAGACTTTTCGTTAACGCCTATAAGCTGAAAAATAGCCTTGGCCTTCACCATACACTCCTCGTATTCCTTTTCAGGAATAGAGTCGTAGGTAATGGCCCCACCAACTTGAAAAGAGTAGGTTTTCGTCTTCTTGTTGATGAAAATACTTCTTATAAGGACGTTGAAATCGAATGATTCACATCCATTAAAAAAACCAGCAGCACCTGAGAATGGCCCCCGTTTGGTGTTCTCATATTGCTCTATCAGTTCCATGACCTTAACCTTAGGAGCACCGGTCATACTGCCCATTGGGAAGGCTTTCTCTATGACATCGATTGGATGAACTCCATTGCGCTTTTCTGAGGTAATGGTTGAAATCATTTGATGTACTTGTGGGAACGAATAGATGCCAAAAAGTTCTTCGACTTTAACGGTTCCAGTGTTAGCTGTTTTGGCCAAGTCATTGCGGACTAAATCCACAATCATCATATTTTCAGCAAGTTCTTTCGGGTCGTTCCTTAAATCAATCTTAAGCTTGATGTCTTCATTAGTGTTTTCACTGCGCTGTCTTGTGCCCTTTATGGGTTGCGAAACAATTTTACTACCATTTTGCTTCATGAAGCGCTCTGGAGAGGCTGAAACTATATAGTGATTATCGAACTTTTGGAGGCAAGAGAAGGGGTTAGGAGAGATCTCATTGAGCGATTCATACAACCCTATAGGATTGAATGTGTTGATCTCTCCATGAAATTCTTGACAATAGTTTATCTCATAACAATCGCCTTCTTCTATGTGCTTTCGGAGGTGCTCAACGTTAGTCAAATAACCTGCCTTCGCAACTGAGTTAGTAGGTCGACTGAGCTTGTTTTTAGTACAACTGACATGCACAGATATAATTGTTTCAATCAAGTCTATTTGAGTACTTATAATTTCAACCTTATCTTCATGAAAGAGTAATACATGTTCTGGATTGAAAAATTGAGTCTCTGGGAATTCTAGTAGATCGTGATTATTACTCGCTAGTTTTTCCGTTTCGTTTTTCAGGTCGTAACCTAAATAACCAACAAGCCAATCATTCATTTGATCATTTTCCTCAATCCTTTTATGGAACGCTCTAAGGTCATCAAAAACTGACCTAGTATGACAATCGAGTTTTTCTTTTGCACCGATGGCCAAGATATGACAGAAGCCATCTTTAGGATAAGGGATGTCGTTCGAGTTGAAATAGGCAAAGTGACTTTGAGTATCAGCCCAAGTGAGTGCTTTGATAATGAATTCTTCTTTGGAGAATCCTTGATAGGGAAAGTTGATAGTCGCCATACGAATAGGTTGCAAATTTGCAGAAAGCGATGGGCATAAAAAAGCCCCAAGTATAGCTACTAGGGGCTCTCTTAAGATTAAGTTTTTTCTTATTCCATAGAAGTGCCAGTACCAGCCTCTAATTGAAAGCCAACATTGACTGTATTGTAAATAAAATCATCCTTTAACTTTTCAGCCAAAGATGCTCTTTCCTTGAATTTCAATCCCCATTCGGTTCTGTTAATATTGAAGTTGGCAATTGCTTTAATCGTACCATTTTCTAAAGAAACTGAAGCAGGAAACGAGATGTTTTTTGTTGTCCCACGCATGGTTAGGTTACCAGAAATGATATGAGTAGGATTGTCTACCATTACATCAGAAAGAGAAGCAGGTGTATAGTCAGTCTGTGGCTCATCAAGATCAGAAACAAGGTTGGCAGCGTTGAAAAGTTCAGCACCAGTGATCTCAAAACTTGCAGTTGGAAAGTTTTCAGCTTCGAAGAAGTCAGCAGACATTAAATGTCCTCTTAGTTTGCCATTCCACTCAGAATCTGCTGGTAAGTCTAAAACAACCAATGATGTAATGTCAATGTCAAAACTACCGCCAACAACCGTATTGTCTTTAACGAGAACTTCACCACCAGTAATGCCAATCGTGCCATTGTGTTTTCCTGCTGGCTTAGATCCAATCCATGTAACCACGCTATTGGAAGTATTTACGGCAATAGAAGTAGCTTCTGCACTTGAAGTCACAGCCTTAGCGTCTGAAGTTTCAACAGTGTCTCCTTTTGGGCCACATGCCCAAGCGATACTTGCAACGAATGCTAGGCTTAAGAGAGATTTTAAATTTTTCATTTGAGTCATTTTCTAGGGTTATTTTTCTTTTATTTAAGATAACAAAGCGCCTACGTTTTAGAGCGTGAATTGTTTCGATTAAGTGCATAACCGTAGCGCTTTCGAAAGAGTTCAATGTATATCCATATCTTTGATTATGGCAATTGTAAAAAGTGTAAAGGGTATTCATCCAAAGATTTCAGAAAGTTGTTGGCTCGCAGAAAACGCCACAGTTCTTGGTGATGTAACGCTTAGCAAAAATTGTAATGTGTGGTTTAATGCTGTGATTCGAGGCGATGTTTGCGCTATTGAACTGGGAGAGAACTGTAATATTCAAGATGGTGCTGTAATTCATGGAACCCTCAACCACTCGAAAACCGTTTTTGGAAAGAATGTTTCCGTGGGTCATAATGCGATTGTACATGGTTGCACGGTTGAGGATAATGTTTTGATAGGCATGGGAGCCATTGTAATGGACAATGCGGTTATTAAGACAGGTTCGATGATTGCTGCCGGGGCTGTGGTGCTGGCCAACACAATAGTAGAAGAGAATTCACTTTATGCTGGGACTCCCGCTAAGAAAGTCAAAGATATTGATGCAAAGCTAAGGCAAGTAATTGACCGAACCCCTGAGCATTATATCATGTATACCTCTTGGATCGATGATTAGTCAGTAGCTTTACGTTATTTAGAAATTAAAATATGATTAAAAAACCAGAGCCTTCAGAATACAACCCGTTCTATGAACCTTACATCAGCCGTATCGTCGAGCAAGACCTTGTCATTACACTAAAAGCGCAGCTTGATACAGTCGTTGAATTCTTTGGTAGTCTTACAGAGGAACAAGCAAACTATAAGTATGCCGAAGGTAAATGGTCTATCAAGGAAGTGCTCAATCACCTGAATGACACTGAAAGAGTTTTTGCCTATCGGGCTTTGAATATTGCGCGTGGCGATCAGCAAGAACTGCCCGGAATGGACCAAGATGTCTATCAAGACAATAGCCGTACAGAGGGCAGGTCGATGTCATCATTAATAGATGAGTTCAAAGCGATCCGTTTATCCACGATAGCACTTTTTGAACCTATGACACCAGCAGATAGCATGAGAAGTGCTGTTGCAAGTGGTTCCCTTGTTACTGTAAGAGCGTTAGCAGCGATGACTGCGGGTCATTATATTCACCATATTGCAGTTCTTCAATCGAAGTACTTGTAATGTTTATTGTTGACCCGCATAAAGAATACGCAAAGGAGACCGAGTCTAGGGTGGTTATTCGTTTTCAAGACTGTGACCCACTTCGGCACTTAAACAATGCTAAATATTTTGATTACTTTTTTAATGCAAGAGAGGACCAAGTTCCTAAACTCTACGGTGTAGAGATCATGGACTTGATCAAATCTTATGAAGCATTCTGGGTAGTGTACAACCATCACATTGCCTACCTAAAACCTGCTAACTTAGGGGAGTGGGTAAGAATAGTCACACGATTGGTTTGGTTTGATGACAATACAATTGTTGTTGAATACTTAATGATGGATGACTTAAAAAGTCATTTAAAAACAATGATGTGGACGACTTTCAAATATGTTGGGATGAATACTAGTAGAACAGTTGTCCATTCTGATGAAGTAGTGGCTTATTTAAGTGCTATGAAGTATGATGGTGTTGATTATAATCCAACTTCGTTTGATGAACGAGTGAAAGAAGTCAAACAACTGATTCAAACTAGAGTTGAGTAGATATACATTTTTAATAAAGCCTATATTCTAATAATTTTTAATTGCTTGCTATGAAAAATAATGATGGATTTGATCCCAAAGAGATCGCAAAAATGAAATCTGAAATTGGTGAAGATCAGTCTTATGTTGTTATCGAATCCGAGGATAATTCGGATGACTTTATGAATTTCTATTTTATCGGAAAGCATGAAGGAAAGGAAGTAATTTATGATGCTGCTATCTATACTTTGAGGCTCCAGCACAGTAGTGAAATTCACGAACTTGCTGAGCTTAAGGTGGTAGAGAAGTTTCCAGATTTTAAATCTATTTCGTATGACGAAGATGAAAACGGTGACATTGCACCACTTAGTGATTTAGACGAAGAGATTGGTCTTTACTTAACAGAAGTCATGGATGAATTGGAAGAAGAGGAGGCGGTAAAAGTGCAAGAACATGTCGATGTAGATGAAAATTCAGACTTTGGTATTGGACTTGATATCGGTCTTCATGTGGATAACATTTCGCCTAAGGTGATAGAGAAGTTTATCAAAGAGTATAATGATGGCAGCCTTAAACTAGATAAGACGTATTACTCTTTTCAGTTTGAAAATGAAGAAGACTGATCATATTTTGTGATAATGAAACTAGAGGTCACCAACTGATTGGTGGCCTTTATTATTAACGAATGATCTCATTTATTTCGATGTGGTAGCTTTACAATTGGGGGAATAAATATTATTTACTCTGAAAATGGAAATTGAAAACAACTTTCTTCAGTTTTAACTTTTACGCTAAAAGCCTTCATGCTCAAGATTGCCTGGTCTGAAATTTACGCACATCCGTTGCCTCAAAACCATCGTTTTCCGATGGAGAAATACAACCTACTACCCGAACAATTGCTCTACGAAGGAATGGTCACGCAAGACAATTTCTTTGCCCCAACATCTTTATCGGATGAACAAGTCATCAGAACCCATGATGCCGTCTATTGGCAAAAACTAAAAGATCAAAATTTAACAAGGCAAGAGGAAAGGCGTACTGGCTTTCCGCTATCTCAAGAGCTAGTAGCGCGCGAAATTATTATCATGAATGGTAGTGTTCAGTGTGCTGAATATGCCTTGGTGCATGGCGTGGCTATGAATGTGGCTGGCGGAACACATCATGCTTTTACAGATAGAGGGGAAGGTTTTTGTTTATTGAATGACATTGCTATCGCTTCACACCACTTATTAGATAAAGGACTAGTGAATAAAGTATTGGTGGTAGATTTAGATGTACATCAAGGTAATGGCACCGCCCAAATTTTTAAAAATGACGATCGTGTATTCACATTCAGCATGCATGGCCAATCGAATTATCCAATGCATAAGGAGGTGTCTAATTTAGATGTGGGCTTGTTAGACGGTACTGATGACTCCACCTACCTAAGCCTTTTAGATCGACACTTGAATGAGGTTTTGGAGAGTTTTCAGCCAGACTTCATTTGTTTTCAGTCTGGTGTTGACGTATTGGCAACTGACAAACTTGGGAGACTAGGCATGACCCTTGATGGGTGCAAAGCTCGGGATCGGATGGTTTTAGAGTTGTGTCATCGAAACAAAATTCCGGTTATGGGCTGCATGGGAGGAGGTTATTCAGAGAAGATAGCGCACATCGTAGATGCTCATGCTAATACTTATCGTCTTGCTCAAGAGATATACTTTTAGATTGGTCGCTTCGTTACACAATCTGTACGCAACTAGCCTTTTTTGTTTCATTTTATTTACTTTGTGAACAGCTGGATAGAATAACCTATCCTGACATGATTTCATCTTTATGTCAAAGTCAATTAATTTATAACTCTACAGATCTAATGTATAAGCGCGCTGCGGTAATCTCCTTTCTGATTTACTTCTTTTGTTCTGCTTTGACTGGACAAGAACTTGCCCATATTCGAATTGATGGTATCAATTCTTCTTATGACGAGCATAGTCCCATGTTAAGTCCAGATGGTGAGACACTGTATTTTACGCGAGCCGGACATCCTGCCAATATCGGAGGAGTATTAGATAAAGGTGATATTTGGTTTAGCACAAAATCAGGTAGTAATTGGTCTCCTCCAATTCATGCTGGAGGTGACATCAACCATCCAGGTTTGAATGGTGTCGTTGGCTTCAGCCCTGATGGCCAAAGAATGTACCTGCTTAATTTTTTCGATCCGGAAGGACGAGGAATGAGTAAGGTTAAAAATGGAATTTCAGTATCTACCTTAAATAATGGTAAATGGGGGAAGCCAACTAAGGTAGCGATCAAGTTTTTCACCAATGAGTCGGCTCATATCAGTGCGACTATTTCGAAAGACGAAAAGGTGCTCATTATGTCAATTCAGTCTTATGAGACTGAAGGCAATGAAGATTTTTATGTCTCAGTAAAGGAAGAGAATGGAGAGTGGAGTCAACCTAAGAACATTGGAAAAGTCATTAATACATATGCTCAGGAATGGTCACCTTTCTTATCAAGTGATATGAAGTCTTTGTACTTCACCTCAAATGGTCATGGTGGAGTAGGGGGACGAGATATTTTTCTGTCAGAACGTCTAAGTGATACCTCTTGGTTTCAGTGGTCAACCCCGAGAAATTTAGGGGATAAGCTCAATTCGGTTGGGACTGAGCAAGGATTGTCTTTTGTAAGTGGAGATGAATTAGCCTATTTCTCATCGACACAAAACAGTGAGGGCTTCGGTGATATCTTTGCCTATTCCATGGCAGAGAGCATTTCGGAAGTCGAAGAAGTGGAGGTTACAAGCCCAGTCGTTGAGCCGAAAGAAGAGAAGCCAATTGAAGCACCCAAAAATCAAGTCTTAATGGTTTTTCAAGTAATGGATAATCGTACAGAGGAATTAGTCGATGCTGATGTAAGCTTGACTTACAATGGAAAAGAGCGTGTTGTAAATACCGCAGACATTGCATCAGAAACGAGGAGGATCGAACTTACACTCGCAGAGGGAACAGACTTAAAAGTGTTAATTGAACAAGACGGTTACCTCAAATATCAGAAGTTGTTTAAAGCTGGCAAGTCAAACTCCGTTGGCTCAGAAGAAATTCAAAGGCTATTATTGACTAGAAGGGAAGTTGGTACTAAAGTGGAGATTGAGAATGTGCTTTTCAATCGTGCAAGGGCATCTTTTGCGAACCCAGAAATTGCTACCAGCCAAATTGATGAACTTATTCAGTTGATGAAGGATAACGCTGGAATGGCGATCAGGTTAGAAGGCCACACTGACAACCGAGGTGATGATAGGTTGTCTCAAGCATTATCTGAGGAACGTGTACAAACAGTGAGAGACTATATGCTTTCAAAAGGTATCAATGGAAACCGAATTGAGTATGTCGGGTATGGGGGTACCAAGCCTTTAAGTGACAATAGAAGCCCAGAGGGTGTCGAGATGAACCGTAGGGTAGAGTTTGTAATTATCAGGTAAAGGCGAATACCTCTTGGGCATGAAGAAGGTCCTGTTTTTAAACCTTTTCATTGTGTTCATGCTCATTTCAAATTCATGTCAAAAGAGAATGAATCCTTGCCTGCTGTAATTTTAAAACGTTTTTTTGAAATCAACTGCCGAAAGTAGATTGAAGAGGAATTAATCACTCTGAAAAAGCTTCCACCATTTCTTTTAATACACGAGCAGGCTTATTATTCAACCGATCTATCATGCACCACGAAGTACTTGATTGTACGATTAGCTTGCCAGTTATCTCATTCGTTATGCTCACAAGCCTTTTGGACTTAACACCTTCGAACTCATCTACATGAGTTTGTATCAAGAGCTGATCTCCAAGAAATGCAGGCTTCTTATATTCTATAAAGTGGTTGATGGTTACCCATGCATACTTTTCTAACCATGCTGGATCAGCTTTCGAATCCCAATGGTGTTTGGCTACGTCTTGAATCCACTGTAAATACTGAACGTTATTGACATGCTCGAGCTCGTCTAAATGAGCTGCCGTTACTGTGATCCTTTCTTGAAAGATATTGGGGTTCTGCATGCCTTAGTAGAGAATGGTTCTTTCCTCTTTTTTAATGATTACACCATTTGAATAAGTTGTTTTATTGATCCAATTACTCATTTCATCATATTCATAGAAAGTCGTGTAACGATCGACATAGGTGCCCCTTAAAGTTCTGCTTTCATACTCGACTAGATCACCATACAAGTAAATCTCCTTAAAGCGAGACCTGTAATTAACGGTATCACCATGCTTGAAGAACCCTCTGACCAAAACCCTCAGCGAATCCTTTTTTATCTCCAAATGCCTTTCGTTTGCCATACCATCAAACCGGAAGAATGTGGTCTGCTTTACCAATGAATCAGGATAATAGACATAATCAGTTCTTGATTCTAGCTGATTCGTTCTATAGTTGTTGCTAGAAATTTTTCTTTTCTGATCATCGTATTCATATTGGATGTGCAACGAATCAGTTGGTTTATCTACTCCTTGGAAAGCATCATAGAACTTATCGGCTATTAAATCATTTTGATCGTTGTATTGATAGCGCCAGAATCTATTGAGTTTATCTTCGCCTCGATATTCTTCCTTCGCGATAATCTGAAAATCAGAATTGTACTTAACGATGGATTTAGAATGAACACGATCTCCAAGTCTATAGACTGTTTGAACGGCCTTATGTGCGTCATCATCATATTCATAAGTGACCTTTGGCATGTTTTCTTGGAAACCAAAGCGCCTTTGTTCAATGATCCGTCCGTGATTATCAAAAAAATGGGTTTTAATAAGCTTATTGTCAGCTTTAAATTGAATTTCCTTTAATCGACCGTTTGCAAGGAGGTAGTGTGGGGTTATCGGAGCTTTGATGAGCCGAGCAGAGTCTTTGTCATACTCATAGATCTTGATAGAGAACTTTTTAGGCTGATTCCTTATGTTTTCATCAATCCATACAGATTCTATTAGCTCAGAATCAAAGCTAGGCAATACTTGCTGACTGTAAACTGTGGATGTAGTAAATAATAGGAATGCAACTAAGAAGCGCATATCTTAAAGATAGCCAAAAACTAGATTACCTAAATCTATACGCCAATATTATTAATAGCCTTCCGCAGTGTCGTCTCCTCTGGGGTCGGCACCAGCTTCCAGTTTGCCATTGGACAATACAAGAATAGCATCAACACGACCAATTGTCCCTCTTGCCCTCAGCTTGTGCCCTTTTGCTTCCAAGTTTACAATTACTATGCTATCCAACGCATTGGCTTCTGTTTGGAGTACATCTGGTAGCCATTGGTGATGAAAGCGAGGTGCAGCCACTGCTTGTTGCATGGTCATATCAAAGTCGATCACATTTACTATTGTCTGGAATACTGAAGTAATTATTGTAGATCCACCTGGAGTACCTACAACCATGAAAAGTTTGCCATCTTTAGTGACAATAGAAGGCGTCATAGAGCTAAGCATGCGTTTACCCGGTGCGATAGCATTTGCTTCACCACCAACTAGGCCATACATATTTGGTATGCCTGGCTTGACACTGAAGTCATCCATTTCATTATTTAAAAGGAAACCAGCTCCACCTACAAAAACTTTACTCCCCATGCCACCATTTAAGGTGGTCGTCACAGAAACAGCATTTCCCCATGGGTCAACAACGGATAGGTGAGTAGTCTCTTCACTCTCTTTTGGTGTAGGTGCTCCTGCATCAATTTCGGTACTTGGAGTGGCCCTGTCAGGGCTGAATGAAGCCATTCTAGTTTGCGTGTAATTTCTATTGGTCAGTCCATCACGTGGTACATCGTAGAAGTCTGGATCACCAAGGTGAGCGGCTCTGTCTGCATAGGCTCTACGCTCTGCCTCGGTCATTAAATGAACCGCTTCGGTGCTGAGAAACCCCATTTCACCAAGGTCAAAAGGTTCGATCGCATTGAATAACTGAGTTAAGGCGATTCCACCACTTGATGGAGGAGGCATAGAGATAAATTCATAACCTCTGTAGTCGCCAGTAACAGGAGTCCTCCATACGGCTTCGTATTGTTCCAAGTCCTCGAGCGTTATAAGGCCCTTACCTCGTTCCATCTCGGCTACGATCAGTTGGGCAGTTTCTCCCTTGTAAAAGCCATCACGACCCTTGTCACGAATTCTTTCTAGTGTTTTGGCTAATTCAGGAATGCTGACAGTATCACCTGCTGCCCATTCTGAACCTTCCTCGGCAAGGAAAAAATCTGGGCTGACGGTATTGTATTCCATGAATACTTTACGATTCCCATTAAGCCCTCTAGCTTCTCTAGCAGTAAGTTCCCATCCATTAGCAAGGTCAATTGCAGGTTGAACGAGACTGGCCCAATCTAATTTGCCATATTTCCTGTGAGCTGCTTCCAGTCCAGCAACAGTGCCAGGCACTCCCGCAGCTAAGTGTCCACGAACACTAGACATTGAAATGACATCACCATTAGCATCGAGGTACATGTCTCTACCACTGGCAAGGGGTGCTTTTTCACGATAATCAAGTGTAGCAGTTTCACCATTAGCCATTCGACTAACCATGAAACCACCACCACCAATATTTCCAGCTCCTGGATAGACAACCGCCAATGCAAGTTGAGTAGCAATGGCTGCATCTACCGCGTTTCCTCCCTTTTGCATGACCTCACGCCCGGCTTTTGAAGCAAGGGGATGAGCAGAAACTACCATCGCCTGATCAGCAATCTTACCTCTATTTTCAAGAGAGATTTCTTCCGCAGGTTGACATGCAACAAATATTAAGGCGATCAAAAGGGAGAGGAACTTTTTCATAGTGTCAAAAGACTAATTTTATTTCTGACCAATAGTGTTTTCAAAGAGCTTGAAAATTCTCTTATACTCATCTGTCCAACTCGAAGGCGTACTGAACCCATGATTTTCCACAGGATACAATGCCATTTCCCAATTGTCTTTACCCAATTCAATCAGTTTTTGGGCCAAACGCACTACATCTTGGAAATGTACGTTGGTGTCAACCATACCGTGTGCAATCAATAGATCGCCTTTGAGGCCATCTGCAAAATAAATTGGAGAACTTCTTTTGTAAGCAATCGGATCTTCAGTAGGCGTATTTAGAATATTTGCTGTGTAGCCGTGATTATAATGAGCCCAATCAGTAACTGACCTAAGTGCCGCTCCTGAGCTGATTATATCTGGATGTTGGAACATGGCGAAAAGCGTAATGAATCCACCATATGATCCACCGTACATTCCGATTCGACCAGCTTCAACACCATGATTTTCTCTTAAGTATTTAGCACCATCGACTTGGTCTGAAAGGTCTTTCCCCCCCATGTGGCGATAGATACCTGTTCTCCAATCACGTCCGTAGCCAGAACTTGCACGGTAATCTATGTCCAAAACTGTATAACCTTGTGCTCTGAGCATGTTGTTGAACATAAACTCTCTCTGGTAGGTACTCCACCAGTAGTGAACGTTTTGAAGGTAACCTGCTCCATGAACGAAAATCACACCAGCGCCATTAGGCTTTTCTGGCTTATATAACCTAGCGTATACAGTGGCGCCATCTTCAGCGGTGAAAGTCACAATCTCTGGTTTATACCAATCATATTGCTTGAATCCATCTTGCAAGCTTTCGGTTAACTGAGTGCGTTTGGCACCTGGCTTGTTGGCTTGAACGAATAGTTCGTTAGGTCTGTCTATATAAGAATAAAGTACCGCGAGGGTTTTCTCATCAGGAGACATGGTCACTTGATTGTTACCATCTTCCGTAGTGATCTGAGTGATTTCACCTCCTTTCACAGGCATACTGTAGAAATGGCGAATGCCTGGGTGCTTTATGTTTGCTGTGAAGTACCATGTCGAGCCATCTTTGGATAGGGAAGGACTGTACACTTCGTAATTCCCTGAAGTCAATTGTGTTTCCACCCCACTAGATAAATCATGAAGATACATGTGCGAATAACCAGATTTTTCTGATTGGAAGTAGATGGTTTTGTTATCAGGTAGAAAGCCCATGGTACCTGAGCCAAATTCACTACCGATACCAGGCCCTGCAATCCAAGCCTCATCTCTTTGTCTGTCAACCTCCATCAAATCGCCCGTATCAGGCATAAGACGCATGATCCAACGATCTTTATTATCGTGAGATGCAAAGTGAACTACGGTGTATTTGCTATCCTTAGACCATAGAATTGCATTAGCTGAGACCAACCTTGGTTTGGCTTCTGTTTTACGATCAGGGTAGTCTTTTACATAATCTGGAAAGTCAGAAATACCCGGGAGCTTCTCAGTGTCAACCATGTAATGCTCGTCCTCACCGATGTTGTATATTCCGATTTTCGAATGTCCTTGTTCTCCACCAACCTTAGATCTTGCACGAATGTCAGTGGTGTAGCCAGACTGTGTTACATAGTTAGGTACAATTGTATTCTTTGCGCCATTCTCCGGAGCGTAATAGACGCTATAGCTTACATATTTACCATCAGGAGATAACGCGAGGTTTCTTACGTTCGGCAGTTTTAACGACCTACGTCTGCTACTCGCATCTTGTGATTGATTGGCAAAGCCTCTAAATCTATTTTGATTACGAGGTCTGTTTTTTTGCTCTTTCAGAATGCTAGATGTTTCTAACTGGTCGTTGCTGAGCCATTTGTCCTGTTCACGATTTCCGTTGCTTTGACTGCCTGCTCTTCTTGAAGAAGGCTCATTGCTAGACTCAATATTGAAGTTCGTCAACTGAGTAATCATTCCTGACTTCGTGTTAACAGAGAATAGATTGTTGTCTGACACAAAAGTAATAATGTCATTAGTGTGGAACTTTGGACTACTTTCTCTCGCACTCGTTGCGGTGATTTGTATTTCTGTTTTGGATTTAATATCCATCGTATAGATGTCTCCGCCTTTTACAAAAACTATTTTGCTTTCGTTGTCATTGAAAAGGTAAGCAGAAGGCCATCCTTCATTACGATCATCATCTTTGGTAGCATCACCACCGTTTTTACTGATCTTATATCCAGTCGCATCTCCAGAATCTAGAGGATTCCAATTGAAGAAAATGTTTTTACTGTCTTTTGACCAACTTACTCGAGAAGGTGGAGTACCAACGAATTCGGACTGAGATTGCATGATTTCCTCAACTGTAAGTTCAGTGAGGGGCTTGGTCTGGGCAAACGAAAAGGTTACCCAAAGAACTAATGAGAGTGATAAGAGAATCTTGCGCATAATTTTTCTATATGATTTTACCAAACATAAATAAAAACCTTAGTAAAATAAGGGCAAATCTTATGGATGGTTAGCGGATGGCTTTAACTCTGTTCGAGTAGGTGCCTATTTGATTTTGCAAGGAGTCTGAGCAAGCCCTGCGTCAAGCAATGTGCTAAAGGATTTATTATGAAAGTCAGAAGAAAGATGAGTAGAGGTCCTAGTATCTGAAGACGCTTGGATTACTTGAGGTAATGAGTTGATTTCTTTAGTGAGAGAATCCCGCCTTTTGATTAATTTCATTTGAATATTTGTCATATGTATATCAATAGATTAACAGCCAAGCAAGTAAAAGCATTGACTAGTGTCCGTAAAGGGGAGTCAAAAATAGGTGAGTGCATCCAAACACTTGATAGCGATAGCCTCTCAGCGCTTGTTGATCTTCGAAAAAAAGGAAGTAAGTTCTGTCTAATAGGAATCCCTGAATGCATAGGTATATTGGGCAATCAAGGGAGTCCTGGAGCGCAGAATGCATGGGCCGCTTTCCTCTCATGTTTTTTGAACGTGCAAAGCAATCGCTTTTTGTCAGGGTCAGAGTTTATAGTGATGGGATCTTTGGAAGTTGATGACCTACAGGATCAGGCAATGGAATTAGACAGTAGGTCAGATTTTTTTCTGCAAAAGATGCATGTCCTTTGCGAAGCATTAGATGCCCGTGTTTCGCCCATTATTACAACGATAGTGAAGGCCGGACTGATTCCTATAATTATTGGCGGAGGACATAACAATACTTACCCCATTTTGAAGGGTGTGTCTGAAGGGCTGGGCAGAAAGAGAGGGGTGAATGCGATCAATTTAGATGCACATGCTGATTACCGCAGTTTAGAGGGTAGACATAGTGGTAATGGCTTCTCTTATGCTAAACAAGGCGGTTTTCTAAATAAGTATTATGCCTTTGGTCTGCATCAATCCTATAACGGAGAGCACATGCTCAAGTCAATGGATACTATAAATAATATTAAGTACTACTTTTTAGAAGATATTACCCATTTAGGTAAAGACTTCTCCAAAGCCCTAAGTTTCGTAGTGGATGAGAACGTTCCTTGCGGAATTGAATTGGATATGGATGCTATTCGTATGATGCCCAGCAGTGCCATTTCACCCACCGGGTTTTCGCTGGAACAAGCAAGGCAGTATATCCGTAAATCTGCTCAAGCTTTGAAAACAGCCTATTTACACTTACCTGAAGCTGCTCCTACTAACGACATGGAGGCTAAAATTGTGGGCAAAGCCTTGGCTTATTTGGTAACCGATTTTGCAAAGGCCTAGAAGCAAAAAAAAGGCCCAAAGTAACACTTTGAGCCTTCTATTAGCGAATGAATTTTTAGTCTTCGATAATCACAATCTTTTCGATCTTATCGCCTTGCTTGATGTCATCAACGATGTCTACACCTTCAACAACTTTACCGAAGCAAGTGTGGTTTCTATCTAAGTGGGCTGTATTATTTCTACTGTGGCAAACAAAGAATTGTGATCCTCCAGTGTTTCTGCCTGCATGCGCCATAGAGAGCACACCTCTGTCATGATATTGGTTTTCACCATCAAGTTCACAGTCGATCGCATAACCTGGTCCACCGTTACCGATGCCATTAGGGCATCCACCTTGAATCACAAAGTCAGGAAGTACCCTGTGAAAAGTAAGACCATCGTAATATCCTTTCTTAGATAGGTCAACAAAGTTTTTGACTGTATTTGGAGCGTCTTTTTCATAAAACTCCACTTTCATTAAGCCTTTTTCAGTATGGATTTCTGCTGTCATTATAATTATCGTTAATTTGAGGCAAAGGTAAGCTTTTCAAAAGAATGTTTAAACTATCCAGGCGACAGAAAATCAAGTTTATGAATTTTTACCCTCCCTACATTGGTGCGGGTATTAGGATTAAAGACATAAGCCATGATTTTATGCGAGCAGAAGTAGAGATGAAGCTAAGGTGGTGGAATAAGAACCTTGTGGGAACACATTTTGGAGGATCGCTGACGTCAATGTCAGACCCATTCTATATGCTGTTATTAATACAGAATCTAGGGAGAGATTATATCGTTTGGGATAAGGCCTCGAGTATCAAGTTTAAAAGACCAGGTACGGGAAAAGTAACCTGTATTTTTGAAATTAATCAAGCATTAATTGATCAGATAAAAACGGATGTGGCCGATTTAGGCAAGAAGGACTATATTCTGCCCCTAGTGATTAAAAATGAACAAGGTCAAACGGTTTGCGAGCTTGAAAAAACTGTTTATGTAAGAAAAAAGTAGTCTTTCGCTACTTGAAGTGATATAAGAATATAAATTCTCCTGCAAAGGCTGGCTTAAGGTTATCCTTTATCTCAAGCTTTACATTCAATTGGCATTTGGTAATGCCTCTTAGATAAGCAAGTCCACTTAGTTTTACTCTCAACCTGACTTCTTGATCGACAAGCACAGGCTGGTTAAACTTGAGTTTTTCAATGCCATAATTGATCATCATCTTGATGTTGTTGATCTCAGCAATTTGCTCCCAGAGATAGGGTAGAAGGGATACGGTGAGGTAACCGTGGGCAATGGTACGTCCGAAACCACCTTCTTTAGCAGCTCGTTCGGTATCTAAATGAATCCATTGGTGATCAATAGTAGCATCTGCGAAACTGTTAATACGCTCTTGATCAATTTTCAAGAAATCCGAAACACCGAGTTCTAACCCAATGTATTTCTCGAATTCTGCATGACTACCAATTACTACTTTTGCCATTTCTATCAGTTAATTGCAATCAAAGATAATTCTAAAAATCCAAAGTCAGTTGATGCCCTTCCTTTAATTGATGATCAACTTCCTTATTTTCAAAATTTGAACAGGTTATGCCCAGCAGCCTAACGCCAGCAGGGAATTGCTCCCAATCGATTTGCTCCAAAAGGTTGAATGATATGGAAACGATCTGATCAAGTGTCCGAACTTCAATACTTAGCGATTGGCTTCTAGTGATTTGGCTAAAATCCTTGAATTTTACTTTAAGAGTGACTGTTTTGCCATAAGTGTTTGCTTTCTCAAGCCTATTCATTACCGTTACTGCGATCGGCTCCAGTGCTAATTTCATATCTGCGAGTTCGACTAAGTCATAATCAAAGGTGTTCTCTGCACCTAGGGACTTCCTGATTCTATTTGGGTTGACAGGGCGATTATCATTACCTCTTACTATTTCAAAGTAGAATCCTCCAGATTTCCCGAAGTTCATTTTAAGCTCTTCCTTGGTCCAAGTCTTTAGGTCTTTACCCGTATTGATACCCAGGTTTTTCATCTTCTCTGCAGTCACTTTGCCCACACCAAAGAATTTTTCAATGGGCAATTGCTCGAGGAAGAGCTCTGTCTTTTCTGGGCCAACGAGCGTGATGCCATCTGGTTTGTTGTAGTCACTAGCGATCTTGGCGATGAACTTATTCGTAGAAATACCTGCTGATGCTGTTAATCCTGTTTTAGTTTTAATGTCGGCACGAATTGCTTTGGCAATTAAGGCAGCGGAGGTGATTCCTTTCTTGTTCAGCGTAACGTCTAAATAGGCCTCGTCTAGTGAAAGAGGCTCTATAAGGTCAGTATATGTCAGGAAAACTTCTCGAATTTGATTGGAGATCTCTTTGTAACGCTCAAATCGAGGTTTTACAAATATAATTTGGGGACATTTATTATAAGCAATTACAGACGGCATAGCCGATCGGACACCAAACTTCCTTGCTTCATAGCTCGCAGCAGCTACCACACCTCTTTCTTTGCTGCCACCGACAGCAACGGGCTTCCCTCTAAGTGCTGGGTTATCATGCTGTTCTACAGACGCATAAAATGCGTCCATATCGATATGAATTATTTTGCGATGACTTTCCAATGGTTTTTGAACTAGGATTCCGAATTTAGCAGAGAATTACTGAAACTTGAGACTTCCAAGGTATGAATCGTAAGAAGAAAATTTTTGTAGTGGTTGCCATCTTGTTTTTTATCGCGACTATCATTATAGGCTATGATATTTCTACTAAAACATCCTTCCCAGGATCTAAGAAGTATTTGAAAGAATCTATTGCTCCGTCTGAGAAGGAAGTAAAAGATTCACTGAAAACTGAAACAAAGTAGGCATAAAAAGACTTTACCTAAGAAAATGAGATTGTAGTGAGCGAGGCGGGTAAAAAAGTAGATGTAGATAAGATTGATTTGGAGAAAATGGCCGAAATGACCACTCCGAATCCTGGGACCATTGAGTTTCCGCACTCCGTTGGTGGTGCTATGATTAAACCTGAGGACAAAGGTAAAATTAAGGGACGCTCATTATCTGCTATGTACGAGCAGACTGACATGGACATGAAACAGATCTATGATCAGATGCAGTTTTTGGCACAGCAGGCGAAAACTATTAAAGATAGAGTAGACGTTTCAGAGCGAATTTATCAAGCACAAATGTCCTTTCAGCCTTTAATTGGAAAGGTCTATCACCTTTACACAAAGAAGGATAATATGGATACACTGTCGCTCATTGGCCCGAAAGAATGGGGGAGATCAACTCCTTTTGAGCAGTATATCGCCACGGTAAAGCTCATGGCCGATCATACTTGGGATATTCTGGAAAAAGGAGAAGGCGAAATCTAAGGCAAAAAAATGTCTTGTCTGCGATAATTATCACGGACAAGACTGTATAAGTTTTCATTAAAAAGTAGAGTGTTATTATTATACAAAAACAAGATAAGCAATTAATTCGAACTGCTGCTTGTCAAGAAAAGAGCCCATTGACTTCTAAATCTACTTTTTCTAAAATAGAAGCTTCATCTTCCACGTTTTTCACAAAATCCATATCGTTTACATCAATTACCAGCAGTTTTCCAAGCGCATAGCTACCAATCCAATCTTCATAGTGCTGATTGAGGTTTTTGAGGTACTCGATACTAATTAACTCCTCATAGTCACGCCCTCTTTTCTGAATATTAGCCACTAGTCTAGGAATGTCTGCTTTTAGATAAATGAGTAGATCTGGTGGCTGAACATGTTTAATCATAGACTTGAAAAGCTCAAGGTAATTTTGATAGTCCCTTTCTTCGATAAAGCCAGACTTATATAAGTTAGCCGCAAAAATATGACAGTCCTCATATATGGTTCTATCTTGAATAGTACCCTCTTTGGAGGCTCTAATTTTAGCTACTTGATTGAATCTACTATTGAGGAAATAGACCTGTAGATGGAAAGACCATCGTGACATGTCTTCATAGAAATCTTTAAGGTAAGGGTTGTCTTCAACTGATTCAAGTTGTACATCCCAGTTGTATTGCTTGCCTAATTTCTTGGCAAGTGTTGTTTTTCCTGACCCAATATTTCCTGCTATCGCTACGTGCATTTTTTAACTTGATTTTGACAGGCAAGTTATAGGAAGTTGATGGTTTTTGGGGTAGCATGAACATAAAAAAACCTGAGAAGGAGACCTTTTTTGTGAACACCCAGTAAATATCAATTTATAAGAATCTACAGGCTGGGATCATCTGTGTTGGACGCTATCCTAAAATTGAATTGAAGCGTGTTGTGAGACTAAAAGGTTGCCCGTAAAGATAGTATGGCATTAAAACCCGGTGCACTGATGCCTGAAGAATAAGGTCTATAATGGGTGTCTAGTAGGTTCTCGAGATTCAAATTAATACTGAATCGATCATTGAGTTGATAGGAGTTGTTAATGTTAACAATCGCCCATGGTAGCGCCCCATCCGCAGTATAAAGCTGTGGTTTGTTTTGCTCAGAAGGAGCGAGGTCTTCGAAGGCTATTCCTCCACTATACCTAAGGATAAAGCTAGACCTAAACTTTGGCTGCTCTAAGCTAATACTCGTTTCTCCGAAAAGGGGCGTGACATGTCGAAGGGGTAAGTTTTCTATTGTGTCTTCTCCTTGGGTATAAGTGAAACTACTTTTTAGTGTGATGTTCTTGAATAGTTCGGCAGATAGGTTGAAGCTAAAACCCCAAATAAAGGCTTCTCCAACATTTACTTCTGCGAATACATTGCTCAATAAACCATCATACATGATTTGAGATTCCCCATCAAAAGTAAAAGGTCTACGAACGAGCGCATTTCTCAGAAAAGAGAAGTAATTGACAAACTCAATTTTCAATTGAGTATTTATTTGGCGACTAATACCATATTCAACATTGTAGCTTGTTTCTGGCTTAAGGTCTGGATTAGGGACAGTTACGGTTCCTGGTTCAGAATCGAATACTTTGCCAGCATCATCTACATTTGGTGCCCTAAAGCCACTAGATAGCATGGTGTTGAATTTCCAGCCCGGCTTAGGGAGGTAGACTAGTCCTAGGTTACCTGTGAGGCCTCCATTGTCTAACGAAATTTGGTCAAATGGAAAGTCAAAGAAAGTGCGGTCTTGGAATTTTGACTCAAGCCTGATATAACTGTACCTAAGTCCTGAAGAAAAGATCAATTGATCTCCTATGTGGTTTTTTGTACTCACATAGGCAGCTAAAGAATTATAGTCGCTTCCACCATCGGGATATCTCGTGCTAGTCGGTGATTGTTCATTGGTTTCGATGTTTGTAGAAAATGCGGTGGAATTCACCTGATTGCTTACTGCTTCTAATCCATAATAGAACTCACCATTTAATCCAAAAGCTTTTTCGAAGTCTAGGTTAAAAGAGAAAACATCCACATCTTCTATTCTACTTCTTAAGGAATTGCTTTGGAACCTTCTGTCATTTCTACTCTCCTCAATCGTTTGGTACGCAGTAGTCATCTTCATTTGATCGAAGAAATTGTTAGGGTAGAAAAACCTCATTTGCAAGGAGTGCATTTGCCATGCCTGAGGCCCGTAATACCATTCAGCATTTCGGAGAGCACCATTTCGTCTTTCAGTTAACCGATCGTAACGCCCAATATTAGAGGAGTTTGAATAATGAAAGGCATAGGTGAAGTCAGAAAAAGAACCAAGTCTCCACCTGAATTTTTGTAATAGATTGTATTGGTCATAACCCGAGCCAACCTGGCGATTAACATCATCGTTTTGAACAACCATGTCATTGCCGTTGACACTTTCAATGTATTCAAATCTTTTACCGAAGTCAGGGAATTCATTCGTACGATTTGCTCCAGCTCTAAGGTCACCAAAATCGCTATAAGTGAAACTTGTGAGGGAAGCGAACTTGGATTGATTGATTTCGAACTGAACATTTCCAGTAGTTGCATTAGCTGCCGAGGCGTATCTCACAAATGCAGCGCCTTTGAAGCCAATGCCATTAGTAGCGAAACTAGGCATCTTGGTGTGAAAGTCCATGACACCACCAAGAGCATCACTACCGTAGATCACCGAGCTAGGACCAAAAACTACTTCAGCACCTTGAAGGTTATTAGGGTCAAGGGTAATTATATTTTGAAGGTTTCCACTACGATAAATGGCGTTGTTCATCCTGACACCGTCAACAACGATCAAGACAGAATTGGCCGAGAAGCCTCTAATCATTGGACTCCCACCGCCTAACTGGCTTTTCTGAACAAAAACTTGTCCGTTCATACTCAGTATGTCAGCAGCAGTTGCGGGTTCGGCAAACGCTATTTCTTTGGCTTCAAACTCTGTTATGCGTTGTGGTATTTCAACTTTGTTTTGTTCCCATTTATTGGCAGAAACGACTATGTCATCCATTTGAAAGAATTCTTCCGTAAGGGTGATCGTATACTTTAGTCGAGCGAGATCAGTAAACTTGACTTCACGTGGCCGAAAAGAAGGGTGTCTAATAATCAAGATACTAGTGTCAGAGAAGCCTTTGAGTATGGCTATCCCGTAAGTATCGGTAATTGCACCTCGGTTTGTTTCTTTTTCTTGAATTGTTGCTTCACTAATGGGTGAATTATTAGCTTGATTAACAACTTTGATCGTTTGACCAGATAATGATATGGTAATGATGCTCAGAAAGACAAATCCTACATATTTTCTCCAACCCACAGCTCCCCTTGTTTTCAATAGAATTTTAATCAATTAACTTTCACGTCAAGTTTTAGCATCACAAAATACTTCCCAAATATACCCGATTAAACATGCCAGTAGTAAGCTCTAATTATAAGGGACCGCCATTTTATTATATGAATGGACATTTTGAGACAATCATACCAAGCATGTCCAGAAAAATAGAAGGTGTCAACTATGAAAGAGAACAAATAGAAACTCCTGATGATGACTTTCTTAACCTAGATTGGCTTAAAAATGGAAATGAAAAGCTACTTATAATTTCACATGGCTTAGAAGGA
This sequence comes from Roseivirga sp., assembly GCA_965660665.1. Classification (GTDB taxonomy): domain Bacteria; phylum Bacteroidota; class Bacteroidia; order Cytophagales; family Cyclobacteriaceae; genus Roseivirga. The sequence goes on along the minus strand of CBFIAY010000017.1, from coordinate 4,596 downwards.
GGTTCAGATCGACACTATGTGATGGCTATGGCCAAACTCTTCACAGAAAATGGATGGGATGTATTGGCTTGGAATAACCGGAGTTGTAATGGAGAGATGAATCGACAAAGGATCCTGTATCATCATGCGGCTAGTTATGATGTTAGAACCGTGGTTGATCATGCGATGGCCGTTGGTTCTTATAATGAAGTAGCCATGGTCGGCATGAGCATGGGAGGTGGTCAAACGATCCGCTATTTGGGAGAAGAACCAGGATTTGGGCTTCCGCAGCAAATTAAAAAGGCGGTGGCCATTTCAGTGCCTTGCTCTTTGCCTGAAAGTGTTGACACATTGGGCTTGAGAAGTAATAAAGTGTATGAGAAACGTTTTTTGAACAAGCTTAAAGACAAGTTAAGAAGGAAGGCAGCGCAATATCCTGACATTGACATAGCTAGGCTAGATGAGGTTAAGACATTAGAAACTTTTGATGAAATATATTCGGCACCGCTTCATGGGTTTAGTAGTCGCGCAGACTTTTATGTGCATTGTAACCCATTTCCCTTTATTTCTAAAATCTCAAAGGAGCTGTTAATACTCAACGCACTTAATGACCCATTGTTGGTAGGGAATTGCTATCCATATGAGTTGGCCAAAGGCATGTCAAATGTCTACCTCGAAACTCCGGAAAGAGGAGGCCATGTTGGTTTTGTTATTGGGGGGAGTGAGTACACGTATTCAGAACTAAGGACTTTAGAGTTTTTAACAGAGACTCCAATGCGCTAAACCTTAAATCGATTAGAATTGAGACTGAAACAGAACGGGTAAGTGATCTGAAACCCAAAGTCCATTTTGTCTTCTGTCATCAATGTGGCTAAGGCTTTTGGGCGTCACATTTAAATAGAATATATAGTCAATCCGATCTTCGAGTTTTGCAGAAGTATCAAAGCCACTGAAAGTTCCAATAGGACCATATAATGCTTTCTGAGTGTTAGAAAAGGCATCTTTTAGGTGGCTAGTAATATTCAAAATAGGTTGACTGCTTGGCGTGGCGTTAAAATCTCCCGTAAGAATGACTGGGGACGCTGAGCCGGCAATTTCTTTAATTTTTTGAACGATCAGTGTAGCAGAATTGGCCCTAGCTACTTTACCGATATGATCGAAGTGCGCATTGAAAAACCAGAAGGTATTTCCAGAATCATTGATTTTGAATTGAGCATAAGAACAAATGCGCGGAAGCGCGGCATCCCAATCTTTACTTACTTTTTCGGGAGTTTCTGATAACCAGAATGTTCCCTCAGTCAGTAGTGTGAGTTTTTCTTTGTCATAGAAAATTGCCGTGAATTCACCTTTGTCTTTTCCATCATCTCTACCTACGCCAGAGTAGTCGTAAACCCCAGATTGATCACGAATGTACTGGACTTGATCGAGGAGGCCTTCTTGAATTCCGAAAACAAGCGGA
>CBFIAY010000017.1:0-3058 GCA_965660665.1 Roseivirga sp. | reverse complement strand
AGTCGTAAACCCCAGATTGATCACGAATGTACTGGACTTGATCGAGGAGGCCTTCTTGAATTCCGAAAACAAGCGGATCGTAATGATTGATCAGTGCTACTACTGCATCTTTTCTTTCATCCCATTTGTTTACCCCATCGTTAGGGTTGTTATAGCGGATGTTGTAAGACATGAAAGTTTGAACCTGTGCAAAGACCGGCTGGACAATGGAAACAGAGATTAGCAACAAAAAAGGTAAAAGGAATTTCTTCATACCCGAATATATAGAATTTGAATAATAGCTAAGGGCAGTTTAAAACCGCTTCAACACTAAATCACTCACTGCATCACCAATAGATAAGGAAGAGGTAGCAGCAGGGGATGGGGCATTGCAAACATTGATGGCATGCTTGGCTTCAATGATTGAGAAGTCGTCTAATAAACCACCGTTTCTATCACAGGCCTGTGCACGTACGCCAGCGCCACCATCGACTAAATCAGATGCCTGAATTTCTGGAATGAGTTTCTGTAGGGCTTTGGTAAAAGCGGCTTTGGAGAATGAACGATACAGTTCACCAAAACCAGTTCTCCAATATTTTGCAGCAACTTTTTGGAAACCAGGCCACAGGAGTGACTCAGCTAATTCACCAAGATGAATTTGAGACTTTTTATAGCCTTCACGCCTAAAGGCAAGCACAGCGTTTGGTCCAGCTTCAATTCCACCATCAATCATACGCGTAAAATGAACGCCCAAGAAAGGGAAGTTTGGGTCGGGGACAGGGTAAATCAAATGCTTAACTAAGTATTCCTTCTCCGGAATCAGTTTGAAGTACTCTCCACGGAAAGGGATGATTTTCAAATCGACTTCATCAGAAGTCATTTTGGCCAATCGGTCTGAATAAAGGCCACCACAATTGACGACAAGTTTAGTTTCTAGTTGTTGCTTACTCGTTTCGACTACAGAATCAGTAGTAGATTCCTTGATGCCTAAAACTTTTTCTCCTAAGAAGATGTCACCTCCCGCTTCTCGGATTTTATCTGCATATTTTTCAGCTATAGCAACATAATCAACAATCCCAGTATAGGGTACCTTTAGCGCAGCTATTCCTTTAACATGCGGTTCAATCTCCTTAAGCTCATCCACGTTGATCTTCGAGATTTTGTCAAGGCCATTTTCTAACCCTCGATTGTAGAGGTTTTCCAATAAAGGTCTTTGGAATTCATCTGTGGCGACTACAACCTTGCCGCAGAGGTCATAAGGGATTTCTTCCTGCTGACAGAACTCAAGCAGCATGTTATAGCCATTGATACAGTTCGTAGCCTTGAGACTACCTGGTTTGTAATAGAGGCCAGAATGAATAACACCACTGTTGTTTCCCGTTTGGTGTTGGCACAACTGTGCTTCCTTCTCGACCAAGGCAAGTTTTAGCTTGGGGTTCTTCTGAAGGCTTTTGTAAGCTGTAGCTAAACCTACGATACCACCGCCAATAACTATAATGTCGTACTTCATTTACTAAAAAGGCAAATCGTCAGATTCATCAGCATTTAACCAAGCGGGCTCATCATTAGAGGCCGGTGGAGGAGGTGTTGCACCAGAACCAGTGCTAGAAGGAGTAGAGGCTGCACCTTGTCCTTGGTCAGCTGTAATACGCCAAGCTTGTAAGGAATTGAAATACTTGTCTACACCTTGTGGGTCTGTCCACTTTCTTCCCTTTAGGTTGAAAGCGACAATTACTTCTTGCCCTTCAGAGAATCCGTCTAACTGATCACATTTGTCTTGAATACATTCGAACTTAATGAATTCAGGGTATTGAGGGTTATCGGCATACTCTACTACAAACTCTCTTTTCTTAAAAGAAGCAGTTACTTGCTGTGAAGGGAATATTGTTTGGATTTTGGCTTTAATTTCCATGCGCTAAGAATTTTCTCAAAGCAATTCAATAATCATTGAAGAAACAAATTCATTGAAAGCTTAATTTGACTTTGATCAAACTTTTCGTTAGACAAATTGTCATAGACATAATGATTCAATGGATTTGCTGAGTTAAGTCATTTGAGAAAACGAAATTTTGACCATCTTTGATGCCTAATATTAGGCATCTTAATAGAGCGTTTAATAAATTGAGGAGACTACTACTAATTTTCTTACTGGCATTTGGAAGCCTATCGGCTTTCTCTCAGGTAACTACTGAGGGAAGGGAGTTCTGGTTGGGCTTTATGGAGAATAGTGATGGTAATAATTCTTCGTCTTTAGAAGTTTTTTTGACGAGTAAAGAACGCGCAGAAGTTGAAATAATCCTTTTTCGCGATGGAAGAACCATCAATATTACGGTCGAGCCAGGGGTTACTCACCGAGAAGTAATAGGAGATGCACCTAATAACCCAAATGCTGCATCAGGTTCAGAACAGGTTCAAAGAAAAGGTATCTATATTACTTCAGATACAGATATAAGTGTTTATGCTCTAAATAGCAGACAAGCAAGTGCTGATGCCACTGTCGTCTTGCCCTTTAATACTTTAGGTAATCAATATTATGCTGCGGCCTACTATGAAGAGGCACCTGCAGGGGATAATTGGAATACAGATTTAGGTCCTTCTGAGTTTTTAATTGTTGCGACAACGAATAATACGCAAATTGATATAACTCCTTCAGTAACCACAATAGGTGGTAAGCCTGCCGAAACCACTTTTACGATTACCCTCGATCAAGGAGAGGTTTATCAGGTCCAAGCGGATGCTAATTTAGCCGGCACATTAATTGAAACTTCTACGGCAAATGATCCTGATGTGTGTAATAATTTTGCTGTTTTTGCTGGTAATAAATGGGGTAGAGTAACTGGAGGCGCAGACTGTAGATCGGGCGGTAATGCTGGTGGGTACGCAGCTGATCAACTCTATGAACAGATGTATCCGACAAATACTTGGGGCAAAGAATATATCGCTGTACCTTTTGAATTGAGGAGGGCTTATGTATTACAAGTTACTGTGCTTGAAGATGATACAGAGCTTACCATTGGTGCTTCTATAGATACATTATTAGGTGCGGGAGACGTGATATATTCGCTTGAGGAGGATGTGG
>CBFIAY010000016.1:0-59041 GCA_965660665.1 Roseivirga sp. | reverse complement strand
TCAGTTAACCAACTTGGTGTTTATAGTCCGATTGTGGATACTTCAGTTAATTCTTGCAAGAAGCTCAATCAAGCACCCCAATCCATTTTAGTATTCTTACACTGATCAGTGGTAATAAACTCCCCACAACGATAACCAACCACAACTGCATGGAAAGCGACTGCAATTCTAATAATTGATTGAATGGACTGATTGTATCAGCAGTTATCAATAACAGTGTACAAAAGACTATTGCCATCCAGAGATGTGGGTTTCTCACTATGCCACTCGAAAGGAGCTTTTCTTTTTTCTCAACTAAATTAAATGGATGGACTAATTGTGCAAAGGCTAAGGTGAAGAAAGCCACATTATTCGCCTGACCAGCATTTGAGTCTTGAAATTTCAGCGTGTAGAAAAAAGCTCCTAGTACACATGCCGTGATGATTAGCGCATAAACAATGATAGATTTCCAATGACCTTTGGTTAAAATGGGTTCTCCCAGAGATCTTGGTTGTTGTAAGATTTTCGTTTTACCACCTTGTCCCATACCAAGAGCCAACGCAGGAAACACATCTGTGACGAGGTTTAGGAAGAGTATTTGTAATGGCAGCAGTGGAGAACCCCAATTTAAAAAGGCCGCTGAGGAGACCACCAGTATCTCACTGAGGTTGCATGAGAGTAAGTAGATGACAAATTTTCGAATGTTATTGAAGATAATCCTCCCCTGCTTGATTGCGGATACAATGGATGAAAAGGAATCATCCTGTAAAACCATATCTGCTGCCTCTTTGGCTACATCAGTACCTCTAAGCCCCATGGCTACGCCTATGTCTGCTTTTTTTAATGCCGGAGCGTCATTTACACCATCACCAGTCATCGCGACAACCTGCCCTAATCCTTGATAATATTCAACTAAACGAAGCTTTTGTTCAGGGGTCACTCGAGAATATATGCTGACATTAGACAAGTTTGATGGATGTTCACCTTCGAAGACTAAATCTTGTCCATGCATCACACTATCCTGTAATGCAGTGGTCAATCCAATGCTGTGTGCTATAGACTTAGCCGTTTCAGGATGATCACCTGTCACCATGATAATCCTAATCCCTGCATTTTGGCATTCAGCAATCGCTTCCCCTACCTCAGGACGTGCAGGATCTAAAAGCGCAATTAGGCCAACCATGATAAGGTCTTGTTGTATCTCTAGTGTAGCCTGCTGAGCATGTTTATAGGCTCCAGCCAACACCTTTAACCCTTGTTTCGAAAGCAGTTCCGTTTGTTTCAAAAAGTGATTTCTGTTTTGGTCATCAAGCAACTTTAACTGTCCCTTGTCCTCATAGTACTTACATTCAGACAAAACATCTGCTGTGGCGCCCTTCACTGAAACTTGAAACAGTTTCCCTTGCTTATGAAGTGTTGCCATTATTCTGGTATCACTTTCAAAGGGTATCTCACTGAGCTTGTCCCATTGATTACGAAGTCGTTCCAAGGAACCTGGTGCTATCTTTTCTATCCAATGAAGAAGAGCTATTTCTACAGGGTCTCCTACTGCTTTGGTGCCATGGTTAATTGCCGCATTGTTGCAGAGGACCATAACCTCCATAAGCCTCGCATCGGAAGACGCTACTGTCTGGGACACCTCTAATTGATTCTCTGTGAGCGTACCCGTTTTATCGGTCAAAATGATGTTTGTTCCACCAAGGGATTCAACTGCAGCCAGCTTTCTAACCAACACTTTCTTCTTGGAGAGTCTCAGCATACCACTTGCCAATGCAATGGTAGCAACGATGGGTAATCCTTCGGGAATAGCGGCAACGGCTAGAGCAATAGCCGTTTCTACCATTAAATAGAAATCCTTTGACTGTATGAGACCAGTGATGACAAATGGGACCATAATCAATACCGTGAGCCAAATCAGTTTTTTACTAAACTTATTCAACTTTAGATTGAGTGGGATTTCTTCCGCCTGAGCTTTATCTACCATCGATGAGATACGACCAAGTTCAGTATGCTGACCGGTAAAGGTGACCACAGCAAGCCCGTTGCCCCTAGTTGCAGAAGTGCCTCTGAAGATCATGTTGACTTGATCGCCCAAGCCCACAGGCTCTTTAAGCGCTTGCACCTGTTTAGTTACTGGTACTGACTCTCCTGTTAGGGTGGACTCATCTACCTCCAAAGCAGTGGTTCGCAACAACCTAGCATCAGCTCCTATTAAATCACCCGCCTCAATGAACAACAAATCGCCTGGCACCAATTCTTCTATGGGAATAGAAACAAGTGAACGATCACGAATGACTTTCACTTCGGGCTGCTCAAGAGACTTAAGCGCGTTCATAGATCGATTTGCTTGCGACTCTAGGATAAAGCCAATTATGGCATTGATTAGTATGACTGCCATTATCGCCAAGGCTTCGATGACATCTCCAAATAATAAGGAGACTGTCATGGCCACAATCAACAATAACACGATGGTATTCCGAAATTGCGATAGAAAAATACTCCAAGGGGAACGCATACCTGTGGAAGCGATGGTATTCAACCCATACGTTGATTGTCTGATTAATATTTCATCTCTAGATAGGCCTGTGACAGCGTTTACACCCAGTTTTTCTAATACATCTTCTGCCCTTTCAATTTCTGGATGATACACTGAGTTGATCTATGATTTTACTAAATATCTATGTTAAACAATGCCTAACCGATGATTTGAATCAGTCGTGGAAAGGACTTTTAATTGACGCTCACTATAAAAACAGAAAGTGGGCACTCATTTCTTGCGAAACAAATACCCACCTCATTTAACAAACTCCGTGGAACTCATTAAATGTCAAGCTACTGTTCATATGACTTTATTCTACTTCTTCATTTTTTTCAAAATGAGCTTTCAAACGCTGAACTAATAAACCCTTTACTCTTTCCATCTGATCATGTGAACAATCAAAATTTCCAAGCTACCTGATTATTAATCCTGATGTTTTAACATCTGTCTTTTATCCCTTACTTGATATGTTAAAGGTATACATCAATAATTATCATGCTTATGACTGCCGTCATCGAGAGCGATGACTTTTATTACCACGTCCGACACTTCTTATTTCACCTTCGCTGGTAACGGTTAAAATCATTTCTTCTTTCTCCTCGGTTCCAGAGGTGATCGCAATGGTGAAGAAGCTCTCACTCGGAGATTCAAACCATTCCATCCAATCATAGACTGCTTCTGGGTACAATTCGTCAATTGTCAATCGCACTAATCCTGGGAGTTCTCGCTTTGTTGTAATGGTTGTGATGGTTTTCATCCATTCTGAATTCAATGAAAACACAGAATGCATGTGCTTTTTCATATGAAGAATGATGGTTTTGCAGAGATTGAAAACCACAAATAAGATGATCAAGGTAATTACCTGATTAATATTTCGCTTTTAGATAGACCTGTGACAGCGTTTACACCCAGTTTTTCTAATACATCTTCTGCCCTTTCAATTTCTGGATGATACACTGAGTTGATCTATGATTTTACTAAATATCTATGTTAAACAATGCCTAACCGATGATTTGAATCAGTCGTGGAAAGGACTTTTAATTGACGCTCACTATAAAAACAGAAAGTGGGCACTCATTTCTTGCGAAACAAATACCCACCTCATTTAACAAACTCCGTGGAACTCATTAAATGTCAAGCTACTGTTCATATGACTTTATTCTACTTCTTCATTTCTTTCAAAATGAGCTTTCAAACGCTGAACTAATAAACCTTTTACTCTTTCCATCTGATCATGTGAACAATCAAAATTTCCAAGCTACCTGATTATTAATCCTGATGTTTTAACATCTGTCTTTTATCCCTTACTTGATATGTTAAAGGTATACATCAATAATTATAATGCTTATGACTGCCGTCATCGAGAGCGATGACTTTTATTACCACGTCCGACACTTCTTATTTCACCTTCGCTGGTAACGGTTAAAATCATTTCTTCTTTCTCCTCGGTTCCAGAGGTGATCGCAATGGTGAAGAAGCTCTCACTCGGAGATTCAAACCATTCCATCCAATCATAGACTGCTTCTGGGTACAATTCGTCAATTGTCAATCGCACTAATCCTGGGAGTTCTCGCTTTGTTGTAATGGTTGTGGTGGTTTTCATCCATTCTGAATTCAATGAAAACACAGAATGCATGTGCTTTTTCATATGAAGAAAACTCACCTGATAACCACTCTTATCCTCCAGAATAGACCAAGTAACCTGACTCGCATCAGAGTACTTATTTTCAAATTTATTTTTAGTTGCTTCCGGAATCATTTGACCGTATGTGAAATTGGTTACGAGTAGAATGCTCATGGTCAGTACTGTTTTCAAGGATTTCATAATGGTAGCTTTTAGTAAAACTGAAATAAAACTAACCTTCAAACCGTTTTGGCGCGATGATTTGTATTAGCATTTTAGAGAACTTTAATCAACACCATAGTCTATGGGGTGATGATTTTGTAGAGATTAAAAAGCACAAATAGGATGATCAAGGTAATGGCCTCTTTTTTTTGTAGGCCCTTCTTTTTACTAAAGAAGAAAAGTGTCAGAAAGGAAACGGCCATCAAAAAGGGAACGTCAATATGAATGATTTTCCTTTCAAAAGATAGCGGAGATATGCTTGCACTTATCCCTACAGGGAGTAGAATATCATAAATATTGCTCCCAATAATATTGCCTACAGACAAGCCTGGGGCCTTTTTTAGCGCAGCCGATATCGACACAGCTAACTCTGGTAGGCTCGTGCTTATCCCAATGATCACAATACCCACAAATGATTGAGATATCTCCCAACGCTCGGCTAGAGTGAGCGCATTTCTAACCGTTAGTTCAGATCCCGTAATGAGTATAAAAGCACCAGTAACCAGATAGAACAAAACCAGATAACCCTTTTCTATTCGTTTCTTCTTTAGCTTGATAGAGAGTTTCTCTCTATCAAGCATTGTCCAGTAGTACACAAGGTAAACAATGATCATTGCCCCCCCCTCTTGTTTGGTTATCCTACCATCTAAGCCCATAAAGAATAGAAGAGCAATTGACCCAAGAAGAAAGGCTCCATCTTGATATAGTTGTTTTTTTGTCAAGGTGAAATAGCCATATATCCCACTAATTCCAAGAATAGCAGTAATCTGCGCAATACTACTTCCGATGGAATTTCCTATGATAATTCCTGATGCCTGAATTCCATGAAGCTGTTTCAATGAACTGGAAATTGCTATGGCAGTTTCAGGTAAATCAGTGATCACAGATAGAATAACAATGCCTATAAAAACATGTGAAAGTTCATAATGATCTGCAACCCTCATTACTCCTTTGAGTAGGATTTCTGTACCTGCCCAAAGCGCAAGTAATCCGAGTATTAAGAAGGATAAGGCCATGAGTTTCTATTTTTCTTAAAAACTGTCACGATCTCTCGAGAATCTTAATTCGATCTGTAACCAGATTGGTCATAGGTCTCATCAGGCTTGCAAGCTTCTCCATGCTATTTCTTGATCGCGTTGTATTGAGCCAAAATCGCTTTAACGGCTTTACGGATACGTTCTTCAACGTTTTCAGAAGGAACATCCGCCAGGGTTTTGCTCCCTACCCCTTGCCACACAAGCTGTTCCTTTTTTGAATCAACAAAATGAATCACCAGTGCCCCTTTCTGATAAGTATAAGCAGAGGCATCATAACCTGACCAATAGTGAAAACCAAAAGGATAATAGTCGTGTACTATATAGTCTACTCTTTTATCGATTGTAAGGTGAAAATCGATCAGCAAATCAGGAGCCTTATCAAATTTTCTAAATCCCAAACGCTCCATTTCTTTTTCAATGGCTTCCCTTATTCTTTTCCTATTCAACTCATTGTCAAACATGGGATTGTCCGTTCTAGAAGTCTTTTGTTCTTTTGCCCAAGCAAAAGTTTGGTATAGACTGAAGTCAATTTCCTTATCGTAATCGGAAGTAACATACAGTTTTCCCGAACAGCCTAATAATACAAATGATATCATAAACAGGGGAAAAAGCCTTTTCATGGTCATGTACATCATCCTAATTTAATTTTCAACACAAACCTAGTGGCTTTGACAAAGCGTTCTTATGATGACCATCAACCCCCTCAATGACTTTGGTCAACGCCTAAAGTGGAAGGGTTGGCTTCCTCATAAATGGATTTACCTGAAGGTAGGTAGATTTTCAAATTGAGCCGACTGCTCTGGACTCAATAAGTGGTCTTTTAGTACTAGGATAATGGCCTTGTTCGCAGAATAGAGTTGTCTATTTACATTGAGCACAGTAGCAATCTCTTCTTCATCTAGGTGTCTCCGGTTGGAACGATCATAAACCATGTTCAGCAGGGTATCATAACTCTTCTGATTTTGAAGCATCAACTTACCGAGCTCTTCGAAATAGAGTTTCTGATTTTCAGAGTAAAGCACTTCAACAAATTGTTCAATCATCGAGACGCTACGCTCATTCATAAGCTCATAAAGCTTGGTTAGGGTATTGTTACTGGATCTTCGGAAATTAGCAAGGTCACTCTCAATATCTTTAATGTCCTTCGAGGCATATAAGGCATTGTCCGTTGCTGTAATGATCCTTGAAAGCTTCAGTGATTCATCCTCTGTTAGTGCTTGCTTTTGTAATTCCCCATAAAAGTTGATCATTTCACCCTTAAGTCGTTTTAATCTGTGGTAATGCTCTTTAAAACCTTCTCTGGATTTTAACGAGCTTCTGCTTATAATGGGCTCATCCCGACTTTCAAATTCTTTCAGAAAGGCAGTACTATATAGCCTTATGACCATAGATATGAGGTGTCGGGTTTCGTTGCGCAAGGCTTCTAGGGCAGTTTCCGGTAACTCTACTGTTGACTCGTGTATGAACAATCCAACCTGATCATTCGAGCTGGAGTATTTGCTATTGAGGTACTTGGCAAACTTGCCCAAAAAAGGATAAAAGAGGATGATCCCAATGATATTGAACGTACTATGAAAAACCACTAGGCCAAAAAGCTCATCCTTAATACCCAAAACATCCGTGATAAATAGAATCAGTACATTTAATAAGAAAAAGGCCAAAATATCAGTGACCAGATTGAATAAAAAATGGCCAAGAGCTACCCTCTTTTTCGAAGCCGTTCCCTGAAAACCACCTAGCAATACAGTGATCGTGGTGCCCAGGTTAGCACCAATTACCATCGCTGCCCCAGCCTGAAAGCTAATAATCCCTGCGCTTAGGGCACTGAGCGTTATGACCATGGTGGCTGAACTGGATTGAATGATGGCCGTAAAAACGAAACCAACCAAGAGAAAGACTAAAGCCCCATATTCGGTAAAGCTGCTGACATCGAAATTTTCAGCAAGATAAGCAATGCTATCTTTCATAAAGGAAAGCCCAAGAAATAGGAAGGCAAGTCCAATGGTCAACAGACCTGTATTAAACAGGTTATGGCGTTTCGGAAAAAGCACCACCAACAGGCCTCCCATGGCTATAAAAGGCATTATGAGGTTTTCTATGTCTATCTTAAAACCAAGCGTAGCTACAAGCCATCCCGTAAAGGTGGTTCCTAAGTTGGAGCCCAAAATTACACCCAAGGCATTTTGCATACTGATCACTCCGGCCCCCACAAAAGCCAGTAACATCAAAGAGACTACAGAACTACTCTGAAGCAATGCAGTGATCAGGGTTCCTCCGAAAATTGCTTTGATTTTATTCTCTGTATGTTTTTTGATGAAAACCTTGAAGCGTCTTCCTGCTAATTCTTTGACCCCATTTTCTAATTGAGTCATGCCAAAGAGAAATAGCCCTAGGCCAGCAGCAAACTTCCATATATCTATATTATTCATCTTACGTCTCAAAGATTATGGAAATAAAGATTCTTATTAGCATGAGCCAACTGGCTAAATTGAACATCAAGCTGTATCCATACTTCAATCCGCCCAGCGTAAGAAAGATCAAGAGACTCACAATGATGATGATTAATGACGTCCGTTGGTGTATTGCTTTATGTTCTATCATGCTAGCCTATCCCTGTCGGTTCGGTTTGGGATAAACCTCTAACCTGTTCATGTAAACAATTGATAAGCATAGCCCTGCTACCGCTATAAGACCCCTAAACACAATTAACATGATATTAGAATCAAGCTCTTGCATATGCGTGCTGATCGCCATACCTGTCAATGATAGGCTCATTAGACTGGTCATCACCAACATCACTCCTGTCATGATCAACCCTAAGGAGTGATTCTTGCATAGAAGGACAGCAGCTATGACCATCATGGGTACAACAATGCCGAGGTCTAGCGTATAGATGATCAGAGGGGGCTCACCATCTGGTGTTTCTGAAAAATAATCTTCTACAGTAATATGTTTGATTAGGTCCTGTAGCCAAAGCCAAGAAAGCAGGATCGAAAGCAATAGAAAATAAGCAATAATTGTAGAGAGGCTCAACTTGTGCGGATAAGCGTAGTCATTTCTAGTATTAAGTATATGATGAAAAACTACAAATAGGCAAAGAAATGCTACTGAGAATATGGGGAAGTGAAGTAAGTACAGCGGTGTGAAATTTGCCTCGAACACAAAGAATGTGTAAGTGTAAACGAGGTAGAAGAGTACTCCTACCAAAACCAATTCCCAAACCAAAGAACGCTTCAAGATCACTTTCCATGTAGAAATCAAGAGCAACGGTATTACAACAATCAATGTGACCCAATCTTGCCCAAACCATTGCGCATTGGTCCAAGTTCCGTCCAAGTATCGATCGTTATTTGTGATGCCAAGGACAGTAGCGGCAGTGCATAGCATCATCAAAAGTCCAGTAAGCGGGCCTAGGGCTTTAAAGTCAGCAGTATGGATAGCAATGTTTCTCATTGATTATAGCTAGTGAACTTTTGAATCAACGAATACTTGCCCTAATTCTAAATGACGCTTGTCATCAGTGACTGTGATTGTCATCATTGGCTTAGCTTAGGCACTCAAGTAGCTTTGAATAGCGTATTCAACCTCAACACTATGAAGGCATCAGTCATCGTTCAAAGTTGGCCCAAAGAACCCAGACGGTTTGCTTCTTTTAAAAATCACCTAAGACATTCTTTACTGTGCTGTTATGCCTCTGATGTACTTTTTGACTATGGATATTGTGACTTCAATGAATTCGAACAATTATTGAAACGTACTTGTACTATTCTAGGGACTTTTAATTTGTCTATCCAGGCGCATATACGGAGCACATTCCGGGGTGAAGATTGTGAAGTCTATCTCGATTGGAATTTTTCAGCTCTAGCCGTTCATCTGTTGAAAATTAATGGGAATCCTAAAAATGAATGTGTAGCGACTTACCATTTGAAGACGCTCTATTTTTTAAATCAAGACAAAAATCCATCATTATGAAAAAGATAAAAAAGCCTATCATCTGGCTAGTCATATTTCTTGCTTGTTTGATGATTCTCGCGATCATCTATCGGTCTATTTTTTCTATGGACAAGGCAATTGCTTTTGAGGTAAATGACAAAAGTTTAGAAACTAGATTGTTAATTGCTACACAGGGAAGTGATTTCAAGAATGAATTGGTAGATCGACTAGTTGATTCTTTGAGAAGTCACCCAGTATATATTGAAGTAAGGGATATTGATATTTTGCCGGAAATACAGGTGTTAGATTGGTCTGGTATTGTGGTAATCCATACTTGGGAATATGCTAAGCCACCGAAAGAAGTCAGCAACTTTGCTTTACAAAATGATAGTCTCACGAACGTCATCTTCTTTGCAACTTCAGGAGGTGGTAGCTATGCTATAGAAGGAATAGATGCTATTAGTGGTGCTTCAAACCCTGACAAAACAGACGAATATCTTAACCAAATATTAGATAGAATAAGGCCATTAATTTTATCGGATTCTGTTAGTCAAAGTCCAATTATCTACTGACCACCGTTCTTCTGATAGAACTAGAGGCATTACAATTTTACACCAAATCTTCAATGAAACTATCGTTGAAGGTTTGGTGTATGGAACATAAGAACAAGATTAACACTTGACATTTTAGGCTTTTTAAGACTGAGCAGTTGTGTCAGTAATACGAAATTACATAGCTAGAAGGCACGAAAAATGCACTCAATGTAAAACTGGCCAATGCGCTTGATCGCTCTGATGATGAGGAAGTGACCATAGAAATGAAAAAGGGAGTATAGTGCCCAAAGAGCCATCTCCATTATCGGCGTTTTACAAAACGAATTTGATGTAAACCCTGTAAGGCTCACAGCCGCGGATAGATCTAAGTACTTAAAACTATTGAGGTGGAGGTCTCAACTGAAGGACAGAAATTATCACTCTCCCAAAGCTGGATGAGTTCTTTAAACTGTTAGCCCCTCAAATGATGGACAAAGCAGTGTAGATCGTTGAGCAAAATCATTGATGGGCTTGACAACCATCATCGCAATTGTACGGAAATCAAAGAACCTTTACACATAAATAAATGTACCACATAAACCCATAAAATATTATGACACAGTTAGTAAGAGGTTCGAGATTATTTCCTGAAACCCCCTCATTATTATCAGGAATTTTTGATGATGACACTTTTTTCAATTTAGATTTTCCAAGAATTGGAAACGGATGGGTAAATAAGGTTCCGGCCGCAAATGTAAAGGAAAATGAAAATGAATTTGTCATTGACTTAGCTGCTCCAGGAATGAAAAAGAGTGATTTTCATATTGATATTGAGAACGGAGCGCTATGCATAAGTTCAGAGAAAGAGGAGGAGTCAGAAGAAAAATCTGGTGACTACACACGCAGAGAGTTTAGCTATAGCTCTTTTTCAAGGTCTTTCAGATTGCCTGATTCGGTAAATGAAGAAAAAATCAAAGCCAAATATGAAAATGGTGTTTTGATTGTTTCATTGCCCAAAAAAGAAGAAGCCAAAAAACTGTCAGCCAAGAAAGAGATCAAGATTAGTTAATCTCCTGATTTGGTCGATCAACTAAATCAAGGTGAGTTAATTCCCTAGGTTTGGTTGATAACCCTATGGCCGGTACAATTATCTAAGTGCCTATTAATTAGGCACCCTCAACTTAGTATTAACTGGACCGGCCAACCAAATAATTAGCCCATGATTCAAAGAAAGATAATTGTCCCGATTGATTTCTCAGGTTGCTCCATCAAAGCATTAGAAATAGCAGCCAAATTAGCGATCAAAATAAATGCGAGACTCATTATTATGAATGCTTGTCAAAAGCCTGTAGCCTATGCAGATGCCAGTTTGACCGCATATTCTAGAGACTTGATTAAAGAAGCTGAAGGCAATGCTAAAAGAGCCTTTCTTAGTGTGAAAGAGGCAATTAAAGAGTTGGCGGATTTAGAGTATACTTTTGAAGTAAAACACGCCTTTGCCCAAGACGCCATTATCTCCTTAACATTAATGGAGAACATTGACCTCATCGTCATGGGAACCACTGGAGCAAGTGGTTTTAAGGGGATTCTTCTTGGTAGCAATACGTACACCGTAGCAAAAAATATAAAGTGCCCTATCCTAGCGATTCCTGAGTCGGCAGAAACTGGTAATTTCTTTAAAAACATAGTGCTGGCTGGTGACTATGAAAATACGGCCTCGAAAGATACTTTCGAAATGCTTAACGAAATTGCGATAGCCTCAAACGCTGAGGTTCATGTTTTGCATGTGAGCGAAGATCCAGTAATACAATCAGATGAAACGAAGGAGGCACAAAAGCTCGATAGGTATTTAAAGAGGACCAAGCATAGCTTTCACTTTAAGCTCAACAAGCATGTGGATGAAGGCATCAATGAATACATCGAGGAAAACAGCATTGACCTACTGACATTAGTCGTAAAAAAACACAGCCTATTAGATCGAATATTTAAAGCCAGCACAACCAAGAAAATGGCTTACCATTCCAAAGTTCCATTACTCATTCTTCATTCAACCTAGGAAATCATGAAACTCAAAAATATCCTTGTCCCAGTAGATTTTTCAAACTGTTCCAACAATGCGTTGAACTATGCCATTGAATTAGCCCATATTTTTGATGCGGAACTAACGCTTTTGCACTGTTATGTAATACATCTACCGGTCGCAGAAATGACTGTTGATATACAGTCAGATATGGCATTTCAATATCAGAAAAACACCGAAAAGGACTTTAGTTATTTGAAGGAAAAAACTCCTGCTCTCAAAAAAGTAAAGCATAAGGAGATTATCAAGACCAGTTTTATCAATGATGGAATTGTTATGACTGCCAAGGACATCAAAGCAGAATTGATAGTAATGGGTGCCAAAGGTGCAAGCAATCGTATCGATGCATTTTTCGGAAGTAATACTTATACTACTATTAGGAAATCAAAAACTCCCGTACTAGCGATTCCGGATGGAATTGTGTTCAAACCTCTAACAAAAATTCTTTTCGCAGCGGACTTTAAACACATAGATGATTTGAGCCAATTAGACATTATCAAAACGGTTGCGGAGCAGTTTAAGGCCAAAGTACAAATTCTGCATGTGGGCCATGGTTGGTCAGAACTTAACATGGTCCAGACCAAGGAAGCTGCAGCGATAGTAGAATATTTTGGGCATATAGACCATTCCTATCACTTTACAAAAGAAGAAATTGATGTGGAAGATGCCATTGATGATCATCTTAAAGAACATGGTAATGAGCTTTTGATTTTGATTGCCAGAAAGCATCAGTTCCCTGGGTCTCTCTTTAAAAGAAAGGTCACCCGAAGAACGGTAATGCACGCAGACCTCCCTCTTTTAACCATACCTGACCTGAGATGAGTATCAACCGAATCTTAATCCCTACTGACTTTTCTCCCTGTGCCGATAAAGCGCTCGAGTTCGGCATATTACTAGCAAGAAAGGAAGGTATTGAATTACTGATTTGTCACATCAACCCAATACCAGCAGGTGGTGATGCCATGTTCTTTATTAATGCAGAGATTCTTGATAGGAATGAAAGTGATACTGAGAATTTATTTAAAACACTTTATGATCGCTTTACCGAGTTAAAAAGTACGTCACACAAATTCCTTCAAGAAACTGGTTTTTCAGTAGATAAAATTCGGGATGTAGCAAAAAATGAAAAGGCAGACTTGATCATGATGGGTACCAAAGGACGAGCTAACTCCATAAATGCCTTTTTCGGCAGTGTTGCTGCTGGCATTATGAAACGCTCTGATATACCTGTGTTGGTAGTTCCAGAAAATGCATATGTTAAAACTACTCAGAACATTTTATTAGCCACTGACCTTGACGAGGAAAAACATGAAGCCTCTATAAAAGTACTAGCTCATATCGCAAAGCTCTTCGAGTCTGGCGTTCATATTGTACACGTTATAAAAAATGAGATCCCAAGTGAAGTTTCTCTTGCACCAGACAAAGTAATGTTATGGGCCGAATTGATGAAAGACGTTGATCATCATTATCATTTTGTAGGCAACGATAATGTCCAAGAAGGTATCATGCGCTATGCTTACGAAAATGAGGTGCAGATGCTGGCTTTATTGGGTAAATCATACAGCCTATTAGATAGACTGTTTCACAAAAGCCTCACTAAGCAATTAGTCTATCATTCCAAACTACCACTTTTGGTGCTCCCAGAATGAAAGTAGCCATTCAACAACAGCTTGAATTATATAAGAGCCTAGCGTATCTCTTTTATGCAACAGCAGTAGTGGACAACCGCATAAGAATAGAAGAAAAGCGAAAAATTAAAGAATTGGTGGAAAAAGACTGGTCCTATATCATTGATGGAGTGAATAGTCAAGAGATCATCTTCTCCATGCTGAAAAAGCTTTTTAATGAGGGTTACGATAAAGAAGAGGCCTTTTCAAGCTTTAAGGATTTTTTTCTTCATCACTCAGAGGAGTTCTCGGAAGGATTAAAGAAAAAAATCATGCATACCATCAACCAGATAGTATCAGCTTTTAGAGGTATAAATAAATCCGAGAGTGTTCTAATTAGCAGATTGTACTTTTTGATGTGGGATAAGAAATGAATTGAATAAATAATTTAAATCATAAAAATAGATCACCATGAAAAAGATAATTATTTACACCATTGCGATTGCCCTAATCGTGTCCTTAAACTCTTGTGGAGTCCATAGTGCTCTTGTTCTTAATCATAACCAGAATGCTACTCAGGTTCATCTAGCCAGCAAAAATTATGAGGTTATTAAAAAAGTGAGCGGAACGTCTGATGTCTCTTATGTCCTCATTTTTGGTGGTGTAAATAAAAAACAGCTTTATGAAAATGCATATTCTCAAATGGTTAAAGAGGCTAATCTAACGGGTTCTCAAGCGCTGATTAACGTTGTAACTGAGGAACATATTGGTGGAGCCCCACCCTTTTATTATACTAGGACCATTACAGTGAGTGCCCACGTTATTGAATTTATGAGTAATGGAAAGTAGGAATCAAGAGAGATATTAACTCTGAATATTGTTTTTTAAAGGTCTTAATGATGAACTAGTTGCCAGTGTATAGTTTTTTCTTAGCCGACTAAAAACTCCACTTCAGCCTTGCATAAAACAATCGAATCTGTGCCTTAAAGTGATCATTGAAATCGTCATAATAAAGTTGGCTAATCAGGTCAAGGTCCAGATTGGCTTTAATTGAAAAGGTAATGTTTGGGTTGAGAAATAATGCCTGACTAGAGGGATAATAAATGATAGCCAAACCACCGTTGATGAGGGGATGAAAGGTATACGACACCTGAAGGAAAGTGGAATGATGGAAGGGAGAAAGGTTTCGCACAGTAAGCTGCCCCGAGGTATTAAATGTCAGCTGGTCCATAGAAACATCATTGCCCCCATCACTATTGTACAAATACGATCCATGCAGGTACAGCGAACTTTCAAAATTATAGTCAACTGTAACAGAAGCCAATAGCGCATTCTTGACTAGGTTTCCCTTGTATGGATGAAAATAGCTTACTTCTCCCTTCAAACCAGCATCTCCAAGATTACCTGCCCATCCCAGACCAGCCGTCAGGTCTTTACGTGACTTGCCTGCAAAAAGCTGTATATCATAAGCTCGGGTATTAAATTTATAAAGGCCTGCTAAGGTGGCCTTATCAAAATCCTCGTGGACACTTATGGCAAGCTCAATGCTGGAGGCAAAACCTGTATAGTGCTTGACTCTTATGGCATCACTACCCGGACGCTCTTCATAGTCGAAATCAAAAAATGAATAGGAGTTGAAAATATCGTTCGGATTCCATACCAAGTTCATTCCCCAATTGATGCGCTGCCTTCCTACACGTACTTCCCATTTCTCATTCATCCATTCTACAAAAGCTCTGTCAATCATGGTGTGAAAGAGCCAGCCTTTCTTTTTAGGGCTATAATATGAGAGATTTAGATAATCGTTGTTGGTATCAATGAGTGCGCCATAGTTGGGTATGGCAGAAACCAGATCACCAAAAAACAACCTGTTCCTAATTTCGATCTGGACATTAAAAGCATCATTCACATCCCATACAAAATTCAATCGATTATGAATCAGTTGATCTACCAGCGTGGAATCATTTGTTACGTTTATGGTAGTCAAATCTTTCAAGTATCCTGATACCGACCAGCTTCTCTCTACCTCCTGGGCATGCGCAGTTGTCATAGCACTGATAACAAGGAATATGGATAAGAACCATTGACGCATTTAAGTTTGATTCAAGAAATTTGGTTGTGCTTCTCGCAGCTCGTCTGAAGTAATGGTCCCATCTACTAACGTGATCACCCTGCGTGCACGGTCGATGACGCGCTGATCGTGAGTGGAAAAAATAAAAGTCATCCCTTCTTCCTGATTAAGCCTCAACATCATGTCTAATAGATTTGAAGCGGTCTTGGAATCGAGATTAGCAGTAGGTTCATCTGCCAGAACAAACTGGGGTTTGGAGGCAAGTGCTCGAGCTACTGCCACGCGCTGCTGCTGCCCGCCTGATAGTTCTGACGGTCGCTTATCCGCCTTATCCATGAGGTCGGTTTCTGCCAATAGCTGATTGGCCCTAATTTTTCGTGCTTCTTGAGATTTCTTTTGCAGCAGCATGACGAACTCAATGTTTTCGCGCGCAGTAAGTACAGGGATTAAATTGTAAGCCTGGAATACAAAACCAATGTTATGGAGCCTAAAGTCTATCAACTCATTCTTTTTCAGTTTAGAAATGTCAGTGGCTTTCACCCAAACCTTGCCAGAGGTGGCCGTGTCTAGGCCTCCTATCAGATTAAGGAGTGTTGTTTTACCCGAGCCAGATGGTCCGACTAGGGCAGTGAATTCTCCTTTTTCTATATGCAGGTGCACGTTGTTAACTGCGCGCACGGGCACTGCTCCTTCACTATAAATTTTGGTGAGGTTTTCTGCGTGTATGACGCAGTTATCATGGCTATGATTTTCCATATCATTAGAGTTTTCTTATCGCTTTTACCGGATCAAGTTTCAAGGCTGTAAGGGCCGGATACACAGAAGATAGCATGGCTGTGATGACTACAAGGCCCGTAATCCTGAAATAATAAATCGTTTCTAGTTTGGGGTAAATGATAGGTTTGAAACCATATACAGCATAGCCTTCCTGATATATGCTCGATAGGTCGAGGCCATTAATCCCTAGGTACTGAATACTAAAATAAGAGAGCAATAAGCCCGGTGGTGCCGCAATCGCCACCATTAGGATGGTCTCTATGGCAATCATGCCAAAGAGCTTTCGTTTATTCATACCTATGGCCATAAGCATCCCTATTTCCCGAACCCTTTCCAATACGGCCATGAGCATCGTATTGACAATGCCAAATGATAGCGCCAATAAAATAATCACAAAAAAGATGATCATATATTGATCAAGGGAGTCAATCATTAACCGGAGCTCAGGAGAAAGTTGCCGCCAGCTCTCTGAAAGTACCGAAGGATATTTAGTGGACAATTCCGTCACAAAAGTCTCCACCTCTTCAGGGTTGGCTAGTAACAGAGCGATTTCATGCACCATGCCATCGGCATTTAGAAGCCTTGACAAATCATAGCTATTGACATAGAGATTGTTCAATTCTAAGGCTGAGTTGTAGCTTTTGAATATTCCTTTTATCCGGAAGGCGCCTGCCACAATATTCCCTTCTGTATCCTGAAAAGTCAAAACGATTTTTGAGCGAACCCTTACTTTTAGTTTTTCAGCTAGCTTTTTACCAATAACTACCTTGTTCCTGTCATCTTTACTAAGGAACTCCCCTTCCATAATACTCTCGCTCAAGCCTGTTAGGTTATCCTCTTTCAAGGGGTTTACACCTATAAACTTACCGCCTGCGCTGCTACTAGGTGAAGCCACCATACCATTGACCAGTACCCGCGCCGAGATGCCAAGTACGCGGGGATCGCTTTCCAGCTTCTGAGAGAGTTCACCTCCCTGAGCCAGATAAAACTTCGGATCGAAATCAGTTTTGAATTCTGGATGATGCATCTGGAGGTGCGAGATTTCGCTGCCAATGGCATCTTCAAGCCTCTGATCTATCATACCAAAAACATAGGACAGAATAAAAGCGCCTACCCATAGCCCTAACATCACTGAAAGAATGACTACCAAGCTACGCGCCTTATTTCTCCAAATGTTTTTCCAGGCTATATTAAAGAGCATTGTTAAACTTATATTTAATTCAGTCAATCCCGCATAGCACTTACTGGTGCCAACCGGGTAATTTTCAGTAAAGGATATATAGACAATACAAGCGCTATACAAAGCACTACCAGCGTTTGATCATAAAAGACATTTGGCTCAATGGAAAAGTAAAAGATCGGTTCGAAGCCGAAACTTTTATACGCTTCTTCTAAGTCTCCAGTAACTCTGATAGGATATGTATAGAAGTAACCCACTAAAGGGATACTTAATAGGGTACCAACCACCGCGCCCAAAAATGAAATGATCATGTTTTCAATAATCACAACACCAGACAACTTGAGTCTTCTCATGCCAATGGCAACAAGCACCCCAAACTCGTACCTGCGTTCGATGGTCATCATCAACACAGTGCCAAATATGCCGAAGGCGATGAGCATATAGAGGACAAAGAGGAATATCACATTTTCGGCCCGCTCTCCCTCCAAGACATGATTGAGTTCTGGTAGTAAGGTCTTCCAGCCCATTACTTCAAATTCTTCAGTAAGTACTTTGGCTAGGTCCAACTCCAGTTGATCGGCATCATCAATGTCTTTTATATTGAGTACAAGTGCCGTAATCCTATCAGGTGCACCAAAAAGCTCTTGCGCTAGGTTGATAGGTAAATAAACCATGCTTCGGTTCAGTTCAGGACTTGCAAAATGGAGCAGACCCCTTATCGGAAATTTGCCCGCAGCATTTGTCCCATGATATCCCTGCCCGATAAGTACTAGTGTATCTCCCACCCCCAGTTTAAGGTAGTTCGCCAAGTCTTCGGCAATCAATATTCCTTCATCGTTATTCAAGATATAGTTACCCTCTATTAGCTTTTCATCCAGTGTCGTTACTGAGGGCTCCCTATCAGGCTCTATCCCCACTACTAGGCAGCCCTTTGTATGTTTTTCAGATGCTGCTAGGGCGAAAGACTCTATACGACTGACAACATCATCAACATCAGGGTGATTGTTGAGTTGTAAAATCAGCGAAGCATCCTGGGGCATCGAATTATCCAATGACTGCTCATCCCAATAACCTTTTTGATGTATCTGAATGGCCCCTGTATAAAATGAAACCACATTCTCTTGCATTTTGACCAAAACGCCTTCCTTAACGGAATTAAGAAGTATGGCTAGTAGCACGGCAAACACAATGCTTCCTACAGTGATGAGTGTTCTTCGCCTGTTTCTCCAGATATTTCTCCATGCAAGTTTGACCAACATTCTTTTCGATTAATACTTCATTTGACCCTCTTCATATTTTGTAATGAAAAGAAGGCTTGGGTAATGGGTATATTATATTTGACGTCTTCATAGGTGATTACAGTTCTATATCCCTCTTTCTCTACTGGGATATACTCCATTCTTGCAGGCAACAGCCTGCCATCCAACATCTTAATGTCTGAATAGATGACTTCATTAATCAGGTAATCGTCTTCATCGTAAAGCTCGGTGCGTAATTCCATGAAGTCGGTCTTGTCTATCCAGCTATAAATCTTTCCCCACACCACTGGTGCATCGGGCTTTGGCATGAGTTTAATTTTGTAGACTGGCCGACCAAGTATGATGGAATCTCCCACAAGCGTTTGATCATAGTCTTCGACAATTGATGATTCCTTAATGAGATCATCATTGGTAAAATCTGACCCCATCCATGATTGCATCATCATTGAAGGAGGAAGTTTAATATTGCGCTGAATAGAAGGCATCCAATTCCATATTTCTTTGTCCCGTTTGAGAAAAACAATGCCCTTGTCCCTGGCGGGTGATGTGATTAGAATCAAAGCATAATCAGTACCCTGAGACCATGATTTTAGTGCCATTTCTCGTTCCCATTTTGGCCTTAGTATGGTTACTGTCATGGATGCTCTGCCAGTTTCTCCCCTTCTTTTTTCATCGGCCATCCTTACAATGTCCTTTGCCTCCTGGGAAATCGCGTGAAAGCCTGTTCCTAGTAATAGGCTCACAATCAACAATCTCAAAAGCATAAAATCTCGTGATCTCATCATCCTTTTGTTAGTTTCACTCCATCAGGTTATAGAAACTTCAAGCAATCAAAAGCAGGTTTAAAATCCATTGATTGCGTATATATAAGTTTTTAACCTAGTGAAGTAAAGATAGCTCAGGCACCTATAGGCACTTATGATCAAAGTCATCAACGACAAAAAATTACAGCCCGAACATTTTTCCTTCGACAACTTAAAAAGAGATTCTGTAGCTTAAAGTAGCATTCCCATATACAAATGGCTTCAGGTCTTCTTCAAAAGCTTCATTGTTAATAACGACTGTTGCAGGATTAAGCGGTATGGCGTAAGTAGGTGTGACAGACAGTCGGAAAGCTCCGAATAAATATGCGAGGCTTGAGCTCAATTCAATATTCAATAATTGAAATTTTCTAGACTCATTAACGGTTAGTGATGAACCATTGGGTTGGTGCGGGTTACCTCCACTTCCCATTCCGTGCATACTTCGTCTGGCATCATTTTGATAATAAGACTCATAATAAGATTGCGAACCAAATTCGAAATAGACGGTAGGCTGAATAAGTACCTGATTTTTAAATAAATACAAACTCTCGTTGATTTCCGAAACCAAGAAAAAATCGTCAGAATTCTCTTTGATAAAATACCTCGTGACGTCAACGTAAATATTGGCACTGCCAAAATTATAATCTAAGGAAATAGAGGAATACCCTTGAATTTGCGACTGGACGTTATCACTCTCATCATTAAAATAATATTTGACCCCTGAGAAATTGAATGTTAGATCTTTCAGCGCACGCTCATAACCTAATCCAAAAGTATATGTATCTATTCTCCTTTCATTTGACAAGAGCAGGTAAGATATTGAGCCCTGAACAAACAGACCAGATTTGTGATTAAATAGCATAGAACTATTCAAATAGGGTATCCTGACAGAATCAGTTCTGCCAGCAAATACTGCATCATTTGCATAACTGATCCGTGTCACAAAATCTGACAGTCGAATTTCCGTTGTATCCCTTTTTATGTTTTGACTATGAAGCAAGGTACTGATACAACATAACGTTAAAGTCAATACCTGTTTTACCTTGCACATGACAAAAGCGTTATTCTGAATTGCGATAAACAAAAGGACTACCCTTTCTTATTTTTCTTTGTCTTCACTTTTCCTCCCGTCTTCTTATTGACCTTTGGATTTCGCTCTTTCCTATCAAGCATCAAACGGAATCTTTCTCTTGACCGATAACGTTTTCCTTCATTATCTAAGCATTCTCCCTCACGCAACCTGTATTCCTTACGATTTTCATTTCGCACTGTACCATCTTGATCAATGGTAGTATTATTATCGAGCCTAACTTGATTTTGAATTCGACTCTTCCTACCATTTTGCACCTGAAATACATTGCCATTCTGCATTATGAAATGATTATTCTGTGCAAGCTGGGTTATCATCTTCTGATACCGCTCTTGGTTTCTATACCTATTACCTTCAAAGTCGATACACTCACCGTTTCGTAGGAGTTTTCGCTTTCGGTTTGCAACTTGAAAGTATCCATTAGGCTCAATTATGGTTCCGTTGTTAAGCCTTACCTGAGTTTGTAATTGAGTTCTGCTCCCTTCTCGAATCCTATGCATCTGACCATCTTGGAACATATAATATTCCCTGTCTTGCAGGCGCACCTGTTCCCTATCCTGATCCCGCTCTTGTGCTGATGCTGATATGAATAAAAATACTGTGATTGCTACTATAATTAAACTCCTCATAACTAAATGATTTAGTGATTGCTATGAGACAAATGTATTTTTCAATTACCTCAGAAGCGATGATCCAGGTCATTGAGGCCACAGATTAATATCATCATGAATTATGAGGGCTAAAATAATTGAGGCTACGTTTTGTCATCAAACTTTGCTAGTACCACTTTGTCATACAATTAGTGAATGGGCAAGAAGAATGATCGTTACATCTGAACAGCTTCGTGCAATAATATTTTTCCCTTATTTCAGTAAAGCAGAGTGTATCTTGATGTATATGTAAAAGCTGCTCATTATTGCCTGAAGAGTGAGACGACTTAAAACTTAAAACATCATTGAAATGTGCTTGCCCTGAATAGTCTTACGACCACCTGAACATGTATCATAACTAATCTATTTTTAACCACAGAAGAAACGATGATCTCCATCATTGACTATCGGTTCATAACATGATGCATCGTAAGATGCTAGCATTTAACACTTTCATAAGAAAGGAGTATTTTACACCTCTTTTCCTTTCAGCATCTTATTCCAGTACAAGTATGGAAGAATGTATTTTTTCAATATCCAAAGTCTCCAGTGTTCCTTAGATGAATCCTTAATCAACAGCCTCTTTAGTTTGGGGTCTGGTGTGAATTTTTTAGTGTAGTCAAACTCTGCCAATACCATTTTTCCATACCCAGTTATAAATGGACAAGAAGAATATCCATCATACTTTTTAGTACTAAGTTTATGAAATTCAATCAATTGGAGAAGATTAGCAACCACTACAGGTGCCTGTTTTCTAATAGCTGCTCCTGTTTTGGAGGTGGGTACATTAGTCACATCACCTAAACCAAAAATATTTGGATACTTTTTACTCTGTAGTGAGTGAGGATCGACATCCATCCACCCTGTTTCATCTATTAGTGAAGACTGCTTAATGAAATCAGGAGCCGTGTTCGGTGGCACTAAGTGTAACATCTCATATTTAATACCCACTAAGCCACTGTCTTCATAGGTTTCTAATGTGATTCTATTATGCTCCTTATGGTCAGAACTCACTTTGAACCATGCAATTCTTTTTTCGCTGTCAATCTTTTTGAGCTCGTAACTAAATTTTACATTAATCCCCTTCCGATCAACCACTTTCATCAAGGTTTCTGCAATTTCGGGTACGGTAAAAATTACATCCCCTGAAGTGGCAAATACTACTTTTGTCTTATCCTTTATCCTCTTTTTCTGAAAGTGATCATCTGCTAGGTACATGATTTTCTGTGGCGCACCACCACATTTATAGGGCTTAGGAGGTTGTGTAAATAAAGCGGTTCCTCCTTTGAAATTCTTGATCACATCCCAGGTATGACGAGGATTGGTGTAGTTACTACAAACTACCCCTTTGTCAATAGCTTCAGTTAAACCTTCAACCATGGTGGTGTCGAGTTTTAGCCCCGGAGCTACTACCAAAAAATCATAAGTATACCTTCCATTATCCGTAAGAACAGCATTATTTTCAGCATCGAATGAGACAGCCTTTTCCTTTATCCATATAGCTCTAGGTGGAATAAAAGCGGCCATGGACCTCTTTGTCTTATCGAAATCATAGGCACCTCCTCCAACCAAAGTCCATGCTGGTTGATACCAATGGACTAGAGAGGGCTCGATAATTCCTATGTCCAAGGATTGGTTTTTTCTGAGCAAGCTACTTGCAGTCATTAGTCCCGCAGTGCCTCCTCCTATAATCAGGATTTGATAATGGCTTGGCATGGCTTTCTTTTTACGTTTTACAATAAGGTACTAGGGGTAGTATATTCAGAAATAGCAAATCGGTCTGTTTCTTTCATAGCTTTCATTCCTCCCTTGACATCAATCAGGTGTTCATAGCCCTTTGATTTTAGTATTGAAACAAAAGCCATAGATCGATATCCACTTCTACAGTGTACATAGTAGGTTTTCTCCCTGTTGATTTTTGACATACTATCTTCTACATAATCAAGTGGTGCATTAATTGCCTCCAAGACGTGCTCGCTGTTGTATTCACTTGCTCTTCTTACATCCACAATGTTCACCTTTTCATGCTCCATCAGATTGGCAAGTTCCTCGGCCGAAATAGACTGAATTGAATCGGTAGCTTTCCCAGCAGAGACCCAAGCTTCTATACCACCTTGTAAGTATCCAAGTGTATTGTCGAATCCAACCCTAGCCAACCGAGTAACTACTTCCTTTTCTGTTCCTTCATCCACCACTAGTAATAAAGGCTGCTTCACATCCACAATGGTGGTTCCTACCCAACTGGCAAAGTTGCCATCCAAACCAATGTTATAAGCTCCCGAGATGAACCTTTGAGCAAACACTTGAGCATCTCGGGTATCCAGAATAATAGTATTGCTGTCTTCCATGGCAGTTTCGAAAGCACGCACACTTAACGATTTTGTTCCTTTTTCTACCACCTTATTTATGCTTTCATACCCCTGAATGTTTAACAGCACGTTTTGTGGAAAATAGCCTGGAGGCGGAGTAAGACCTGTGAGTATAGCCTCGACAAACTCCTCTTCACTCAACTGAATATCCAAGGCATAATTTGTTTTCTTCTGATGTCCAAGCGTATCAGTTTTTTCATCACTCATCATTTTTCCGCAGGCACTACCCGCCCCATGTCCTGGGTAGACAATTATGTCATCAGGCAATGGCATGATTTTTTTGCGCAATGAGTTATACAGGTGAGCGGCAAGTTTTTCTTGAGTCAATTCAGAAATTATTTTTTGTGCAAGATCTGGTCGTCCTACATCTCCAATAAACAAGGTGTCTCCTGAAAAGAGGGAGGTCTCTTTACCTTTCTCATCAATTAACAAATAACAACTACTCTCCATGGTATGCCCTGGAGTATGAATGAGTTTTACGGTTGCCTTGCCTAATTTAAATTCTTGGCCATCAATTCCAATGATAGCTTCAAATCCAGTTTTCAAAGTTGTTGGTCCGTAAACAATAGAAGCACCTGTTTTTTTCGCTAAGTCAATATGGCCAGAGACAAAATCCGCATGAAAATGTGTTTCGAAAACGAATTTAATAGTGGCATTTCGAGCTTTTGCCATTTCAATATATGGCTCAATTTCCCTTAAAGGATCTATAATGGCTGCCTCCCCATCGCTCTCAATGTAATAAGCTCCCTGTGCTAAGCAACCGGTGTAAATCTGTTCTACTCTCATAACTAGGTTTATAAAATTTGCTATATGTAAACAAGGGTTTGAAAAACACTTTAAAATTAAGTTGGATAGGTGATGGCTGCTATGACCTAGATCACTCCTGAGACTATTCATGCTCATTGACTTTGGAATGCACAGTTTCTATCTGCGTGAAGAGTTAATGGCCATTGGGGCCTAGGCTTCGACCAGCCTAAGAACCAAAGTCATTCACAAAGATTTTCTCAGGGCGCTAAACTACTTCTCCCAACTTTTCACGAATCCTTAGACTGAGATCCTTTTCAGTCTTATCAACCAAGTCCGCCCAATCGGATGTCCTCAATAAGCAAGACGTACATTGCACTATTAGCACCTGATTTACTAATGATTAGAATCATTATAAGAACTAATTTTAGTACCCTCGAAATTAATATGACTAATGGCAGAATTGAAGCACCGCCTTTCGAATGATGTCTGTCAAACCTACAACTGATCTATATCATTGAAATGGATAGGTGATTAGAATAACTTGATAAAAAACTCAAAACTATGGAACGAGTAACCGGTATCTGGCTAGACTTAGACAGAGCGTATTTGTATCATTTACAAAAAGGTAAGAATGACTTCGAAATTATCGCATCTGAAATAGAGCATTATCACTTGGTTGGAGGATCAAGAAGTTCAACACCTTATGGTCCTCAAGAAGCTGTTTCAGAAAAGAAGTTCCTGGAGAGAAAAAAACACCAGAAGAACGACTATTATAAGAGAGTCGCTCAACATATAACTGGAAGCTCACAGGTTGTTTTGATGGGACCAGCCGAAACTAAGTTTGAATTACATGATTATCTCAACATGATCTCAGAGAAAGATTACACACTGCATAGGCCTATAACGCTGGATAGTATGACAGAGAACCAAATAAAAGCGGCAGTTCGAGATTTCTATAAACAAAAAAGGTGACTTTAAGCCACCTTAATTCTTCGTTTTAACTGAGGTTTATGACTTCCATTATGAGGAAGTGCAATTTTGAGTAAGCCATCTTCGAGGACTGCCCTAATCTTATCTCTATTCACATCTGCGTCTAATTGAAAGTTGCGATTCACGGCATCAAAATGAACCTCCTTTGTCAAAAAATCTTTCTTCTTATCAGGATTTTTTTCGGCTCTGACTTTCAGTAGATCACCATCAACCATAATGTTCACTTCGTCTTTTTTGAAGCCAGGTAGTGCCATCTCTATTTCATAGTGCTGTTGTGTTTTCTTTACATTCGAAGGTATCTTTGGTGCCAACCAGCTGTCATCAAAAGGAGTTCTTCCCATAAAATGCTCTGTGTTAAAAAAATGGCTATAAGCATCCCCAATTCTATGAAAAGGACCTCTTTTAATCTTGCTCCATCTGGGGTTTCTGTCTCTTTGCATAATGTTGTTATTTAGATATTTCCTTCTGTTCTAATTTATCTACCCGCTTTTCAAGTGAATGCAAATCATCATGATTGGCAAGATCCATACGGTCTATCACTTTGTCCATGGCCTTTTGCATTTTTGGCCTTATTTCAGTAATAAATGTGTCAGCCTCATGCCATAACTCATCGACCATGGTTTTTCCCTGATCACTCATTTGTCTGATTTTACGAGACAATTTCTCACCTTCCTTTTCAGCCTCTAACCTGATCAACATCACCTCATCTAAGAAGTTGATTAACATGTCATTCGCCTGTTTTTTAGTCAATAATGACTTCTCGACAATTTTATCAGCCAAAGCATGTGTTTTACTATTCAATTGTTTTTTAGCCTGCTTTGGTTTCTGAAGCATGCTTTGAACAAACTCCTCCACTTCTTCTTTAGCTAAATTTGTCTTTTCGGCAAATCGAGACACAAAACCTTCAATCTGTTCATCGGTTGATTGCTTAATCTTTTGTATTCGCACTTTTAAGCTTTCTACAATGCGTTCACCTTCATCTCTAGTCAATTCATGACTGTTGACTAATTTTTCCAGTACCTTCTCAGTTTTATGCTTAGCAGCCACGACTGTACCCAGCCCCAAAAAGATCATTTCTTTGAATAAATTTTTCATGATTACCTCCTTGACAATTAGTTATAAAATTAACTTCTCATTCAAGTTGAGCCTATGACTGAGGTCAATGGCTTAGGTGATTGTAGTCATCAATCTTCAGGTTCAACTAGTAAACCCTTATTGGTCCCCAATAAAACAGAAATGGGCTTCAGACGCTCTACTTGATCAGCAATCAGTTTTAGGATACCAGCAAAAGGTAGAAAGAGGATCAATCCTGAAGCTCCCCAGATAATTCCGCCTAAAATAATGACGACCAGAGTAATCAGTGCATTCATTTTTAATCGATTGCTTACTGCTAGAGGAAAGATGACATAGCCTTCCAGAATTTGAACGATGCTGAAAACAATAATCACTCCTAATGGATAGTACAATGAATCGAACTGTAGCCACGATACTGCCATTGGCAATAGTGCACCAATTGTGATGCCTACGTAGGGAATAAAAGTGAGGATTGAAGCTACAAAACCAAAGAAAAATGGATTTGGTATGCCAACAATCCAAAGCCCCAGGCTATTAAGTATACCTACAATCAGGTAAACAGTACCTACTCCTTTGATGAAATTGTAATAAGTGACAATGACATCTTGTAGAATGGTTCTGATATGATCATGTGTCGACTTTTCGAAAAGATAATGTAAAAACTGTATGAGCACTCGCCTATAATAGAGAATGAGTGCAGCATAAACGGGAATCAAAAAAACCAGCACTAGGGATATCGAGGATTGATATATGAACTCTGGCAAAGCAGGAATGAGAAAATCGTAGGCGTAGATTAAAATCGATTTCAAGATACCTTGATCACTGAACATAAACTGAAAGGCTGAATCAGCAATGTCTTCATCAAGGGCCTGAATCTCTAATAGTACCTTTTCTTCTAATAGCGGCCATTGCTGCATAAAAAGGGAAAACTGATAGGACAGTAGGACAAGAAAAGTAAGGACAATACCTGTAAAAAGCGTTAGACTTAGTAAAATGGCTATGATCCCTGGTACCTTCCTTTTTTCTAGCCACTTACACATTGGGTAAAGAATAAAACTAATCAACAAGCCAAAGCTAAGTGGTATCAGCAGTGATTTACCAAAGTAAATCAATACCAAGATGAAAAAGGTGCTTGACAAGGCCTTCCATGAAATGGTTACAACCGGAGAATGGTTAAAAACTTTCATCTGTAAGTTGTTTGCGGCTTTGTGTCTTCTTCAGCTTGCTTGATGGCAGCTATGCCTCTGATTACCGCATCTGGATTAAACGAAACACTATCTATTCCTTGCTTGACCAAAAACTTAGCGAAATCTGGGTAGTCACTGGGAGCTTGTCCGCAAAGTCCAATGGGAATGCCATGATTTTTAGCGGATTCAATAGCATAGATAATTGCTGTTTTAACTGCCTCGTTTTGTACGTCAAACAAATCACGCAATATTTCCGAGTCCCGGTCCACTCCTAGCACCAGCTGTGTGAGGTCATTCGAGCCAATTGAAAATCCATCAAAGATCTGTGCGAAGGAATCGGCACAAAACACATTACTGGGTATTTCAACCATTACATATACCTCTAGCCCATTTTTGCCACGTACCAAACCGCTTCTTTCCATTATTTCAAGTACCCGTTTGCCTTCGTCAACGGTCCTGCAAAAAGGGATCATTAATTTCACGTTGGTTAAGCCCATTTCATCTCTCACCACCTTCATAGCTTGACATTCTAAGGAAAAACCTTCTTTGTAATCGGAACTGTAGTAGCGTGAAGCGCCTCGCCAACCAAGCATGGCATTCGATTCATTGGGTTCAAATGCATTGCCTCCAATTAAATGTGCATACTCATTGGTTTTAAAATCACTCATTCTTACGATCACCACGCGAGGGTGAAATGCAGCTGCAATGGTGGCAATTGCCTCAGAAAGCTTATCTACGAAGTAACGCTTCTTATCTATATAGCCATAAGTGAGTTTTTCAATCTGGGATTTTACATTGACATCAGTGAGTGTATCGAAATGTACGAGTGCCATCGGGTGTATCTGTATGGTATTACTGATGGTAAATTCTATTCTGGTTAATCCCACACCGTCAACAGGTAGAAATGACCATTTGAAAGCTTGTTCAGGGTCGGCTAAAATAAGCATGATCTTAGTAACCTCTGGCAATACCATCCCTGAGACATCAACCTCCTGTTCATCCCACCTCAGTGCTCCTTCATAGACCGTTCCTACTCCGCTCCCATCACAAACAACTGTAATCAACTGACCATTAGTAATTTTTTCTGTACCATCTTTTGTTCCTACCACGGCAGCTGCTCCTGTTTCTCTAGCAATGATTGCTGCATGGCTGGTTGTGCCACCTCTATTAGTGATAATGGCTGCCACCATTTTAAGAATTGGGTCCCAATCAGGGCTGGTAATAGGAGTTACTAGTATTTCACCTTCTTCGAGTTTATCAATTTCTTCTGGCGATCGGAGTAACCTAGCCCTACCTGAAACAACCTTATTACCTACCCCAGCGCCTTTAACGATCACTTGGCCTTCATCCATGAGTTTGAATTCCTTCAAACCAATTTTTTTTCTGTTTTGTGAATGAATAGTCTCGGGTCTTGCTTGTACGATATAGAGTTGCTTATCAATGCCGTCTTTTGCCCATTCTATGTCCATAGGCTTCTGGTAATGTTCTTCAATGACCAAACACCATTCGGCCAATTGCATAACTTCCTGATCACTAATAGAGAATTCAAGTCTTTTCTTTAGAGGCGTACTCTTGTTGGCCGTTTTGGTATGGAGTGTTCCGTATGACTTACCTGTGACATAAGTCATGGTTTTTTCTTTGTCTCCTTTCTTCCTTGAAATGATGCTCTTTTTTCCGTTAATCAATGATGGCTTAAAGACATAGAATTCATCAGGCGTTATCTCCCCTTTTACGAGGTTTTCACCTAAGCCCCAAGTGGCGCTTATATTGATCACATTTCTAAAACCCGTGTCGGGATCCAAAGTAAAGGCTACTCCAGAAGCGGCTAAGTCCGATCTAACCATCTTCTGTATGCCTACAGAAAGGGCTACCTGCATATGATCATACCCTTTTTCCTCTCTATACTTGATGGCTCTTGCTGTAAATAACGAAGCAAAGCAGTGCTTACAGGAGAGCAGTAATTCAGTTTTGGTAGATATGTTTAAATAAGTCTCCTGCATACCAGCAAAACTATCTTCTGGCAAATCTTCTGCTGTGGCGCTACTTCTTACTGCTACTTGACTGTCCTTGTTTACAAATTGAAACTGTTCAAAACTGGTTTCAATACTAAAAGCTAAATCCTTCGGAAAGTTAGCGCTCAATATCGTGTTCATAGCACTTGCACTTATCTCTTGTAGATTAAACTCATCATTTTTTAAGGCAGCCATAAGCTGTGCCAAACGGTCTCTGATTTGATTCTGGTCTAGAAAGTGCCAATAGGCTGTGGCTGTTAATACAAAGCCGCCGGGTACATTGACACCTTTCTTAGAAAGTTTTTGGATCATTTCTCCTAAGGATGCATTCTTTCCTCCAACCATGGATATTTGGCCTATGTCTACTTGGCTAAGCGGAATCACAAACTCATTTTTCATAGAAGTATTGGCTGAGGTGAAATAGAACGCCTATGAGTATTAATGGTGCAGCCACCAGAACCAGCGAAGCGCTAGACATACCGTTAACACCAAAAGCATAAAACAATCCTCCTATAATAAAAAGGGTGCCTCCAATCCTTGCTCTTTTCCACGAAATGGCAGTAACAATCAATAACACAAAAACTGGAAATAAGTATACAGCAAAAGGTGAGTTAGTCATGGATGGAGCCTCCATATATGCCTCAAAAGAAAAATAAGATAAAACAGTTAACAACGCTACTGACACCAATCGAGGTGTATAAAAAAAAATGGGTTTATGAGGCTTCTTCTTCATGGGTAACGCATATGTTTCTTTGAGAAGATTGCCGGAGGATTCTCCGACAATCTTCTTTCCTCCCTATTCTACTAAAAATGTGATTTTAGCATTCACGCGATATTGTACGATTCGATTGTCTATTACTTTACCGCTTTTATCTTCGATGTAGATCGATTCAATGTTTCTAACATTTTTCGCCACACCATTGATCGCTTCCTGAGCAGCATCTTCCCAACTCTTAGTTGAGAAGGCCATTATTTCAATTACTTTATGAACTCCCATAACTTGATTTTTTTTTTAATCCTATTTCAAATCTCTTGGGTGCAAGTACAACACTAAGGCGTCTAACAACAATGACCTTGCTTCCGCTGAACAATGACATTGATCATTGCCAGGACTTGCGCTGATGCTGATCCAAACGAGACCAAGGTTGACCAATGACAGGAATCAGGGGCTGAGATGATATCGCTCATCAGATCATATGTAAGGCACAACTAATTTTGTTAATCAAAAGAAACGAAGTGCTTTGGCTAATCTTTACTCTTTTTTCAGGTGTTATTCTAATGATTGGATGGATGCTGTTTGCACCCATAGTGCTAGCCTGCGACACACGGTCTGGAATCTACCAGATGTATCAAAAAATCACATTTTTTACCACGATCAAACAGGGGGAGAAAATACAGGCGCAGGTCAGGCTTTTTGGTATAAGACTCAATTCGGGAAAGAATAAAAAGCCAAAACCTAGGAGAAAGGGAAAGAAAAGAAAAAAAGGTTGGTCACCTAATCAGCCTTTAAAACTTATGCAGCGGAGTTTAAAAAGTTTAACAGTGAAAAACCTGACCATAGCTATAGATACTGGTGATGTAGTACTAAACGCTGAACTGACACCTATTGCCTTCATGCTGACAAACAAATCTCGGAACAGATTGATCGAAATCAACTTTGAAGGACACTTGCTAATGGTTTTAAATGCTGAGATAAGATTATACATCATACTCATCGCAGTGATTAAAGATTTACTAAAACGATAATGACATGGAAATGAATTTTGAAACTATGCTTCAGCAATTGACTGAGTTCATTCAGAAAGAAGCAAAAACAGAAACGGTTATTGGAGATGAATTCCAACTCGGAGATTTTGTATGTGTACCTGTAATCCGTCTTGGTGTAGGGTTTGGAAGTGGTGGCGGCACCGGGAGCTCAACCAAAACAGGAACTGGTGAAGGTGGAGGTGCTGGAGCTGGTATGGGCATTGACCCTATTGGTTTTTTAGTTGCCAAAGGGGATCAGATTTCCTTCGTGAGTACTCATCAAAATAAAGGTTTGGCGGCAGTCTTTGAAAAGGTGCCTGAGCTTATCGAAAAAATGATGAGTAGCACTAAAAATAGGACTGCTAAGAAATAGCTTCCGTTATTCACTTGAGTGTCTTAATTCGGTTAATTCGTAGACTTATACCTATCGTAAGGCTTAGCAATCGAGGTAGTTCTAGTAATTATATAGGACCTTCCAGTAATTTGTTCAACTGTTTGGCAAGTACCATAATCAGGTGATGGTATTGCTTCATTCTTGCATGAGCACTTCTTTGGGTTTGTTGTTCTTCGCCATTTTTGTTGTGTAAGGCGCTTAGGTTACAGTCTAGATAGCCTCCTTGCGCAACCATAGTCAAGCGAGATTCATGAACTTGAAAAAAATGTTGGTGCTTCTTGACTGAGCGTAAATGCACATCGAGGTTCTTTTCATGTTCTTCGCAGGCAATCTTGAGGGAGCTTAGTGTATGATTGAGTGCTTCTAACTCCTGACGCCACATTCGGGCATCAAGCTCCCATATAGCGATCTCATAATTCCAGTCAACATGGTCTTGATGCATTTGGCTTTGATGAATGATGCTCATCCTGATAAATTTTAATTTGTTGATACTACTTAGCAGTAGCAGTATATCTTCCCATCAGTTAATAACTCTTCCTGTGTAACATACTAAGATTTGTCACTGGCTAGGAACAGTATCCCATAGGTATTTCCCTTGCGTTCACCTACCCGACCGATGCCTTGGTAATTAGAGCCACTTTTCCTTTCAACTTTTCATGTTTTTTTTCATCTAAGATAGCGCTGAAGGCTTATGAGGCTCAATAATAGAAATCAACTTGAAGGATGATAAATATGTCTTCTAAGCCCTATAAGGTGGAATCATTTTACATCACAGAGTACTTTGAGGTCTTTTGGAAGTACGGCTCTTATATCTTCCATTTCTCCTTTAGAGACGTACTTTTTCAAAACCTTAAACACAGCTTCTATTGCCTTTACGCCCCCTTTCTTGGCAGAAAAGTCACTATAACTAGCAGATCCGTCTTCTTTGATCACTGCTGTTATAAAGTCATCCAGATGCCTTATGCGCTCTTTTGGTTTATGAATTTTCCAGCCGTCTACATAGACACTTTTCAGTGGCATGGGCAACTGTGAGACCAATTGAAGCGACTCCTCCATGGATACTAAATCTCTTAACACGCGAAACACAGACCTTACGATTCTACCAGAAGCTTCGGCTGGATAATCCTGACCGAGCTCTTTACTCACTTCGTCAAGAAACTTATTTCCTTTTTGAGCATATAATGAAAAGTCCATAGCACATATCGTTAAAATGTTGAGCCAAAGCTATCTACGGGATTAGCTATCTGCAATGAGCGATATCATCGTCCGCCTTGACGCTCATCATTTTAAAATATCATAGATATATGGTGCTTTATACTCAAATCAAAATTTATGCTCAGAGCAAAGAAACACGGTATATTATTAGACAAAACCTCATTGGGCTTTGAAAATGATGGGGTTCTTAACCCTGCTGCCATCCAGGAAAATGGGGATTTACATCTTTTCTACAGAGCCGTTCGAAAAGGCAATTACTCAACGATAGGTTATGCTGAATTAAGCGATCCGGTCACTATCAAGAAGAGGAATAAAAAGCCACTTCTCATTCCTGAATACCCTTATGAATCACAGGGAATAGAAGACCCTAGAATTACCAAGATTGATGACACCTACTATATGACCTATACGGCCTATAACAAAGTAAATGCCCTTGGAGCTTTGGCTACTTCAAAAGACTTAAAGACATTTCAAAAGCATGGTACTATTACACCGCGCTTCACCTATCGAGAGTATAAACACATGGTAGAATGTTGTCCTAAACTCAACGACAAATATTTCTTCCATTATAGAATATTTAAGGAGCATGGGTTGGGCTCCGAGGTAGCTGAGAAGCTAATTGTATGGGATAAAAACTTGATGTTCTTCCCTAAAAAAATCAATGGAAAATTTGCCCTGTTGCATAGAATTCATCCAGGCATTCAGTTGGTCTATTTCGAAAAAATAGCGGATCTGAATCAAGCCTTCTGGACGGAGTATTTCATGAGCCTAGAGAAACACATTGTTATGGATCCTGAGCTTAAACATGAATCTAGTCACATAGGAGGCGGGTGTCCTCCTATTGAAACTTCCGAAGGATGGCTACTAGTCTACCATGCAGCTGAAGATACTCCAAAGGGTTTCAAGTACCATGCCTCTGTTGCACTCCTCGACTTAGACAATCCAAATAAGGAAATTGCAAGGCTTCCGAGCCCTATAATTTCCCCAACATATAAATGGGAAAAAGAAGGCTATGTGAATAACATAATTTTTCCGTCAGGAGCTATTGTCAAAGATGAACTCCTGTACATCTATTATGGCGCTGCTGATGAGCGCGTGGCTGTAGCCAGTATACCCATGTCGAGTCTTCTGGAAGCACTTTTAAACAATAGACGCATATGAACTCACCAGACAGCCCCGTAGTACTCTTCATGACCACATTTCCTCCCCGTGAGTGTGGTATTGCTACTTTTTGCCAAGACTTACTAAATGCTTTGACTGAGCAATTCGGTAGTAACTATCGATTTGAAATATGTGCGCTGCATGAAGGAGATCATTCACCACAATTTTATCCAAAAGAAGTAAGTTATGTCCTGAACACTGAAAACCTTGATGCTTATTTACAGCTGGCAAAAACAATAAATCACAATGACCATATCACTGCCATAGTGATACAACATGAGTTTGGCCTTTTTGGAGGAGCATACGGACAGGACTTATTGGCCTTTCTCTTTTCTGTTGATAAACCTGTTTCTATTGTATTTCATACCGTATTACCTGAGCCCAATCCTGAACTCAAGCAAGTCGTCAAGAATATCACAGACCTGGTTGATTCCATTATTGTGATGACAAACACTTCTTCTAAAATCTTATCACAATACTATCTTGTCGATGTATCGAAGATTAGTGTCATTCCACATGGCACGCACCCCATCTCCTGGGGAGATCAAAAAGCACTCAAGAAGAAATATGGCTTAACGCACAAAATCGTATTGTCTAATTTTGGCTTGATCAGTGCTAACAAAAGCATTGAAACAGCACTAAAGGCCTTGCCCGAAATAATAAGAGAATTTCCTGATGTGGTATACCTAGTTTTAGGGAGGACACATCCAAAAGTAATTGAAAACGAAGGTGAACAATACAGAGAATCTTTACAAGAACTGGTTTCAGAACTCGGTGTTGACAACCATGTCATTTTTGTAAATAAGTATCTAAGCCTTCCTGAACTTCTTGAATACCTTACACTCTCAGATGTATATATATTCACATCAAAGGACCCCAACCAAGCGGTAAGTGGTACTTTTTCCTATGCGCTGAGCTGTGCATGCCCAGTAATTTCAACCCCAATTCCGCATGCCAAGGAAGTGCTTCAAACCAATACGGGTGTGCTCTTTGACTTTTTAGATCATTCTAGCTTGGCTTTTCAGACAAACAACTTGTTAAGAAATACTGAGCTATTAAGAGAGATGTCTCTCAATGCTTATCACGAATCTCAACGTACCATTTGGCCTAACGTTTCTGTGTCATTCATGAATGAGTTTCTTAAAATATCTAATACTATGGCGACTATTGAATACAAAAGACCAAAAGTCAACTTTTCTCATTTAAAA
The DNA here is from genome assembly GCA_965660665.1 of Roseivirga sp. GTDB lineage: Bacteria > Bacteroidota > Bacteroidia > Cytophagales > Cyclobacteriaceae > Roseivirga. Next base: position 23,554 of record CBFIAY010000016.1, on the reverse strand, counting down.
CATATGACAACGGATATTGGAGTCATCCAGTTTTCCAAACTAAGTCTACCAGACCTTAATTCAGGGTACACAATTGACGACAACGCAAGGGCTTTGGTGGCCTCCTTAATGCAATATGAGGAAACTCCGTCCAATGAGCTGCTTTATCATATTGAAACCTATCTCGACTTCATAGTCTATTGTCAACAACCAGATGGCAGGTATATGAATTATGTAGATCAGAACGGAGTTTTCCATTCTCAAAATCACTACGTCAATTTGGAAGATTCTAACGCACGAGCCATCTGGTCTCTCGGATACCTCCTAGGCAAAAGCCCAGATTTTTCCGAGGATACAATCACCAAAGCGAATAATTGCTTTCAAAAGGCAATCACGGCATGGGCAACAGTTAACTCCCCTAGATCGATTGCATTTATTATAAAAGGACTGTATTATGCCTATCAATATTACCCTCTTTCATTCTACAAAACACTCATATTTGATTTAGCAAATAAACTAGTTGACTTATACAAAATAGCCGCAGAAGATAGCTGGGATTGGTTTGAAGATTATCTCACATATGCCAATGGTGTAATGCCCGAAGCATTGATACTTGCCTACGACCTTACTCAATCTACGGTTTACAGAGATGTAGCCTTGAATAGTCTAAATTTTTTACTCTCCCAGACCTTTACAAAAGACCAAATTAGAGTGATATCAAACCGAGGGTGGAAACATAAGCGGCAGAAAAAAGCGAATCGTTATGGAGAACAACCAATCGATGTCGCCTACACGATACTTTCTTTAAGTAGTTTCTACGATGTCTTACATATCGACAGATATAAAGACTATATGGAAGTAGCCTATAGCTGGTTCTTGGGCAATAATCATTTACAACAGATTATGTACGATCCATTGTCTGGTGGTGGATATGATGGTCTGGAAGAGAGTAGTCCGAATTTAAATCAGGGAGCAGAATCAACCATTTGCTACTTAATGGCCAGTATGACACTGAGAAAATACTGTACCGAAGAGCATATTGTACTTACTGATGATATCCTCAGCGAGCCACTACCCAAAAGCCTCATAAAGGCATAAGAGATGCGAAAAGGCATTTTTATTATCATTATAACACAGTTATACGATGGGCTTTGCTAATCGTAATCTCTGACGAATCAATGACCAAAAAAGAGCATCTATTGGCTCACCATCTGATAGGACAACACAGCAACAGTCTAGACTAGCAGCCAATTGGGCGCAGTTTTTGACCTATTAAATCCTATTTAACATCCTGAAGGAAACAGTCAGTTCACATTTCAGCATTGGTCCTCTGGGTTCTATTGGTTTGCCTTACAGATATTTAGCAGAATCAGTCTGGTTTAATATAGCATGGCTCCTTGAAAATGGTGTGACTTGAAAGACCACTTGGTAGAAAGTGGGGTGATCAAGAATAAATACAAGACCAAACATAAAACCGTTATAGTTTCTTGCTAGGTAGTAGAAATCTCTATGACTTCGCCAATGACAATCCTATGATCTGAAGTCTCGATTTTGTAAGGAGAGGCACTCAAAAAAGCGACTATTAACTCATATAGCTTTATCTAATCTTGTTGATCTAGGAAGTGATTAACCTCATTGCTCACGTTAACCTATATCATTTTTTCTTAAGTGATCTGGTGCTTAATTCAAGCTTAGTTATCAGGAAATGGGGCAATCAAAAGTATTTAACATTTACAATGATAAGGAGAGGTCAGCCTCCTTTATGGCGGAATTGCTTCAAGATGTCGATACTTTAGAAAGATTGATTGAGGAAGGATATATAGAATCCAATATCCAGAGAATAGGTGCTGAGCAGGAGTTTTGTTTTGTGGACAAACATTATCGGCCTGCCCCGATTATTATGCTAATTCTAGAGAAACTCAATGATCCTCATTTCACGGTTGAACACGCAAAATTCAATGGTGAGATCAATCTCGATCCTTTAGAATTGAAGTCTGGCTGCTTTTCAACTTTTGAAGAAAATCTAATAGGTCATATCAAAAAACTACGGACGGCTGCGAACTCAATAGCTTGTGATATTATCCTTACAGGAATTCTTCCAACTATAGGGAGAAGTAATCTCTCTATTGATAACCTCACCCCAAAGAAAAGGTATGAAGCACTTTCGATACTACTGAATGAATTGCGTGGAGAGCCATATGAATTCAGGATTGAAGGTGTGGATCAGTTCATTGGCAAACATGCTACTACAATGTTTGAGGCTTGCAATACCAGTTTTCAGATCCATTTACAATTGGGAGCAGATGAAATAGTAGATGCCTATAATTGGTCACAAGTAATTGCTGGGCCTTTGCTTTCTTGTGCAACTAATTCTCCTCTGCTTTTTGGTAAAAGGCTTTGGAGAGAAACACGCATCGCACTTTTTCAACAATCTATTGACACCAGGAGTAGCTACAATGCATCCACGGAGAGAATTCCAAGGGTCACTTTCGGATCGCATTGGGTAAAGAATTCTATAGTGGACATTTTCAAAGAGGACATTGTACGCCATCCAGTCCTTCTTGGGACACCACCAATTGCAGATTCCCCACTAGTGGATCATATACCTAAACTACGAGCCCTTTCCATACACAACGGTACCATATATCGTTGGAACCGCCCATGCTATGGGATTACTAATGGCCGACCTCATTTAAGAATCGAATGCCGTTACCTTCCGGCTGGCCCAACTGTCATTGATGAAGTCGCTAATAGCGTTTTCTGGGTAGGTTTGATGAAGGGTTTGCCAAAAGAATATAGAGCCATCCCAAAACTAATGGACTTCTCTGATGCCCGATCCAATTTCATCAAAGGTGCTCGTTTGGGACTTGGAGCTCAATTTAGGTGGATGAACGGACAAAGGGTTCCAGCTAAACAATTGCTTATGGAAGAGCTATTGCCAATAGCTGAAGATGGGCTTGCCAAAGCGAACATTCCATTACACGAATCAAAACGCTATTTAGATATTATAAAAGAAAGAGTGACTACAGAAAAGACAGGCTCACAGTGGACGAGAGAAGCTTTTACGAGCTCTAAAAAAAACGGGACAATCCAAGATGCACTACTCCAAACTACTGCAGGTCTTATCGACAGAGAGCAATCTAATACTCCCGTGCACTTATGGAAGCCCGTCCGCAAACCTGAAGTCTCTGATCCTCAGGTAAGATATCATACCGTAGATCAGATAATGTCAGGTGATTTGGTATTGGCTAAACCCAATGACCCAATAATATTTTTGGCAAAAATTATGGAATGGCAAAAAATACACCATATCCTGATCGTGAACAAACGTGGGAAATTAAAAGGGCTCATTTCTACAAACCTGCTCAAATCCGTAAGAAAAGGGATATCCAAGGATAACCTTTTGGCCAAGGATGTTATGATTTGTGACCCTGTATCAGTAGTGCCAGAATTAGAAATTAAAAGTGCCCGAGTATTGATGCGTCAGGCTCGGATTGGTAGCCTTCCTGTTGTTCAAAACGGTCAGATTGTAGGAATAATCACAAAAAATGATCTAAGGTCCCCCCATTCAAATACTAAAGGATTACAATCATGAGCATCGGATTATTCACAGAAAAAGGCTCCGGAAAACTCATTAAAGAAAGAGTAATAGGTGAATACTCAATTGGTACCCCAGGACCTACTCTAGTTTGTTTTTGTGGGCTACATGGTAATGAACCTTCTGGAGTCATAGCCTTTCAAAAGGTTTTGCGAATACTGAAAGAATCTGACTGTCCAATTCAAGGAAAATTAGTGGGATTTGTAGGAAATAGAAAGGCCTTAAAAAAGTCTCAGCGCTTCATAGATCAGGATATGAATAGAATTTGGAGTCCCAAAAGGATGCAAGAAATTGAGTTCGGGATGGCAGAAATCAAAACTTCCGAAGACAAAGAACAAAGAGAGCTACTGAAAGCACTTAGTATGGTTATTAAGGAATCTAAAGGAGACCCATTTTTTATTGACCTTCATACCACTTCTTCTGAAAGTCAACCTTACATTTCCATTAATGATACGCTTAGAAACCGTCGAATGGCGTTGAATTATCCACTTCCCATAGTACTAGGGACTGAAGAGTTTTTAGAAGGTACCATTCTAAACTACATAAATGAATTGGGGCACATTGCTCTGGGGTTTGAGGCTGGTCAACATGATAACCCGGCATCTGTAATCAATCATGAAGCCATCATTTGGTTAAGCCTTGTTAATAGTGGCTGTCTGGACCATAAAGACATTCGATCAGAGCTAGACCATCAATATGCTGTATTGTCTAAAACCATCGTAGATGGAAAGAGCCTGTTTGAGTTGCGCCATAGGCACTGGGTGGGACCAGAGGATAAATTTGAAATGAAACCTGGTTATGTAAATTTCCAGTCAATCACTAAAAGTGAACAGCTCGCTCATGACAGACATGGACCAATTATCTCGAAAGAGAAAGGGAGGATTTTTATGCCTTTGTACCAAAAACAGGGTAATGATGGGTTTTTCATTATCAGAAAGATTAAATGGTTTTGGCTTCAAGTTTCCGCCATCCTGAGGCGAACAAGGTTTCATCGTTTCTTACACTTCTTACCAGGGGTAGGGAAGTATAATAGACTTAGCCATACCCTTAGGGTTAACACTACTTGGGCCCGATGGTATGTTATCGATTTTTTTCATCTAATGGGTTTCCGAAGAAAAAAAGTTGTTGGTAAACGCATGATATTTATTAAGAGAGAGCACGATGTCAAAGGACCCGTGTAGTTATTCACTGATTTTGAACTATTGTATTAAAACGAAGTTATTTTCTAAACACTACCAAGTTTTAAAAGAACTAATCTACATGGTTGAATGAACCTCTACAAGTCCCTTAAGAATAAATAAAAAGGTTCAACCTATCCGATATTCATCGGCTTTGCGGCGTTTGTATTTCATTAACTAAACCTATTGTTATATTATTAACAGCAGAACTGGTATTAAGAAAAATTGAGTTTAAATAAAGGGAAGATTGCTCTTCCCTTTATTCCCTAGCCATTATTCGCCACCAGCTAATCTATCTAATGTATCTAACACCTTATCTCTTTTCTCATCCATTCCCAACTGGTCATAGATAGTACTCAAAGGTCTTAGTGAGTAAACATCTTCTGGATCTACACCGATAAGTTTTTCAAACATTGGTAATGCTTCTTTGAACTTATCATGTGCTGCCTTCTTTTTAGCCTCATATATAGAGTCATCATCAACAGCCATGCTCGCCTCCTTCATCATTTCTGCACCTTGGTTAAAGATCACAGAACCTGCAACGTAATAAGCATCCAAATAATCAACATCCATTGCAATGGCTTTCTTAGCACTTACTTCAGCGTCAACTAACTCTTCATTGTTCCACTGTAAGAAACCTAAGGTGTAGTATGTTACTTTGTCAGCGTTACCAGCATCAACAATCTTCTTCAAGTTAGTGATGGCTTCACTCATCTTATCCGCCTTTATGAGCACTTCAACCTCCCAGCTTCCGTAAAGCTTTTCATCAGGGAAAGTATCCTTGGCATTTCTAATGATTGTAACAGCATCATCATACTTTTCAGTATCGATATTACGCTGGATAAGCTTCTGGTAAGCATAAGATTTGTTGTCGTATGCCTCTTTGGCTGCAATAACGATCTTGAAGAATTTCATAGCCTCATCTTCCTTGTCAGCGTTATCTGCTGCATAACCAGCAAAGAAAGCACCATCTACACTTGGAGAGATTTGATAGATTAGGTCTAAATATGGATATGCTAGAGCAAATTCTTCTTCCTCTAAAACCCTACTGCCTTCCATGCGTAACTCATATTCAAGTAGGCCGAGTTGTTCGCCACCAATCACTTTGGTTGGATCTATCGGGTTGGGTAATGCAGGATCAAGTATGTCTTGTTTGGTCTTATCATCAGCCAATTCTAAGGCTTTGTTAAACCAGTTTAAGCTTTCGCGCGCATCATCCAAGTTTTTAAGATCACCTTCAATAAACTTTTGAAGGCTAATCTTACCTAATAATGAATAAACATCTGAATTGCCGCTTGTCTCGGCATTTTCTGTGGCTTGTTTTGCCAACGTGACTGCTTCTTCATAAGCACCTTTCTTAAAGGCCTTTTCAGCATTTTTTAATACTTTCTTCTGAGCAAAAGCGCCCATTACTAATAATGAAAGTGCAGCTGTGAAAAATAACTTTTTCATGAGTATTGTAATTCTAGTTAAGTCTTAATTATTCCTCTTTATTATTCTCTTCCGAATCCCCAGCTGAGTCTTCGGTAGTGTTCTTATCATTTCCTGATTCTCCTTCGGATTCTTCAGTAGTTGTGTTTTCTCCTGCCGAGGTGATTGCCTCTCCAGCTTCAGCTTCTTCTTCGACCTCGATTAATTCGATTTTCTCAACAGATGAAATTGCATCTCCTTCGTTTAATCGAATCACACGAACACCTTGTGTCGCTCGTCCCATGACCCTTAAACCAGCAACTGAAATACGGATTGTTATGCCAGATTTGTTAATAATCATTAAGTCATCGGTGTCGATTACTTCTTTAATCGCAACTAAGTTACCTGTTTTCTCTGTAATGTTAATGGTCTTAACACCCTTACCACCTCTTTTGGTAATACGGTAATCTGCTATTGCAGAACGTTTGCCATACCCCTTTTCAGAGACAACTAATAGGTTAGCATCTTCCCTGTTTACACATACCATGCCAACCACTCGATCGTCCTCTCCTTCTAGTCTAACACCTCTTACACCTGCAGCATTACGCCCCATGGCCCTTGTCTGTGATTCGTGGAAGTGAACAACCTTACCAGATCGCTTACCAATGATGATATGGTTATCGCCATTAGTCAGTTTGATTTCTAATAAACGATCGCCTTCGTTAATGGTAATCGCGTTGATACCATTGGTTCTAGGGCGAGAATATGCCTCTAGCGTAGTTTTCTTGATCGTACCTTTCTCCGTACACATCACCACGAAGTTATTATTGATGTAATCTTCGTCTTTTAGATCAGCGACATTAATCACCCCTCTAATTCTATCGCCTGGCTCAATATTGATCAAGTTCTGTACAGGACGACCTTTGGATGTTTTACTACCCTCAGGTAATTCCCACACTTTCTTCCAGAACACTTTACCAAACTCAGTGAATATGAGTAGGTAATTGTGCGTCATACCCATGAATAGGTATTCTGTGAAGTCACTGTCTTTTGTACCAGCTCCTTTTGAACCAACCCCACCTCTACCTTGCGTTCTATACTCAGATAGCAATGTTCTTTTTACATAGCCTTCGTGAGAGATCGTAATGAGCATTTCCTCATTAGGAATCATGTCCTCAGTAGTGAAATCTTCTGCAGAATGAATAATATCCGTTCTACGATCATCGCCATAGCGATCTTTGATTTCAGCAAGTTCATCTTTGATGATACCCATTCTGAGGTCTACGTTCGCTAGAATCTCTTCTAAGTGAGCGATTAACTCCATAAGCTCATCGTATTCCTTTTGGATTTTCTCTCTTTCAAGACCCGTAAGTCTCTGCAGACGCATTTCCAAAATGGCTTTAGCTTGAATCTCAGAGAGACTAAATTTCTCTACCAAGCCTGCCTTAGCGATCTCAGGATCACGAGAATTTCTGATCAGGCTGATCACTTCATCTAGGTTATCTAGGGCTATCAAATACCCCTCTAGGATATGTGCTCTCTTTTGTGCCTCCTTTAATTCGTACTCAGTTCTTCTAATAACAACCTCATGCCTGTGCTCTACAAAATGCTTAATTAAGTCTTTGAGGTTCAGTGTATAAGGCCTCCCCTTTACAAGTGCTACATTATTAACACTAAAAGAAGATTGAAGCTGCGTGTATTTGTATAAATTATTTAACACAACATTCCCTATGGCATCTTTCTTGAGCTCATAGACAATGCGCATTCCGTCTCTATCTGACTCATCACGGAGGTCAGAAATCCCTTCAATTTTTTTCTCGTTTACTAGGCCGGCCGTCTTCTCGATCATGCTGGCTTTATTGACCTGATATGGGATTTCAGTCACAATGATTTGCTCACGACCTGTTTTAGTCGTTTCGATATCAGCTTTTGCACGAAGTACAACCCTACCTCTACCTGTCTCAAGCGCAGACTTTACACCTGTATAGCCGTAAATAGTTCCTCCCGTAGGGAAATCAGGCGCAGTCACGTGCTCCATCAATTCACTAATATCGATATCATTGTTATCAATATAGGCCGTAATGCCATTCACTACCTCAGTAAGGTTGTGTGGAGCCATGTTAGTGGCCATCCCTACAGCAATACCTGAACTACCATTCAATAATAGGTTGGGCAATTTAGCGGGTAAGACTGTTGGTTCTTTCAGCGAATCATCAAAGTTGAATTGGAAGTCAACCGTTTCTTTGTTGATGTCTGTCAAGAGCTCATCTGCAATTCTACGTAAACGGGCTTCTGTATAACGCATCGCAGCAGGCGAATCACCATCGACAGAACCAAAGTTTCCTTGTCCGTCAACAAGTGGATACCTCAAAGACCAGGGTTGGGCCATACGCACCATAGTGTCATATACCGATGAATCTCCGTGCGGGTGATACTTACCCAGCACCTCTCCTACGATTCTTGCTGATTTTTTATAAGACTTGTTCCAGTTGACGCCTAGATCGAGCATTCCATATAAAACTCGTCTGTGAACGGGTTTCAGGCCATCTCTTACGTCAGGAAGTGCTCTTGAAATGATCACCGACATAGAATAGTCGATGTATGCTCCCCGCATTTCATCTTCTATATTAATCGGGATTATTGTTCCGTTATTTCCTTCTGCCATAAATTACTTAAAAAGTACGCTTCGAATAAGGCAGCAAGATACCGAAAAAAATCTGTTTTATGAGTCGATTTTGATGGCTTTAATTGTCATTTCTAGACTAATTTTTTCAGCCCTCTGCGAATCAATTACCAGAGGGTTTCCTACGGATGCGATTTTGGCCAAAACGTGGGTTTTGCTTGCGATAAAAGGGCCTTCCGCGGTATATCTTATTGTTGAATACATGCTCCATCTGCACCTGATCAGCCTTGTATTTGTTCCGTGGATAAATCGGATATTTAAAGAGTAGTCCGATGTCTATGCTAAAGACAGAAAACTTATGCTGAATGTTGACCAAATCATTTGAGACCGTATAACTTCTCATTTCGAAAGATGGGCGGATATATCCCTTAAAATATTTTGAGAATTTCGTCTGAAACATCAGTCCAATATTGAAGAATGGATCATAATTGATTACTTCATTATTGACCTGGCTAGCCTTCACTTTCCAGACGCCTCCTAACACGTCTGCATGGATGGAATAATCGCCCAAGGTGTAGAAGTTATAGCTTAGAGAGGCAAAAAGTTTAGTGGTAGAGAGCTTCGTTGTAGGCAGTGTAACCCCCCTAATCTCATTGCTCACTGATTGCGTAGCGGCTGGGTTGCTAAAATTCAAGGCACCAAATCCTATCCCTCCGCCTATTCTAATCATATCATCATCCTGATAGATCTTTACTCCTGTACGTTGAAAGTGTCCTTTATCGAGCTTCTTAAGACTTAAAGAAAAACGAAAGGTTAATGGATTAATGCGACCATTGTTTTTATAAACAAAATCTGAAGTATCTGTTCTTACTATGTGACTATCATCATCAATCCGTTCTATACCGATTGGAGTCAGGTCAGTAAACCAGTTGCTAAAAGCATTGATAGGACTTGTGAGGCCTTGCTCCTCGCCTAACGGAACAATGTATAACTGACTGGTAGTCGGGTCTCTTATCACCGAAACATCAGTCATGGGATTTTGGTAAGCGAAATAACCTAAGCCTTTCTCTAAACTGAAATTGAAACGATTGAGGTTTTTTCGAATGGGGTTCACCATACGTCTTTCGAACTGCCGCTTTTGCTTATCTATGTCTGGACCCTCATCAATGATCAATCCAGACACATCCGTAGTCTTCTTTCTCTTGAATAGCTGAGCCTCGGCCTCAGAAGAGCCAAAGATGGTAAGGGTGAGCAGAAGGAGAAAGAGTCTATTTTTTAGCAAGACGTAGTCGTTTTCTTTATTAAAGGCAAACTAAGCCAATTATTATAGAAGGCATAAAAAAAGACTGCTAAAGGCAGTCTTTTCGGTATTAGTATATTAAGGTTGATTAAGTTCTATTCTGCAGTCATTGATGACATCAAGCCATCAACTTTAGCCTTTATGCTGCTATCGCTCTTATAAGCCTTCTTGATCGCATTATACTTCTTAGCACCAAGTCCATGTGTCGCTAATTGGCTCACTACAGTTTGGGCTGCTTTCTTCTTCTTAGCTACTACTCTATCCTGCATTGTTTTATAGAAAGTACGCTGGAATTGCTCCTCTGGAGTACCATTAGGCAACTTGGTTGCATCACCGTTAGCAATAGCATCTAATTCAGCAAACTTATTGTTGTCGATTCCATCTTGCTTGGCAATATACTCTTCTACGGCAGGAGTGATTTTATCTGTAATAGATTTTTGTGCCATTAGAATTACAGCGTAATCCCTGATATCTTCATCAGTAAAATCTTGTGCACTTGCAGCATTTACTCCTACAAATACAAACATTGCTGTTGCCAAAACGGCTCTTGTTAATCTCATCATCTCAATTAAATTTTAGTTTTAAAGAAAGGCAGTTACTCTCTCTTCCTCTAGTTAGTAGTTTATTTGCTTTAACAGCGATACAAAAAAAGGGATTTGTCTAAAACATACAAGTGAAAAATCCCCATTTCTCATACAAAGCTGATATTTTTACTCACATTATTGAAATTTGACGAATATTCTTCATTTATGCGTAAAGTTTATTACCTCTCGACCTGCGATACTTGTAAGCGAATTATGAAAAGCCTTAACCTTGAGGGCTTTGATCAACAAGATATTAAGACAGTAGCCATCACGCCAGGCCAACTCTCCGAGATGCACGCGCTATCGGGTAGCTACGAAGCACTCTTTAGTAAAACTGCTCGAAAGTATCGAGGCTTAGGTTTGAATGAGAAAGAATTAACAGCAGACGATTTCCGTAAGTATATATTGGAGGAATATACTTTCCTCAAACGACCTGTCTTTATTGTTGATAACCAGATTTTTATTGGTAACAGTAAGAAGACTGTCGCGGCACTAGAAGCCCTTATCGGCTCAGCCGATTGACTTTAGTTCTTGAATGGTTTCCTGAGGATCAACTGATTTAAACACAAAACTACCTGCCACTAATATGTCTGCACCTGCCTTCATAAGCTTGGGTGCGTTGTGAATATTCACCCCACCGTCAATTTCAATTTGTGTGTGGGCTTCATTTTCTACAATAATCTCCTTGAGTTGTCTCACCTTCTTATAAGTGTTCTCAATAAATGACTGCCCACCAAAGCCTGGGTTCACAGACATAATGCAGACGATGTCGATATCGCAAATGATATCTTCTAGCAATTGAACATTGGTATGCGGGTTAATCGCTACTCCTGCCCTACAGTCCATTGAACGAATTTCTTGAAGTGTTCTATGCAGGTGATTGCATGCTTCATAATGAACCGTGATGTTTGCTGCACCAGCATCACGAAATGCCTTTAAATACTTCTCTGGCTTTTCAATCATTAAGTGTACATCTAGTGGCTTTTGCGCGTGTTTGTTAATGGCCTCACATACGGGTATTCCAAAGGAGATGTTAGGCACAAAAACACCATCCATAATATCTATATGAATCCAGTCTGCTTGACTTTGATTCAACATTTCTACGTCTCTTTGAAGGTTAGCAAAATCGGCAGCGAGTATAGAGGGGGCGATTATTGGAGCGTTCATATTCAAATATAAGTCAATATTGAGTGATCAACTATTGTGTCTTTATGATCTTTTTGGTAAACATCCCTGTTGGCGTAAACACTTTTAAAACCAAAAACTCGCTTTTCACCTTGCTCAGGTCAACCCGGAATTTGTTTTGAAACAGTCCTGGCGTGAAACGATAGGTCTGAATCACAGCTCCTGCGGCATTAACTAATTCAGCAGTAATAGGCTGGTCAATAAAGCCCTCTTCGAAAGCTATTGTGACATAAGGTAAGTCAGTAGGATTAGGGTAAGTGATAATTCCTTGGTCAATAGGAATCAAAGTTTCGTCTAATATCCTAGAGGCTCGTATAAATCCTGGAATGCCATAACCATAAAAATTATCTGGACCCTTAGCCCTATCTCCAGAAGACCGAATAACCTCTCTAATTTCACTGGCTGTTATTTCTGGAAGCGCTTCCATCAGTCCTGCAGCCAAACTCGCTACCAAGGGAGCCGAAAATGATGTCCCGTTTTGAAATGCTATACCACCTGAACTTGTTAAGAGCTTTGTGCGCACCCCAAGCGCCACAACGTCTGGCTTGATGCGGCCATCTGCAGTTGGTCCTAAGCCACTGAACGCTGCCAACAACTCATTTTCATCCACAGCACCTACGGAGATTACATGTTCACTGTCAGCGGGTGCTGTTGTGATTCTCCAATCGTCAGAACCCGTGTTACCTGCACTAGCTATGATTAAAATCCCGCGAGCTGCTGCATAATTGGCTGCTTGCGTTGAAATAGCGGTTAGGCCATCCATATCTTCCACAGTGTAGTCCATGCGATCATCATCGAAAAAATCATTGTACCCTAATGAGGTAGTGATGATGTCTACCCCTACGCTATCTGCTTTCTCTGCAGCGAATAGCCAGTTATATTCTTCCACTCGATACTCTCCTGGAGCCTCTGTTATTGCTAAAAAGAACAGAGCACCAGGTGCGCCACCGATTATTTCTTGGTTATCCGCAGCGATTATTGACAATACACGCAGGCCATGATTGAAGTTGTTATCTACACTTGGTCGATTTCTCGTGAAGTCATAAGTGTAGGTAATCCGATTACTTAATAGAGCATGTTCAAAAGCAGATAAAGTATTGTAGTTCTGAAAACCATCGTCTAACACGCCTATGAGTACTCCTTCTCCAAAGAAGCCAGCCTGATGCATATGATCTAGATCGAGCATTTCATATTGGCGTTCACTGATCCTTGAAGGGGATATTGGACTTTCGGTAAACTTGGCCCTAGCAAATGGAACGGGTGTTAAGATATTTCCTGGCGCTACATACTCTACTCTGTCTACTATATCGAGGCTTTCTACCTCAACAACTTGGCTTGCCTCCATTTGCACTAATACACCATTCATCCATTTGGTAGAAAAATAGGTTTCTACCCCTAAACTAGAAACCTGATTGATATAGGCTAGATTAACGGGTAGGTCTTCTTCAGACAGCAATACATTGTTTTTGGTACGTCTTGCGAGTGATCGCTCAGAAAGAAATGCCTCTGGATTATTAATTGAGAAACCGCTATTCGCTTTGTCTTTAAAAAAGACCATATATCGGTCTTGTGCGATGGATGTCGCGGAGATGAATAGTAAAAGAAATATGGTGCTAGCTACCTGCCTCATCTAAAAACCCATGCGCGGTAAGTGTTTCTCGGTAATAACGTCCTGACTGAACAATTTCTTGCAAGGCACATGGTCCTACTGTGCAAAATTTAAGTTGTTCGTATTCCTTTTCGACCAGACCTATACTATCGGCATACACCTCTGTTCTCAAGTCTCTAAAAGTCACATCAATTCCATCTGGGTTTTGACTTCTCTCATTACTCACTTCAACTACAATCGCCTTCAAGAAAGTATTGAAGCCTTGTGTATAGGGTTGATTAAAGGTTAAATATTTCTGAACGAGACTTTCACCACTATTCAATAGGTTTCGATCCCATCTGCGCGTTGTATCTACAGGGAAGATCATTTTTTGAAGTGGAATGTTATTCTCTACAGACACAGCTCTTTCACGCTCCACCCTTGCCGACCAAACGGAATCTAATCTCCACGTGTCATTGCTGTTATTTCTAGTCAAGCGGTGAATCAGCCTTGAGCTAATACCACTGACGGTAAACTCTTCTCTCACCTCTTCGCGTAATTGATACGCTAATGTATCGCTAATGTCAACTGCTAAGTATCGAATTTCATACACATCGTATTCACGATACTTATTGGGTGCCAAAAAGAAATATGATTTCCCAAGGTCTGGGTCGAGAGGTGGTTCGGCATCAACTGAATTCGCACTTCCGCAAGAAGAAGCGATTACGAGTAGTATTAAGAATAGATATTCGAACCTTAAGCGCATTGATGTAAAAATAACAGGTTTAGGCAATGATTAGTAAACGTTGATCGACTAATCTTAGCGTGCGTACAAGCAGCTACCGCCCTTAACTATTCAAGTGTTTGGTCAAAGACCCTAATGATCATTCATGCTATCTGGACTTACCCTTCAAATTCAAGCCCAAGATGATTTGTCAGTTTTAGATTTTATTGGCTTAATTTGCGTTCGAATAGCGATTTTATACAGCATGGCATTAAAGACTTTTGTACGAGTAAGTGGTATTAACAACCTGAGTGACGCGCGCTATTGTGCCGGAATGGAAGTAAACCAACTTGGTTTTAACATTGAAGCGAATCACTCCAATTATACTGACCCAGAAAAGTTCAAAGAACTTTCTGAGTGGTTATCAGGCGTTGAGTTCGTAGGAGAACTCACTGATAAAACCACTGATGTAGCACAATGTATTGTTGGCTATGCGCTAGATGCGATACAAATTGAAAGCTTAGGACAAGTAGAAGCCGCATTAGCTACTGGCCTACCGGTTAGCTTTATTGCTGATCATGCAGAGGAGGCGAAAGAAGCTTGGTCACTTGCTGACGGAAGGCTTTCGTATATATTAATTAAGTCTTCAGAAGCGGGTTCAATTGCTGCTGAATTACCTACGCTTATTAATGATGGCTTTAATGCTGGTGATCTCGTTTCCATATTAGATCAAGTTCAGCCCAAGGGAATCGTATTGGAAGGTGGCAACGAAATTCGTCCAGGTTACAAAGACTTCGATGCGTTAGCTGATATTCTCGAATTACTAGAGATTGACGATTTAGCCTAATTGTGAATTCTTGCCATTCCTATAAAATATGGTGCATAAGGTGATAATATAGCCTTCATCTGATTATCTTTCTTTCATAATCTACTGTTATGAAAAGAATTATTCTACTCCTCTTTATCTCTGCACTTACTTTTAATGTTAGTGCGCAAACTGACGTAACTACATTTATCCTTGTCCGTCACGCAGAAAAATCTAAAGACAACCCAAGGGATCCTAATTTATCCGAAGCTGGTGTGAAAAGGGCTGAATCTCTTAACGAGATGTTGAAACAAGCCGATATTGCAGCACTATACTCTTCTCCCTACAAGAGAACAAAAAACACGGTACAGCCAATTGCTGATGCAAAGGGACTAGAGGTTAATACCTATGACCCGCGCAGTGCAGCCTTTTTGGAAGACATCATGATTAAGTTCAAAGGTAAAACCATCGTGATCTCTGGGCATTCAAACACGACACCTAATGTGGTTAATGCTTTGATTGGCGAAGACAGGTTCAAGCAACTCTCAGAAGATGATTATGGCAAGATCTATGTCGTTAGCGTAACGGAGATCGGAAAAGGAACTGTGACCTTGCTTAGTTATTAGGTACAACTTTCGTTCAGGCTGGATCGGAAATCTGGATCAACTTATTGGATTTCTCCGTATGGCCGAAATGACTTGATAACTAGATATTTTTAATATCCCTAAGCAGTCAAACTAACATATGACTGGAAAATGTGTTAATCACTTATGAAAACTCAGTTAAGCAGGCAGATCAAGTCTATTTCGTTTTTCGGAATAATTGGGTTCTACTTATTTGCAGGGTCAAATCACTTCATAGCTCCTGAATTCTATTATCCGCTTGTCCCTGAGTATTTGCCTTGGCCGAAGACGATCAACTGGATCAGTGGAATAGCCGAAATATTATTAGCTATTGGACTCATATCTAAGTCTACAAGGAAAGTGAGTAGCTATTTAATCATTGCGATGCTGATCGCTTTTCTTCCAGCGCACATTTATTTTATTCAAGTAGACGGTTGCCTTCATGAAGACCTTTGCGTGGTAGTATGGGTAATGTGGGTAAGACTTTTAGTGGTACACCCTATTCTGATATTGTGGGCATGGTGGCATCGGAAGTAATTGCTTGCTTGCCAATTTTCAAATAGATTATCCCCAGTAGTGAGCTAATCAATGTAATTAGAAAGAAGAGAGAAGCTAATGCCACCGCGGATGTTTCATTCAATCCGAATATTTCGTGACCTACAGTAAAGGTGAGTTCTCTTACCCCTAACCCTCCGGGCAACGAGGCTGGTAATGCGGCTAAAACTGAAGACACTAAGAACAGCGTGAAGTAATCTATAAATCCACTGTCAACGTGAAGTGACTTAAGAATAAAGAAAGCGCAGACTAATTGCAATGATTGCACTCCTAAAGCTTGAAGATTCGTAATGTGGTTGACCTTCTTAAAGGTTTTAAAAAACATATTAACCAACAGATAATAAGCTGGGTAAGCGAGTATCAGCGCGATCCAAAGCAAAAAACCATATCCTTCCATGGCTTCTTTGGCCGAACCGAGTAAACCTAGGCCAACAGCTAAAAAGCCCAGAGCCACTACGCCACTAATCCTATCTAGCAATGTTGCCGCGATTAAGCCTTTGACGGGCACCTTATAGGTCTTATTCAGCAAATAGACTTTATAACCATCACCACCAATTCCACCGGGTAGAAATTGATTATAAAGCATACCAAGGTAATACAGCTTAAGGTTAAATTTCTCAGAAATCTTGAGCCCGAGGGCTCGGAAGAAATAATTAAGTCGAAATGCACTTAATACTTTGGAGGCATTAAAGGCGATTAAAGCTAAAAGTAGCCAAGCCATATCGGCTCCTAATAAACTCCGCTTCAGTTCATCGACATCAATCTCGTTCAGTACGAAATAGATCGCGAGGATCGCGATAAATATTTGACCTATGAGTTTGAGCCAGCGCTTAAGCCTTTGCTTGTCCAATGTAAGTTTCTTTCAGACGATAGACCGTCTTGTTTTGAGACTCGTAGTAAGTACGCATCATGATCTCAGCAATGATACCCACAGTAATAAACTGAATCCCAGCAAGAATCATGATACTGCCTAGGAGTAGTAATGGTCTTCCCCAGATATCCGCACCTGTAACAAACTTATAAATGACCAGATACAGGTCGATTGCAAAGCCTAAGCCGAAAGTGATAATCCCAAGTCCTCCGAAAAGATGCATTGGCCTTCTCAAGTACTTCTGGAAGAAGATCATAAGAATCAAATCGGCCATTACTTTAAAGGTCCTATTGATGCCGTATTTCGATTCCCCGTGAATTCGCGCATGGTGATTAACGTCCACCTCGGTCATCTTCGCCCCTTGCAGCTTTGCTAGGACAGGGATGAATCGGTGTAGTTCACCGTATAAGCCTAAGTTCTTTGCAATGTCTTGCCTGTAAATCCTTAAAGAACAACCGTAGTCACTTAACCTTACATCAGTGAGGTTTCTAATGATCCAGTTGGCGATTTTACTTGGGAATTTTCTCAGTACGAAACCATCTTGACGATTGGCTCTTACGCCAGCAACAACGTCCATACCAGACTCTTCTAGCTTATTAAGCATCTTAGGGATGTCTGCGGGATCGTTTTGAAGGTCTCCATCCATTGTAACAATGAACTCTCCCTGCGCTATGTCAATACCCGCTGACATGGCGGTACTTTGACCGTAGTTCTTGTTGAAGATCAATAGCTTAGTGCGCTCATTGGCAATCGACTTTGCGTTCTCGATGGTTTTATCGGTGGAACCATCATCTACCAAAATCAATTCATAATCAATTCCTTCGAGGGCTTCGTACTCCTTCTGACAGAGTGGAATTACATTATCTTCTTCGTTGTAAACGGTAACAACAACAGATAGCTTCATAGTGAAAATTTGAGAATGCAAAGTAAAAGAGTTCTACCTCAAATACCTAATAAAGCACATTTCGTGTAGCTTTGCCCTTCCATGAGTAAGCACCTCTCCCTTGCTATCATTCTTGCACTTGCTTTTGCAGTATCATTCGCCAATATTGGAGGCTTAGATGTATATGCTTTAGACGAAGCTAAGAATGCCGAAGCCGCTAGGGCTATGTTTGAATCTGGCGACTATGTGGTTCCCTATTATAATGGTGAGCTAAGAACCGACAAGCCATCGTTACACTACTTTTTCATGGCAGCCGGTTACCAGCTCTTTGGTGCAAATGCCTTCGGGGCGCGTTTCTTCTCATCCCTTATGGGAATCATGACCATCCTTATCACCTTCCTTTTTGTTAGAAGAAATTTCAATGAAAAAGCCGCAATCAATAGTGCCTTGGTGCTTATTGGCTCCATCCACTTCAATTTGCAGTTTCATATGTCTGTACCAGACCCCTATCTGGTATTCTTTACTACTTGGGCGTTCTTCTCTTTCTATGAGGCCTATAAAACCAACAGTAGGTGGCAGCTACTCTCCTTCTATTTTGCCATTGGCTGTGGCTTATTGACAAAAGGCCCAATTGCATTGGCCTTACCTGGACTTACGGCATTGGCTTTCTTGATTTTCAACAAGGATTTTAAATGGAAGACAATCTGGAGGCTACAGCCCTTCGGAGGAATTATTCTTTCCTTGATAGTAGCTTTTCCATGGTACTGGCAAGTGCACAAAGCGACTAAGGGTGCCTGGACGGAAGACTTCTTTTGGAAGCATAACTTCTCTCGTTATTCAGATGCGATGGAAGGTCATGAGGGATTATTCTTACTCACTTTTGCTTTCGTTTTTGTCTTAGGCATGTTAACCTATTTACCTTTCGTTTTTCAATCCTTAAAGCATGCCTTCAAGGAAAGAAAGAAGGAAGGGTCACTGTATTGCGGATTGGCGGTAGTCATCATTTTGATATTCTTTGCGACATCCAGTACTAAACTGCCCAACTATACGGTGCCAGCATATCCTGTCTTAGCTATACTAATAGGTGTTTATGTCAGCCAAATCAAGTCAACTTGGTTAGATAGTTTGGGGAATCGAATCGGATTAATCGCTTATGCTGTTTTATTAATTGGATTTCCGATTGGTATCTACTTTGGCCTCAAGGGAGATAAATCTATCTCGCATCTCACTGACCTAAGCTATTACTTTATCGTCTTAAGTGTCGCGGGTGGACTTATGCTCTTTTATGCCTTTGTGAAAAGAAATATAGAAACAGTACTCAGGATCAATGTTTCGGCTTGGATAGTCGTGATCATTCTCTTTTTCTATCTCATCTTCCCGAAGGTAGATGCTGAAAATCCAGTCAGAAAACTAGTGCCTCAAATGGACACAACCGCAAAGGTGATCTCTTATCAAAGGCTCAACCCAGCCTTTGTGTTCGAGCTTCAGCGCGAAATCACACGCTACGGAGAATTAGCTGATATTCAAGCGATCATGCTGCAACACGAAAAGGGCTACATCATTTCACGCACCAATTATCGAGAAGATTTAGAGCAAATTCCAGGAGTAACTTATGTTGCCGAAGCCAGAGACTTATTTGAGAATCCCACCTCACTTTTGATGATGTGGGATAGGACGAAGAAGTAATTACTTTAATAGTAAGGTTAATCTTCTTCTCTTTCCCATTGGCAGTATACGCTCTATTCGCCTTTTACCAACGCAAATGGAGAGTGACATAGCACAGCTAACCTGGACCACTCAAATTGGTAAAAGCATTCCATCTTAGATGGAAGGTAATTAGAGTACTTCAAAGATTAAATAATAGGACAGGCCTATAGCGGCTACTGTAATTACAGTCTTTCTGATAACTCTCAATATTGACCGATGTAAGCTATAGCTCTTGCCATCAGAGTTAACCACTACCCTTTTCGCTAATACGTAATTAAGAACCTCAATCAATAGTATTGATAAAAGGAGGTAAACAATATATCCCGAACCCATATTAAGTTCTTTAACGTTGTACGTATTCATAGGATGCAAGAGCCACTCCTATTGATCCTAGCGCTCTTTCAGCTGCTATAACTGATGCTTTCACTAGACTTTGTGCGATAATGCTTCAAAGCTGCGCTTATTTCCTTAGTCAAAATACAACCATTGTCAGCAAAACCAAAGGACTTACTAAAACAGTGCATTAATTCTGTATGATAAACATACGCTTGAGTTAAGAATAAGCTATAGACCGAAGCTCAAGAAGTATAGAAAATACTATCTCAATAATGATGATGTTCGATAGATCGAAAGAATAGATTATCGCTTTAAAAGCCCTCTCTGTAGCTTGACCTTATTCCCTTGGTTTCTCATTAAGAAAACAGCCAATACAACCGACAAGACGCCAAACAGGCTACCCACGTACACGTCTCTAGCGAAATGTTGAATCAAGTAGATCCTCGATAGTCCTACTAATAACCCAGTAAGTAAGCAAAGCAATTTCAAGACTTTGTTCTCTATAAGCAGGATCAAGAAGAAGAATAATACGAATCCAGAAGCCGTATGGCCCGAAGGAAAGCTATCATATCCCCTTACAGTAACTCCTTCCACAAAGTTGAGAGTGTCAATTTGATCCATAAAGTAGGTCTTCGGCCTTGGCTCTCCAGCAAAAAGCCATTGCTTAAATACATGCACAAAGACTGTCTGAAGCGCAACAGCAATCATGAATGTCAAAAATCGATAATAATTTGTGAGCAAAAGGATTAAGCCAAGCACACCTAACAAAGCGCCATCACCCAAATGTGTACAATACTTAAAGAAAATGTCCCAAAATGGTGTGTGCTGCTCATTGAACCATAGCATAATATCGCCATGCGCAGTTGAAACAAGTATTACGCCAAAGACCAAAAAATAAAGGGCCGTCAACCAATTCACTTGCTTTCCAAAAAGTTCTTGATCTCTCATTTAGCGAATCTGAATTTCAAGTATTTGATTTTCTCTCCCAAGTCTAAATACTTCTGTTCGAAGTTAGTCTTAATTCCATAGTGATCATCTACGTACTCTGAACCATAAAGATCAAAGGTATGCTGTAGCTCAAGGATATCCTTCCGCTCATTGAGCACTTCTAAGGTATATTCGAAAAGGTCGGTATTATCGGTTTTAAAGAAGACACTACCCTTTGAATTAAGCATGGTCTTGTACATTTCGAGAAAACGTGGCGATGTTAGCCTTCTTTTGATATCTCTATCTTTTGGTCTTGGATCGGGGAAAGTGATCCAAACAGAATCTACTTCGCCTTGCGCGAAAAAGCCATCGATATTATGAATCAATGTCCTTAAAAAAGCCACCTGATGGAGGTTTTCCTCAATCGCCTGTTTGCTGCCTGTCCAAAGCCGATCGCCTTTAATATCTACACCAATAAAGTTTCTGTCTTTAAATTCTCTCGCTAGCCCGATCGTGTATTCTCCTTTGCCACAGCCCATTTCGACAGTGATCGGCAAATCATTTTTGAAATGACCTGAATTCCAATTTCCCTTCAGTGCATCGAAACCTTCTTTCCCTTCTTGCAAAAGGTTAGGCATTGATTTGTTCTCATCGAAGCGTTTTAGCTTAGCTCTTGGCATATTAAAGATTGTCTATTTCGGCCACTACAAAAGTACTACCTCCCACGAATATCAAGTCATCTTTACTGGCATTAGCACTCACCGTAGTGATCGCCTCATTTACTTGCTGAATGTAATTTGCTTCTATATTTAATGCTTCTGCCTTTGATTTCAAAACGTCTAAGGACATTGCACGTGGTACGCTAGACTGGCAAAAAGTTAAAGAAACTGTTTCAGGAATCATTCGGAGTAAGTCCTCCACGTTCTTGTCATTGACAAAGCCCAAAACCATATGAAGCTGCTTGAATTCTAGGCTGAATAATTGATCAATTATATGTTCAAATGCTTCTTTATTATGTCCTGTATCACAGATAGTTAAAGGCTTGTTATTCAACTGTTGCCATCGCCCTTTAAGGCCTGTAAGGCTCATAACATTTTGAAGCCCTTCTTCAACTGATCGATCATCTATGGACCAACCTTGCGTTCGCAATACATTCACTACTTTCAAAACTCCTTGAATGTTCTTGGATTGATAAGCTCCCTTTAGATCTGTAGCTGGTAAATCTTCTACTTGATCAGCATAATGTAGTGGTGTCTCATTGGAATTTGCGATTGACTCGAAGACTGAATTGATTTCGGCAATAGATTCGCTTATGACTACAGGCACTCCTCTTTTAATGATCCCTGCTTTCTCCTTTGCTATTAGAGGCAGCGTGTCTCCTAGCATTTCCATATGATCATAACTTATGTTAGTAATCAAGGAGACTTCCGGTGTGATGACATTAGTAGAGTCTAACCTTCCTCCTAAGCCCACTTCTATCACAGCAATATCGACTTGCTCATTTGCAAAATGATCAAAGGCCATGGCCACTGTCATTTCGAAAAATGAAGGCTGAATGCTTTCTATCGCTTCCTTTTGTCTTTCAACAAAGGAGACGACTGCTTCCCTTGTAATTTCTTCTCCGTTCGTACGAATACGTTCAGTGAAGTTCTTTAAGTGTGGAGAGGTATATAAGCCTACTTTGAGGCCTGAGGCTTGTAATATGGCCGAAAGCATATGAGAAGAACTGCCCTTTCCATTTGTACCAGCTATGTGAATGCTTTTGAACTTGTCTTGAGGATTACCAAGGCTCTCACATAGGGCAATGGTATTGGAAAGGTCTTTTTTGAATGCCGCCTTTCCAACTCGCTGATACATGGGGAGTGCCTGAAAAAGGAAGTCAAGCGTCTCTTGGTAATTCATGCTGCGAAGATAGCGCTAGCTTTTATTTTTCATCGGTCGTTCATTAAATTTAAAGTGCCTTTTCAAGCAAAACCGAGCAGATTTAACATTAAAGACATTAGCCGTGACAGATTTTGATAGGTGTATGAAGGGAGAATAGTTAATTTATCAAGCCTTAATTATGTTAGTCTTAAAAATAGTCTTGCTTCTTGTGTTCTCATTGTTTCTACTATTTAGTGCGTATAATGTGTTTGAACAAGTGTCTATTGGAGGATATAAGTCCATAAAAAAGAAGTCATTTGCAATTGCTTTAGTGGCACTTTGCTTCTCATTATTCTTAGTCGTAAAAATGATGAGTGAATTGATTTAGAAAGCTTTTGGGCTGATAATGAATTAAGCCCCTATTAATTAGTCTTGATTACAAAGGTGACTTCACCTTTCGAGATTGGAGCAGGTGCGTTTGAGTTATTAGTTTGAATAAAGCTAAGCTTCGACACCTGTTTCTTATAAAACTCTATAATGGTATTGTCACTGATCGTTGTACCTTTGAGCATACTTACTTGAAGGACCTTACCTCTGTCGTCCACATCAATACCGAATTTGATAACCCCATCAATTTCAGATTCATCTTTCTCTGCAGGAGGTCTCTTCCATTTCCAACCGTCTAGACTGTAGCTCACTGAACCAATATCAGAGCCATCAGGATTGATACCATCTGTTTTTTTATTCCCATCAAGATCTCCCTGGTTACCTTTCTTCTCAGGAAACAAGCCTTGATTGTTTGAAGCAGCTTCTTT
>CBFIAY010000015.1:0-75103 GCA_965660665.1 Roseivirga sp. | reverse complement strand
AGACTTCCGCTACGCTCCCAGCCTATTCATTAATCCCAACGTTCGAAGCACCGCGTGTCGCTAAAGCTTTAGCGGAAGCACAAGCCAAGCTTGCCAAACTCTAGCTACCCATAGATCTACCACCAAAGCACTAATACCTAACATTAGGTATAAAACATGATCAGCTTGACTTGTCAACTGATCTTATTCCCAGAATATTCAAAATCTCCCCTTTCAATCGTATCTTAAGTCTCAAACACAAAGTTCGAATAACAACACTGTGCTAGAGGCAATAGCAAACATTTTGATATTCCTTCATAATTCACAGTTGATACCTTCGAACGTTGTATATCATTGAATAATGTCTCTCGTTTAATTTATTGTTAATACTATACAGGCTTGAAATAAAGCTTTAGTTTCATCGTATTTCAGAGCATAACAAACATTCAAAAATTGAAAAAACTAAAACTACTTCTTTTTGCTCCTCTACTGATGGCATTTCAGTGTGATGAGGACGTTAATTTTAACAGGACTCACTCTTTGAATCTGGCATGTATGGAGGTTGGGAATTAAGTAGTCAAACAGTAAATGGAATTACAGACATGACTCCACCACCTGAGATGATTTTAGAATTTTATCCAGATAACAACATTCAAGATGACAGAGGAGAATATAACTTGGAAGAACCTTCAAATAGTACAATAGGAATCTTCATCATGAATGAAACACAGCAGGTTATTACCTTTAAAAGAGACGGTAAAGATGATATCATCTATGGTTATTCAATCAATCCCGCCAAAGATTATATTACTTTTACTTTCACAGAAAGCAACGCTCAATTTGAGCAAGGATGGCGCAAAAGGTTTTAAGATAGGTAAATCATATCAGTAGCTTATTTTCAACAATCACATCATAAAAGTATGTCAACATATTCTTTTTCTCATATGAAACAAAAATTTTTGATTATCTGCCTTGTTTTAATAAGCACTTCAGTATGTGGACAAGAAGTAACAAATCAGACCCAAAGTTTACCAAATACCCTTTTTATTGAAGCCTTGGGTAATGGAATATTAGGTTCTGTAAATTATGAAAGAAGACTATTCAAAAAGCCCAACTTAACGGCAAGGATAGGAATCGGTTTTCATGCTGAGTCAACTATATATTTATCAACGCCAGTTTCAATACAGTATTTAATTGACCTAAAGAAAAGTAGCTTTATTGAGGCTGGAGTTGGATATACCTGGGCCCAATATGGAGCAGACGACTGTTTCCATTGTGATGGATCGGATAATACCGAGAATTACAATAATTTATTCCTATCCGTAGGATACAGAAAACACTTTGGACGCAATTGGATGTGGAAAGCTAATTTTAGCCCATTAATCGTAAATAACCATGATGAAAATTTCAGACCTTGGATTGGGGTTTCATTTGGAAAGCAATTTTGACTATGGCTGAATA
This sequence comes from Roseivirga sp., assembly GCA_965660665.1. Lineage (GTDB taxonomy): Bacteria > Bacteroidota > Bacteroidia > Cytophagales > Cyclobacteriaceae > Roseivirga. Next base: position 73,663 of record CBFIAY010000015.1, on the reverse strand, counting down.
GCTCGTGAAAATTACATTCTACTGCATGTACGGTTCGGACATCTCAAGACAAACATTATCCATGGCAACTTCAATGTAAGCTTTACTCATTTCAAATAGTTAAGCTGTAAACGATATACAACAAACGGTATATCACATACCTTTATTGTGCCGTCTGATACCGAATTGCAAAACAGAATATTTGTCGATATTTGAAAAACCAGAGGCACGTGCCATATCTGATCTTTACCCGCAATTGTGGACATTTGGTACAGAAATTGGTTAGCTGAAATGTACCAATTCGCTCCTTTCCAAATTGATTTCAGAAGGGAGCGTCAAATTGTGACAATTGAAATCTAAGCACCTATACATACAAAAAACACATTGTAACTACTTGATGATCAACATATATAATTTGACGTTAGTCAGTATGATCTAGCGACGTAGTAATCTGACCAATTAATTAAATTGGCTCATACTGATTATGGGGCGAAAACTGAAGATTATTTAAAGATCTGACAGTAGTGTTTATATATGGCATTAACAAGTGATCAACGATGACCTGAGTTTGGTCAGGAAAATGCTTGGGGATGATTTTGCCCTTAGTGACCCATTCTTGAATATTCTTAATACTTCTTCTGCCTAGTCTATCTAGTACAGGCACGCCCAGGTGTTTAAGTCCTTCAGCGTTAAAATGTTGTTCATACTGCCCTTTCATTGGAATAACCATCAATTTTTTCATTAAGAAAAGGGCTTCTGCAGGTGTTTCAAATCCCGCCCCACAAAGAACACCATTTGAAGACGCCATACTCAAAATGAAATTTTCTGCACTCAGTGGTTCAATTTTAACGTTCTCAGTTTGATAGCTTTCCGAAGCATGCTTGGAAAACACCTGCCATTCTACTCCTTTTATCTTTGAAAGACTCTTTAATATTTTCTTATCACTATATGCTGGCAGGTACACCGTGTAGTGTCCTTGTTCTATAATTTCAAGATTTCTTATTTCACTTCGAATTACTGGTAAAAAAATATTTTCATCGTATCTGGCAAAATGAAATCCGAAATAATCATTACAGGGTGCATAATTTCTTAGAATCAAAGTACCCACCCAATCATTGTGCCTTGGTTTGGGTACATTTTTAGAACGAAGGGCCGCTTGATGACTGAGGGATATACATTTTACTCCCCTTATTTTAGAAGCCCAGGCTGAAATAGGTTCAAAATCATTTATTATCAAATCATAATCCTGGACTGGACATTCTCTGATCTCCTTGATAACCCTGCGTATCTTATTCTTACGGAATGTCTCAATGAAATTTACACCACCGTTTTTACCAAAAATAAAACTCAAACCATGGTATTTGTACTTTATGGGGAATGCTAGGTCAATGTCTGATTGTATTCCGCTAATCAGGACATCCAGGTCCACCCGTTTCTTAAGAGCAGGAATGATCTCTTTAGCTCGGGTAAGATGACCATTTCCTGTCCCTTGAATGGCGTAAAGCACTTTCATGATGGTTTGATTATCATCTCCTTCAACATATCCTGATATAATTCCTTGGGCGATTTGGCAGACAGGTGTTCCCATTCTTTGTCCTCAAGAGGTTCATCCTCATCCGCCTGTTCAAAGTCCTGGTCTTGATATTGAAAGATTTTCCATACCCCATTATGATATTCGAGTGACGTCAAGTTTTCGATCCAGTCACCTGAATTAAGATATAGCACAGATCCCTTCGAGGTAGGATATTTTTTGATTTCTGGCTGATGAATGTGACCACAAATGACATAATCGTATCCATTTTCGGCTGCTATGGTCGTCACGGTTTCTTCAAATCGATTAATGTATTTCACAGCGCCCTTGACGCTGTTCTTTACCTTTTTTGATAAGGAGAAACGGCCTTTCCCAAAGAACTCGCTCACAATATTTACCAAGCGATTGACAATAATCAGTGTATCATATCCGATTGCCCCAATCTTGGTTAGCCATCGGGAATGCTGCATCGTAAAATCGAAAATGTCCCCGTGAAAGACCCAGGCCTTTTTATCCTTGAGTGTAAGAATCTTTTTATTCTGAAGTTCGAACGAGCCTACCTTGAACCCTTCAAATTTCCGAAGCATTTCATCATGATTGCCGGTGATGTAGGTGATCTTGACGCCTTTTGACATCCATTTAAAGAACTGACTAACGACCTTCATGTGACTCTTGGGCCAATACCTTTTACTAAACTGCCAGATATCAACAATATCACCATTTAAAATCACCTGCCTTGGTTCAATGCTCTTAAGATACCGGCCAAGCTCCTTGGCTTGACAACCATAGGTTCCTAGGTGAATGTCGGACAAAATCAATAAATCAATTTTTCGCTTTGCTTTTTTTTTGATTTCAGTCATTTGACAGATAGCATTATGTCAATCATTCAGGTATATTGAACCCATTTATTGCATAATATTATCATTTTAATATTGCGCCATAATGTTGTAATTATTGTCTTTCCATTAATAATTATTGAATTCAGTATTTATCGGTTACCTAATCGACCTAATATCCAGTTCATAATTGGGTAAATGCGGGTAACAAACAATATAGCATATGCCTCTAAGTAGCTACTTGAAAGTGCGGTGCAAATCAGCTAGCTTAGAAGAAATAAACAACGCCCAGAGGCACGTGCCTCTGGGCGTTGGGATTGATGCCCCGCGAGGGACATAGACTTCCGCTACGCTCCCAGCCTATTCATTAATCCCAACGTTCGAAGCAACTCAAGCTTGCCAAACTCTAGCTACCCATAGATCTACCACCAAAGCACTAATACCCAACATTAGGTATAAACCATGAGAGGCCAGACTTGTCAACTGATCTTATTCCCAGAATATTCAAAATCTACTTTTTCAATCGTATCTTAAGTCTCAAACAGAAAGTTCGAATACCAGCAATCTGCTAGAGGCAATAGCAAACATTTTGATATTCCTTCATAATTCACAGTTGATACCTTCGAACGTTGTGCTTCATTATAATCAACCTAATAACCAATGATATTTTTTTAAAAGAATGAACTTAATCCAAATTACATCAACCATTCTCTTATTGGTTTTGACAAGCACAGCGACAAATGCACAATTCAACTTTGGCCACTATGCTTTGCAATCCAAGCAGCTGGATTATAAAATTGGTTGTAGATAATAAAGCATACTATTTGGCTAATGTTGAACATAAGGAGTTTGAGACATCAGTTGTATCTAAACGCCAAATGGGTAGGTTTCTGGTATCTGATGCCCATCCTTAGCAACACCCAGCGCATGCAACGCGTTAGAATCTTCCAGATAAATAAAGGCATCATAGCGCTGCGGCATAATACTGGGCACATAATTGCCGTATTGCCCGCGTTGCGGATGATACACCACCCCAATGGCGCGATGCCCTATCGCTTTTTTGCCGAAATGTTTTTTCATTTCGGCATTCATAAACACTATACTGTCTTGTCCATTATATTGATGAAGTAAATCCTCCCAACTCCCCGCAACAGCATTCGGCACATGCATAACCTGCATTACATCTCCCCAATTTCTTCCTGCAATCACGGTACCTCTGTATGCACCAAATCCTACAGCAAAAGTGTTGTTTTCTCCATGCTGTTCCCGCACCAACTGACCCACATTATACATGCCTTGCGCAGCCATATCGGTTGCGCGCGCATCACTAATGTGCGTGTTATGTTCCCAGATTATTCCTTTGGCGTTACTTCCATGAAATTGCATTAACCGGTTTAACGTATCCATCATGTGCCAGTCTCTAATATTCCAAGAATCTGCCCCACCCTTTATCATGGTGCGATAATACTTTTCTGCGTTTACCGCCACTACGGCATTTTGTTCAGTACTAAAAACCGTTTCATGGTCGGTGTTATATTGCGCTATATTATTTCGTATTTCTTTCAGGAGGTTTATTACCTCCCGCTCACAAGACATGGGTACCCTCAAGGTTGCCCGCGCATATGATTGGCCTTCTTCTGCGCTATAGGGCTCAAAACAATGAAATGCTCTGACGGCAGTATTAAAAGCCTGCGTATCAACTTTCGCCAGGTAACTTAAAATGGCATCTAAAGACTCCCAGAGGCTGTAAACATCTAATCCGTAAAACCCAGCCTTTTTGTTGTGCGATAGATTTTCATTGTGCTTCTTCATCCATTCTGCCAAAGCAACAACTTCCCAATTTGCCCACATCCATGTGGGCCACCGGTTAAAATCCTGCAAAACTTCTAACGCATTTTTACCAGAATCTTGGTAATTTTTTACGTAACGGTTTACCCGATAACAGTCTGGCCAGTCGCCTTCAACGGCTATAAAAGAGAACCCTTTTTTCTCTATCAATTTTTTTGCTGATTTGTGTGCGCCAGGTGTAATATTCATGTGTGCCGTGAGACGCCTCTCCCAACAAAACATAATTTGCATCACCAATTTTATCAATCAGCACATCAAGGTCGTTTGCTGTCTTCAACGCTACAGAGCTAGCCGCAATAACTTTACTACGCTCACTGCTAACCTGATGACCACTTTCTGAAAATGAGACTTTCATTACATCTAATTAATTTTTATTAATGGACCATTATTTCATCCTAAAAACAATGATTTTTTACCCTAAGTACACTGATAAAAATCATTGAAACTATTGATTAACAGAAGTTACTTTGTTGGGTAAAAGACACAGTCATGTCAGAAAGAAATCATGAAATCAGTCTCTTAATAGGTGCTATTCATTTGAAAGGAATTTTAATTGTTCCTGAAGTTGTGAAAGCGATTGTAATTTTCAGTCATGGCAGTGGAAGCAGTCGTTTTAGCCCTAGAAACACGTTTGTAGCAGGAGAACTAAACAGAAAAGGAATGGCTACGCTGCTGATAGATTTACTTACCCCAGAAGAAGACAGCATCTATGCAAATCGATTTAATATTGATTTGCTCACTTCACGTTTAGTGACGGTTACAAACCTTATTCATAAGCAAACAGCCTTCAAAGACTTGCGCATTGGATATTTTGGTGCAAGCACCGGAGCTGCATCGGCAATACATGCGGCGGTACAATTGGGCGAGCTTATAAGCGCAATTGTTTCGCGCGGTGGTCGGCCTGATCTTGCTGATGTAGATTTCGCATCGGTAGAGGCGCCAACTTTATTCATTGTAGGCAGTCTAGATGTTCCAGTGATTGGCTTGAATAAAAATGTGTACAACGATTTGCACTGCGAAAAGCAGATGGTCATTCTAAAAGGTGCTACGCATTTATTTGAAGAAGAAGGAAAGCTTGAAGAGGTTGCAAAGCTTGCTGCTGACTGGTTTCAAAAATTCCTGATAAAAAGCGACTCGTCTAAACCAAAACATGCGCAACATGATTTTTAAAAACCGATATGATGCTGCCATGCAGCTGGTGCCAGAACTAAAAAAATATGCAAGTGAAAAAGGAATTTTGCTAGCTATTCCACGTGGTGCTGTACCGATGGGGTACTACATTGCCAAGGCACTTGACCTTCCGGTTGATATTTTGCTCACAAAAAAAATCGGGCATCCGGCCAATCCAGAACTGGCGATTGGCTCTGTAAGCATGCAAGGAAGAGTAATTGATCCGCGGTTTAGGATGGATCAAGGTTTTATTGAGAAAGAAACGGTCAGGATACGCCAGATGCTAAAGGAGTGGCACAAAATATTTATGGGCACCCGCGCTTCTATCGACCTGAAAGACAAAACCGTAATCATTGTTGATGATGGCATTGCTACAGGAAACACAATGTTGGCATCGGTTGATTTGGTGCGGCATCACGCCCCCAAACAAGTGATTGTTGCTACACCCGTAGCATCTAAAAATGCCGTAAAAAAGTTAAAGCAAAAGGCAGATGAAGTAGTTTGCCTTCACGTTCCCGAAGATTTTATGGCGGTGGGGCAGTTTTATTATGACTTCGCTCAAGTAAGTGATGAAGAGGTTATTCATTTTCTGAATGCCTTGAATACAGAACAGAAAGCTCTTTAATTCTAGACAGCTACATACTTTGTTAAGGTTTATTTTTGACAATAAAGCGTTACCACATTTGTGCAGCACATAAGGAAAATATATCAGCCACGAGTGGCTGATCTTAACTTGTTAGCCACAATTAAAACCTAATACAGAAAAAAAGACCCATTTCAGGGTGGACAGATAGCAATGCGATCGTATTGGCGGTTAAGCTCTGGCATTAGAATTAGAGCACTTCTAACACTAATTATATTTTGGATTTCATTAGTTTTCAAAAAAGAAAACTGTTGCCAACAATGTATAACCGTTGTGCTTCATTGTTCCTACCTTAAAGCTTCGGTAGCAGAAACTATGACCAATCACTAACCAAATGATAAAATTCTTTAGAAATAATAAGGAAAGGCTAACAAAGTAAATAAGCCATACCCCTCGGAATGCGGCTCATATACGAAAGCCTTACCTCGCATTACCACAACTCGCAAGCTTGGAATATATATACCATAAAGCAGTACCCAGAAATAACCCGTTAGCTAAAACTCTCTAACAAGTTGAAGTTGACCCGCTAGTCTTAGCGTCTCGCTTAGACTACAGGCAATACCAATGGAAACCCAAAGAGGTCTTGGCAGCAAACAGAATTCAACTTCTCCGAGTGGTCATTTCTTGCTCATTTCCATTGAAGGCTCAACAGTCCACCACCATTATTTTGGCAATTAACGCTTTCGAGGCCACACCTGATTGAATGTGTTGGCTTTATAAAATAGACCAAGTGACTATACTTAGACAAGCCTTTGCTAACACAAGAAATACTTCCTATAATTTGACGTTATTGTTTTAAAATAAAGAAATCATGAAAATTGACTGGCTAAAAACCTCGATAATCTCTGTAGCAATTGTCCTCGCAGGATTTTTTATTGGCAACATGCATAAAACTGGCAAAGAGTATGAGCGACACGTACAAGTAAAAGGCCTCTCTGAACGCGAAGTAAATGCTGATTTAGCAGTATGGCCAATAAACATTACGCTTACTGCAAATGACCTCAACGCTCTTAAAAGCAATATTGAAAAGCAAAACGATGAAGTCTACGATTTTTTTATTGCGCATGGATTTGAAAAGGATGAGCTAACTAAGGGTAGTACAAATATTAGTGATCTACGCGCTGATATGTATAATGCTAATGCTCGGAATAACGAATTCCGATATTTGGCAAAATCAGAGTTTACGGTGAGAACCAATGACATCGATAAGCTTCAAAAAGCACTCTCAGAGTCCCTCAGTCTTATGTCAAAGGGCATTTTATTGGGATCTAAAAATACATGGAGACCAATCGAATATATCTTTAAAGGACTAAATGAGCTTAAACCCTCTATGATTGAAGAGGCAACCAAAAACGCCAGAGAGGTTGCTGAAAAATTTGCCCGTGATTCCGATGCTAAGGTTGGAAATATCATGATGGCAAGACAAGGGCTCTTCACAATTAGTGACAGAGATGAAAACACTCCTCAAATCAAGATTGTCAGAGTGGTTTCCACAATAAACTATCAATTAAAAGAATAACACCTTTCCAGCAATGTCTATAGTGCATGGTAGCTTAGCCAAAATATAGAACGTTGCAGCTAATAAAAAATGAGATGAAATTCACACGTTTACCTTTGATGATTCTATTTGCAAGCTTATTACTAGTGGTAATGGCGTGCAATTTAGACAACTCAATTAAGCCCATTGAAGAGGATGAAACTAATTTGGATATACCTCCTATTCCTGATGAACCTGTAGGGCCATATTGGGTTGATGGTTCGAAACTTACGAAAAACGACGAAGCTGTTTTTTATAAGGGAGTGAATACGCTACAAACGTATGGCTTGGGGAATCCCGTTCTGATGTACGCATGGAATATTCAAATTATAAGGGAATTTATTGGCAATTTAAGAGAACAGCCAATCGATGGCAATGCCATTCAGGCGAGTGATGGAGTATGGTACCATCCGCTTCAAAAAATCGTGAACCAAAACCGTGCAAACAACAAAATCACTATTCTCTGTCCTTTTGGATGGGTAAATAATGTCGGACAGCGAAACTTATTTACAGGTCTTAATCCGTCCTCACAACCTCTTTACGAGGAATACAAAGTAAAAATGAAGACGATTGCTGAGCATTTTAAAAATCAACCTGATGTCTGGATAGAAGTATGGAATGAGCCTTATCATTGGAACAATGAAAATGAATATACGAATGATTTATGGCTGAAAGACATGAAAGACATGGTCGACAATCTGCGTTGGGTGAAAGGGTTTCAAAATATAATCTTAGTTCCTGGAAATGAACAAGGCCAGTCGGAAAATGCGATAATTGCGAAAGGAAAAGAATTGCTGCAAGGGAGGTATAATTTACTATTCGATCTTCATGCCTATGAAAAATGGCTTCTTAATACGAGTGAGGATGAATTAATCTCAAAAATTGAGAACATAAAAAACAAGGATTTTGCATTCATTATTGGTGAGGTAGGCGTCCAAAACATTGGTGAGTTAATGCCAGTTCAACATTTTCTAAACGCTGCGAGTATCACTAACGTCTCCGTTTTAGCTTGGCTATGGAATCAAAACAGTCAAGATAATAACGCCTTATTAACTGACGATGGACTACCTAATGGTACTACGAGCAATAATTTTTGGGGCACGAAATACAAATATTTTCTAAGTAAGTAATTACTTCCCCCTACTTGTCTTAGCGTCTAACTGAGACCTTTTAGATCTTTCGGGAACAAAGCTTTTATGATGTGATTTGATTTATCTTTTGGGTATGATTCTAATCTTTGGATCGATTATATATTCCTTAGGGTCTTCGACACCATCTGTAGAAATTCTAAAGAGAATATTAAACTTACACTCTTGATTAGCCACTGCAGGAGCTAAAACTTCTGACCCAAGGACAAATCCCGATCCATTATCTAATTTTTGCAACCCATTATTCCATAAATCTGCATCTCCAGAATCATACAAAAAATCAGTACAGATAACTTCAATGTTAGATGAAGAAATAATCTTATAGTTAATTACATCGTCTATAATAGCATCAATAGTAAAATCTGCGCGGATACACCGTTTTCAAAAGTTGCAAGTCCTGTAGCATCAGTCCCATCAAGAGCAGCTAATGCATTAAAGTCTAAGGTTATTTCAACTTCTCTCTCAATTGGAAGGATAGGATCATCATCATTTGACGAACAAGTACTGAGAAGAATTATTGGCAGTATTAGCAACAATAGAAGTTTGCTTTTTTTCATGTTAAAAAAATTATGTATTGTGAATTTTAAACTAAACCTCCAATATACTTTTAATAATGAAGATTGTCAGAAATAAATAAGCGCAGCAGATAGTACAATGATGCTTGTCGTTTATCTGACGAAAGCTGTAGAAGCCAAAATTTCAAAAAGCACTTAGATGGTTGCTGATCACTTCTTGGTCTTAGCATCTCGCTGAGGCCTTATAAAAAAGAACAAAACTAGTAAATTGCCTAGGTGATATATTTTGAGATTACTCTCGTGGTGACCGGAATCTTGATGGCTTTACCTATGAATAAATTGTATGAGCAAAGAAAATTCAACAGTTTAAATAAAGTACTTCAGTACATTACTCCTTCTATAAAGCTTTAAAACCAAGGCTTTTAAAAATGAAGCTGTAAGCAACATTCTTCATTAACACATAGCAAATTGAACTAGACAAAAATTAGACCCCGTCTGACAATATGACTAAGAAACAAACAAAAGGAATGCTTAGAATAGTATTCATCATGGCAAGCCTTGCCTCTTTGTTCTTCGTACCATGGATCATTGTAAAAGCATGGATATTACCTCTCCCTGATACTGTTCAGGAGCAAGTTAATGTTGCCATTGGGTATGGATTTGACGGCATGATTGTTTACGTGGATGAGGGTGGCAAGTCACCTGCATTTTACGCTGCAGGCCTAAAAAATAGAGCCCTTCAGATACCAGCCGACCCACAGTCCTTATTCAAAATTGCCAGTATTAGCAAGTTATATGTTGCTGTTGCTGTCACAAAATTGGTAAATGACAAACAATTATCTTTAGATAAAACACTCGCAGATTACTTGCCAGAACTCGTGGGAAGAATTGAATATGCTGATAAAATTACTTTGAGAATGATGGTGCAGCACAAAAGTGGCATTCCAGACTTTACCCGCACTCCTGGCTATTGGGAAGCCCCACCAAAAGCGAATAGAGAGAACCTTGAATTGGTATTGGATAAGCCCGCCGGGTTTGCACCTGATAAAAACTATGGTTATTCAAACACCAATTATTTATTGATTGGCGAAGTCTTGGATAAAACATTGGGATATAGCCATCACCAATTTATCAAGAGGGCAATTTTGATACCGCTTAAGCTAAGGAATACCTACAGCTTACTTAGTGAAGTGGATCTAGACGACCTTATGAGCGGGTATTATGTTGGCTATGATGACGATTTAAAATTTAATGATTTCATAAACCCTGCTGGCTCCATGATAGCCACAGCAGAGGATGTCGGCATATTCCTGAGGGCATTAAACGATGGTTCGGTATTTAAGGAAGGCGAACAAGAAATATATTCTTCCATTTACGTGTATGAGCATACAGGGTTAATCCCAGGTTATCAGAGCATCGCCAAATACCACAAAGACATCGACACAGTGGTCATTCAATTTATGAATACCACTAATTTTGATGGTTACAACTGGAGCTTATCAGAAGTCTTTTACAATCGGATTGTTAAAATACTAAGGCGTTGACAACGCGCTATATACTTACACCATTAAGACAAGGTCATTCCTAGTGAAATCATTAGACGAATGACGTCTAATTTCTCTTTTAATTGAAATACTGTAATCACTAGCCGTTTTTTCTTGATTACTTTACTTTATGAATACTTTCGAAAATTTCAAAATCAAAAAACAATTGCAAAATGCGATTGCAGATCTAGGTTTTGAAAAGCCAACCCCCATTCAGCAAGCGTCCTATTCTACTATTCTAGGCGGCTCCGATTTTGTAGGAATTGCACAAACCGGAACAGGGAAAACGATGGCATATGTACTCCCTATCTTGCAGGACCTGAAGTTTTCGGACCAACCCAACCCGAGAGTGTTAATCTTGGTACCAACCAGAGAATTGGTCATCCAAATAGTAGAAGAAATAGAGAAGTTAACGCCCTACCTCAGCGTAAGGGTGCTAGGCGTTTACGGTGGGAGTAACAACATGAAACCACAAAAAAAGGCTGTAGCCGAAGGCGTGGACATTATTGTGGGTACGCCTAGAAGACTGTATGACCTTGTGTTGGCTAATGTTTTACGGCTAAAATCAATCAAAAAACTGGTGGTTGATGAAGTCGATATTATGCTTGACTTTGGTTATAAAACGCAGTTAAAGAACCTCTTTGAGCACCTATCCACAAAACGACAAAACATCTTATTCTCCGCTACCATGACCAACTATGTGGATGAATTGATTGATGATTTCCTTGTTAGTCCAGTGAAGGAAACCATTTCTATTAGCGGTACGCCACTGGAGAGCATAAGTCAGGAATGTTATGCAGTCCCTAATTTTTATACTAAGGTCAACTTGCTGAACCATTTATTAGAAGACAAAGAAGCCTACAGCAAAGTGTTAATTTTTGTAGCTACCAAGGTGAACGCAGATAGGCTAGCTGAGGTATTAAACTTCGAATCTGAAATTTCTGTAATTCACTCCAGTAAGGAACAAAATCATCGAACCCAATCCATAGAGAAATTCGAAGACGGCACGAGTAGAATTCTTATAGCCACTGATGTGATTGCACGTGGAATTGATATCGAAAAAATCAGCACCGTTATCAGTTTTGATACCCCCTTCTACCCCGAAAATTATATACACCGTATAGGGCGAACCGGTAGAGCAGGACAAGAAGGAAAGTCCATCCTCTTTTATGGTGAGAAAGAGACCGCGCTAAAGGATGCGATTGAAAGCTTAATGAACTACACGATTCCATTCAATGAAATGCCTGAAGGCGTAGTTATCACCGGCCAACTTACCCCAGAGGAAAGAGATAAGCCAATAGACCCCGATGAAGCTTATCATAAAAAACCAGCCATTGAAGTAGGCGCCGCTTTTCATGAAAAATCTGCCAAGAATAGTAGAGAAAAAACCGTGAAAATGGGATATGAGAAATCTATAAAAGCACGGTACAAAAAATCACTCAGGCGAGGCGACAAAATTCAAAACATGAAAAAGAAGAACAAAAAGAAATGATGCTATCGTCTTAGCATCTCGCCCCTCCCTTTCTGACACCGCCAAAGATTAGGATTCTCGGGTTCTTGCGCCTATGCAGTCGAGTTAATACTGGTTATGCTTAATGCTAAATAACGTATCTATGCTTCTCGCTTACACAAGACAGGGGGACTTCTAAAACACTTATACCCTCCACCTAGTTAAGCAGACAATGGAAAACACAAAAACTAATATACTTAAACGCGCGCATGAGGGTTGAGGTTGTTTATGATCATGCACTCCCTTTGGTAAAAGTTAAGCCTTGCTCCATTTCCATTTTAATCATTTTAAGAATCATCAAACACATCCTCATTAAATGAAACCAACCCTTGTCATAGCAGGAGCATCAGGTTTTATCGGCAGATGGTTCATCAGTGAATACGCCCATAAGTACAATATTAGAGCCTTGTCCCGGGCCGAAGTAGTGCCAAGTCAGGATGCTGATGTTCAGTGGGAAAAGGTGAATTTATATTCCCTTAGTAGTACTACAAAAGCATTAGAAGGAGCCGATTATGCACTGTATTTAGTGCATTCTATGGCACCATCAAGCCGGCTGAACCAAGGAACTTTTGAAGACACCGACCTTTTATTAGCCGATAATTTTGCCCGAGCTGCCGAAGCCCAGCACCTCAAGCATATCGTTTTCATCGGGGGTATCTTACCCAAGGACTCTTCTACCTTCTCAACACATCTACGCAGCAGGTTTGAAACTGAGCTAACCCTTAAATCACGCAGTACCCCAGTCACGGCCATTCGCGCAGGAATCATCATTGGACCTGGTGGGTCTTCTTTTGATATCATTCAAAAACTTACAGAGCGGCTCCCTATTATGGCCTGCCCCGAATGGTGCAAATCACCATCGCAGCCTATCGGAGTTCAGGACATGCTCCATATCATTGATAAGTCAATTGGCAAGGAGGCGTATTATCATCGAGCACTAGAAGTGGGTTCGCCAGAAGTACTCTCGTATATGGGCTTGTTGAAAATAACGGCCCGCCAACTCGCTAAAAAAAGGCTCATCTTTTCCATCCCATTCTTCACCCTAGGATTCTCTAAGCTTTGGGTAGGATTATTCTCTAATTCGAGCACTACCTTCGTTGGACCGTTGATTGAGAGTCTAAAACACAATATGACGATTGACCCTGAAAGAAACCCATTTCAGGACCTCCCTTACCAACCCGTTGAAACAAGCATAGCAGATGCTTTGACGAAGCAAGCTCCTAGTTTGCCAAAACGTATCTATGCCGCAGACGAAAAAAATACAGTGCGCAGTGTTCAGCGCTTATCCAACCCTGGTCTGATGATTGCATCTTCGGTAGCCGAAATCTATCCGAAGTGGCTCACCGAAAACTTCGTAGTTATTCTAAAGGCCGAGGAGGATGGAAATAAAGTACGGTTTAAATTCCTAGGATTCGTTTTACTCGAACTCAGCTTTGTGGCAGAGAGGAGCGATAAAAACCGTCACCTTTTCTACATCACAGGTGGTTTTCTAGTCAAGAGAACCACTTACGGATGGCTTGAATTCAGGTCTGTGTTAGACAATCGGTTCATCATTGCTGCTATCCATGAATTCGTCCCTAAATTACCTTGGTATTTCTATCGGTTTTCACAGGCGGTATTTCACCTTTTTGTGATGAATTGGTTTGGTCACTTTCTGGAGAAACAAACCAAAAACGTATCTACCAACTGAAGAGGCTAGGCCAAAAGATTTGGATTTTGGAGGGCTCAGCGCAAAGCGAAAACCTTTAAAAATCAAGGGAATACGACTTTCTGATAGCGATGCCTCAAAACGCTTACCCTTCATATAAAAAAGGACATTCCCGAATGACTTAGCATTGGCGATTAAATAGAATTCTGAAAAGTATTTTTATCTTCAACATGCCCAACTGTTTCGGGATTCTCAAGCATTTAAACGCAAGCGAAATGAAATCAAGAATAATGTTAGTCCTGTTGATGTGCGCAATATCACCTTATGGCTATGCTCAATGCAAATCTATTACTGTTGAAAGTGTATCCAACTACACAGCCATTGCCATTGATTCTTTATATGAAGCTGATGGTTTGAGGAATGGAGATGACTACGACGGTGCGACTTTGTACTACTCCAACCATAAGAAGAACAAGAAACTAAAGAGCATTGTACTTGTACCTGGCTATAAGGCAACACAACGATCTGTCAGCCTATGGGCTCGATACCTTGCCGAACGTGGATATGTGACGATGACGATCGGTACAAATATTTTAACAGATAGCCCTGCTTTAAGAGCCAAAGCACTGATTGACGGCATGGAAACGATACGTCAAGAAAACAAAAGAAAAGGGTCTCCTCTATTCAAGAAACTTGACACTAAAAGCATTGCAGTAGGCGGCTGGTCAATGGGTGGTGGCGGAGCACAATTGGCGGCAAAACTAGACGGAAGTATCAAGGCGGTCATTGCCATTACCCCTTGGCTATATCCAAGGAATCTTGAGGCATCCAACTTGGATCATTCGGTACCAGTACTTATCCTAAGCGGTCAAGTTGACCCTACTGCCCCACCAAGGAGTCATTCAGAGGTACATTATGACTATACACCTGCAACGACCAAAAAGATGCTCTTCGAGGTTAAAGAGGGCAACCACTCTACCCCTCTTTTTCCAAGTACTGGAAATGGTGACCTAGGAAATGTTACTTATGCTTGGCTAGGAATGTACCTAGAAGGTAATGGTTGTTATGCGAAAATGCTTAGTGCCAATTCCTTGAATCAAAACTCAACTGCATCAAAACATCAAACGAATTTAAATTGACATTAGCGTATAACAGGTCATCAACCGCTGGCTAAATACTAATAAATAAAAATGGAGTACGACTATATTGTCATTGGAAGTGGTTTTGGTGGCTCTGTCAGTGCCTTAAGATTATCAAAGAAAGGATATAAGGTCTTAGTCGTTGAAAAAGGGAAATGGTACCAAGCCAAAGATTTTCCAAAGACCAACTGGAATTTTAGAAAATGGCTCTGGCTTCCAAGTTTACGCTTCTTTGGCATCATGAAACTATCTATTTTCAGGCATATCGCCATCCTATCGGGAACGGGGGTTGGCGGAGGTTCCTTGGTTTATGCCAATACATTGCCCATTCCAAAATCTACATTTTTCAAGACGGGCAGTTGGAGTAAGCTCCATGATTGGGAAAATGAACTCGCCCCATATTATCAGGAAGCCCTAAAAATGCTTGGCGCTGCAAAAAACCCCAAACTATTTGACGGAGATATTGGGCTAAAAAAGGTTGCTCAAAATCTTAACATGGAAGACAAATTTGACGCTACTAATGTTGCCATCTATTTTGGAGAAGAGAATGTCACCAAAGAGGACCCCTACTTTGATGGAATGGGTCCTGAAAGAACAGGATGTAATTATTGCGGTGCATGCATGACAGGGTGCAGAAATAACTCCAAGAACACATTAGATAAAAATTATCTGTACTTAGCTCAAAAGTATGGTGCAGAAATACTTGCCGAAAATGAGGTGTATGATGTCCGCCCAATAAACACAGACGATGGCGCCAAAGGCTATCAATTAGCAATAAAAACCAGCACTAAGCTTTTTGTCAAAACAAAGAAAATCACGACTAAAGGAGTCATATTTTCTGGTGGTGTGCTAGGCACTATCAAGCTTCTACTCGACTTGAAAACTAGCTCATTACCAAATCTGTCCAATAGATTGGGGCAAGATGTAAGAAGCAATAATGAGACCTTGGTGAGCGTCTCAAGCCTTGAAAAAGACAAAAATTATTCAAAAGGTGTGGCCATCGGGAGTATCCTAGATACTGATGAGCACAGTCATCTTGAAATTTGCAGATATTCTGAGGGATCCAATGCATGGAAACTTATACACCTCCCCTATGTCACAGGCAAAACTGTTTTCTCTCGTTTGGCAAAGGTAGTTGTGGCTTTAGTGAAATCTCCTGTAAAATATTTCAAGACTTATTTCGTGAACAGTTGGGCAAAAAAGACTGTCGTACTTCTATTCATGCAAAGCCTAGACAGTACCCTGAGGTTCAAGAAAAACAGTTTTGGTTTGATGAGTTCAACAGTGAGTACAGGCAAAAGGCCAACTCCATTTATTCCAGAGTCCATCAAAATGATAAAAGAATATAGCAAAGCAATAAATGGTGTCAGCACCTCTTTTGCCTTAGAAACAATTGCGGGCATTCCTTCAACTGCACATATTTTGGGTGGTGCTGTAATGGGAGAAAACGCTTCAGAAGGAGTAATTGACAAAGACAATAGGATTTTTGGTTATGAAAACCTTTACATCATCGATGGCGCTATGATTTCTGCAAACCCAGGAGTAAATCCCTCATTATCAATAACAGCTATTGCAGAGCGAGCAATGGATCAAATACCGGCTAAGAAATAAGGCGCGTCATTTAAAACACATAAGCGGCCACCCCAACATACAGATAAGACAGTGCGACCATAAGCTTCACGAGAGGGATGCGAAAACATTAATTATTATGATCGATATACCACGCACCTTAGTCATATATCAATCATAAAACGTAAATTATTCTATATATATCAATCATAAGCATAAGTGATATACAACGCGAAACATAACCATAAATCATAATGGAGCACACATAGGGAGTTTTGAAGACAATATGCTAAACATGAAAGCAGCAATTCGAAGGCATTATGGTTCTCCTAAGGGGATTACAATTGAAGAAATTGAAAAACCTCTCCCGAACGATAATGAAATATTAATTAAAGTTTACGCAACAACAGTGAACAGAACAGATTGCGCAAACCTCACTGCGAAGCCATTTATCATGCGTTTTATACTAGGTCTTTTTAGACCTATAAAAATAATATTAGGGACTGATTTTGCAGGTGAAGTGGTGGCCGTTGGGGAAAATATAAAATCCCATAACTTAACCGATAAGGTATTTGGGTTTACTGACACCGGGTTAAATTCTCAAGCTGAATACATCACATTAACACCAAAAGGGAATATACTAAGCATCCCTGAAAACATTGATTACAAGCAAGCTGCGGCAAGTTTGGAAGGTGCACATTATGCCTATAGCTTCATCCATAAAGTAAATATCCAGCCTGGACAAAAAATACTTATCAATGGTGCTACAGGAGGGATTGGGTCTGCTCTTCTCCAATTTGTAAAGCAGTTTAATGTTCAAGTAACGGCTACTTGTAACACGAAAAATATAGGCTTAATACAATCACTTGGTGCTGATAAAATCTATGACTTAAGCACAGAAGACTTTACTTCCGACACTGAGAAATATGACTTCATATTTGATACCGTAGGTAAAAGCACTTTTGGGAAATGTAAACCATTATTGAAAAAGGGAGGGGTTTATATCTCATCTGAATTAGGTCCTTATGCTCAAAACCTATTCTTTGCAGCTTTTACTCCACTTCAAAAAAACAAGAAAGTGATCTTCCCAATTCCATTTGGAGTAGAGAAAACGCTACCGTATATAAAGCACTTATTGACCACTGGAAAATTCAAACCAGTAATAGACCGCGAGTATTCTTTGGCGGATATTCCCGAAGCATACGAATTCGTTATGCAAGGAGAAAAAACAGGGAATGTCATTGTGAATTTTTAAAAACTAAATATCAGACACCAAATTAGAAGGCCTAGCTCAACTATAGGTATCCTTTTAAAGAAGTGCCCAAAGCCTTAAAATATGGATGACGTATCAAATATTTGTTTGTCTTGCGGACTATGCTGTGACGGAACCTTGATTGGTTTTGTGCATCTAGATGGCGATGAGATACCTGCCGTAAAAGAGGTAATGGACATAGAGGAAGCCGATGGTCAAGGATTTTTTCTCCATCCCTGCAAGAAGTATTGTGATGGCTGTACTATTTACGATCAAAGACCTAAACAATGCGGCAAGTTTAAGTGTGGACTTTTAAATTCCGTTGAACAAAAGGAATTGGATTTTGATTCGGCAGTTGAAACGATCAGTGTGGTGAAACAAAAAAAGGACGCCATAGTGCAAAAGTTAGCTGCTCTACCCTTTGAACTAAAATCCGGATCGTTTTACTTTCAAATGGTCGAATTGAAAAAGTTGTTGCAGAAAATCAAGTCTGAATCATCATTGACGCAAAACCATCTAGCCCTAATATCGGACCTCGAGCAGATGGACAGTATGCTGCTGGATAAATTTGACGTTACGTTAGATTAACATGCAGAAGGCTTGATGTGAGACTGCCCCACTTGTTATACATTAAACGTTAGCCCCGATGCAACAAAACGCACTGCAACACGCATAAAATAAATCTAATTAATGTATGTTGCCGGACTGTCCAAAAGCGACTATAATGGAAGACAATAAAATGCTCGATTATATTAAAGATGTATTAGAAAACATGCCAACTGGCTGGTTGAACCTGACAACGCACCGCCTAGATATTTATGATGAAAAGTTGGCCAAAACTCAATTCATAGATCAATTTGAAGCCTTATTTAATGCCAATAACGCTGGTGCCTCAGCACTCAATGAGCTACCCACGGCATACGATTATATTCGATTAGGTCATCCACTCTCCTGCGTGTTAGAATGGGCAATTGCCAAGATCAATAACACAAGCACAGAAAATGTCATAAGTTTTTCATCACAGACCGCTCCTGTACTGGCAGTTCTAAGAAAGAATTTATTAGACAATAGAAACACTCAAATCCTTTATACAGGTGTGCTGTCTAGTTTTTTTGATGCTGAAATACTGCAGCATGTCTATGGCTATACATTTGACTTAAAGCATATTGAGCAAGTAGAAGATATCCCCTCCTTTGACGGCAGTACCATTATCATGTCACAGCAAGAGGAAATTGGTGATTTCAACCTTAGACCCAAGGTTGATTTTTTCATCAATTTATTTCCTTCTCTGGGAAGCATCTTACTAGTCAATGGGGAGCAAAACAAACATTATGTCTCGGAAATTCAGCACGTCCGAAGAAGAGAGACCATTGCCATGACACCGATCAATTGTCTTGCTGCTTTAAAGTCACTTGTAGGGCAATCATCTTTTGATCACAACCGAAGTAATATCGAGACAAACAAAACACTCGTCTTAGATTCCATTAAGTCCATTACAGGTACCACTGCAAAACCATTGGTCGCTTCTAGTGGACTATCTATGCAATATGCGATAATGATGGGGCTCATAGACGATGCCCTAGAAAACCATAAGGGAAAGGCCATCAAATTTGTTGTGCCTCCAAATTGTTATGGCGGAACAAATGACCAAGCCAGACGCGTTGCAGCTTGCCTTGACAATGTTGAAGTGGTGGATTTACCCGTGGATGGTGACCACGACATGGTCCAAAGCATTGATTTAGTTTTAGATAAAATCGCTAAGGAAGATGCTATCCCTTTCATCATTGCTGAGATTCCAACAAACCCCAGGGTTGAAGTTCCGGATCTCATACAACTAAAGGCTGTTTTAAGTGCCCCCCGTAAAACGGCTTCGGGTGAAATAGCAGTTGACCCAGTGTTTATCTTAGATCAAACCTTCTGTCCTAATGTGCTCTTTTTAGGCGAAGGCGAAATACTTTCAACGGTGAGAGCGATTTCGTATGCTAGCGGGTCTAAGTTCCCAAGTGGTGGGCAATGTACTGCTGGCTATTGTGTAGCAAATAGTAAAGCGGAAGGCTTGGTGGGCAACATAGAAACGCATCTAAGACTTTGTGATAATGAGGCTACAGACTTACAAATGGAAATATTGGCTAAACAACTGCCTTCCATGAACCAAAGAATTCATGATGCTTATCAGAATACACGTGAATTTGTCACCTACATCAAAGAGACTTTACCAGCCGCGAAAATCAATTTCGTTTCCGAAGAATTGGCACAACAAGGATTTACCCCATCTGTGTTCTCCTTAGACCTTCCCACTAAAGGGAATACTCATGAAGAAAAAGAGGCTTATAAAAGGGCCTTAAATCATAAGTTGATCGGTTTAATGATTGCTGAAATTCCAAATGAAAGCAAGTACTGCGTCAGTTATGGACAGTTAAAAGGATGTTATTGGACCATTCCGGCAACATCTACTCAGGGAACAACCAAAGAAGGCGACAAGGATTATATTGCTCGTGTAGCACTTTCTCCAAATATGGATCTTGAACTCCATAAAAAGGTATTCAAGCGCTTTGTTGATAGTATTTGAACATGCCCTTAAAATAGTATATCTTAATACAAACATTTAAAAAACAGGACCATGGGTAAAGGCCAAGACGCAAAAAAGAACGTGAAAAAAGAAGCCGCTAAAACGCCAAAAGAGAAGAAAGCTGAAAAGAGGCTAAAGAAATCTTAATAGTGTTTTACACTAATCTTATTTAAACTTCAATTGTCTTAGCGATAAGCTAAGACAACAAAAAGCATCACCTCTAAGTCAGAGACGATGCTTTTTTAATGATGTTAGACTGTATCACAGTGCTGAAAAATACTGCGGTACTAAGCCCTTGATCTTCTCTAAGGTCTCTGTTACGCTGAGCTCACTCATACCGCCAGAAGCGTTGGCATGTCCGCCACCATTAAAGTGCTCTCCTGCCAATACGTTCACTGGATTCTCTGCTCCTTTCGAACGGAAGGATATTTTCATAATGCCATCTCTCTCGGTAAATACAATGGCTGCCTTCATGCCCTTGATAGATAAGACCTGATTGGCTAAGCTATCGGTATCTCCTTTTTGGTAATTGTATTTCGCCAACTCTTCTTTCGATAACGAAATGACAGCCACCATATAGTCTTCCATGATCTCGAGCTTTTCGCACATGGCGTAGCCTTGTAAACGCAAACGACTCGCTGTGTTGTTGTCGCTGAGTACCTCATGCACCAAATGATGTTCCACTCCTGCCGCTAAGAGCTTTGCCAATACTTCATGCGTCCTTGGCTGAACAGAAGAGAATCGAAAGCTCCCCGTGTCTGTCAAAATACCGAGGTACAATGGCGTACCGATTTTTTGATCCAGCAAGTCACCATGACCCGATTGCTCGATTAACTCCACAATCAGCTCTGAAGTAGAGGAAGCACTAGTTTCAGATACTGTTAAAGTGGGGAAATCCTCAGGGTTTAAATGATGATCAATCATGACTGTCTTACACGTCACCCCTTCTAACAGGGCTTGCATGTCAGACCCAATACGATTAGTGGCATTGTAATCCAAACAGAATACCAAATCAGCCGATGCAAAAGCATTCGTTACTTGCTCAGGTTGTTCTGTCATTAAACGAAAGGCCGAAGTATCTAACCAATACAGAAAATTAGGTGCCGGATCTGGGTGACAAACCGTAGCCGTTTTCCCTAGTTTTTCAATAAAATACAATAAGCCCAATGAGCTACCTGTTGAATCTCCATCAGGAGATTTATGTGAGGTAATGACAATGTTTGAAGCTACTTTAATTTCAGCTGCTATTTGTTGATATATGTTCATGTAAATACGATTCTTTCTAGGAAGTAGGACGAATGATGCGCGAATGTAGCAAATACGGAACTTGTCAATCTAAAAATTCAAAAAAATACGAATTGTCATGAATAAATAGCTTCTGTTTAAATTACATCAATCGCCTTATCATTGATGCAATCTTGTTATCAATAATTCTTATGTGACTGTTATGTGACTAAGCCGAATCATAATTACTATATTTACTCTCAAGCAAGCTTTCTAATATGATTTATGAGTGATCAAGAGTTAAATATCCTACTAAGTGAGCTACGCTCATTCCCAAATGAAACTGAATGGATTGAGTTCAAGGTGAACAATGGCCTTGAACTTGGGGAGTATATTTCAGCATTATCAAATTCAGCATGTATTCATGACAAACCATATGGATATATGGTTTTTGGCATTGACGATAAAACACACAGAATCATTGGCACAAATTTTAACCCAAATAAAAAAGGTAAAGGTAATGAAGACCTAATTCCATGGATCACTAGACTTTTGAAACCCAGAATTCACTTTGAAGTATTTACTATTAATCATACTGATGGAAACGTAGTTCTATTCCGAATAAAGGCGATGACAAATACTCCCGTTGCATTTCAAGGAACTCCATACGTGAGAGTTGGATCTTACAAGCAAAAACTCTCTGAGAACCCTGAAAAAGAAAGGATGATCTGGACCAAGAAACCAATAGTTCAATTTGAGAGTGAGATAGCAGAGGATAATTTAGATATAGACCATGTACTCAAACTACTAGATTATCCATCATATTTCGATTTAATGAACATCCCACTTCCCTCAAATAAAAATGGGATAGTCGAAAAACTAATAAGTGAGAAACTTATTCTAATGGAGGGTTCTAAATATGCCATCACTAACCTTGGGGCCATACTATTTGCAAAGGAAATAGAACACTTTGAAACTCTTGAAAGAAAGGCTGTTAGAGTCATTATATATGATGGAAAGAATAAACGAAAAACTGTAAAAGAACAGACAGGTAAAAAGGGCTATGCAGTTGGCTTTGAAGGGCTAGTAAACTATATAGACGACCAACTTCCATCCAACGAAATAATAGACAGCGCCTTAAGGAAAGAAGTCAAAATGTACCCCAAACTGGCGATTAGGGAACTAGTAGCGAATGTAATTATTCATCAAGATTTTAGAGAAACAGGTACCGGTCCCATGGTAGAATTATTTTCTGATAGAATTGAGATCTCTAACCCCGGTAAGCCATTAATTAACACACTCAGATTTGTAGACCATAACCCACAATCAAGAAATGAAAGATTAGCTCACTTCATGCGAAGATTGAATATCTGTGAAGAAAGAGGAAGTGGAATAGACAAGGTTCTATTTGAATGCGAGTTTTTTCAACTCCCTGCTCCAAAGATCATCGAAGGAGAGAACTACACTAGAATCATATTGTACTCATATAAGACTTTACGTCAAATGGATAAGGAGGACAAAATTAGAGCATGTTATATGCATAGTTGCTTAAAAATTGTATCTGGAGAATACATGACAAATCAAACACTCCGTGAACGTTTTGGGATTGAAGAGAAGAACTACTCTATGGCTTCGAGAATAATATCAGAGACTATTAAATCAGGTTTAGTGAAAGATTATGACCCCGACAGCAGCTCTAAGAAACATGCTAAATACGTTCCATTCTGGGCTTAACTTAAATGTCTCTAATGTGACTGAGCCATAAAAAACAGTCTTAAAAATCAATAAAGCCACTTTCCTATGTGACCCGTCCTCACAACAAGTATTAAAGAAAGTAATTACTCAACTCGCCCTTATTGGTATTATCACCAACAAACATTTCAGGTTTCACTATGGAACTTCATTCGCTTCATCACACATCCCCTTCTCTAATCAATTGGACAGCATCTATTCGAATGCGTGCGTTATTGATCAAAGCGCTTAGCACACTTTTCTCATCAAGTGCAGTCCTAATTTCATCAGGCCTAATGCCCTTGCTGCGTTTGAATAAATACGCTAAACGACCTATTTCATGATCTAATGTTTGGTTCATGCGCGCAGAACCCTTGTCTATTTCTTCCAGTTTCAATTGTTCCGCTACTTCTGTAGCCGTCTTAATCATATCTGGGATAATGGTATCGACCAAAGTTTCATTTTCTATCAGGTCATCGATCTTGCCAGGCCTCAACTGCTTATTGAACAACTCTATCGGATAATCGGCTGTAACCTCATCGCCCGTATGATCTACGACCACACGCAATGGTGTACTTGGCAGAAATCGATCGACATTAATTCCTTTTTTACTTGCTGTCTCCAATACAAATATTACTTCTAGTAGAATCCCTGTTTGACCAGTCCCTTTCAACACGCCAAAGCTAGCCGCGCCAGTGCCAAGGCTAAGGACCATGTCTAAAGCCCCGGTCACCATGGGATGGTCCCAGCTCACGAAGTTTATGTCTTCCCTGCTCAAGGCACGCTTTCGGTCAAAAGTAATCGATATGCCTCCATCAGGAATTGATGGGAATGCCTCTCTGTTTGTTCTTGCTGGATGCAATAAATACGTCCGAGGTGCCAAATCCTCCATTTCAATTCCGAAGTGTTCGAACACTCTGGTCATATATATCTCAAGTCCTAAGTCTTGGTCAGCCGCTTTAATATGCTCTACTAATTTATCCGCTACTGCTGGCCTGAACGAGTTCATTTCAAGTAATCGGTCGCGCCCGTTGGCTAATGTTTGCTTCAGCTCCTTATGGTAAACAGCAGTATCGGTAATTAGTGAATTCAGCTCCGTGCTGATGTCCTTTAATGAAGTAGCCAAAGCTGTATCGACCAAGCGCTGTTTAAATAGTTGTCCAATCTGGTTTCCTCCTTCTACATTTTCCTCAAACGCATTTAAGCCTTCGTGAAACCAACGCACCAATACTTCCTGAGGGCTGCCTTTGAGGTAAGGCACATGTATTTGAATAGTCTCTGACTGCCCAATTCGGTCCAAACGACCAATGCGCTGCTCCAGTAACTCTGGATGCACTGGTAAATCGAACAATACCAAGTGATGTGCAAATTGAAAGTTTCGTCCTTCACTGCCTATTTCAGAACACAGCAATATGTTTGCGCCATCGGCCTCAGCAAACCAAGCGGCATTTCTATCACGCTGTACAATGGTGAGGTCTTCATGAAAGACCCCTACTTTTGCACTACTGAGCTTTAGTAAAGCTTTTTCTAAGGCCAACACCTTCGCTTTACTTCTACAAATCAGTAATACTTTGGCTGGGTTGAGTTGCGCGAGTAACGCCACTAACCAAGTAACACGTGCGTCTTCCGAAAACCAAAACCTTTGCCTTCCAGGATCGCTAGCTAGTGGTTCTTTGTCAACAGCATACTCTTTAGACAAGCGCTGCATCCATTTCTCATGATCGACTGCCGTTTCTAAAGGAATTAGATGTGCCTTCCGCTTCGGGAAACCGCTCATGGCTGCGCGTGTATTTCTAAACACCACACGTCCTGGCCCATGCTGATCTAATAAATCTTCGATCAGTTGATCTTGTGCTACTGTTCCTGTCCCCAGTAACTGAGCCATCCTTTTCTCACCAAACATGGTGGTCAACAAGGCTTTGTCTTTTTCGTTCAAAGGCTTCCCTAAGGACAACTTTTCAACAAGGTTAGCGATCTCTGAATGATCTTGTGGTTCGTTAATGAATTGATCATAATCGGCATATCTTTCTGGGTCTAACAGTCGCAGTCGCGCAAAATGGCTTTCTACTCCTAACTGCTCTGGCGTTGCTGTTAATAACAGTAACCCTTTGGCTACTTGACTCAGAGCCTCAACAATAGCATATTCTAGGCTTGTCTTCTCGACTGACCACTCCAAATGATGGGCTTCATCTACCACAAGTATATCCCAATCTGCTGAAAGGGCTTGCTCCGCACGTTTGGGAGAACTTGCTAAGAAGGAAGTATTACAAATGACCAACTGGTCATCTAAGAAAGGATTTCCTTCAGGTGCACTTTTGTCTAGTGCAGCACACCTATCTTCATCAAAAATGTGGAACCATAAATTGAAACGCCTGAGCATTTCAACAAACCACTGATGAATTAAGGAGTCAGGGACTAATATTAATATGCGCGACGCTTGACCACTTAACAACAAACGGTGTAAGATTAAACAAGCCTCAATAGTTTTCCCAAGCCCTACCTGATCGGAAAGTAATACGCGCGGTGCATACCGAGAACTTACTTCATGTGCGATGTACAGTTGATGAGGAATCAGGTCTATGCGCCCACCGATAAATCCATTCACTGGTGAAATTCTGCGGGCATGATCGCACTGTAAGGTCTTTCTTCGTAAGTCAAATACATTTGGCGTTTCTACATCCCCAATTAACAGTCGGTCATTGGCACCATGCTGTACCGTTACATCACCCAAGTCTGCTTCAGACAAGCTGCCCTGTTTTCCTATGTACAACAGCAGGTCACCGTTAACTTCCACTCGCTCAATAACTAATGGACGCTTGTCTGCATCTACCACTTTATCGCCTGGTTTAAATATTACCCTACGCAATGGCGCATTGTCTACAGCGTACTGTCGCACCTCACCTGAAGCAGAGAAATGTACTTTTACACGTCCCTTATTTGTTTCGACTACGACACCCACTCCTAGCTCGGGCTCACCCTCACTCGTCCATCTTTGACCTGGATAGAAATCCCCCATATACGCTACTGTTTTACTCTTAACTAGTTACTGAAATTATGCCATGGCACTCCAATATCAGCGTACCCATGCAACCAATCAAGAGGGCTTTTCTTTAAAAAACGCAAGGTCTTCAATCTTTCCCTGCATCGCCAAGAACTGAAGATCTTTATTTCTTAACCCATGTGTTTTAAAGGACTTCTTTAGTTAAAAAAATAAAGAAGTTCCAAGATAGCTTCCCTTATTTATGTCAGCAGTAATAAGAATTGTTCATCAGCTTAACAGACACTGATACACGGATAGTTTGCTATCTTCCAACCCACTTTACTTAAGTGACCCTAAATTTAAAAATGAACCAACAACGGTCTTAGCACCCTCCTTGTAATATCAGCACTTTACGGACTACATTACATACGCAATGGATAACCATCTCATTTTCAACTTTCAAACAGATATATCGGGGCTTAGTATCTCTGAAAATCTCAACAATCCATTTGGTGTACAACTCCCTGAAATTGCTCGTATCGCAACCAAAGAATTTCAACAATTTATTGCCTCAGAATCTCAAAAGTGGATTTATGATTTTAGAACACAAAAGGGAAAAATGTTTGGTGTTCTGGTGGTTCAAAAAGAGGATGCAACTTATGGCTACCTAGGCACCGTCTCTGGGAAAGTACCCAGTAATATCGTAGGCAGTAAATTTATCCCATCAGTATTTGACGCCTCTATAGATGACTTTTTTATTAATAAAGGCATGACAGAGTTGACTGAAATGGGCAAGAAAATTAGGAGTACTGAGAGCCCATCTGAAATTGCCACGTTGACAAAAAACAGAAAACAGAAATCTCTAGCCTTACAACAACAGCTTTTTGAGAGTTATCGATTCTTAAACCTGCTTGGAGAAGAGAAAAATGTATTTGAAATATTTCAGAGTTCATCACACAGCAACCCCCCATCGGCTGCTGGTGAATGTGCTGCTCCCAAACTATTGCACCATGCCTTCAAGCACCGATTAAAACCAATCGGTCTGGCCGAGTTTTGGTGGGGCAATCCTCCAAAGAATAAAGAAAAAGAACACAAGGTTTTCTATCCTGCATGCAAAAATAAGTGTCGCCCCATTTTAGAGTTTATGCTCAATGATTCGGAATTATTTAACCAAGCAAAGGCCGGGCTTGGATGAAGGAACACCCCGATAACCAAAAAACAGGGCCACTAAAATGCGTGTTAATTCAAATCCTCAGATACAATTGAATTATTTAATACCTTAAAAGTCAATCCTTAGAATCCATAAAAAAGACAATCATCAAGCTTTTTGTTCATTCCGTAAAATATGATACACGTTTTATCCCTTATTACCGCTTCATTTTTATCACTGGTTGTAAGTTTAGCCAATGGCCATAAAAATGAGGAAAAGGTTATTCCTTTAGCACCTGAGGTCTGGGAAGTAGATTTCTTAGATGACTTTGATACTTTCAATCCGGACAATTGGCAGGACCAAATGATTTGGGTAAACAATGAAAAACACTGCTATGTGCCAAATAATGCATTCGGAACGCGAGAAGTGAGTGATGGCTCCTTAAAGATTAAAGTGATCAACGTAGGTGAGAGACTCAGTTGTGACAACTTGGATAAAAATGGTCAACAACACCCTGACACCGAGTATGTGGCTGGTCGTATCGCATCAAAAAACCGAAAAGAGTTCATTAAAGGTAAATGGACCGCAAGGTTAAAACTATGGAGCAATGGCCAACCCAGTATGTTTCCAGCTTGGTGGTTGCTAGGAGCCCAAAATAATGAATCTCCTGTTCAAGAACCTGATGAAAATATTTGCTGGCCGCTCACAGGCTCTGGAGAAATTGATATTTTCGAACACCATGGGGATGGTGAGAATAATCATTTTACAGCGGGTGCTATCAAAAGTACAGGAGGATGTGATGAAGGCGATTGGTGGAGCTTACGTACAGATATTGAAACAATCTTAGATGAATATCATGAATACTCAGTAGAATGGGAAGGTAGCGACTTGGTTTACCGAGTCGATGACAAAGAAGTATATCGCAACGTTGGCGAGGGTGACAAATATCCTGAGCCCATGTTTGCCATTTTAAACTACGCCAAAATTACAGATTCACCGATGGTAGGTGAATGGGTAATGGAAGTAGATTGGGTAAAACACGAATACCTAAAATAAATGCATATCCAATGGCAAGTGAAACCATTAGCTAACCGTCTTGATGACAGGCTATCGAAAGACAGCATATCACCAAAAGCATCTTGTATTACTTAATATACACTTACCCTCGAAGTCTTAAATAAACAGCAACTGACATCCCTCTGCATCTGCTCTATTATAGAAATCGCCTATGGTTAGAATACCATCTAATTCATCAATAAGGTCTTCTCTTTTTAAGTGAAATATATCCACCGCAAGCTTACAACCCCAAAGCTTACATCCAGAATCAGAAAGGATTTCTAAGAACTCCCCAATCGGTGGCATGTCCAATTTTTCCATTTCCTTTTTCATCATCTTGGTAGCGAGCGCTTCCATACCTGGCAGCCCACCCAACATGGTAGGCATGTGCATGGCAGGATTACCGACAGTAGCCACATGGAGATGGTCTAGCTTTTTCTTCTGAATGGCCTCCAGACCGAAAAATGTAAAAAATATCTCAGACTCGATCCCTTCCATTCGTGCGCCATTCGCCATAACGAATGCTGCATATGCATTCTCAATGGTTCCCTTTGACAAAATGAAGAGCATTTTTTTAACTTTTGTACTCATGACCTTGTGGTTTTATAGGTTTAAATGCAACTCTTAGGTTTTGGGATTCCAGCAATAAGAGTCGCTTTTTTCAATGGTCCTCCCGGAAATAAACTGTAAAACTCCTTCACATCGATAACACCACTTTTCTTGATGCCTCGAATCGATAGCGCTTCTTCTTTATGGTGCTTGTCGTGGATATAATCAATTACTTCCCAATGCCTATCGGTTAAATCAATATCACAATCGCTTGCGATGCTCTCACCAACTGCTTTGTCCCATTGATTAAAGTCTAAGAGGTAACCTTCCTCGTTGACGTCAATTTCCTTGTTAGCTAAAACTTTTTTCATCTTTTTAAATTTAGGTTTAGATTATACTGCTTCTTCATAATGTTTCCCCTTCTCCGACATGGTGGCAGTAACAAACGGAATGTGTCTCCCCTTAATGAGCATATTCCAGTAAATCCACCTGAATGCCATTTTTCCCATGTGATTGGTCCTACTTTCTTTCAATAAGCGCAAGGGGCCAAGGCCTGGAAAAGGGAACGTTCCTTCTACCGGTTCGTGGGTATAATTGAAATCTATAAGAAGTGCCTTCCCGTTTCCTGTCTCAATAAAACAGTTGGCATGGCCATCAAACTCTGCTTTTAGTGGCTCGCCATTTATATAGCGTAGAATATTATCAGTCAATATTTCCGCTTCAAAATGAGCCACAGACCCAGCCTTAGAAGCAGGCAGATTAGTAGCATCGCCTATAGCGAAAACATTCTCATGCGCATTGGACTGTAGAGTGGCTTTGTCCGTAGGCACAAAGTTCATGTCATCACCCATGCCAGAGCGTTCAATTAACTCATCTCCCAAGTTAGTTGGGACGGTAACGAGCAAATCGTATTCCACCTCGACATTAGCGTAGTCTATGATCTTATTATTCTCATAATCCACCCTTTCAATATTAAAGTTGGTTACCTCTTTGATGTTTTTTTCCTCCAACAGATAATGGAGTGCTTCGGTTGCTTTTGGCTTTGTGAAAGCACCATCTAGCGGGGTCACATAAGTAATGTCTACCTTATCTCGTATGCCTTTATGCTTAAAATAGGAGTCCGCCAGAAAGGCAAACTCTAATGGAGCAACGGGGCATTTTATGGGCATCTCGGTAATATGGACCACCAATTTTCCACCTTCCCAATTGCGCAATTTATCACGTAAAGCCTTTGCCCCTTGATAGGTATAAAAATCGAAGATGCTCTTATACCATTCGGGACCTCCCATACCATCTGTTTCATCTGGGGCTGTCTTAGTACCAGTGGCAACTATCAGAATATCATAATTAAGGTCAATACCATTTGCTAGCGACACCTTGTTCTCTTCTGGAACAATAAGTTCAATTTTCTCTTGCACATAATTGACACCCTTAGGAATGAACTTCTCACCCTTCTTTTTAACCTGTTTGGTAGTATAGATATCGAAAGGCAAAAACAAAAAACCAGGCTGATAATAATGTGTTTTATATTGATCAACGATCGTAATGGTCCACTCCTTTTTATTCAGTTTAGTATTCAAATGATTCGCCATCATTGTACCAGAAGTACCTGCACCCAAAATCACTAGATTTTTCATATCGCATTAATTTTAATTGAATTTAAGGCTCAGTACGTCTGCTGAACATGATATAAATCAGTTAAAAACATGGTCTTTGTTATGAAATGTGCTGGCAGTTATACAAGATAAAAAAAGCACTTCTCCTACAACTAACCGTTAGGCTTTAGAGTATATCCTGAACAATTAATGGAAGCGGCTTAAGAAAGGTCCTTATAGCCCCATTATTTGGGTGCTGTAAGGAAAATTTGATACATTATTCACATGAAACTAAACTTATTGTCCTGTGATGCTCAGAGACCCGATAAAAGAGCTGTAGCCAAATGTATTGCGGAGATTTCAACTCACATGGGTGACTCCTTGTCATATGAACTTGCAGGCATCCTTTTAGAAGGAGACGCTGTAGATATTGAAGTGGAAGATAGAAACTCTGCCTCTGCTTTAAGGTCCTTAAGAAAACTTAGCATTGACTACGAAATTATAGCGTGAATTAAGGACAAAATGCTTTAGACAACACCACTAAATTGAATTCTAATTTTTCATCACTTTCTTAACAGACTCCGCTGTATCGAGTACCATTTTCTCAATAGGAATCGGTTTCCAATTGAAGGTTTTCATTGTAGGACTTACATCAGCATTAATCGTATGTCCTAAAAACGGCATGAGACCTTTCAACTCATCATTGAAATTGGCCAATATTTTCAACAAGAGATTAGGGGCCAACTTAGTGCTCACCTTATCATATCCGTTGGATTTTAGGATCAGCGCCATTTTTTGAAAAGTATAAGGTTTCTCTGTGGTTACAATAAACCGCTGACCATTGGCCTCAGCATTCTCCAATGCCTGCACATGAATGCTGGCAACATCTCTCACATCAGAAAAATTGACACTCCCTCGAGGCAACATGGGCACTTGTCCCTTGATCATCTTAGCATACATGGTCATAGACTCTCCTGATAAGTTCCCCGTCAGTGTTGGGCCGTAAATAGGCCCTGGATTTATAACTACCAACTCTAACTTATCATCTCCCTGCTGGTTATCAATAAATTGCCATGCACTTTTCTCAGCAAGGGTCTTACTCTTCAAATAAGCTGTGGCATACTTTGCCTTCACATTTGTCCAACTGCCTTGGCTCAAATTCATCGAACCATTAATATCACCTAACATTGCGACAATGGATGAAGTAATAACGACACGCTTTACCCCTGCCTTTTTTGCAGCACTCAAAGCGCGTTGCGTACCTTCTACCGCAGGCTTGATCAATTCATTTTCATCTTTCGGTACTTTCATGATGAAGGGAGAAGCTACATGTAATACATAATCACAGCCTTGCATGGCCTTATCCCATCCTTTATCAATCAACAGATTTAGTTCACAGAACTCCAAGTTGCCTTTTGGATCAACTTCTTTTTTAATGCCCGTAGTTACATCATCGGCCTTAGTCAGGCTCCTTAAAGAACCCCTTACAGTATACCCTGCCTTCAATAGCGCTACAGCACAATGTTGTCCTACATAACCCGACACACCTGTTACTAATACCTTTTTCATAAAATCAACTTTTACGTTCGCTTTAAAAGTAATTAAGGAATAGCATAATGACCTCTCCCTTGCCTTTTTAGTTTTATTTTAGACTGTTGTAAGTTTCTGACCACTTCTCGGTACTAATAGGTAGATACTAAATTCAATTAACATGAAAATGACATTCAAATTATCAGTACTAAAGCGTATGTGGTCGAAATTTTATAAATCAGAGTTGAAACAATTCGACAAACTGTTGCACCCCAAATGTTAATGGAAAACAGCAAGACTAAACATGAACAGTTAACACGTATCATTGAAAGTTCATCTGATCAACTTAGCTTTCGAAACTTGGGACTTACTGTTTCTGACGTAAGTTACATTGCCAACATGCTTCAGCAAAGAAGCAGTAACAACCCTTTTAAGTCCATTAGTTTTAGCTACAATGCCCTAGGCGATGAAGGTGCCATTGCCTTCGCCAACAGTTTCCCCCATGCTATTTCAGAGGTTGGCTTAGTAGGTTGTGCTATTGGGGATACGGGCGGTTTAGCGGTGCTCGATTGGGCAAAAACCTCAAATCAGCTCAGAATGATTTGTATTGAACAGAATAGCTTTTCTGACGCTTTAAAAAGAGAGTACCGTCAGTTCAGTAAGGAGCACCCGCAAATATTAGTAGTGTATTAAGTGGCCTAATCCCATGAAGGCTAAGGAATAGATTACTTTTTACTAAATTCATTTGCGTCAAAATGAAAAGACCACATGAAACATATTCAAACAGACATTACGATCGCTGCTGATTCAAAAACCGTTTGGGAGGTACTTACAAATTTTGAAAACTACCCGAATTGGAATCCATTTATCAAATCGATTACTGGTGCGGTCATAAAAGGTGAGAAGCTTCAAACTGAAATAACTCCACCGAATAGAAAACTTATGAAGTTCCGCCCTACGTTAGTAACGGTAGACCCTGAAAAAGAACTTCGATGGATCGGAAGTGGCCCTATTAAAGGCCTTTTTGATGGTGAGCACTATTTCAAAATCATAGACCAAGGAAATGGCACAGTCAAATTTGAACATGGTGAAGTATTCACAGGTATTTTAGTAGGCCTAATGCCCAAGGTATTGGTTGACACAAAGCTTGGCTTTGAGCAAATGAATGATGTCTTCAAAGAAGTATGTGAAAGCAAAAAGTAAATATCGCTTTGTGAATTATTTACCTACCCAAAATGGAATATTTGCATGAGCCGTGTGATCCTTATTGTCATCGACATAGATAAACAGGCGATAAGCACCCTCTTCCTTTGGCGCAGTAAACGCAAGATTTTCAGTGGTTTGATCACTTGAAATCAAACCTTGAATAACTTCTGGCACTTGCTCTGCATCGCCACCAGTTGCGTTGGTATTACTTTCTTTCATGATCTCCCAACGATAGGTCAAAACATCGTTATCTGGGTCTGTCACATCAATAGAAGCACTGTAGGTTTTACCTGCCGTTAGTTTGATATTATCCTCAGCCTTTTTGGACTCAAGGGTGAAATCATTAACACGAGGGCTTCTGTTATCCGGCCAGCTGTCATTCCAAACATAATGCATCATATCAATTGACTCAGTCTCTTTGCCATCAGCCATAAACATACCGAACCAAGTTGGAGTCCTCTCCTGCTTCTGTCCCCAAAGGAAAACGTAAGAACCGATGACTTGCTCCTTTTGAGATTCTATAGCATTTCTATAACGCTCCATATAAAAGTCTGCTTTCAAGGAGCTATTATTTTCAAGCGGCGCTCCCCATTCCGTGGTACCAACTTCCCAGTAACCCGTGGCTCCCCACTCCGTTACCATCAATGGACCTTCCCAGCCCGATTCCTTCAAAAGTCTTGGAAGTATCGCTACCTCCGCATACATCTGTACACTAAGAATATCAAGATCAGAAGCTCTTTCCATAATCAAATGGACGAATTCTTTGTTCATTCCCGCCAAAGAAGTAGTCGTTAAGTGATTTGGATCAATTTCGTGAATCATCTTAGAAATTTCATTCACTGCATCCCAAACCTTTGGGTTTTCTGCCTCATGATTCAATTCATTGCCTATACCCCAAATAATGAGTGCTGGGTGATCTTTCAGCTCCATTACTTCCTTTCTAATTCTTTCTAATTGTGCTTTAACCGCTGCTTCGTCATCATAGTCAAAACCCAATCTTTCGCGCCCAACATCGATTCCCATCGTCACCTTCAAACCATATTTTTGGGCATCGTCTAGTACTTCTTTTCCCGATCGTTGTCCATTATCAGTACGCCAGGTTCTGAATGAATTAGCACCATGTGCAGCTAGTTTGGGTATGCTGCCAAACTCAAGCCCCGCACCCTGAATAAAGAACGGTTCTCCATCTAAAAGCAATTGAAACCCATCAGCTCCTTTCTGAATGCTTGATTTAGTGACGGCCATTTCATTACCTGAATCCTCTTTGACAGAGCACCCCAATAGCAGCACGAAGGATAAAAAGATGGTAAGATGAAGTTTGAAAGTATTGAGTAGAGATTCGCGATTCATTTCAGGGATATTTTTGTCATGAATATATATAAAGTTGCTCTTTTTTTGGGCATGACCAGCTAAAGAACCGCACCTATCAATCATGCAATCGATTGCAAATATTGTTGATTATGAATCAATCGCTAGTTTATAGTATTAGAACTGAATTGTTGGCCTTGAGTAAAATGGAAAAGACCTTATACCCACCACTCATGAACAACAGGCGAAAAACTATCCGCTCTACTAGATAATCTAGGACTGAAGGTTTAGCTTTAAAAGTGATCGATAGCCAATATACGTATGTTGGCTATCGATCACTTTCATCAAATTATATGAAATATAACGCTCACTTTTATGAGCGTCAGACAATGTCTTGCGTCATAATGACGAACCAATAACCAATGATAAAATTCTTTAGAAAAATCCGCCAAAACTTACTAGCAGAAAGCAAAACTGGAAGGTACTTTAAATATGCTAGTGGTGAAATTATACTTGTAGTTATAGGTATTCTTATTGCACTTTCCATAAATAATTGGAATCAACAGCGTATTTCTCATAACAAAGAGCAGATCCTATTGACAGAATTACACCAAGAATTTGTTGATAACAAAGTCCAATTCGATATCGTAATTGACGTTCACCAAACATCCTTAGCTCAATGTGACTCATTAATCGCAAGGTTTCCCTTTATCATGGAGCCGGAGGTCTTAGACAACAGACGGAAGGTATGGTTTTATATAAACGGATTAAAAACAAATTGGACTTTCAATCCTTCTCAAGGAATCATAAACTCGCTAGTAAGTACGTCTTCATTTGAATTAATATCAAATCGCGAGTTACGTAAACTTGTCATATCATGGAATGATATACTATTAGATTACCAGGAAGGCGAAATTGGTTCAAGGAAATTTGTAGATGATATTTTGAACCCTTACCTCAATGATCACTTCCAGTTTAGCCAAGGTTATACTCATCCAAGGCTTGATGCTTCAGTTCTTGCAAGCACTAAATTTGAGAATATAGTACATAATAGAAAAGAACATCTACTCAATATACTTGGTAGAGAAAATGACATGGAGTCCAGTAAAATCCGAACTACTATTGATCGTATTATTGAACTATCCAATCCAGAAAACCAATGATAAAATTTTTTAGAAAAATTAGACAAAACTTGCTTATGGAAAATAAGACTGGAAAGTATTTTAAATATGCTATTGGAGAAATTTTATTGGTGATAATAGGAATACTCATTGCAGTATCTATTAATGGATGGAATGAAGACCGAAAGCTAGCTAATGAAGAACAATCTCTTCTAAAGGACTTAAAACAAGAAATGGAGTTAAATCTAAAATCATTAGAAAAGGTCATTGCGCAACATGAAGAATCATTTAAGGCCGCAGAAGAAATGATGCAACTTTTTGACGACAGAGATGCTTTCGATAAAATGCCTGAAGAAACATTTCAGCAACTTACTTGGCAGATGGAAACAAATTCTACGTACGATCCTCAAAGTGGAATTCTTAATTCCTTAATTAATTCAGGGCGTTTAAGTTTGTTTTCTAACAAGGAACTCAAATATTTATTAGCCTCATTCAAGGAATTGACAATTGATGCTTTTGAAGATACTCATGCTATACAAAAGGAAAGACCACCATTAATGCACAAATTCTATCTGAGTGACTACGAAAAAAGGAATGGTAAAATTATTTCGTATAATTCAAAACAAAAATATGATAATGAAGAATTTAGGCTTTACACTTGGTTAAATTTAACGGAACACGAAGAGGTGGTCTGAATGAAGAACGCGATTTAAAGCAAGAATTAGAGAAGATTATTAAACTAATTAATCAAGAGATTAAAAAATAACGAAAGCACAACAATAGCTTTACTTAATTGCTTGTTCTCGCTTACTGCTGAAAACCCTTACGTATTTTGAGTCTTGTATGTACTTGTAAAGTTAAGTGCTAAACCACGCCACTACTCATCCCCGAAGCCGCTAACTATGATTTTAAAAATAAATCAATAAAATATGAAAAGAACAGTTTTGCTTTTACTTACTGCGCTAATTCTTTTTGGTTGTAAACAGAGCCAAAATAAAAAGGATCAACAAAGTTCAATTGAAACAACTGAACCTAGAGGAGTTGAAAATATCGCCTATAAGTGGGGCTATATGGCATTGACTGCCCAAGCCAATGACACTGAAAGATTTCAACCAAGACCGACCGTCACTTCGCGGTATTTAGGTTTGATATTCGTTGCTATTTTCGATGCTTGGACAATGTATGACGAAAAAGCTACTCCTGTCTATCTTGAAGGAGTTGACAGGCGACCAGTAAAAGAGCATAAGCTAAGTAATAAAGAAATAGCAATTAGTTATGCCGCATTTCGGACGATGAATGAATATTATTTTTCAGACAAAGAAGTGTTTGCAAATTTCATGAAAGACTTGGGCTTAGATCCAATGAATGCATCATTAGACCCTACATCACCCGAAGGCATTGGTAATTTAGCAGCTAAAACGGTAATAGAGGCTCGGAAAAATGACGGTTCTAATCAATATGGTGAAGAAGCAGGCTCGAATGGTGAACCTTATTTTAATTATGTGGGATACGAACCCGTTAATTCAGCTGATCAGAATGTTGACCCTAATCGTTGGCAACCTAAATATTTTTCTGACGGAAAAGGGGGGAAATATGCTCCTGAATGCCTAACACCGTTTTGGGATAAAGTCAAGCCTATAGCGTTAAAGTCTGGAGACCAGTTTCGTCCGGGCCCGCCACCAATGATTGGTTCGGAACAATTAAAAAGAGAAGTTCAAGAGGTTATCGAAATGCAAGCTAACCTGACAGATTACCAAAAAGCTTTGGTCGAGTTTATGCGAGATGGGCCTCAGTCAGTTCAGCAAGCTGGGCATTGGCTAAAATTTGCTCAGGATGTATCTCGTAGAGATAAGCATACATTGGATGACGATGTTAAAATGTATTTCTATAACCAGGTAGTTGCGATGGATTCTTTCATCGCTTCTTGGGATTCAAAAATGTTCTATGATTATGCAAGACCCTATGCATTGATACATGAATATTACGATGAACAAATAATTAGAGCTTGGGGAGGTGAAGGAAAAGGAATGATAGATATCAAAGGAAAAGAATGGAGACCTTATTCACCTGAAATATTTTTGTGCCCTCCATTTCCAAGTTACACTTCTGGGCATAGTACAATCAGCGCAGGTTGTGCGGAAGCCTTGAAAATATGGACAGGAAGTGAAGAGTTTGGTTCCGAAGCAAAATTAGTTGCTGGAGCATTAACGGAGCCTGATAATTTAGGCGATACAATTACCCTAAAATTCCCAACTTTCACTGAAACTGCAGAAATGGCGGGTATATCGAGAGTTTTAGGTGGTTATCATATACAATCTGATAATGTAGCTGGTCTAGAATTAGGAAGAAATGTGGCCAAAGAGGTTTGGAAGTTTTACAAGCAACATATTGGAGAAGAATAAAAACGCGATACAAAAAAAGGCTGCACCAAAACTATAACCGCCATTCCCAAATTGATTAGGAATCTCCCTAAAAGAGCCGCATGGCTATAATGGGATTCCCGACTTCTTGGAATGACGTTCTTTTTTGACTTTTAGTACAGCCCCTTTTTCATTTTATCATCCTTTTGGGCTATTTCTTTCTACCCGGAGTAAAAGGAGCACCTGCTTTTTCTAATACTACTTCATAAGCGGCCATTTCTTTAAAGAACGCCTCCGCTTCACTTTGAAATTGTGCAAAGCCACTTTCAGCAAGGCCTAAATCTCTTTGCTGGACAGCCGTTGGCATTTGTGTGGTTGCACCACTTCCACCCATCGCATTTCCTAATCTTCCTCTCATTGAAGGAGAAGTCGATTCATTTAGGGATGAAGGAATTGGATCTCCGTTAAGGCTCATTCGCAAGTCAGCCAAACTATTGTTCAATGACTTAAATGTTGCAAACATAGCAGGAGTTGCACCAGGTGTTTTCATTAAAGCAGCCTTGATAAACCTAAGCTTTTCACTGACTTCTCCCATCCTTCTGTTCGCGTTCGAAATTTCCCTTGACAATTCGTTACCTCGCATCTGAAAGGCCACTACTGCCTCATAATCTGCTCCAGCGCTTGCGTTTGGTGCCGCTTTTACCATAAAGCTTTGTGGGTTCCCTTGTGACTGAAGACTTCCGTTATTCAACACAAACAGTTCTACTGAGTACTGGCCCGGTGCAATCATCGGCCCTTGAGGCGTTCCTGCCCAAGGTGGTCGAAAACCCGGTTGGCTTAAATTAATTGGGCCTGAAGCAGGTAGTCTCAAGTCCCAACTCACACGATGCATTCCCTTGCTCGAAGCACCCTGAATCCAGCGGACAGCCTCACCTTTTTGATCACGAACTAAGAGCATAACACTAGGACTATCCTCGCGTTGTTCTTTACCTAATTTATCCCAGCCCGGAAAAGGGATACTCTCTCCTCTGGCTGCCATCGCTTTTTCAGCTTCAAGCCTTTGACTTCTGGAAGTCTTTGGCATATCATCAAGATAATAAGTGATCAAAGCACCAAAGTCGGGATTAGGTGAACTGAAACTTGTAGAGCCCGCAGATGGCATGCCAGCGGCCTGCATCGGTGTACTCGGGATGTACCACCAAGCATCTCTTACTGGGAAGACGGTATTTGCTTTGGCCTTAATGGCCTTACTCATTTCTCTTAATGGAGAGTAATCATCCAAGACATAGATGCCTCTACCAAACGTTCCGCCTACGAGGTCATTATCTCTTGGGTGTAATTCAATATCTCGGAAAGCTATCGTTGGCACACCGTTACCTAACTTAATCCAGTTCGCACCCATGTTTGGCGAAAAGTAAATACCATATTCGGCACCTAAGAATAGTAAGTTCTCATCCTCATGATCTTGCTTGATTGACCAAACGATTGTTTCAGCAGGTAGATCACCAGCAATTGATTGCCATGACTTCCCTTTATTCTTACTCATAAAAAGGTAGGTATTATAGTCGCCTAATTTATGGGCATCGGCAATGGAAAAGACTGTATTCGTATCATGTTGCGAAGCCTCCACATCATTGATGAATGAACGCTCAGGTACTTTTGGAAGGTTTCCTGCTTTCTTCCAGTTCTGACCACCATCCTCACTTACATGGATCAAGCCATCATCCGAGCCTGTGTACAGTAAGCCCTCGGTAACTGGTGATTCTGAGATACCTGTCAAGGTCGCATACTTTGACATAGCACCATTGTCATACAATGCATCAACACTCTGAACACGATCCATCATTTCTAATGTATAACGATTCGTGTTTGTTGTTAGGTCTTGGCTAATGGCTGTCCATGAATCACCTCGGTCTTGGCTTTTCCAAACGCGCTGAGAACCGAAGTATAGCGTCTTGTTATCATGAGGACTCACCACGATTGGTGCATCCCAATTAAATCTTTCAGGCGCATCACCTGGTGCAGGTGAAGGCTTGATCTTAATCACTTCTTGCGTTTTTCTGTCAAGTCTATTCAGCTCACCCCCTTGGATTTCCATATACACAGTATTTGGATCTTCTGGATCGAAGGCTGCATCGTAACCGTCTGCACCCAGTGGCACATACCAATCTTGATTTCTTACGCCTTCCGTATTTGTCGTTCGTGTTGGACCGAGTAATGTGCCTAAATCTTGCGCTCCGGCTACTACATTATAGAATGGTTCGGCATTATCTAGGGCAATTTTATAGAACTGAGCGATCGGTAAATTGGGGAATTGTCGCCAAGTGGTTCCTTCATCGTAAGTTTCGTATAGTCCACCATCAGTTCCTGCGATCAAGTGATTTCCATTCTCTGGATCGATCCACAAAGCATGGTTATCACTGTGCTTTTCGCGACCATTGCCTAACACGTTAAAAGACTTGCCTCCATCCCGCGTCACTTGGATGAACACGTCCATTTGATAAATCAAATCAGGATCTTGAGGTGAAACTTCAATTTCCTGGTAATAATGAGGACCTGTTCCTCCGGAAGTATAGCTATTCTGTTTTGTCCAGCTTTCCCCTTTGTCAGTTGATTTGTAGAACCCTTTGTTTCTGTTGTCTGACTCTATAGTTGCATAGACTAAGTCAGGGTTGGCAGGGGTGACCGCAAGGCCAATTTTACCTTTGTCGGCTCCTGGCAAACCTGTTGTGATTTGTTTCCATGTATCACCATTATCGGTAGACTTATAAATTCCAGATTTAGGTCCTCCTGATAATAAGGACCACGTTTTTCTTCTACGCTGATAGGCAGCTGCATAGATGACATCTGGATTAGATGGATCGAACTCCATATCAGTGACACCAGTGTTCTCATCTATTAGAAGTGGCGCAGACCAAGTCTTACCACCATCAGTAGACTTATAAAGCCCCCTTTCGCCACCAGAAGACCAGAGTGGGCCTTCCGCAGCAACAAATACAACATCACTATTACGTGGATCTACTAATATTCTACCAATGTGCTCAGACTTTTCTAAACCCATGTTTTGCCAAGTAGCGCCAGCATTGGTACTCTTATACACTCCATCGCCCCAGCCTACATGTCGGCCACTCACGTTTTCCCCCGTACCTACCCAAACGGTGCTGGGTGTATTCGGGTCAATGGTGATAGTTCCAATAGAATAGGATGATTCATTATCAAAAACTGGTTTCCAAGAGATGCCACTATTGTCAGTTTTCCATACCCCTCCAGAACCTACAGCGATAAACCAGTTACTCTTATTATGAGGATTAACTGCAATGTCTGCAATCCTACCTCCCATTACAGCAGGGCCAATATTTCGCAATTTTAAACCATTGGCAGCTTTCTGCATAGACGTAAGCTCCGAAGATTGTGCAAAGAGATTTGACAACGAAAATAAACAGAGCATTGAGAGTACTAAGGCCGTGCTTTTTCTGAAGTTGAGCATAAAAGATTCTTTAAGGTTGATGAACTATACCTCCTTTTAGCTTTTACCTTTAAAAGGAAGTATATATAGCAATTTAAAAATTGTTAAGAGATTTGTAGAACCAGTTATCAAACAACTAAGATCGAGACCACCGAAACCCATATTGTACCACCACTTTCAACCCCTATTCGACTGCAAGAGTATGGCGTTGGTGTATTCAATAGTGCCGCGACCAAATCAGCCCTTAAGAAAAGTCTAAAGAAGCATTATGTCCTTGTCAACGATTCAGTTGCAACCACAGCCACTTGGATCAGAGGTGGAGAATCAATTACGATCACAATCCCTGAAGAGATAAAACCAAAACGTACTCTTGTCTTCCCACTCAAAGTCTTATTTGAAGATGAGCACCTAGCGTTGATTCACAAACCTGCTGGCATTCAAGTAAGTGGCAACAGTTTTAAGACCGTTGCAGATGCTTTAGGTCAAAATCTAAAACCAAGTAGCCTTCCCGATAAAGTGCGCCCTCAACCAGTCCACCGTTTAGACTATGCAACCACAGGTATTCTATTGGTTGGTAAAACAAGTCGTAGCATACGTGAACTGAACAAACTCTTTGAAGAAAAGGCTGTAACAAAGATCTACTATGCCGTCACAATTGGTGAAATGGATCATCAAGGAACAATTGATTTACCGGTAGACAGCAAGCCGTCTCGGTCGCATTATGAAGTTCTAGACTCCGTGCCTTCCGAACGTTTTGGAATGCTAACTTTGGTAGAATTAAAGCCAGAGACTGGTAGAAGGCACCAATTGCGCTTACACTTGGCCAGTATGGAAAATCCTATTCTAGGGGACAAAGACTACGGAATGGAAGGGCTGATCCTTAATGGTAAAGGACTCTACCTTCATGCACATTCATTAACATTTATACACCCATTCACAACAGAAGAAATACATATTCAAGATCCGCTGCCTGAAAGATTTGGAAAGATATTTACCACGCTCCACTAGCCAACGCGCCCTCATCGGTTTCGTTAATCAACGAGTAAATATTAATTAGTATTTTAGGTTTAAATTCTACCCTGCAACTATGAAATCATTTATTACCACCCTTCTATTAATCGTTTGTACCACTGCTTTTAGCCAAGAAGCCATGCGCAGATGGCGAAAAATGAATCAAGTCCGAAACGATAAATTCGATTTAGTACTGCCTGAGGTCATGAAAGAGAAT
The DNA here is from genome assembly GCA_965660665.1 of Roseivirga sp. Taxonomy (GTDB): domain Bacteria; phylum Bacteroidota; class Bacteroidia; order Cytophagales; family Cyclobacteriaceae; genus Roseivirga. Next base: position 30,721 of record CBFIAY010000015.1, on the reverse strand, counting down.
AATATCGATATGTGGATCATCATGAACCGAGAAGGCAATCTTGATCCTTTGTATGCTGATATGGGTGAAGGATATGTGGGTTCATTTGGGAGCTATTATATCTTCACCGATCGTGGTGGCGATCGCATAGAGCGGGCCTCGCTTGGCAATGACGGCTACTTATTAAAGCAAGGAGGTGCCTATGACTACTTTGGATCTGTAGATGAACTAAAAGAGTTTGTCGCTGCCCGCGATCCAAAAAGCATTGGATTGAATATCTCAAAGAATATCGGTGGCGCAGATGGCCTCACCCACTCTGGATTCCTTGAATTAACCGAAATACTCGGTAAGAAATATGCGGATCGTTTTGTACCGGCAGAAAAACTCGTTTCTGATTTTAGGTCGAGACGTGTCGCGAGTGAAATCGCCATTTATGGCGAAGCAGGAGAATTCTCTTATACCATTGCGGAAAGAGCATTATCCAACGAAGTAATTACTCCGGGTATCACAACTTTAGAAGACGTTGCCTGGTGGATGAAGGAACAGCAATTCAAAAACAACTTAGGCTCTTCATTCGGAATGCCTTCCGTTTACATCACAGGTCCTGATGGCGTAGAAGCAAGCTCTAATGACCGCATCATTCAAGGTGGTGATGTCATCATGATTGATTGGGGTGTTGGCTTAATGAACATGTTCACCGATATGAAGCGAATCGCCTATGTATTAAAAGAGGGAGAAAGTCGTGTGCCAGCAGGCATTCAAAATGCATTCGATCAAAGTATGAAAGTGCGCGATATCATTCAGAAAACTATCAAACCTGGTGTAACAGCCAAGGAATCTGAAGAGGCAGTCTATAAAGCTTTAACCTCAGCAGGTTTTAACCGCATGGCAGGCTTCAATCAATTCACTGACCTCGACATTACTGATGTCATCATTGGTTGTCATTCTGTTGGTAATTGGGGTCACGGCATTGGACCATCTATTGCCTACTGGAACCCCGTGAGAATTAATTATGAACTCAGGCCTTCTAATCTGATATCCATTGAATTCTTCGCTTATACCAAGATCCCAGAATGGGGTGGAAAAAAATTAAGAGTCCCTATTGAAGATGATGCCGTCATCACAACTAGAGGTATAGAGTGGCTATATCCCATAAACCCTAGGATGCTAGTCATCAAATAAACGAGTCATGTTAATCATTGCCATCTCTGCATTTTTTGTACTACTAGGGAGTCTTGTCAAGTATGGCAAAATGTACTTCCTAATCGCAGGTTATAATACCATGTCGGCTGAAGAAAAAGCTGAATATGACATCGAGCGTATAGCCTCTATTTTTAGGAATGGCTTTTATGCCATGGCCATTCTGATGGTCGTAATCTCACAAATTCCTTTGGGAATTAGTGAGGACTATGTAGGTTTTACTAGCATAATGGTGTCTGTATTGACTGGTGTCACCTATATTTTAGTCAAAGGCAATTCGAAAAAAAACAGCCTACCAAAGAATAATTAAAGAGGCTTTGAAATAGCCCTTAAATTCTCGAAAAGTTGATTCAATTGTGAGTCAGCCAGACATGAACCCTTCAGTGTTAAAGCAGCATTGCGTCAAGCAGAGCAAAAAACTAACCTGCTAGCACAAATGGTTAATCCTGATTTCGGGATATGCCTTAACTGTAAACAACCTCAACCAATCGGGCGTATTTCGATCAGGCTTGAAAGTCAAGGCTGTATAAAATGCGCTAGTTGACACCTTTTATCAAAATCGCGTGTTATGAGTTCGATAAATCATTTTAAACAAATAGCTTTACAAAAGATTTTAAGAACTAGATGAAGGAAGTTACAGCAGAGAACATAGTACTGAGTAAGGAGAAAATTCAAAGTCTAAAAAAGTATACGCAAGAGCATAAAACAAAGGCAACAATACAAATCTTAAATTCATTCCTCCCTTTTATAGGCATATGGGTATTGATGTATTTAAGCTTAGACTATAGCTATTGGATTACCTTAGGGCTTGGCGCATTGAATGCTTTTTTCCTAGTAAGGATCTTCATTATTCAACACGATTGCGGACATCAGTCCTTCGTAAAGAATAGAAAAGCACAAAAAATTATTGGGCATTTATGCAGCTACCTATCAGCGATCCCTTTTAGCTATTGGGCCAAATCTCATAGCGTGCACCATAAACTAAATGGTCAGCTAGAACTTAGGGATATTGGTGATGTCAACACTTATACGGTGGCAGAATATAAAGCACTGAGCAAAGGCAAAAGATTTGGCTACCGTGTCTATCGTTCTCCTCTTGTTATGTTCTTGATTGGCCCCGTTTACTACATTTTTATACACAACCGCTTAGCTAAAATTCAAATGCCTGCTTTTCAAAAGTTAAAGGGCAGCGTAACGGCGAGTAACCTGGTTTTGCTTGGGATTTTCGCTATACTAGGTTTCACCCTTGGGTGGAAAGAGTTTTTACTCGTGCACTTTACAATACTCACGCTTTTTGCCATTATCGCCATTTGGTTCTTCTATGTTCAACATCAACATGAGCACGGTTACAAGCAATGGAAAAAGAACTGGGACTACATAACTTCGGCATTAAAAGGGAGCACTTATTACAAGGTCCCGAGAGTCTTCAATTGGTTGACTGGCAACATTGGTATACACCACGTGCATCATTTAAATCCAGCCATACCAAACTACAACTTGCAGCAATGCATTAAGGAAAACCCATGGCTCAATCAGTTTCCGACAATCATCGGCTTTAGAGAAAGTTTGACTTTGATGTCGAACAAGCTATGGGATGAAACTCAGCAAAGAATGATCAGCTTTCGGGAATACTATCAAATGGAGAAGATGGGCTTGGTCTAGCCCCTACTCATCTCTTAAAACATCAACGAGTTAACTCAATTCTCATACGCGTTAACATGAAACATACTGGCTTTCTTGGTTTACTGTCTTTAAAATAAGTTTCGGCAATAAAACTCACTCCCCATAAAGGATAATTTATGTTCGTACATAAAGGGTACGGCATTATTGTTAACAATTGCTATCTTTCATGTCTAAATAACAAAGAAACCTTGGTGAAATTAGTAGTAATGTATGGTCACCCTGAAGACCCAGCGGCTTTTGAAAAGTATTACGCAGAGGCACACCTACCTATTGCAGGAAAAATAAGCGGAGTTGATAAAGTAGAAATTGCCAAGTTTGTTGGTACTCCTGATGGTGGTCAAGCTTCTCAGTATAGAATGGCATCATTATATTTTAGCAGCATGGAGCAGCTTCAAGCGAGCATGGGCTCTCCTGAAGGAGTAGCTGCCGTGAGTGACATTCCAAACTTTGCTACAGGCGGAGTTGACGTCAGTGTTGCAGAAGTAGCCTAACAACTTTTTTGATTTGAATTCAATAGGCCGATTCTTGAGAATTGGCTTTTTTTATGCCCTAAAAGCACTTCTCCATTCCCTTTCCTAAACGCTTGTGAAGGAATTAATATGGGTTTCTAAATTCGACTCTTCGCTACTCTCAGAGAAGGAATAAGAATCGCCTAGATACTCTATCCACTACCCTTCATTTCCTGAACGTTAGTGAAGGACCTTAACTTAAACTCATATTAAAGCACTCCTTTAGCTTAAAAAAGGAAGAATTCAACATCTTTAAAAACAATTTATACCTTTGCCACTCAGTCAAAATAGCTCACTATTTATCTAATGGAAGCAACTAATTTCGAAAAGCAAATTTCATTCATTAAAGAAATTGATAAGCTCAAGTACATCCAACGCAAGACCTCCCTCTTCAATAGTACGAGAAATGAAAACGATGCTGAACATAGCTGGCATTTGGCCATGATGGCACTAGTGATGTCAGAACAGAGCAATGAAAAAGTGGATCTCCTAAAAGTGATTAAGATGCTTCTCATTCACGATATCGTTGAAATAGATGCTGGGGACACTTTCCTTTTTGACACTAAAAAAGACCATAACAATACAGAGGAAGAGTTACTCGCTGCCAATAGAATTTTCGGACTCCTTCCTGAGGATCAGGCGAAAGAATTGCTTGCCATATGGGAAGAGTTCGAAGCGGCTGTAACGGCTGAAGCAAAATTTGCCAAAGCCATGGATCGCCTCGCTCCCATGATGCAAAATGACAGCAACGATGGCAGTACTTGGAAAGAATTCGATGTTCCTTATGAAACCGTAATCAAGAAAAAAGAAAAAATAAAAGAAGGATCAGAAGCAGGTTGGGAATATGGTAAAGGCCTAATCAATAAATTCTATCAGAAGTAAGCTTCTAGCTTCTAGCTTCTAGCTTCTAGCTTCTAGCTTCTAGCTTCTAGCAAAAAAACGAAAATCAAAAGTATAAGTTACCCAATACCCAATTTACACTTCTCACAAGGCTATCAGGCTTAGCGATAAATCTCCTTTCGCATACTTGACCAGTTTAGAAACCATATTGGTATGCCCGCCTATCAATTGTAATAGGTCTTTGTATTCTTCCGCGAGTTCCTTCGCTTCATTCCTAAGGCATTGCCTGTATTCGTAGTTGAGTCTTTCTTTAAGTGCTATTATCTCATTTTTGCTTTTACACAAGTGAAAAGCCTTTTTACACACATTGAGTGTAGATTTCAATTGATCATTTAGACGATGTTGATAGCGACAAGCAGACATACTGGTTTGAAGTTTACGCTTGCGCATATGTACTTCGTCTAAATAGGCATAGTTCCAATATCGAGAAGATCTTACCCAAAAATCAAAATCTTCGTAGGTCAAGGATTCATCATATCCACCCAACCGATCGAACACTTGTTTTCTAATAATCATAGTGGGTGTGCAAATGAAATAGCGCCTTATAATTTGCTCGAAAACGTTTCCTTCGGGCAGTTCACTCACCAGTTTCTTCTTCAACAATATCTCCTTATGATTACCAATAACTTTTGAATTAGTGTCTATATAGTCAGCATTAGAATAAACTATGCCTGTTGAAACTGGCTCCTTTTCAAATCGATCAATACCAGACATTATAAAATCAGGAAGCATTACATCATCCAATGCAAAGTCGATCACGAATTCACCTTTGGCGAGTGCCAACCCTTTATTAAAAGTTTTAGTATACCCAAGGCTAGTTTGATGGGCAATAAAGCTTATTTCTTTATCAGAAATTAGTGTTCGGATTACTTCGATACTTTCATCCCCACTCCCGTCATCTAGGATAATGACTTCGATGTTAGGGTAGTTTTGTTCAAATACAGATTTAAGTGCCTCCTCTATATAGGGAGCGTGATTGAAAGAGATACAAATAACGCTTACTAGAGGTCTCATCTGAAGAGCAGTCGTCTATTGAACAACACTAATATCAAAAAGAAACCGATGTAACGCCACATATAGGCCATCGTTAATGCCTCGAGGTCTAAGCGATCGATAAGCAAGGATATCAGACCGAGATAGATTACTGCTGAAATAATCTGCGCTGCAATGTATTTAATAGTCTGCACGCGAGCGCTAAGCAAATAAGCCAAGAGGTAAGAAAGTATAGCAAAGAAGTCGCCAATGACTTGATAACGCACTAGGTAGGCAGCTTTCTCGAACCCATCTGCAAAAAAAAGTTTTAATATGAACTCCTTATTCAAATAATAAACACTTAGGCATATTAAGGTAATGAAGGCGACAAACCCCATAACTTTTAATACATATTGCTTAAGCTCTCCAGGCTTGTGAATTAGAGAGGCCATTTTAGGATAATACACTACCCCTACTGTGCCTGTGAAAACCAGCATATAACTGGTAGACATTTTTGCTACCGATTGCCAAAGGCCTGTGCGATCTAGCCCGTATAATTCAATTGCATAGTCCCGCACGCCAAAGTCTAAAAGTTTCCCCAAAGCAATTGCACTAATCGCCATGGCGATGAACTTACTTATTTTCTTGAGTGATTTAGCATCGGGCAATCCTACCCCTAATGAAATTTTCTTTCTTCTATAAATTAGATATGTGAGGGCACAAAAAAACATCAAACCATATCCAATGGCAAAGCTCAATAGTGCTTGGTCCATTGTGCCTTGTGTTACACCGAAATACACCAAACAAATGAGCAAGAGAAGTCCTGCGATATTGATAATGGCATACGCTTTCACTCGCCTGAGCGCAAGAATGACTGAATTGAGATAGCCAGACATAAGCATTAACAAAATAGCAGGGATGAAAAGTGTTAAGAACTGCTGAGGCGTATACTCATTGATGAATCGATCAAAAAAGTAATCGCGATAACGGAAGTATAAAATACCAAGTGTACTTCCAAAGATTAGAGCCGAAACCCATAACCCTGTCTTAAAAAGTTTAATTCGCTCTACCTCATTTGTCTTAGGGTCTGACCAGTACTTCATGATACTGCGATTGACACCTTCGCTGGGAAGTTGTGTAAAAAGTGCCGTAAGGTTCTGAAAATGGGAAAGCAATGTAATACCTGGGCTGCCAAGAAATATTGCAAAAAGCTTATTGATCGTAAGGCCTCCAAGTGCACGAAACACTACTGCCGTAAACGACCAAGATGAACTTTTAAAGAATTCGGATTTCAATCGAGCCACAAGTTTTATGAAGATAGTGTTTTCTGCCAACTAAGTGCCTCAGATGGCTTCCCTCCTATATTTTCTTTGAATTGAGCTAATGATGTTTTCATCTTCATCTCCACATAAGACGTACCTAAATCCAGTGTCACAATGGAGTTCTCTTGACACCATTTATAGAGATTCTCAACCAAGAAAACCATAGGGCTGAATTTTCTGTACTGTTGAAACTCAACATGACTTGCAGGCATAAAATGATAGGCAATTTTTTTATTCACGATAACAACAACTGTAGCTGCCAACATGTGTCCATCCATATATACACCAAAGACTTTATACATTTTAGGGTTGCGCTTATTGACATCAGTTAAGTCTGTCCAGGTCATTGATGGGGGTTTGTAACCAAGGGTTCTAAACCTGTCAATCCATTCAAAGGCCTGTACCTTTTTACTTTTCTTCAACTCTTTGAATTCAGCACCTGCATCAATGCATTTTTTAATTTTTCGCTGCTCCATCTTATGCATTCGATCGAATAGACTGGACTCATTTACGGCAATGAAATGAAAAACACAGTGTTGAATTACTTCGTAGCCTTCATTCAATAATGATTTACTCACAGTGGCGTGATCAAAATAAGCACTGGGGGCTTGATGAAGTCGAATGTCTGTAATCCCTGACTCTTTAAGTGCTTGCTCTACTTCTCGAAGAAATTCAGTTATGTTGTCCTCGGATAGTTCCCGAGACAGCTCTATGCCCCCAAATGGAAGTTTATGCGGGCTATAAGCAATATTGTCAACAACTGAGCATGCGACATGGGCATGTGCCTCATGCTGTTCAACATTTACCCAATAAAAATGATACTGGTTAAAGTCGTTGTTGGTTCTCAGAAATGATGGCTCGTTATAGACGTAAGATTCATAGCAAACCTCAATTTTAGCATTCAATGTATTATGGAGTTGAAAGCTTGACATTAAAAATCGGCTCTATTCCTAATGTAATCATCTTCGGAAAATTCATCTGACGCTAAACCCAATAACACTGCTTTGTATTTGAAAAGCATTTTACCCCACCAGAATGGCGGAATATAAAGTCCTTTATCTGGCTGATCAAGTGTATACGTTAAGCGTTCTCCTTCTTGGGACTCTAACACAACTTCAATAACACCTTGAATACAAACGATGACCTGTTCTCCGACTTTATGAGCATGCCCTCCACGAACTTGTTGTTCAGGAACCTCATGAAGCCAATAGACTCTTTTGACTTCAAAAGGGATGTCCTTCAGTTCTTCTAAGAACGAAAGGTTCCCCCGTGAATCGGCTATTTGGGTAAACGCATAAAGTTCTGGTCTTTTGATCATTTGTTAAAAACTAAATTTTAAATAATGTCCTAAAAACACGTCATAGATACGGAAAAATTCTCCATCCTTAATTATAATTTGCTTTTCCTCCAAGGCTTTTACAGCCCTTCGCATGCTACTAGAATTCGTGAAGTTAGCCAACCTAAGGAATTCAGCCCCAGTGGGTGACTTTACAACTCCCGCCTTTGCGAAGGCTTTGGTCACCACAAATTGTTGCGGGGTAATTCTATCAGGCAGTTCAGCATAAAACACTCCTTTCTCTTCAATGAAAGGGTAATAAACCTGCTCGAATTCATTCCAATTATCAGGCACTTTAGCCATACCGAAAAGGTAATTAAAGATGGCCTGAACGTAATAGGTATGCAAATAGGCAAAATCCAGTATCTGCCCAACCAGAATTGCCTGAATAGGCTTTCTAGCCTTCTTAAAGTGTGCGAGAATGAATTCCTGATATTTCATTTTTGGAATGACGCCTAGTTGCATCATTCGTGTACTCTGATAAAATGGTCGGTTGTAAGTATTGAAAATTTCGTTTATCAGATGATACTCACTACCACTATAAATGAACCTGATGTTTTGACTGTGTTGCGTTAACTTTCTTAAAGTTGCCTCAATGGGGATGTTAACAGAATCATATTTCTTTATCTCTTGAAACTCATCAATGGCTAAGACCACCGGTTTATCCTGATTATTTAAAAAAGTGATAAGTTCTTGAAGACTTTTAAAGATGCTAGCCTGATCGTTATAATTGACATCAATGGAAGGGCGCCCATCCAAACCGATCGTAAAGGATGTACCAATGGATTTTATGAATTCCTGGAGCCGCTTGCCTATCCCTCTTTTTGAAAAAATAGTGCTTTGGATAATTCCATTGGAAATCTCTCGCAAGAAATCAGAAACTGAACTTGTACCCCATATATCAGCATAAACAAAATAGAATTCCTCACCTATTTGAGCTTCCACATGTTTCAATAATGCAGATTTTCCAATTCTTCTGTAAGCGTGTATGGTTAAGTCTTGCCTATTACGAACAGCGGTAATGATTTTCTTCGTTTCCTCATCTCTATCACAAAAATGATCTTTGTCTAAATAGCCCTTTAAAAGAAATGGATTCATCATTACCAAAGCAAAAATAAGTATACATATTGTAATATACAACTTGTAATAAATTACTATTAGTGATGACCGCACTTGAATCTTTTCACTAATTTTGCCCACCGTGCTTTACTTACTCCTCACCATACTTGCCAACGTAGCCATTTTCATGGCTTTCAGGTCATTCAGCAAGTATGACATCAAGACTTTTCCCGCAATAATCACCAACTATGGCGTTTGTGTGATAACCGGTGTGATATATACCGGAAGCAGTCAGGTGACTCAGGAGCTTGATACTTCGGCTAATTGGTTTTACCTATCCATTGCCTTGGGTTTCATCTTTATAGGGACATTCTACTTGATGGCACGCACCACGCAGCTAAGAGGAGTATCCGTAGCCTCGGTAGCCAGCAAAATGAGTTTGGCCATCCCTGTGATTTTCAGCCTTTTCATACTTAAACTTGGCACAAGTGATCTTGATATTTGGAATTACACCGGAATTATCCTTGCGTTTGTTGCGATCCTACTGGTGAGTAAAAAGAAGGCTAATCAACTGACTAATAAACAACCTCTAACACTTAAATACATAGCGCTGCCACTTGCTGTATTTCTATTAGGGGGAGTCATTGACACTTCGTTAAACTACGCGAATCATCATTTTTTAACAGAATCAACAGAACCTATATTCCCTATATTCATCTTTGGCTTCGCCTTTATTATGGGGTTAATCACTGCTTTGGCACAAGCCGTAAAATTCAGAAAAAAGGATATTCTAGGCGGTATATACCTTGGCGTCCCGAACTACTTCTCGATTTATTTTCAGCTGAAAGCACTAAGTGCCTTCGACAACAATGGCGCCATCCTCTACCCTTCTCTGAATATTGGCATTATCATCATCTCCACCCTTGCGTCAGTACTTCTCTTTAAAGAGAAACTGAGCAAAATCAATATGATCGGTGTAGGATTGGCAGTAGTAGTTATTCTACTCTTAAGTCACCAAGAAATCCTAAAAGCCATCTGATATGCAAGACAGCTTTCTTACCATATCGTCACCATCAGAAGGCCTCTATAAAGAGAAAGGAAGCAAGTTTATTGCCCTTGCCTTTCCTGTAGAAAGCGTTGATGAGGTAAAAGAAAGCCTAGAAGCCTTACGAAAGAAATACTACGATGCGCGCCATCATTGCTATGCCTATGTGTTAGGTCATGCTGCCGATGAAGTACGCGCTAATGATGATGGAGAACCTAATCACTCCGCAGGAGACCCTATTCTAGGGCAAATCAAATCAAAAAACTTAACCAATACACTTGTGGTGGTAATTCGCTACTTCGGAGGAACTAAGCTTGGCGTAAGCGGATTGATTACTGCCTATAAAACAGCAGCTGCTGAAGCACTTGACGCAAACCAAATCATCCAAAAAGACATCACTGAAAATATTACACTGCGTTTTCCATATGATGAGATGAACGAAGTAATGAAGTTAGTCAAGGATTTAGACCTAAAAATAAAGCGGCAAGATTACGATTCATTATGCGTCATGCATCTCGAGGTAATCATCAGTCAAATGGGTAACTTGAAAGAGAAGATCACGTTATTAAATGACTTAAGCCATCCCATTCAACTAAAACAAAAAGATTGACACTAATCACGGTTGCTATATTCCATTTACCACAAGATGCTTACATTATAAAAGCTAGGCTGGAATCTGAGGGTATACCCGTATTCTTAAAAGATGAGTATAGTGTCCAAACCGAAAACTTTCTTTCAAATGCGATCGGTGGAGTAAAACTACAAGTCAGTGAAAGTAATGCCGCAGCTGCTACCGAAATCTTAAAAGAGCAAGGTGTTGAACTTCCTGGTGACAGTAATAAAGATTACAAAGGAGGGCTCAAGAAAGACCAGATAGTGATTGCCTTTATAGGGCTAATTATCATCGTTGGAATATTCATTTTCTTATACTTTAATGGTTCCCTTGAATTCTAATCTACTTGCTTAATGGTTATTCACGAATACCAGCTTCCGATAACATCTGAAAGACTTTATTATCGGCCGATAACCAAAGAAGATACCAAACCATGGGAAGCATTTTTCATTAACAATCCTGATTTGCACTTCGTAGGCGTAAAGGATTCAATGGGGCCTCAAGAGGCATCCGTTATTTGGACAGAAAGGCAAATGAAACGCATTGTCGACACGGGCCTAGGTATGCTAGCGGCCGTTGAAAAATCGACCGACACACTGATAGGCAATGTGGGTTTAATCTTTCGAGAGAATATTATGGGTGAGGACCTATTTGAGATTGGCTACTCAGTAATTCCCAGTTGTTGGAACATGGGGTATGCTACTGAAATGGCAATTAGGTTCAGAGCGTATTTTGAAGATCAAGGCCTTGATGAACGTGTCATTTCTATTATACACATAGATAACATTGGTTCTCAAAAAGTAGCAGAGAAAAACGGTATGACACGGGGTAAACAGTTTGATTTCCTAGGTTCTCCCTGCTACTGTTATCGTAAAGAGTTAATAAGATGAAAGAGCCACTCGTAATAATTATTTCTTAAGGCTTTCTAATTTACATATCTTCCTAGCCCAACCTTAACAAGATGATCAGTCAATTTAAAAAGCTTCAAAAACTTAATAGCCTACCTAAAAAACCAAAAACGTCAGGAGAAGGATTTCTTAAGGGCGCTTTCTGGGGCTTATTGCTATTATCACTCTTTCTGATGGCCTTTGCAGGCTACTTCTTCCGAACTGGGTTATCTCCCTACCTACAAGCTGCAGCTTACCTAGTTGTTGGGATACTAGCCTTCTATATATTCCGGTGGCTAGGCACGCTATCACGGGCTATTTTCAAATCTATACCCTCTAGTTACGTGTCGTTGATCTTAGCCGTCATTGGCACCTACTTACTCGCTAGCTATATGCGACTAAGTTGGCCTCAAGATCAGGTCAAGCTAACACTGGGTCTCGGCATGCTCGGCATGATGCTTATAGGTGGAGCACTAAACAATATCATCAAATCAAGGGGCAACAAAGTGTTTTATACTTTGTTCACCATACTAGGATTTATCTGCCTCTATATTCCTGTTTCAGGAATCATTTCTAGCGGAGAAGACCCTTACCCTATTGACTTTGAAGGCACTTCAAAAATCAAACTAGATGAATTAGGCATTGACAACCCTGCATATTCTGGGTCCTACGAGGTGGAATACTTTACCTATGGAAGCGGCACGGATAAACGCAGAAACGACTTTGGAAGCGAAGTTAAATATAAGACAGCTGCTGTTGACGGGAGTTTGCTCTTACCAGAATGGAAAGGAAAACGTAAGAGATGGAGAGAGCGCTATTGGGGCTTCGGTATTGATGAAGCACCCATCAATGGGCGTGTCTGGATGCCTAAAAAGGAAGGTAAGTTGCCATTGATACTAATCGTTCATGGGAATCATGGAATGGAACATCATTCAGATCCTGGTTACGCTTATTTAGGCGAACTTCTGGCCAGTAGAGGGTTTATCACTGTTTCGGTGGATGAAAACTACATCAATGGTACTTGGTCTGGTGATTTCCGTGGAAGGGAAATGCCGATCAGAGCTTGGCTACTGCTCAAACATCTTGAACAATGGAACTCATGGTCAACAGACCAATCCTCAGAACTTTTCCAGAAAGCAGACTTAGACCAGGTAATGTTGATGGGCCATTCACGAGGTGGTGAAGCTGTCAGTATTGCGGCAGCATATAATAAACTTCCGTATTTCCCTGATGATGCAAATGTAAAGTTCGATTTCAATTTTGGCATCAAAGGTATTGTCACTATTGCACCCACCGATCAGCGCTATTTCAGACGCATGAAGCTTGAGAACATCAATTACCTTTCCCTGCAAGGAAGTTATGATGCGGACGAGGCAAGTTTTTTTGGACTAAGACAGTATCAAAGAGTGAGTAACACTGACTCGACAGATTATTTTAAAGCTGGGGTCTTGATTCATAAAGCCAACCATGGCCAGTTCAACTCCATTTGGGGGCGAAGAGATTTTGGAGAGCCCTATGGCTGGTTTTTAAACACCGGAGCATTGATTTCTGGTGAGGAACAGCGGCAAGCAGCTAAGGTGTTCATTGGTTCATTTGCCGAACGTGTATTTAACAAGAACGCTGCATATGATGCCGTTTTTAAGAATGCCTATAGTGCGAAGACATGGCTACCGAACACAGTTTTCCTCAACAATTTCTATGATGCCCATGACGAAGTACTTTTCGATTTTGAAGGAGACATCAATCTTAACACTGGGAAATCAGGGAGTATTCAAGCTGACAACTTTAAAGTTTGGCGCGAAGAAGCCTTAAAAATGCGTGGTGGCGAAACTCAGGGGACAAATAGTGTAATGCTCGGTTGGGAGAAGGATTCTCTTGAATTAATCTCAAGCTACGTATTCAATTTAAACCAACCTTTCAGCATCGCATCAGGTGATGAATTGATTTTTTCAATTGGTAGGGCCAGTGATGCAAATCTAAAGATTGAAGATAATGTAAAAGTAGATTTCAGTATTAACCTTATCACCACTAGAAATGATACTGTCCAAACTAGCCTTGCTCAATACAAGGAGCTTTCACCAAAACTTAAGATTAAGTACATGAAGATCGACAAAATGAACAGCTCCTTTGGTGGCAATTGGGAGATAGCGATGGAAACTGTAAGTATCCCTTTAAGTAGTTTAAGAGAAGATTCCGTTGCGATATCTTCTATCCAATTTGTTTTTGACAAAACCGATCAAGGGCTAATCGCCCTCGATAATGTCGGTTTTAGAAAGTCATTGAAGAAGTAGTTTACTCGCTCCTTAAAGACCTCGATGGATTCGCCAAAGCAGCTCTTCTGGCTTGATTGCTTACGACCGCTATAGCAAATGCAAGGGCCACAACACCAGTTATGGCGAAGATCCACCAGTCAATTGATGTCCTAATGGCATAACGACTTAAATATTGATCTAAAGCGAAGTATGCTAATGGTGAAAAGATGACAAAGCCTACCATGACCAACTTGGCAAAATCGATAGAAATCAACCTAATCAAGTTAGATACAGAAGCGCCTAACACCTTACGAATTCCAATTTCTTTGATACGCTGTTCGGCCATATAAGATTCTAAACCGAATAAACCAAGTCCTGTTATAAAGATGGTTAAGAAGGCAAAAATGGTTGCCAAATTTCTCGTAAGATTAATGGTTGTGTACTTCCTTTCGAAATCCACATCTGCAAAACGATACTCAAATGGGTATGCCGGATTGTACTGCTCAAAGACTTCTTGAATCTGAGCTAAATTTCCTTGCATATCGTTTGTAGCCGGTACCTTGAGGGTCATGGTACCAAAACCCCAATCGTCCAAAATCATAAACATTGGTCTTACCTGTTCATATGGAGAGCCCATCAGAATGTTATCAATGACGCCTATGAGTGTTCTATTCTCTCCCCAAAGGTCCAACTGAGCCCCAATAGGATTATCTAACTGCATGATGTCGAGTGCCGCTTGATTGATAATAATTGCTGCCGTATCAGTCGCATATTCTCTAGAAAAATCTCGACCCATGAGCATCTCAGCACCAACCGTCTCCGCATAATCATAGTTTGCTACGATGGTCACAAACATTACGCGCTGCGCCTCTGGTTTGCCAGGCCAACCCAAGAAGTTATTGGAGTTAATACTTGTTATACTACTATTAGATCGTGTCATATTCAGAATGGCTCCTTTCCTCAGGAGTTCTTGTTTTATGACATCATAATTTTCAAGTGTTTCTTCTGATCCAGGTATGGTAATAAGCCCTTCTTGATTATAACCCAGGTCTCTACTCTTGGCCAAATCAATCTGCTTCACGATGACAATCGTCCCAACAATCAATACAACTGCTACGCCAACTTGAAATATGACCAATATCTTTCGGGGCAAATTGGCATTCTTGCCCACACTGACTTTGCCTTTCAAAGTCTGAATCGGGTTAAAAGATGAAAGGTAAAGAGATGGGTAACTACCCGAAACGACACCAGTAATTAATATGATTCCTAAGGAGAAAATCCAAAACTGACTAGATTGAAAATCTAAGATCAGGCTCTTATCTACCAAGTTATTGTAAGCAGGCAACAAGGCTAACACCAACAAAATCGCTATCAAGTATGAAATAATTGAAATTATAATCGACTCTCCATAGAACTGAAAAATCAATTGGCTCCGCCTCGACCCTAGACTCTTTCTAATGCCCACTTCTCGTGCTCGCTTTTCTGACCTAGCAGTAGCTAAATTCATGAAATTGATACAAGCAATGACCAAAATAAACATTGCAATGGCGGTGAATAGTGTCACATATTCATGTTGCCCACCAGCTTCAACTCCATTTTCAAAATTACTATGAAGCCTCCATCTATTCATTGGGTGAAGAAAAAATGCTCTTTCGATATCATCTTGGCCTTTTTCTATCAGCATTCCTTTTATGCTCTCCTCAACCTCAAGCTGATCGGCATCACCATTTAGCTCTAAGAAAACTTGAAAAGAATAGTTACCCCAATTCGTGGTATTGTCCCTTACCCATTGCTCTGTTGCTACTCTATGCTGCCACGGGATGAGGTAATCAAATTGAAAGGATGAATTATCAGGTAAGTCCTTGAAGATTCCTGTCACTTGCAAGGTACTTGTATCGTCAACCTTCAGAAATTTACCTACTGGGTCTTCATCCTCAAATAGAACTTTTGCCAATTCTTCTGAAATAACAATAGAGGAAGGATCGTCTAAAACTGTGCTTCTATCCCCCACAAGCATAGGAAACTCGAAAACATCAAAAAACTCCTTACTCGCAAAATATCCATCTTTCATGATACGCTGATCATCTAGCGCAATCAGACGCGTACCCCCCCAACCTGTTACTACAGAGTTGACGATTTTCGCATGCGCTCCTTTCATTTCGGTGTATGTTGGCAGCGGAACCGAATTCCATGACTGGATACTATTGTCGAAGTGGGCATTTACCCAAACCTGATGAATCTTATTCACCTTAGGTATAGCTTGATCGAACGAAGTTTCGTCTTGCACCCATAGTAAAATGAGTATACTGCAAGCGATACCAATAGACAGACCTGAAATATTAATAACCGAGTAGAGGGTATTCCTGCGCAAATTGCGCAGGGTTACCAAGATGAAGTTCTTGAGCATTTGAGTTTGAGTTATTGACCTTTGACCTATAGACTAAAAAGTTTCCAAATCGTTACACACAATCTGGAAAAAAGTGAAATACTTTAGTCTTTCACCACTGCACGGCCTGAACCGCTACTAATCTTAATACGGATATTTTTGCTACCGACCTTAGCTTCTTTGACGTATCCATTTCTTCCTCTCCTACCGTAGTTTCCTCCGCGATCATCCTCATACGCTTCATCAAAACTAAATGGTGCCCTGATATCATCTTTATCGCTCGCCCTCATGATGAACTCGCCTGATATTTCTTGACCATTAAAATCTAAGATAGCATCCCCAGATCCAGTGCTAACGGACATGTCATCATCCAAAGGACCTCCAAGGCTCACCTCTGCATTACCTGACCCAGTATTAAAGCTCGAAGCCCCAGTGATTATGGCAGTTACAATATCAATATTACCGCTACCTGTGTTCATAGATAGTTTACCTTCGATACCATTACTCCTAATATTTCCGCTGCCTGTATTTAGATTAGCATCGCCTTTGGTTCTAACTAAACGAATTGAACCAGAACCCGTGTTGGCGTCCAAACTTCCTTCTACTTCACTGAAAGTGATGTTACCAGAGCCCGTATTGGCCCTAACCTCTCCAGTCACTTCTTCAATCTCAATGTTACCAGAACCAGTATTACTACGGATTTCAATATTTACGCCCATCACTTCGATGTTTCCAGAACCTGTTTTGAAATCGAGTTCTATCCCGTCAGGAACTTCTAGTGTCCATTCAGAATAGCCTCTTGACCAACGGCTTCTTTTGAAATCTTCTTCGATAGATAGTCTATCTCCTTTTTGTTCAAAAGTTGGAGTATAAACATCTTTGTCATAAGTGTACCTTAGGTGAACCTTCACCTCATTCGAATTACTTTTTTTGATTGTACCATTTCCAGAAGCAGTTGTTAAGCGAATGCTTTTAATGCCCGTGTACGTCTTCTCTACTGTCTCTTGACCGTAAGCTGCGGTAACTGCTAAAAGAAAGAGTAGAGTAAATAGTGTTGATTTGAGTTTTTGCATGATCAGTGTTTTTTTTCTTATAGACATGCATTAAACTCCAAAGGATGCACTCAACCTCAAAAACAATAAAAATAATCCTGCATTTTTAATATGAGAACTTAAAATGAAGACATACGCCTTGTTTCAAAAACTTAAAATGAGCGAACCAATTAGGGTATTAAAGAAGATTGCAGCGATAGTGAAAAGCGAGACATCTACTTTATCTGACCTAACATCAGGTTGGTAAAGCCCATGAGTGCATCCTGAGTAGACGATAAGTTCTCTTTGAAAAGATTTCCTTTAGGCCCTAGATCTAACACTGAATTAAATACTTGTCTGTAATAGTCAGACCAGGTTTTTAGAATCTCTCTTTCCTTATCTCGATCGCCACCTTCGGCAATCACCTTCTGACTCAACTTCAATTCGGCCTGCAGTCTATAAGTAGCAGTAGTTGAAGCTTCTAAAAGAATTCTATTTGCCAATTCAGGCTTGTTCTCGGTCAAGATCAAAGCAATCATCAAAGCACCGGTACCGACATTATTTAAAGTCTCTTTCGACACTTTATCCAAACGGTCTTGATCTGTATGATAGAATTGATCTGTGAAATGCCACAACAGCAAACCTGGGATATTAGCAGACAAGAATGGCACATGATCACTTCCTCCTTCGTATGGGTTGAAGTTTACATTCCAATTCTTCCTCTCCCCTAGGTACTCAAATACGGCAATCGTTAGGTCGTTGAAATAGTGAGGCTTTAAGTCTTTCTTTTGCAAAGCCTTTCCACCCCATTCCGTATGTTTTTCTACTCCACGAACCCAAATCGCTCCTGGATCAGGCATCTTTTCGATAAGGAAGGAACCACCTGTTTTCTTGGTATCCTCACCCACCATGTCAAGACTCATTCCCCATTTAATTCCTCTTGCTCGCCCTGGGTCTTCTTGAATAAATCTTCGGGTAGAAACTATCTCATCTCCGAAAAGATAAGTAATTGTCCTTTCAGGATCAATTTGGCTACTTTTTAATAATCTCGCACTTGTGGACGCCACTTCTAGCAAAGCGCCAACACCACTTGCATTGTCATTTGCGCCAGGTTCTTGCACATGGGCACTAAAAACAAAGCGTTCTTCTGGAGTTTTACCGCCTCGCAATTCTGCTACAATGGTTAATTCTTTGGAATTATAGACCTTAGTCTTCAGGTTAACCTTGATTTTGTTATTTCCCTTAGCTAAAGTGGCTTTCAGTTTCTCCTTAGCCTGATATGATAATAAAATCCCAAAGGATTGATTCACGCTATCGCGTGGGATTGCACTGAATTGAATTGAATTTATATTCTCTTCTGGCTTTGTATAGCTTGGCATATTGTAAGCAATCACTCCAGCAGCACCATGATTTTTAACCACTGCTCTGAAGAGTGAGCTTACGCTGCCTTCTGCAAAAACCACCTTGCCCTTGAGGTCTTGATCCAAATTCAAGTTTCGACCTGATCCAACGTAAACTATTTCAAACTCTTGCTCACCATCTGTACCATAAGAGTTTATGGCCATCATATTTCGGTTGGTAGAAAAATTTAGAATCTCTTCCCCAGAAAAAAGCTTTAGGCTTCCTGCAATGGGGTCCCAGGTTTTATTTTTTAATGGCCGCTCCTCAATGCGGTAGGTAAGTCTATTTGCATCAGTGGCCATTTTTTCGGAAATAAAGCCAGCAGACTGCAACTCACGTTCAATCCAAGAAATACTTTGATCAAATCCGCTATTACCAACTACTCTCCAGTGTGACTCCACAAAAGCAACCGATTTATACGCTTCCTCTTTGTTAAAGTTGGCCTTTACCATTTCGAAATATGGCGCTGCAAACTGGTCAAACTGATAAGCCTTAGCTGAAAAGGTGCAGACACTTAGTAAGGAGATAAAAGCAAGCAACAATCTTTTCAAATTCATCTTCTATTTGGTAAAGGGTGAGATGTGGCTATGTCAAAAAATTATAAGTAGCCCCAAGCATCCAATTTATTATGGATTTCCAAACAAATCCATGCATCAGTTGCAGCATAGCGAATCTGTTTCTGGGCTAGTTGTTCTAATTCCCAATTAGACGTTTGGGCAGATTTAGAGATTCGAATGTCCAATACCATGGCTGCGAGGTTTCTTGCACCAATATTTTCAGCACCCAACTCTTGGAAGGTATCATTGAGGTCCAAAAAACCATCGGGCTGGAATGGTCTTAATCTATCGAGCAAATTATAATCATCTAATAGACCAATACCTACTTTAGTAATTCTTGGGGTTTGTAAAAAGTCATGAAGACTATCTATGATGCCGATATGGTGTGTCCTAAAGAGATACACTTTCGCTGCAGTCGCCACTTGTATCAGGCTTATGTTTCTAATTTGACCTTTTTTAAAGGTAGGTTTTGCTTCTGTATCGAAGCCAACAACATCAAATTGATTGATCTCTTCGATCGCCTTCTCAGTACTTTCTCGATCTGCAGCAATGACTACTTTCCCCTCATAACTTTGAAGGGGACGCTCCATTACCTCATCCTTAGTGATAGACATTGGAAACATCATACCGCAGTTACTTTTTCCATTTTATCCTCTTTCAATTTTTTGATTTTGATATTCAAATAAGCAAAAGCTACCGTCATAATAGGACTGATTAGGTTAAAGAAGGCATAAGGAATATAAGCACCCGTTGCAACTCCCAATACATTAGAGTGATATGCCCCGCAGGTATTCCACGGTACTAACACAGATGTTACTGTACCAGCGTCTTCTAGCGTTCTACTTAAGTTTTCCGGAGCGAGGCCTTTTTCTTTATAGATGTCTGCATACATTCTACCGGGCACTACAATGGCCAAATATTGATCAGATGCAGTTGCGTTGAAAAATACTGTCGTACCTGCCGTGGCAGCTACCAATGAACCATTCGACTTTACTTTTGAAATAACCGCTTCTGCAATTCTTTTCAACAATCCACTTGACTCCATTACTCCACCAAATACCATTGCAGAGAGTATTAGCCAAACGGTTCCAAGCATTCCTGCCATACCCCCGGAGGTTAGCAATTCATCCACAATGCCATTACCAGTTACAATGGCAATATCGCCATACATGGCTTTCATAATTCCTACAAAGGTGACTGTAATCGCTGCTCCCTTCCAGTCTGCTACACTGGCCAAAACTTCTGGCTGAAATATCAGGGCAAAAACAGCACCAAGCAACGCACCGATTAATATAGCAGGTAAGGCAGGGACTTTCTTTATGATAAGAAAAACTACCGATGCTGGGACTAAAAACAGCCATCCATTGATGTTAAACTTACTAGTGATCGCAGTTAAAATTTCATCTGTTTGTGTTACATCACCGCTTCCCCCTTGCATAAAACCTAAGATCAAAAACAAGACCAAGGCGATAGAAATTGATGGGATAGTCGTTATTGTCATATAACGAATGTGTGTAAACAAATCAGTGCCTGCCATTGCTGGCGCAAGGTTAGTTGTATCTGACAATGGAGACATTTTATCCCCAAAGTAGGCGCCTGAAAGCACAGCCCCAGCGATCATGCCATCAGCTATACCGAGGGCCTTACCGATACCCATAAGCGCAATACCAACAGTAGCAGCAGTGGTCCAAGAACTCCCTGTTGCAATAGACACAATAGAACAAACTATACAAGCTGCAACAAGAAAAATGGTTGGATTTAATATTTGAAGACCATAATAGATCATAGCAGGAACAACACCTGACAATAACCACGTACCTGCCAAAGATCCAATCAATAAGAGGATTAGAATCGAGGCCATTGCTGAACTAATAGTTTTTACAATTCCCTTTTGAATCTCATCCCACTTCATTCCAATGCGGAGGGCAACTAGTGCTCCAATAGCAGCGGAAAGTAAGAGGATAATCTGATTTGAACCGTCTAAGGCACTATCGCCAAAGATGCGCACATTTATAAAGAGTGCAACAATCAGGAAAACGATGGGGATTAAAGCTTGAAACAGTGTGGGCTTTTGATACTTATACTCCATATGGGTTGATCTGTAAGGTTTGAAGATAGTAATATTTTGACTACTGAAGCATTCGTTTTGCTAATTCAAAACCCATTTTGCTTCCAATGGCCACACCCATCCCTCCTAACCTCACTCCAACATGAATATTATCGGAATAGTCCTCTAGAATCGGCTGCTTATTAGGTCCGAATGCCATAATTCCTGACCAGACATGATCAATTTCAAAATCTTGATTGGGAATAATAAGTGTTTTTAAGTCATCAATCAGTTTATCGAGAATCTGATCTCTTACTTCAAAATCTGTTGTCTCCTCTCCTAAGACATCTAAATTTCGTCCGCCTCCGAAGAGAATACGATCTTGGTAATTTCTGAAGTAATAATAGCCTTCGTCATAATGAAAAGTTCCTTTGAATTTTAGTCCAGCAATTGGTTTAGTAATCAGAACGACACCACGCCCTGGTGCTAAATTCAGTTTTGGAAGAAGGGACTTAGAAAAAGCGTTAGTACAAATGGCCAGCTTCTTTGCCTGAAAACATAACCCTTCAGCTGTCAGCACTTCGATTCTCCCTTCTTTCTCTTGAAACTCCGTCACAGGAGTTCCGGTGAATACTTCGACACCTAGTTTAGAGGCTAATCTTGCAAGTGCCTTCATCATTTTGCCGCTATGCAATTGCGCCTCAAAAGGATTGAACACTAAGCCCTCAATGACCCTAGCATCAAACCCAAGTTTCTCTATTTCTTCAGAGCGATCGTGGTAAACAGTCTTTCCAAACAATGGCATCAATAGCGCATTGACCTTATTCATCTCTGCCAGTGCGGGCATATCTGCGGATCGCATAAGTTCATACCCTCCTAGGTTCTGATAAGCAAGCGCCTCATCACCTACACGTTCTCGAAGAAGCTGTAAACCCTCCCATCGAAGCTTGACTAAATCGAAAACCTCTTGCTCTGGCATCAGCTTCAAGTCAGATAATATCTCAGTTAAACTTCCGAAGCAAGCAAAACCCGCATTCTTAGTAGAAGCTCCCGTAGGAAACGTGCCACGTTCTAACACCAATACCCTCGCCTTCGGGTAATTCTCCTTAATACTTATGGCCGTAGAAAGCCCCACAATTCCAGCTCCGACTATGATATGGTCATAGTTTAAAAATTCGTCTTTCTCCCAGAAGCTCAGCATAGTTTTTTATTCACTTAGAATCCCTAAATTAATTCAAATTCTGATTGATATGTTTGATCCTATACAGATAATGGAGCGCGCTAAAACTTCCAAGAAGCATTTAGCACTTTTAAATTTTGGCCTGGCCCGAATGATTCCTTTCAATAAACCTCATGGCTTTAAGATCATTGAACTCGGTGACGATTTTGTAAAAGTAAAAATCCCTTACAAACGAATCAATTTCAATCATATCAAAGGAGTGCATGCCTGTGCCTTAGCTACTGCATCTGAGTACTCTACCGGTTTAGTTCTACTAACTAAACTAAATGCAAAAGCATATCGGATTATTATGCAGAAGATGGAGATGAATTACCATTATCAAGGCAAGATGGACGTAGTTGTCACTTTCGAACTTACTGAGGAATGGCTTAACATTCACATTATTGAACCACTGAAAACAGAAGAATCTGTCGTAGTAAATTGCGAAGTGAAATCCCACGACACGGAGGGTAATCATATATCCACAGGAAATATCTATTGGCACGTAAAGCCATGGAATAAGGTGAAGACCAAAGCGTAGTGCTTGTGTTCGAGATTCTCAACGCGCCCTTTATCACAAGGATTTTCTTTAACCTTTATAAATACTAAATTTTGCACTTTACATATAACATGCATTCATAGCCCCCCCAAATACCTCGTTCTCTACATTATTGAGTACCTTTGGACAATAACAAATTTGATTTTTCAAAGGTTGTTCTTTACATTAGTGATGTCCTTAGGGGCAGATTTACACCTAAATACTTGATTAATTACGATGTGGACGCTAAGTTTTCCAGACATCTCTATGCTTTTTGGCAACAAAAAGCGAAGGCTCTATAAACAGAGCCGATCGGATTTTTACGAAGGTAGAAATGCACTCCTCTCCCATGTATCATTTGATTCAATCCTCAACCTCAACCATTTAGAATCTATTGATACAGAAAAAGGTGTATAATTTTATGGCCTTTCATTTGGACAGACTTTAAAAGAAACTATTCAGAAGCTTGGCAAGCCAAATTATGTGGATAATCGTAAACTTGCCCTGAAGCATCAAAAAACGATTTATTATAGACTCACCATTAAAGAAGAAAGATGTATCCTACAGATGCACTATTATAAGGACCAATTCTTCTTTGGTAAAATGGAAATCAAAGGCAACGATCCTGTTGCAAAAAGAGCTATTGGACAATTGGTATGTCAGAAGTATAACATTGCTCAACAAGACTGGACTGGTTCAATCATAGATAGTAATCACAACAAAATTCTTATTAAGGAAAATATGGTAGCCAATGTGTGCTATATCACTGGAGACAAAGTTTTAATGAACGAAATTCGTAGTGAATTGAAATCAATCCTTCTTTCTAAAAAGTACAGGCAAATCGGACAATCAGAATTATTGCTCGATTTGGTCTAAAGATCATCCTTCCACCTAAACACTCAAAATCAAAAGCTAGCCTTTCACCGGCTGGCTTTTTTCATTTCGCACCTTTTGTGCTTTCACTACAACTGCTATCTTTGACTCATTGCCTTGTGTATTTTTAAATGATCGAAAAGAAGCGTAAAAGCACAACATGTAAGAATTGTAGTTCCTCCTTAAACGAGGACTATAACTTCTGCCCTACTTGTGGTCAGTCAAACTCGGATAACAATGTGACCTTTGCCACTCTGATTAAGGAGTTTGTTGACAACTACCTCGGCATTGACTCAAAAATGGCACATAGTACTGTTCCATTTTTAATCAAGCCAGGAAATCTTACTAATCGGTTCCAAGAAGGAAAGGTCAAGCACTTTATTCACCCAGTCAGGCTCTACTTTGTAATGAGTCTTTTCTATTTTTTCACTATCAGCTACTTGCTTTCAGGCATAGACTTGAGGTCTATACAAGATGATGATCAAATTAATTTCGGGGGCGAAATGAATATTGAAAAGCTTAAGTCGAACGATAATTGGAATGCACTCCCTGATTCGGTAAAGCTTGATGTGCTTTCCGATTCGATGGTTAGCCAGTTCTCAGGTATCACAACTTTTGATCAACTCTATGACTCGATTCAATCGCAGAAAGGAGGCGATTCACTGAAAAATTTAGAAGTCAACGTGAAACCTACCTCTCTACCTAATGCAAAAGAAAGTGATTTGGAACGTTACCATAGGCTAGCAAGAGACCGGAATCTAACTGACAAAGCATTTATGGACTCCATCATAGACGATAGTAACATCTTTGAAGGAAGCTTCTTTGATGAGGGACAGAAAGACCATATTAACAGTCAGGTCAGAAAAATATTTGTGAACGATGAAGGGTTCAAGGGCTTTGTCCTTGGCAATTTGCCTCTTATGATGTTCATCCTTATCCCATTATTTGCGGGTATATTGAAGTTCTTCTACGTTAGAAGAAAACATTTATACATCAAACATGTAGTGCATGCACTGCATGTACATTCCTTCGCCTATATGGCTTATGGTATAGGCCTGTTGATCATCTTTAAGATTATAACCGAAGGCAACTTTCCCGATGCCAATATTGCAGCATGGAGAGGCATAGTTGGCGGGCTATTCTTTGTAGGTACCAGCACCTATGTTTACACCTCCTTTTTAAAGGTTTACAAACAAGGATGGTTTAAAACATTGGTTAAATTCAACCTAGTGGGTGTAATTTATTTGATTTTTCTGCAAATATTCTTCTTCCTCGAAGTATTCATCAGTTTCTGGTACTACTGATGTATCTTTTTGAGTGCGATTCTATTCGCCTCAACAATACGCCCTACCAAGTCCTCTGTTATGGATGTAGAAATGAATAATGTTTCAAATTGAGATGGAGGTAAGTAGACCCCGTTGTTAAGCATCTCCCTAAAGTAAAGCCCAAATTTCTCTGTATTCGATGATTTAGCCGTATCAAAGTCAATCACTTTCTGATCTGTAAAAAATAGGCTTACCATAGAACCAATTCGATTCATTGTGTAGCCTAGACTTAATTCATCTAGGTTGGCTTGAAACCCTTTCTCAATCGCTTCAGTAGTATTTGCCAGGTCAGTGTATATAGACTCACTTTCATTAATTTGAGTAAGCATTGCCATTCCAGCTGCCATGGCTACAGGATTACCAGACAATGTTCCTGCTTGATAAACTGGGCCTTGTGGGGAAACATAATCCATGATCTCTTTCTTACCGCCATAAGCACCAACAGGCATTCCACCTCCAATGATTTTACCCAAAGTTGTTAAGTCAGGCTGAACATCATAAACACCCTGAGCTCCAGCTTTAGAAAGTCTGAAACCAGTCATTACCTCATCAAAAATCAATACAATGCCATTAGCATCGCAAAGTTCTCTCATCCCTTTTAAGTACCTTTCGGCTGGCAACGTACAACCCATATTTCCAGCGACAGGCTCAACAATAATAGCAGCTACTTGATCCTTATTTGCATTAATAACTTCCTCTAGGCGCTCTAAATCATTAAAAGGAACCGTTAATGTATCCTTTGCTACACCACTCGTAACCCCTGGACTATTTGGCTCCCCTAATGTCATAACGCCACTCCCGGCAGCAATCAAAAATGAATCCCCATGTCCATGATAGCAGCCTTCGAACTTAATCATTTTGTCACGCCCTGTATACCCTCTTGCTAAGCGGATCGCAGACATAGTGGCTTCTGTACCCGAATTAACCATACGTACTTTTTCAATACTAGGTACCATTGCGCAAATAAGCTTTGCCATTTCTACTTCCATGGCCGTAGGGGCACCAAAAGAAAGAGAACCTTCAACCGCCTGTTTTACGGCATCGGCTATTCTTTCATTTGCATGACCAAGTATCATTGGACCCCATGAGTTGAACAACTCAATGTATTGGTTATCATCGGCATCGGTAATAAAGGCTCCTTTGGCGAATTTGATAAATAACGGATTTCCTCCAACTGCCTTGAATGCTCTAACTGGAGAGTTTACACCGCCTGGAATGAAGTGTTGAGCTTCTTCGAAAAGACGCTGACTTTTTACTGGTGAATTCATAATTAATATTTTTCTCGAGGCACGATAGTCGCAGCCTCCACCTTCAAGACAGGTATGTAGCGATTGTCATTAGAAAGCCTATAGTTGAACTTATCGGTAAGTTCTCCTTCAAAAGCATCCCTTCTCTTCACCCCCACTTGAAAATACTTCCCATATTCATTTAAGAGCCGCCCAAAAGTGACGACAATATCATAACCAATGTAAGGATCGCCTAAACGATCTTCTTTCATCGGACTTTTTAAGTATGCATCTACATACCGCATCCTAAACTCCTTAACAGCCTCAGTGTTATAATTAATTAGATTAGTCCCTATAAAAGTAGCATTGAGTCGTTCCAACTGATCAAAGGAAATAGAACTCTCATTGGCTAAAAACCTTGATGAAGACAGGTATTCAACTGTATCAGGCCTACCTTCAATACCACTCAAGGCACTTGAGGCTAGTGATGAAATATCGGATGCAATAAATACGTGACCAATGCTGTCAGGTAATATTTTTAGTGTGTCATATACGAAATCTCTTTCACTATAAATCTCCCATTCCTCTTCACCTGCTTCGCGCAGCGAATCCATTTCAGCTAACATGTTCGCTGTCGTAGTTGAGTCTTTAACCAGCTCTTCCTCCTCAATCAACCATTGCTGAATATTCACAGATTCATTTGGCCTGACCTCCCTAAAAATGGTCACATTAAAGGAGTCCTTTTCAATGATCTGACGATACATATCTGCACGTGCCACATCAGAAAGTCCACTATAAAAAACAGCCGCATTCTTGTTACGCGTAAAATTCTGCTTCGCATATTTTGCCGCTTCGATCGCGATCGATTCATTGCTTGGGTAATATAAAAAGGCAAAAGGATTATCTTTTAGGATATCACCGTTCGATGACAAAGGGTTAATAATGTTGATCTTATTTTCTTTCGAAAAATCTGCCATTAACTCGACTGCATTTTGTGACACAGGACCAAGTATCAAATCAAGGTCTTTAAAATCACCAGCCGCTATTTGCTCTTCTAAACTGATTTCGAGACTTCTAGTATCTATGCTTATCAAGTTAATCTCTATGCCTTCGTCTCTAAGCTTTTCTACACCCAAGGCAACTCCTTCATACATTCTAGTCGTCCAATTGGACATAGACCTTACAAGCATTGCTGAATCACTACTAAAGGAGAAAGGTAAAAACAGCCCCACATTGTAAGTAGATTTCTTGGGAGAATATTCTATCCCATCAATCCCCAAGTCGAGATTCAAAGCATAGGTTGACTGCAAGTTGCTAAGCAATTCCATATCCTGCTCATGCACCGGTTGAGAGAGTATTTGGTTCGCAAGCTGTGAAGCGATAAGGTTATCATCTGGATACTGATCTAAAAGTTTTAGGAGTCCCTTCGTGTCAGTAGTATTAGAAAGTACTCTCGCTTTTAGGGCCGCTTTATTTACCTCTAGATCAAGCTTATTGACCAAATCGAAGTACTGAAAAGTGCCTTGTATATCATTTTCTTGAGCTGCTAAGTACCCCAACCAATAATTCACATCTTCCGTTACAGCCCAGCCAGGATACTTTTGAAGGACTTGCTTGAACATATGCTTAGCAGTCGTATTATCACCAGATTTATGGGCAGCAATGGCGTAGTAATACGAGGCATACTTTACAAGATCATTGCTTTGGTTCATCGAAGTTAATGGAGCGAACTTGCCTAAGGCCAGCGCATACTGCTTCTGGTCAAAAAGTTTTTTACCCTCATTAAAAAGCGTTTTGATATTCTGTGAAAAGCCTTGGCTTACAGAAATTATCAGAAGAACTACTATTAGAAAAAGTCTTTTTCTTATTCCCATTCGATGGTTGCTGGTGGTTTTGAACTGATATCATAAACCACTCTATTTACTCCTTTTACTTTGTTGATGATCTCGTTAGAGATGTCTTGCAAAAAGTTATACGGTAAGTGACACCAATCCGCTGTCATTCCGTCTACACTGGTAACAGCTCTTAGTGCTACTACCCGCTCATATGTTCTTTCATCACCCATTACGCCCACCGATTGGATCGGTAAAAGCATAGAACCAGCTTGCCAAACATCGTCATAGAGACCATATTTTTTCAACCCTTCGATAAAAATATAATCAACTTCTTGTAAGATGTCGACCTTCTCAGCAGTCACATCTCCTAGTATTCTTATGCCTAGTCCAGGCCCAGGAAATGGATGTCTACCTAGAATATTCTGATCGATCTCTAAACTTCGCCCAACGTTTCTTACCTCGTCTTTGAAAAGCGTATTCAATGGTTCAACTACCTTCAAATTCATCTTCTCTGGTAAACCACCAACGTTGTGATGGGATTTTATTGTTGCCGATGGTCCTTTAACAGAAACCGACTCAATTATGTCAGGATAGATCGTTCCTTGCCCCAACCATTTAGCGTCTTCAACCTTCTTAGCTTCTTGATCAAATACTTCGATGAAGACTCTACCGATGGCTTTCCTTTTTCCTTCTGGATCTGTGATGCCTGCTAGCGCGGTGTAGAATTGATCTTTAGCATCAACTCCTTTCACATTCAAACCCATACCTTGGTAAGACTCCAAGACCGACTCAAATTCGTTCTTCCGTAACAACCCATTATCTACGAAAATACAGTGCAGGTTCTCACCGATGGCACGATGAATCAAAACAGCAGCAACCGAAGAGTCAACTCCTCCAGACAAACCGAGGATCACTTTATCATTACCCAATTGCTCTTTTAAAGAGGCAATAGTAGACTCAGCAAAAAGGTCTGGTGTCCAGTCTTGAGAACAGCCACAAATGTGAACTACAAAATTTCTGACCAGTTCTTTACCTTCTTCTGAATGCGTTACTTCTGGGTGAAACTGAATACCGTAAGTTTCCTCTCCCTGCACTTTGAATGCTGCCTTCTCAACACTAGAAGTACTTGCAATTACATCGAAGTTGGCGGGTAATTTTGAAATGGTGTCGGCATGCGACATCCAAACCTGAGAGTCAAGGCTAATTTCTTTGAGCAATGGATAGTGGCCATCAACTCTGGTTAATCGTGCACGACCATATTCTCTAATCTCTGAAGGCATTACGTTACCGCCATATTTTTGCGCCATCAATTGTGCACCATAGCAAACGCCTAAGATTGGCATCTTACCTCTGAATTGATCGATGTCTAAATCGGGTGCATTTTCTTCCCTTACCGAGCAAGGACTACCCGAAAGGATCACTCCTTTTATATCATCCGTGATCTCAGGAATGTGGTTGTAAGGGTGAATTTCGCAATAAACGTTAAGCTCTCGAACTCTTCTGGCAATCAGCTGGGTGTATTGGGAACCAAAGTCGAGAATGAGTATCTGTTCTGCCATGCGCAAAAATAATATTAGCACCGACTAATCACTAATATTTAAAGAGTAATTCTGAATACAAATGTAATCTACTAACCTACCACACTACCCTTGTCTTTATACTCCGCTTTGCTGAGACAATTATCTAAATGATAATATGGAAATCATGAACATCTGCAGACAAACTATGTATCACAAAGCCATTGTGACTAAGCTCTATCTTCTACTCGATCGTTTTGAAGAAGTGACGATAGCCAATTGTTACACTTTGCCAACCCCAGCTATTTAAGCCCACATTAAAATTGGTGTAAAACGCAATATGCTTACTGACTCGATAAGAGATTTGATTGCGCCATGCACTTGGCGTATCTCTGTTTTGGATATAGCCATGGTAGCCAGAGACATCGCTACCTACAAACCACTTTCCTTTCGTCCATTCAATACCCACTCCATAAGTCCCAGCATCATTTTGAAAGAAATTAGAACCATTCGGTAGGCCATTCTTATTCGTTTGCCAAGTATAGAACCCAATCATACCTTTTAGCAAAAGGCTACTATCATCGGTTTTAACGATGGTCTTGCTTACTGTAGCTTCCCAGAAGAACATACTCCCATCAGTAAACCTTGCATTCGTGACATTTCCACCTGTAGTGGTCTTTGAATGGGCTCTAAACGTAATGTTCGGCATACGAGACTTGTCTTCGTTCGCCAAGCGTAGGATAATCCCAAACGATGTATCACCAGTGTTCCAGCCTATTCCGCTACGACTTCTCATTCTACGTTCATCGCGGATTTCATTTGTCACCTCCCAGTATTCCCAAGCAATACTTTGGACATAGAGTACAGCCTTATCTTTCGCCAGTGGAATATTGAATTCAGACCAGTTATTAATTGTGTTATCTCCTCTTCCAAAATGATATTCAAAAGTATTTTCAGACCATAACTCATTGTCAATCTTACCGTTGCGGAGCACTGGAATACGTAAGGC
>CBFIAY010000014.1:0-79215 GCA_965660665.1 Roseivirga sp. | reverse complement strand
GACTGAGTCCTGGCAACTGAGCACTTACAGCCACATCGGTATTTGCCGAAGAGGTCGAAGGAATAGTATTCACCGTACTTCCCAGACTCTGAGTGGTTCCATATTCAACGGAAATATTAGCGCTTACCCCTTCAGGATTTACCGTACCACTAACTATAGCAATTTCATCAGCTACCACTATAGGCGCCCCTGTTTGTACAATGCCTCCTGGATTCTGACCGGATAAGGTCTGAACTAAAAAAAGAAACACCATAGATAAAACGGCAGTTCTTAGTCTATATTTTTTTTGAATATGAATCATGATGCAAGTCCCCAAATGTTTAGGCGCGCTAGCAATAAACTATTTGAGTATGTTAGATTGTTTCTCAAAAGACAAAATAAATAGATCGTTTTAGTTTAAGTAGTAAAATCAAATATTAATTTGAGGTCAAATATTGATATCAATTCAAACTCGAAGAATTAACATCGCACAACTTATGAAACAAATTTACATCATCGCTATTCTTTTAATGCCTATACTCATGATTGCCCAAGAAAAGGTAGATCATGTGCTGATGCTGAATGGGGAGAATAAAGCTGGCAAAGTAGTTGGGATCTCCGAAACGGCCATTCAATTCATCCACCAAGGAGAATCCTTGCAATACACCTTAAACAAGGCAGACATTAGTAAAATAGAGTTTGCCAGTGGTAGAATTGAGGTCTACAATGAGATGCCATCATTATCAGAGCAGGGCGAACTATTAGACCACCATAACAAAATAGCGGTCCTCCCTTTTATTTATATCCGTGATGGAGTACAGAAAAAGAATGATGCCATGGAACGCAAGGTTCAGCAGCAATTCTTCTCTCTTATGCAAGGACATGTAGGTGTTTTGAAAGTTCAATCATTCTCAGAGACAAATACTATTTTGGCCAAAAACGGAGTGAATGATGAAAACTTCGTTCAATTCACAATGCCTGAAATTGCCAATATGCTGGGCGTTGAATACATCATCCAAAGCACCTTATCTGTCAGTAAACGAGGAGCTACTTCTTATAACTCCAGCTCACTTTTATTGAAGCAAAATCAAGCAAAAGACAAAGTGAGAGGTTCTAATTTTAGCACATCTTCTACTCAAATCGAATATCAAACTGGCTTAGACATGTCACTTTATAATGACAGCGGAGAAGTAGTCTGGACGCGGTCTAAGGAGTCTTTTTGGCCTAATGAGGATGCTTATGAACAAACATTGAAGTTCTTATTGAAGCGTATGCCTATTTACACTAAGTAAATAGAAGCATGCCATTTATTGAAAATCGACCTTGGCCACTCTCACAATTATAACCTTCAAAGACTGAGTTTATGATGAAGTACTAAAGAAATGTGGAGTGTAAACTCAATATACAAGAGTGTAGCAAGTAATCTTTCCGTTACCTATCGTTTGATTTTTATGAACTTATAACCAACACCAAGAAGGAATGTACTTTCCTTACCAGCTACCACAGGTGTCGTTCTAGAAATTTCTTCTCCCACTTTGCCAAAAGAAAGTTCGTACATGATGTCAAACAAAAACGGTCCAATATCAACTCCAACACCAGCCCTAGCCCCTAATGAAATTTGATTGAATGCATCTAACTCAACTTGAGGAATTCCTATTGTCACTGGTCCAGGCTCAAGGTTTAACTCACCATTCGTCTTCATCAGAAAGCTTAACATTGGGCCACCAACTATCCTTAATGCCAAATCCTTAAAGCTAGTGCGATAACCAAGAAGCAACGGCACCTCTATGGAATGAAACACAAAATCATACTCTCCATAACTATAACCAGCACCGTTTAATTGATTCCCAAGCTTAGTACTTACCCTATTGTACATTAGTTCTGGTTGAACATAAAGATGGTTTACCCGAAGCTGAATAAAGCCACCAAAGAAATACCATTAGCACTAAACACCCCTCCCTGATCTTTAATAGCTGATCTATCGATATCGGAAAAACCAACGGAAGAATATTTAAGACGCAACCCCATATCTATTTCAGTGTCATATTGAGCGAATACTGATAAAGAAGATAGCGTTAGAATGAACGAGAATAATAGTTTTTTCATTTTTGACTAGTTAGATCAAAAATAAAGACTTCCACAACAACAACAACAAGACATCAATATTTGGCATTACAAAAAAATCATTACCGAACGCTTAATTAATGACTAACTCCATTAAATTTTCAATTTCTTTCCTATAATTTCAAAAAGAGATGGTACAAACTGGTATCTATGTCCTTACCGCAGCTATGCTAGCCTGCGTTTTTTATCTATTTAAGTATGTAGACAACCAAAAAAAGCTTAGAAAGAGCGCTGCTATCCTTCTGATCATTTGGGTGAGTTATGTAGTCATTATGACCTTCACAGGGATATTAGACAACCTATCCATGCCGCCAAAGGCACCCGTTTTCATTATTATTCCAGCCTTCTTAATCGTATTCATTACAACTTCACGTAAGAGCTTCCAAAGCGTGATAGCGCACACGCCAAAGCACATTTCTATTTTCATTCAATCGTTTAGGATTTTAGTAGAGCTATTGATCTATGGTACATTCTTAGATGGCCTCTTTCCTCAGCGGGTCACCTTTGAGGGTTTGAATTACGACATTTTAATGGGCATCATTGCCTTGCCTATGGGCTTCTTAGTCTTAAAAGGTGTCGCTAAACGAAAAGCCATTCTGGCATTTAACATTGTCGGCTTGATGGTATTAAGCTTGACAGGCTACGCATTCGTCTCGTCTTTCTATTTCTCAGATTTTGTGAGTGCTACAGGAGAGATTGCCTTGATAAAAGCTCCATTCATACTTTTACCAGGAGTACTATTACCCTTTGCCATTTTCTATCACATCGTGTCGATAAAGCAGAATTTGAGTTCAGAGAAATAGATTCCGGACATTATTATTCATTCATCAGCAAGCTGTGAATAATAATTCCGGAATGACGGGATTTATAGGAATATGAAAGCCTAGGCAGACTGCCAGCCCTTAGGTGCGTTATAAAGCAACTCTCCTTTTCTGATCTCTAAAGGCGAATCAATGTTGTTGTGATAAAGCCCTCCAGTACCTAAGCCTTGTGGTAAGCTTGGTAGGTATTGTGAAGCAAACTGTGCAATGGCATTTAAGCCAACATTAGATTCCAACATAGAAGTCATCCACCAACCGATATTTAGGCCTTCAGCGATCTCTATCCACTCCTGGCACGATCTCATTCCTCCCACTAAGGAAGGTTTCAAAACGATATACTGTGGCTTGATGGACTTCAACAAGGCTTCTTTTGCACCATAATCATGTACTCCGATCAATTCTTCATCTAAAGCGATTGGTAGAATACCAGAAGCACAAAGCTTAGCCATCGCTTCATGTTGACCAGTTTTAATAGGTTGTTCTATCGAGTGAAGCTCTAGTGCAGCCAACTGCTCCAATTTAGCTGCAGCATCTTCTGCTGTGAAAGCACCATTCGCATCGACTCTTAGCGTAATATCGTTGACGGAATATTCCTTTCGAATACGTTCAAGCAGCTCCAGTTCTTTATCGAAGTTGATGGCTCCAACCTTCATTTTGATGGTATTGAAACCTACTTTGAGTTTCTCTTCAATTTGTTTTTGCATAAAGGATTCATCGCCCATCCAGATCAAACCATTGATCGGTATGCGATAACTCCCTTGATAGAAGTCTGTATCAAATAATTTATGAGTCCCCTCGTTAATCAGATCGAGCAAGGCCGTTTCTAGTCCAAATCGAATAGAAGGCAAATGTGAGGGAATATGTTCGGCAAAGAAATCCAAAATTTCAGTCTGATTTTCAGGGACTTCTAAAGCTTCAATATGCTTTAATCTATTACTCAATACTTCCTGATAGTCAGCACTATAATCATCACTCAACCCCTTCAAAGGACTTGCTTCCCCTAAACCGAACACTTGGGATCCATTTTGGATAAAGGCCTTAATAAACCAAGTTTCCTTTTCGGTAAAAGTGCCACGAGAAGTTCCAGCCTCGAACCTGAACTTTAAAAGATGTGGAATGATCTCGAAGCGGACTTTCATGATTGGCCTAATAGTCGTTTGACGTACTTACCGATGATATCAAACTCTAGATTGACCTTGTCTCCCACTTTCAATTGGTGGAAGTTGGTGAACTCATAGGTATAGGGAATAATCGCGATACGGAACTTTCCTTCTTCGGAATTGAAGCAGGTTAGACTAGTTCCGTTTACACAGACAGAACCCTTCTCAACAGTCACATTTCCTTGTGTAATGTCGTATTCAAAGTCAAAAAGCCAGCTTCCGCCCTCTTCCTGAATCTGGGTGACTGTCCCAATTTGATCCACATGCCCCTGAACCACGTGACCATCAAAACGGCCATTGGCGATCATACAGCGCTCTAAGTTTACGATTGTGCCTGTTTTCCAGTCACCTAGGTTGGTCTTTTGCAAGGTCTCATCGATGGCCGTCACACGATGCACATCATCTGTGACCTGTACCACGGTAAGGCAAGTACCATTGTGCGCGATGCTTTGATCAATCTTTAGTTGAGGACTTACGCTACTTTTCACATCAAAGTGAACGTTTGTTCCTTCTTTCTCTATGGCGACCACCTCGCCTACTGTTTCTATAATGCCTGTGAACATATGGGATGCTTCTTAATCTTTTACGAAGATATAACAGATTTCTTAGTCTTAGGTTTAGTTCGGAAGTAAGAAGTTGGAAGATCAAAGCGGAGAACTGTGAGCTGGATTAAGCAGACTAACCATGTATACCACCTTTTTAAAGGTTTAACGCTTAGCGCGTAAACTTCTTGGACTAAATTGAGGTTAATAGACTAGATAAATTAATTACTAAATAAACTAACGTCAAGATGGCATCAATCACATTAGGAGGAACACCAATCAATACAAATGGAGAATTACCGAACATCGGAAACAGCGCAGCCGACTTTTCATTAGCCGCAGGAGATTTATCCACTAAAACGCTTAGCGACTATCGTGGGAAAAACATTGTAATGAACATCTTCCCTAGCGTTGATACAGGCGTTTGTGCAACCTCTATACGTACTTTTAATAAAACCGCTGCTGATCTAAGCAATACCGTTGTGTTGTGTATCTCAAGAGATTTACCTTTCGCGCAAGGGCGTTTTTGCGGAGCAGAAGGAATCGAAAATGTAGAAATGCTTTCCGACTTTAAAACTGGTCAGTTTGGAAAAGACTATGGTTTGGAGATAACAGATGGTGCTTTTGGTGGATTACATTCAAGGTGTATTGTAGTGGTTGATGCTGACGGAAAAGTCGCTTATACCGAACAAGTACCTGAAATTGGTCAAGAGCCGAATTATGATGCAGCACTGGCAAGCTTATAGAATACGCTTCAAAAGCTGATTTAAGAAGTTAAAAGAACCAATGGCGTAATACCATTGGTTCTTTTTTTGATTCAAAGCTAAGCCGTTTTCCGAATACCATTTTCAAATAAAAGGACACTATTCCCTTCACTTAAACTATCTTCGCACGATCTCAAATGGAAGACAGTTATAGACATAAAGGCATGCGCAGACAGTTGGTTAAAACTGTTCAGGCGCAAGGTATCTCAGACGAACGTGTACTGGCCGCAATTGGCAAAATCCCACGTCATTTCTTTTTCGAAAATGCACTCGTAGAACATGCCTATGAAGACAAGGCCTTCCCTATTGGTGCTGGCCAAACGATTTCACAGCCCTACACTGTCGCTTTTCAGAGTCAGCTCTTACAGGTTAAGACAGGAGATAAAATCTTAGAAATTGGTACTGGCTCTGGTTATCAAGCCATTGTGCTACTAGAGCTTGGTGCAAATGTTTACACCATAGAATACCAGAAGACACTTTACGAACATACCAGGTCCTTCTTACCAAACATGGGGTATAAGCCTAACTTCTTCTATGGAGATGGTTCTCAAGGACTGAGTCGGTATGCACCATATGATAAGATCATCGTGACAGCTGGTGCGCCTACTGTACCCAATGCACTAATTGATCAATTAAAAGTGGGTGGCTGCTTGGTAATCCCTGTCGGCAATCAAAAGACCCAGCAGATGATGCGCATTACCAAAACAGGTGAAAGCAAAATCAAAAGTGAGGTATTCAAAGACTTCAAGTTCGTTCCCCTACTCGGTGATGATGGGTGGAGGTAACTGGTAAATTGGTCATTCGGTAATTGGTCATTGGTATCTTATACCTTATTCTTAGACGGCTAGATTACAGTGGCATTCCTTTAGGGAATGAGGGCTAGAATGGTTGAATAGTCATTAGGTAATTGGTCACTAGAGCCA
Source organism: Roseivirga sp. (assembly GCA_965660665.1). Taxonomy (GTDB): domain Bacteria; phylum Bacteroidota; class Bacteroidia; order Cytophagales; family Cyclobacteriaceae; genus Roseivirga. The sequence goes on along the minus strand of CBFIAY010000014.1, from coordinate 72,902 downwards.
TCAAACAATAATGAATATACTTTAATATATACATGTTATTGTATTTATATATTAACATAATTTAATGTATAATAAGACATTAAGATTCTCGATAAGAAGGAAGATTTAACTCCTCCAATCACTAATTTTGCATCAGACAGAATTAAATATGGCTAAGAAACACAAAGTATCCAGTGAATCACGTGTTACCATGACGGAGCTAGTCCTCCCTAACGACACAAATACATTGAACAACCTAATGGGTGGTCGCTTGATGCATTGGATGGATGTAGTATCCGCCATAGCTGCTCAAAAGCACTCCAATCGTATCGTTGTAACCGCCTCTGCTGACAACATTTCCTTCAATAACCCAATCCAATTGGGAGATGTAGTGACCTTAGAGGCTAAAGTGACAAGAGCTTTCAGTTCTTCAATGGAAGTGTACGTTGAGGTTTACGCAGAGAACATACCTTCAGGGACACGTTTTAAGAGCCACAGCGCCTTCTTTACTTTCGTAGCCGTAGATCAAGGTGGTCGTCCGATTGACGTGCCTGAGCTTAAGCCTGAGACTCCTGAAGAGCAAGAGTTCTTCGAAGGCGCCTTACGCAGGAGGCAACTTAGACTTGTACTCGCCAAACGTATGAAGCCAGAAGATGCTACGGAATTAAAGAGCATTTTCGAGACAGGCGTTTAAAACCCACACCCCGATCATCTTGAGAACGTCATTCCAGAATTTATCTTCTCACCTTCATAGGAGAAGAAAAATATGTGGAATCTCATTTTATTAAGGGAGATTCCCGTCTTCATGGGAATGATGTACGGATTAAAATGTACTTCCGAATGTTTTCTGCCTCAAGTCTGGGTAAATCTTAGTTTCAACTTATCTTTGATTACATGAGCGATCAGAACTTCCTAGTACACTTTATCGAAGAACCTATTTATCTGATCAAGGAAGATAGAGTGACCACGAAGGAACCTGTTGTGGACGAAACACCAGAAGCTGTAGCAGTTCCCGCTCAAGCATCAGCATCACAGGATATACAAACTGAAGTGGTAAAACCGGATACTGCCCAAGTAGAAACACCGACACTAGTTGAAGAACCAAGCACTCCTGTTTATGTAAAACCATTACCTACAACTGGTGACAACCTGAAACACTGTATTGTTTTGGTAGACTCCACCCAAGTGTTATTGGAAGATCCTTTGAAGGAGTTACTCTACAAAATCATGGGATCCGTTAAGCGGAAGCCTGAAGACATACTATTGGCCAACTGCAAGAATGTAGACCCACAACAGATTGAAGCATTACTGGCCAATAACAACCACAGGCATGTATTGGCCTTTGGCACTGAGGTTTTAGCGGAACTCAAAGGTGTTACATCTTATGCAATCCATAAGGTTGGTCCTAAATCTTTCCTTAAAGCTGATTCCTTAACTGAGATTAGCACAAATCTGGATAAGAAAAAAGTGCTTTGGAAAGCGCTTCAAGAAATGTTCTAATCGTCATTAAGATTTATTCCGTCTCACCGAAGATGCTTGCTAGTTTAGACTGCAAAGCCCTTCCTCTTAAGTTTTTACCAATTACCCTGCCTTCTGGATCGAGCAATAGTGCGAATGGAATTGCGTTGACTTTATACCTCATAGCGGCTGCTGATTGGAAGTATTTCAAATCAGAAACGTGTGTTGGCCAAATCAAACCATCTTTTTCGATAGCATCTACCCACTGATTTCGCGTTCGGTCTAAGCTGACACTAAATACCTCAAAGCCTCTTTCATTGTACTTATTGTACATATTGACCACGTTAGGGTTTTCAGCTCGACATGGCTTACACCAGCCTGCCCAAAAGTCTAGCAATACATACTTGCCTCTCAAATCTTCTAAACTTGCCGTTTCGCCCCCCGGAGTAGGCAATGTAATGTTTGGAGCAACTTCTCCCAAAGCCACAGCTGGTCTGAAAAACTCTAGGTTGGAAGTAAAGAACTCAACATCTTTAGAGTTCGGAATCTCTCTTTGAAGCTTAGTAGATAGGGAATCCAAGAAATTGAATTCGTCTGTTTTATTCGGGATGTAATCTGTGATCAACAATGAAACCAGTGATCCATCAAAGTTCCAAGCCATTTCCTTCAATTTATCGATCTTACCTGCTTCCAGCGCCAAGCCTTCATCCGTTAGCCTTTCAATCAGGGCACCATCACCTGAATTACGCGCGCTGATGTACTTTTGATTGAATGCTGTCACTACTTCACGATACTCACCTAAATAAGCATAAAGTTGCTCAATGTATTCAGCATCATCAGATCCAGTTACCTTGATCTCACTTCCACCCTGTCCTTCAGCCTCTACACTTAAATCATCTTCATCCAAAACAATGGTTTCAAACTGCTGACCGTACACATTGATTCTATAAAATCCTGGGCCATCAATTGCTGTTTCGATTTCGAAATTACCTTCGTGATCAGAGTATGCCGTTAATACGGGAGTTATTTGACCGGTCTCATAACGCTCTAGAATCACTTCTCCTTGTGGGATTGGGTTTTTGATTTTCCCCGTAATTCTGATCATTCCATCATTCCAGCTACCGCAGGCACTTATTACTGCTACAATTACTAAAAGGGTTAAAAATTTCTTCATTCCTATTGGCTTAACTTCTTATTCAATATCACTTGGACTTGCTTCGCATCTGCCTTGCCTTGGCTCTTTTTCATCACCTGGCCCATAAACAGTCCCATTAATTTCTTTTTACCTTGTTTAAAGGCCTCAACTTCTTTTGGTAAAGATAACAATACCTCATTTACCAAGCCCTCAAGTTCTTCTGTATCGTCTACCGAAAGTAAGTTTTGACATTCAGCGATATGTAAAGCACTTGAATCATTACCCAGCATCGCAGGTAAAACGGTATGAGTGGCGACAGAATTATTCAAACGCCCCTCCTCTACCAAACCAATCAATTCAGCCATTCGCTCTACAGAAACATTAAGCTGATCGATTGTCGTATTCATATCGTTTAACAAACCTTTAACTGCTCCATTGAGCCAGTTTGCGGCAGCTTTCTTGCTGCTAACCAATTCACACAACGACTGAAAGTACAATGAGGTTTCCTGCTCTTCCGTCAAAAGGGTAACATCATAGTCAGATAGCTGATATTCACGCTGAAACACATGCCTAAATTGCTTAGGCGTTGTGGCTATTTTCGTCCTCAAATCTTCCAAATAAGTCTCCTCAATGATCAAAGGGGGCAAATCTGGACAAGGAAAGTAACGATAGTCGTTCATTGTTTCTTTAAAGCGCATACTGGCTGTAGTGCCTGAGTTAGGATCGAAGGTCCTCGTTTCAATATCGATATACGCATTGGCTTGCGCCATTTTCAATTGTCTCTCCAGTTCATGGACAATAGCCTTGCGCACATTACTGAAAGAGTTCATGTTTTTTACTTCAACCTTATTGCCTAATTGGGTCGAACCGATGGGCATAACGGAGATATTAGCATCGCAGCGCAATTCTCCCTTTTCCATATTCGCTTCACTTATACCGAGAAAACGCACAATTCTGCGCACCTCCTGAAGAAAAGCAGCTGCCTCGTCTGGTCCTTTGATGCTCGGCTCGGTTACAATCTCTATTAAGGGACTTCCAGCCCTATTCAAATCAATCAAGGTAGAATCGCCTTCATCGTGAATGGACTTACCGGCATCTTCTTCCATGTGGATATGGTGCAGTTCCACTAAAGGCTGTTGAAAGCCTTTTCCAAAAAGCATTACTTGGCCACCTACACAGATTGGTGTTTTGTCTTGTGTAGTTTGATAGCCTTTTGGCAAATCTGGATAGAAATAGCTCTTTCTTGCAAAGTGATTCACCTTGGTTATCTCGCTATTACATGCCAAACCCATTAAAATAGCCTTTTCGACTACTTCCTTGTTCAAAAGAGGAAGGGTTCCAGGGTGCCCCAAAGATATCACACTAATATGCTCATTTGGCGAAGCATCAGAGGTATTCGGGTCTGATGAAAAGATCTTAGAGGCGGTATTAAGCTGCACATGAACTTCTAGTCCAACAACCGCTTGATATCCTGCCTCAGTTAATTTGGTAATGATTTTGTTCACAAAGCAGCGATCATTTCGTTCGCCTTGACCACCACCTGGTAAAGTCCAGAAAGATCTTTTCCTCCTGCCGTAGCAAAGAATGGTTGCCCTCCGCCACCTCCTTTGATTTCTTTCGCTAGTTCACGCACCATTTGACCTGCATTAAGGCCTTTATCTTTTACAAGGTTTTCAGCGATGATTACAGCAACTTGAGGTTTACCATCGATATCGGCCGCTAACACGGCTACTAAGTTCTCTACTTCATTTTTCAGCTCAAAAGCAATTTTCTTTAACACGTCAGCATTAGGTAATATCACCTTATTCACCAATGAGTTGAATCCATCACCTTCAACTACTTGATTCAATAAATCAACCTTGATTAAACCTGATTGCTTGGCATGTAACTCTTCGATAATCTTCGTCAATCGTTTCTGATCCTCGATCAAACTAGCTACTGCTTTGGTCAGTTCTTTAGGGTTCTTCAATAAGCCCTTGACCTCGTTTAACTCCTTTTCTTGTTCCTGCACATACGCGAAAGCTTTTGGGCCTGTGTAGGCTTCTATCCTTCTGACTCCTGCAGCTACAGCACCTTCAGATATGATCTTAAACATACCAATATCTCCTGTTGCTTTTACATGCGTTCCTCCACAAAGCTCAACAGAGTATGTTGGGTCAAATGTGATAACCCGTACATGATCACCATACTTCTCACCAAAGAGCGCCATGGCTCCTAAAGACTTAGCATCTGCAATCGGAACATCCCTCTGCTCATCTAAGTGAATGTTTTTACGGATATGATCATTTACGATACGCTCAATCTCTTCAATCTGCTCATCATCTACTTTAGAGAAGTGTGAGAAGTCAAAACGAAGTACTTTATCTGATACCAAAGAGCCTTTCTGCTGTACATGTGTACCGAGTGTATCTATTAGCGCTGCGTGTAGCAGGTGTGTTGCACTGTGATTACTTCTAATGAGTGTTCTTCTATCACTATTGATAGTTGCTTTAAAGGTAGCTTTAGGATCAGCAGGGATCTTATCCGTATAATGAACGATCAGGTCGTTCTCTTTCAACGTATTGATCACCTTGATGGTCTCATTATCGTTAGTCAGCACACCGGTATCACCTATCTGTCCACCACTCTCTCCATAGAAAGGTGTCTTGTTGAGTACTACTTGGTAAACCTTGCCTTTCTTCTCTTTAATTTCACGGTACTTGATGATCTGTGCTTCCGATTCTTCGAAGTCATAACCAACAAACTCTACCGAGTCTTCTGCATGCACGTCTATCCAGTCACCTTTCTCAGACACTGCATCTGCTTTTGAAAGATTCTTTTGAGTTTCCATAGCCGCTTTAAAACCAGCCTCGTCTATGCTTAAGCCACTCTCGCTTGCAATTAATGCCGTTAGGTCTACTGGGAATCCAAAGGTATCATACAGCTCAAAAACTTCTTGACCTTCAATTACTTTACTATTACTTTCTTTAAGTCTTTTTTTAACTTGATCTAGTCGCTTTAAACCATTGTCAAGCGTCCTCAAGAAAGAAGATTCTTCCTCTCGAATCACCTTAGCGATCAAGTCTTTCTGACTTTCCAATTCATCGAAGAATCCTTTGTACTGACCAGCTAGTACCTCGACTAATTCGTGCATGAAAGGCTCCTTCAAGTTAAGGAAAGTATATCCATAACGAACTGCTCTTCTAAGAATTCGTCTGATCACGTAACCGGCTTTATTATTAGACGGGAGCTGATCGTCTGCGATAGCGAATGATATCGCACGGATGTGATCTACAATTACTCTTACAGCTATATCTATCTCTTCTTTTTTGCCATACTCCACTCCTGCCTTCTTAGCGAGGTGGTCGATCAATGGCATAAAGATATCTGTGTCGTAATTCGACGACTTTTGCTGAAGTGCCATTGTAAGGCGCTCAAAGCCCATTCCTGTATCTATGTGCTGAGCCGAGAGATTATCCAAATGCCCATCCGACTTACGGTCGAACTGCATAAACACTAAGTTCCATACTTCCACCACTTGTGGGTGATCCATATTGACAAGGTCTTTCCCCGGCACTTTAGCTCTTTCTTCTTCTGTTCTTAAATCGATATGGATTTCAGAGCAAGGTCCGCAAGGCCCTGTCTCTCCCATTTCCCAGAAGTTATCCTTCTTGTTACCATTCAGAATGCGGGCTTCATCAATGTATGCCTTCCAGAGATCAAATGCTTCTTGGTCAAAACCAAGTCCATCCTTCTTATCTCCCTCGAAAACCGTCACATATAGCCTGTCCTTTGGCAAGCCGTATACTTCGGTTAATAACTCCCAAGCCCAATTAATAGCGTCTTTTTTGAAATAATCACCAAATGACCAGTTTCCTAACATTTCAAACATGGTGTGGTGATACGTGTCAATCCCTACTTCCTCTAGGTCATTGTGCTTACCAGATACGCGCAGACACTTTTGGCTATTTACTGCTCGAGAATAATCTGCTTTGGCATTACCCAAAAAAAGGTCTTTAAACTGATTCATTCCAGCATTGGTAAACATCAATGTTGGGTCACCTTTCAACACCATAGGTGCTGATGGCACATATTTATGCCCCTTCTTTTTGAAGAACTCAATAAACTTTGACCTAATCTCTCTCGACTGCATACGGGGAACTGTTATCTGCTAAAGTACGTTTGATTAATTTTGCTAATTTTGTAGGGTCTAAGCAACTAAATGCAAAGTCACAAAATTAGGGGATTTTCAAAAAGGATTCTTAATGTCGAAAATAAAATATTACTACGATACCGAGACTTGTAAATACGAGCGCGTCAAGGTAAAGAAAAGCGATGTAATCATCAATGCGCTGGGTTTTACTTCCTTGGCCGTGATACTCGCCATAGGTATCATAGTTGTGCTTTCAAGATACTTCGAATCACCTAAAGAAATGGCCCTCAACAAGCAGAATGAGGAGTTAAAGCTCTATTACGACCTTATGCAGGAACAATTAACTAGCATGGATAATATGCTAGGTGTTCTGCAAGAGAAAGATGATAACGTATACCGTACTGTATTCGAAGCAGAGCCCATTGCTAGTACAATAAGAGAAGCTGGTTCTGGTGGCGTACTGAAGTATCGTAACCTCCTCGAGAGTGACCTTGATAACAAAGACTTAGTAGTAGGGACACTGGAAAGAATTGATAGAGTAAAGAAAAAAATGTACATCCAGACCAAATCCTATGACGAGGTATTGGACTTGGCGAGAAACAAAGAAGAATATTATGCTGCAATGCCTGCCATTCAGCCAGTTTCGAATAAAGAGCTACGAAGACTTTCTTCCGGTTTTGGACGAAGACTAGACCCTATTCTTAAGGTCAAGAAAATGCATTACGGCACTGATTTCTCTGCTGAAAGAGGTACTCCTGTTTACGCCACGGCTGACGGAGTCGTTAACCGGGCTAGAAAAGACTATACTGGTCTTGGCCATCACATCAAGATTGATCATGGTTTTGGATTCGAAACACTTTATGGTCACATGAGTAGGTTCGAGGTAAAAAATGGTCAGAAAGTTAGACGTGGAGACATCATTGGTTACGTAGGCAATACAGGTAAGTCTACAGCCCCTCACCTTCACTATGAAGTACACGTGAATGGAAAAGCAGCCAACCCAGTTTACTATTTCTATAAAGATCTTGACGCCAAAGAATTCGAAGAAATCTTACGGCTTTCTTCTATAGAGAACCAGTCGCTCGGCTCATATTCTAACCGGTGATTATTTCTTATGTAGTGGTTAACATTTAATCTTTAGGATTAAAGTTATTCTTTCAACATATTTTGTAACTTTCTGATATGCCGTACAAAGAGAAGCCTATTGTCAAGAAATATTTCACCATTGGTGAGGTGGCTAGAGAGCTTGGCGTTGCAACTTCTTTGATTCGTTTTTGGGAGACTCAGTTTGATTTCATCAGGCCCAAAAAGAACGCGAAAGGCAACCGTAAATTCACACAAGACGATCTAAAAAAACTCAAACTGGTTTACCACCTGGTAAAAGAAACAGGATATACCCTTCAAGGTGCGCAAGACCATATTAAAAGCAGTAAGGATAGTATTGATGATACAGCGGAATTGGTGGAATCTCTTCAGAGAGTTCGTTCTTTCCTCGAAGAGATGAAAAGAAGCCTGCCTTGAACCCAGAGCAGCGCCATCAGGTAGCGCTATCTCTCATCTCAGGCATAGGACCTATTCTATCCAAGCAACTCATTAACCATTTCGGGAGTACAGAAGTAGTATTCAAGGCTTCAACAGGCAAAGTCTCAAAAATCAATGGCTTCGGCAACAAACTCTCCTCACTCCTTTCGAACAAGACAACCCTTCTCAAACAAGCAGATATAGTCATTGAGCAGTCATTCAAATCTGGCATCTCCATTCATTGTTATCAAGACAACAGCTATCCGAAGAGACTTTTGCAAGTACCTGACTCTCCCATTGTGCTTTACAGCAAAGGTAATGTAGGGCTCAACCCCAAGAAGACCGTTGGAGTGGTTGGCACTAGAAAAGCAACAAATTATGGCTTGTCGACTACCGATGCGATTGTCACCGATGCCAAATCAAATGAACCCACCATAGTTTCGGGACTAGCTTATGGGATAGATGTAAGAGCCCATGAAGCGGCATTAGCAGAAGACCTGCCGACTATAGCCGTGTTAGCTTGTGGGCTTAACGCTGTCTACCCTGCTGGCAATAGAGCGACCGCTAAGAAGATGCTTACAAATGGAGGCTTAGTAAGCGAATACCCAATAGGAACAAAAGCAGACCCTAGGCACTTTCCGGCTAGAAACAGGATTATTGCAGGGCTTTCTGACGCCTTGATTGTGGTTGAAGCAGCAAAGAAAGGCGGTGCCTTGATTACAGGAAATATTGCGCATAGCTATGACAGGCCAGTATTTGCCGTTCCAGGTCAACTAGATAAATCAAATTCGGAAGGCTGTAATCAGTTAATCAGAAATTTTAAAGCATCCATTTATACAGGCTTTCGTGACGTTGTCGAGTCCCTGAATTGGGACATAGATACAGAGCAGAAAGTTCAGATGCTTGCGAATCAGCTTGAAAAACTAACGGGCCGAGAAAAGAAGGTAGTCGACACATTATTGGCTAATGGTCAGCAAATGACATTAGATGACTTAAGCTGGCAAAGTCAAATCCCACTGAATCAACTGGCTTCTGTTCTATTACAATTAGAATTTGATGGCATTGTAAAGCCACTACCTGGCAAGGAGTATCGTTTGGGGTGATCAGTGTCATTGGATAGGCACCAAACCCTAGCTTTGGATCAAACTTTCATATCGAATTAATTTCAGCAAAATTATTTTTATTTATTCTTGCCGCATATCTTAACAATCAAGTTCATTTTCTAATATATCTTCTAAGCCTGTCTTCTCTGGCATATCCTTTGATAAAAAGTAAAAACAACACCTATCTAATGAAAAAAATTACAACCATCCTTTTCTTGATTCTTACTTGTGCACAACAATTAAGTGCTCAAAAAGTCGGTGTAGTACATGCTGGAGACCTGAGAATTACAAGTAAGGTATTTGAAAAATATAAACAACTTCACCAAGACCAATTTGGTGTTATCATTGAAAGGCAAGAGTTCGTGATGGATAGCCTTCAATTAGTAACCGATAAAGGTCAAGGGAATGACGAAACAATGGCTGGTATTCAGCAAGCCAAAGAACTCATTTCTTATTTGAATGAAGAAATGGCCAGACCAATAGAAGAGCAACCTGATTTTGGAGTTACTCCTGCTTACGTTAATGAGGTTGATTTCTTGTTGTATCAATTTGTTACTGAACAAAACTTGGATTTCATTATTGGTAGTCATGTGGAATTATCTAACTCAATGGTCATTTATAGTAAGCCAAGCATGGACCTCACACAGTCCGTTTTAAAGAAAATTAATGGCGATGAAATATCACAACTGGAAGTATCGGAAGGCTTGAATATTGCTTTTATTGATTACAATAAGGTCGATTTTAAAAGACCAGAAGATACAGGCTTTGACGAGATATTGATAACAAAGGCAGCAGAAAATTCGAATAAAATGAAGCCTTTGAATGAAGAAATCTTTGCCCTTAGTTTGAAAATCGCAGATGGCAATGGTACGCCAGAAATAGAGGCCAAATTGAATGAATTAGAGACAGAAAAAAAATTAAGGGATACAGAATATGTTAAGCTAAGGGATGGACAGCTTGAAGCCAATAAGAAAATGTATAATGCTAAAGTTGAACGCGTACGAATAGCGCATATGGTAAAGTTAGAACCTGCTATAAGCGCTATCATTGATCAATATCAAATAGACCTGATCCTAAATACTACTGATTTCAGGGAATTTGAACTTGGCATCATCTATGATGAATATTATGGTCGATTTATTAATGGGCCAAAGTTTCCTGATAAAAGCAAAAGAGTGCTGAAAGGGTTGGAACAAAACGACATCACCAATTTAGTTCTAGATAAAATGAATGGAATTACCAATGATAAGCAGCTTATAATAACTTCTAAAAAAATTGGAAAGGTTGACATAGACGCAATAGCAATTGCACTTGTACCTTCTGATAAGGAATTTAAATTCAAAGCCGATTCATTAAAAAATGCCGCCCAAGCGACTTATGATAAGCTTGTTGCACAAGAAAACTATAATGCCTATCAAGTAGAACAGAGATTTAATGATCAACTAGAAGACCTGGGTAAAGAAATCCAATATAGAATCTATCAAGATATACAACGGGCAGCTATCAATTTGGCAACTGAACTAAACTATGATATACTTTTAGATTTAGTATCAAATGCGAAAGAAGGTATGTTTAACCGAATGGATTATATCATGTTCCATCCTGATCATGAATTGAGTCAAAGGCTTTATGACATGATGGTTGAAAAACAAAATTAATTCGAGGGTTAGAAAGCTTTTACCAATGCATACCCATGGTGTAAGTACCTTCTTTCACTCTGAGCAGTTCATAAACAAGATTATGAATATTAGGTCTCACATTGAGTTGATAGATTTTACTATTATTTCTAGTTGGATAGACACGGTTCGATAGAAATATAAAAAGTAAATCATTTGCCGGGTCGGCCCAAACGAGTGTACCTGTATATCCTGTATGACCGAAACTTCCTGGACTTACTCCTTTTGCCACACTACTTATATTAGCGTCATACGTAACCAGTGGCTTATCAAAGCCCAAGCCTCTCCTATTGCCTACTTCGCAAAACTGGCAATCCGTAAATTCCTCAATGGTAGATGCTTTGAGGTAAGTCTTTCCTTCGAAAACCCCTCCATTTAGTAGCATTTGATACACCTTCGCTAAGTCGCCCGCACGACTAAAAAGCCCCGCATTACCTGAAACACCTCGCATCATTGCTGCTCCTTCATCGTGGACATCACCATGTAGGGCTTCCATCCTAAAGAAACTATCAACTTCTGTTGGGACTATTCTATCTAAGTCAAACTCATCTTTCGGGTTAAAACGGAGCGTATTCGCTTCTAAAGGGACATAAAACTCATCATAAAGGAACTGGTCGAAAGATTTTCCTGAAAGTCGCTTTACTAATTCGGGGATTAAGTAGAATGTCAATCCAGAGTACAGGTATTTTTTGTCTTTGTTCACCTTCGATTTACGGATCATCTTGTAAATCTTCTTCTCAATAAAGTCTTTGTGCATAAACAATCCAGCCTCAGAAATACGGTAAGGGTACTTAGCAGATGAATCTCTGCTTACGGTTTTGTTCTTGTATTTACCATTGCGCCTTTGGGATTCAGACCAATAAGGAATCCATGCCTTGAGGCCTGCTTGATGTGCTAAAACATCACGCATAACCAAGTGCTTCTTCTTGCCCTTTGCCACCTTAGGGAAATAATCTCCCATCGTCTTATCAGGGTCAAATAAACCTAAGTCATATAGTTTCATTAAAGCCAGTGTTGATGCGGTAGTTTTTGTAACAGAGGCGAGGTCATAGATATCTGTTGTATCTATTGGGTCTATCTTGTCATAGGTTTGATAGCCAAAACCCTGATGATAAAAAACCAACCCATTCTTAGCAATTAAAACCTGTGCCCCAGGAAAAGCCATTGAATCGATGGCTTGATTCATGATTTCGGCTATCCCTTGGTTCAACTTTTGGGCATCTATATCAAAGACATCGGGACCACCATTTTTCAAGCCATCCCCAGCTCTATTGATATGACGGGCAATTTGCGTTTTACTTATGTAGACTGGTTCATCTTGCGCCTTGGCACTAAACACAAAAACAAAAAGCATCATTACAATAAGAAGATTCTTCAACTTCATCATCATCCGTTTTGAGGGAACACATCCAAACTCATTAACATCGCCTTATCAAACGCATCTTTGTCCAACCCGGTTTCCTGGTTAATAGAACTTAGGAATGAAATAAGCCTTTCCGTGGCAATATTCCCTGTCAACTCGTCCTTGGCCATTGGGCAACCACCAAAGCCCTTAATGGCGGTATCGAAACGTTTACAACCTGCTTTATAAGCAGCTTCTAGTTTCTCTAAGGTCTTATCAGGTGTAGAATGAAAGTGAGCACCAAACTCAATTGAAGGATAGGCATAAATACTAGTACTGAATATACTATTGATTACTTCTGGCTCGGCAACTCCTATCGTATCGGATAAGCTAATGATCTTAATTCCAAGCGCTGCCAGCTTCTCCACAAAGGCGGCCACAATATCTTCATTAAATACTTCTCCGTATGGATTACCAAATCCCATTGAGATATAGGTTACTAAAACCTTGTGATGCTTTTGACAAAGGTTTTGGATATCAGCCACCGTGGTCAGCGCATCAGCAATTGACTTGTTTGTATTCCTTTTTTGAAACTGCTCTGAAATGGATAATGGAAAACCCAAATAATCAATCTCTTGAAATTGAAGGGCATCTTCTGCCCCACGCAAATTCGCAATAATGGCTAGAAGTTTCGATTTCGTACGCGCAAGATCCAACTGATCAAGGACTTCTGCTGTATCCTTTAGTTGAGGTATCGCCTTCGGAGAAACGAAGCTTCCAAAATCGATCGTATCGAATCCGACTTTAAGCAGTTGATTGATATACAAGGCCTTTGTCTCTGTGGGGATAAAGTGATGCAAACCTTGCATTGCATCTCTTGGGCACTCAATTATTTTCATTACCCAAGTTTAGTCAAGAGATAGCATTACACAAAAGGATTCATCTCTTAATGGTATAAAACAAAAAAGGCCCCGAACCTCGATACTTCGGGGCGGAGCCTTTTAACCTTAAACTTAACGCTTACATGTTAGGCGGTAAAATCACTTTGTCAATGACGTGCACAACACCATTCTTAGCAGCAACGTCAGCAGCAATAACTTTTGCTCCACTGATTTTAACAGTTCCGTCAGCAATAGACACAGTTACGTTTTGTCCTTGTACTGTTGCAGCTTTTTGTCCGTTAGATAAATCAGTAGACATCACTTTACCTGAAACAACATGGTAAGTAAGGATAGCTACTAACTTGTCTTTATTCTCTGGCTTTAAAAGCATTTCTAATGTTCCTGCAGGAAGTGCAGCAAATGCAGCATCAGTTGGAGCAAATACAGTGAAAGGACCAGCGCTTTGTAGAGTCTCTACTAAACCAGCAGCTTTTACCGCAGCTACTAATGTTGTTAGGTTGTCAGCACCTACGGCTAATTCAACGATGTCTTTAGACTGAGCTTTTGCTACTGATACAGTTAATAGGAAGGCAAACATAGTTGCAGTCAATGATCTTAGTATTCTTTGAGTTTTCATAATTGGATGTTTTCTGTTTTTATTTTAATTACCCTACTTACGACCTGTCATGCCGGCTTGGATTTAAAAGTGTTAGCTTTTTTTCAAAAAACCTTTAACAAAAGTTTTATCGACTGTAGCAATTGGACTTCCACCCTCTACTTCTAGTGTCACAGCGAAGGCTACTACGTCTCCTTTGATAACATTGAGCTCTTGAACTAATTGACTATGATCAAAAATCCCTGCATCAATAGGCGCTAAACCTGGCTTTATTGCCCACAACTGATATTGATGTCCATGCGGAGGCGCTGGAAGGTTATCTACACTGATGAAAACTGAATTACTTTTCTTATTCCAAAATACGTTAGCAAAAGACTCAGGAGCTAAATCAAGTCCATCCATTTTAATATGGATATTGTCTTCACTCATCAAATGCGCAATTCTCAATTCTGCATACTGAAGCTGTTGGTTAGAATCACTTACTCTATTGGCTAAGGATGTCTGATTTGACTCTAATAAAGCCAATTGGTCTTTAGTACTTTTAAACTGTGAGTAGAAGATGTAATTAAACCCTAGACTTATAAACAATAAAATACTAGCCGCAATTGTCCAAACCGGAACGATATTAACACGCCTAATTTTTGTCTCAGATTCATCATTAAGAACATTCAAGAACTTTTGCTTTTCAATCTCTGTAATGGCATCTAAGGCTTCCTCTAATATTTTGTCATCTGGCGCTTTCGACTCAACCTTACCATACTTTCTTAGACTCTCTCTCAAGCTATCTAATTCGATGCGCACTTCATTATAATTGTCAGCTACGCGGTCAACTTCACGCATTTCGGCGGCTGACAACTCTCCAGCAAGGTATGCTTCTAATATTCCTGATGCTATGTACTCTTGGATATCCATTATATAATCGTCCTCAAGTGTTTAATTGCTGTTCTTATCTTAGTCTTCACTGTCCCTAAGGGCATATCTAACCTCACACAAATCTCTTTATGGGTATACCCCTCAAAAAAGGACATATTGATCAATATTCTTTGCTCTTCTGGTAGTTGTGCTATCAATTGTTTCGCGTAAAGTGATTCCATGTCATCATCACCAGCAACACTCTCTATTATACTTACGACTTCAACACCATTTTTAGATTCCTGAGTAAGTCGATAATCTTTAGTTCTAGTCTTATCTATGGCTGCATTCTTACTTACACGCACTAACCATGTAAACAAAGCGCCTTTCGAAGAGTCAAAATTATGACCATTCTGCCATATTTTCAATAAGACTAATTGTAAAACGTCTTCGGACATTGCTTCATCACGAAGAACTCTATTGATCACATTTAGAAGTAAAGATCCATAGTGGATGAAAACTAATTCAATTGCCTCCTTATTTCTTTCTGCAAGCAAATAGCAAATCTTATTTTCAATTGAAGGGGACATTGCGACTGGATGAGCTGAGATGTACACGGTTTTTGAATTTTGTATACAACTCGCTCACTCTATAATTTGTTTAAGTATTATTAATAATAGTTAAACAAATTTTATTTGTTAATAACGCTTTTTGCTCCTTCCGGGCTTTTGTTCTGATCTAACAAAAGGCTTTTTGCGCGCTCCTTGACCTCCTTTGTTGCTTCCTTGCGTGCTATTATTACTCTTTTTCTTCCATTGTATTGATTCCTTCTTTGCCTTTTCAGGAACAGGCTGATCGGTCAATTTGTAACCCTGAGGAATTTCAGATGGAATCTTTTCGCCTAGTAACTTTTCAATACCACGCACTAAAGGGACATCTTCACTAGAAACTAGGGAAATTGCCTCACCACTAGCGCCCGCTCGACCAGTTCTTCCAATTCTGTGCACGTAGTCTTCAGCAACTTTTGGTAAGTCAAAATTGATTACATGTGGCAATAAAGGTATATCTAAGCCTCTAGCAGCAATATCAGTAGCCACAAGCACTCTGACTGTTCCCTTTTTGAAACCTGCTAAAGCACTGGTTCTTGCTCCTTGGCTTTTATCTCCATGAATCGCAGCAGATTTAATCCCTTTACTGTCAAGCCTCTTACTTAACCGATTGGCTCCATGCTTGGTTTTTGAAAAGACAAGTACTTGTTGCCAATCACCTTCAGAGATTAGCTTAAGTAGAAAATCAGACTTTTTAGCTTTATCCAAGCGATAAATCTTCTGTACAATTTTTTCGACTGCTGTATTCTCTGGAGTGGCCTCGACTAAAACTGGATCTCTCATAAAAGACCCTGCCAATAGCTTGATCTCTTTAGAGAAAGTTGCAGAAAATAACAGGTTTTGTCTCCTATCAGGAATGAGCCCCATGATTCTTTTAATATCTCGGAGAAAGCCCATATCTAACATACGATCTGCTTCGTCTAAGACAAATATTTGTACGTGCGCCAGTGAGAGAAGCCCTTGGTTATGGAGGTCCAATAATCGACCTGGCGTAGCCACTAGGACGTCCACACCATTTCTGAGCTCCTTAACCTGAGCTCCTTGTTTAACACCACCGAAAATTACGGTAGAGTTTAAATGAAGAAATTCTCCATACCCAACAATATTCTCCTGAATTTGAGCTGCTAACTCCCTTGTTGGTGTTAGAATCAGAGAACGGATTTGCTTTCTTTTTGATTGCTTTTCTTCTGAGAGTATCTGCAGAATTGGCAATACAAAACCAGCTGTTTTACCAGTACCTGTCTGCGCAGATGCTAATACATCTTTACGGTCTAATATTACTGGAATAGCTTTCTCTTGAATTGGTGAAGGACTAGTATAGCCTACTTTTTTTATTGCATGTAGCAATGAGGTCGATAGACCTAAGGATTCGAATGTCATAAAAGTTGTTTGTGAAATGACAACTTTTATTGAAGTTCCATTTCCGGGTGAGCGCCAAAGGTAAGCTAATTAAAATTAAAGCAGTGCTACCCATCACTTTACTTGAAAGCTGGGCTAACCTGCGTTGCAGTATTTAGGAAATACCACTACTCTATTAACACCTATATCCACTTTCGGCTTGCTTTTGATAAGTATAAGAATGAATTCCACTAACTTATTCTGAATTACTGCGCACATGAACAAACGTGAATTTATAAAAACTGCCTCTTTATTGGGTTTAACTGCCTCGCCCTTTATCGCCAATCTAGAAATGCTAACCGGTTCAGTAGCTAATCAATCAACTGCTGAACTGGCCTCAAATGAAGATTTTTGGGGGTCAATCAGAGCTACTTATAAACTCAAACCAGACTATATAAACTTAGAAAACGGTTACTATTGTTTCCTCCCCCAAGATACACTTGAACACTTCATCAGTCACATCAGAGAACTGAACTATCAAGGCTCGCATTATATGCGTACCGTGCAATGGGATAACAAAAAGAAGATTGCCGCCAAGCTAGCTGAAATGGCTGGTTGTGCTACTGATGAATTAATTATCACCAGAAACACTACAGAATCGCTGGACACGGTGATTAGTGGATTGCATTGGAACCAAGGTGACGAGGCCGTTATGGCCCATACAGACTATGGCGCAATGCGTAATATGTTCAAGCTGGTTGAAAAGAGATATGGCGTCAAAACAAAAACCATTGATGTTCCTCTTCATCCAAAAAGTGATGAAGAGATTGTATCAGTCTATGAACAAGCGATCACCAATAAAACACGGCTTTTGATGGTCTGTCATATGATTAATGTAACGGGGCACATTCTTCCCGTCAGAAAGATTTGCGCTATGGCTCACGCCAAAGGAGTAGAAGTGATGGTAGATGGTGCCCACGCCTTTGGACACTTTGAATTCTCAATAAGTGACCTTAACTGCGATTACTATGGCACCAGTTTACATAAGTGGATGAGTGCTCCACTTGGCGCAGGATTCTTATATGTCAAGAAAGATAACATCCCTAAAATCTGGCCATTGTTTGCCGAAGCACCTCGTGATCCTTTTGACATTTCACGTTTGAACCATACCGGCACCCATCCATGCCATACCGATTTAGGAATCGCTAATGCGATAGATTACCACAATACCATTGGAACGGATAGAAAAGAAGATCGCCTGAGGTTTCTACAAAACTATTGGACAGATCAAGTTCGAATACTAGATCACATTATCCTTAATACGCCAAAGGAAAGACATCGTTCTTGTGGCATCGCTAATGTGGGCATAAAAGGCATGAAGCCTGCGGAAATGGCTAAAACCTTATTAAACAAGTATAAAATCTTCACAGTAGCCATTGATGGCGGAGGTGTTCGTGGTTGCCGCATCACACCTAACGTTTATACCAATACCGATGAGTTAGATGTATTTGTGAATGCGCTGGAGGATATGGCATAACTTCACTATGCCCTAAAACAAGGCTTCGGCTATTCGCTTAGTTACTTGAGACTTACTCATTGTGTAATAATGCAAACATGGAACACCAGCTGATTTCAATTCTTTTGATTGTTGAATGGCCCACTCTATGCCTACTTCTCGGGCTGCTGCATTATCCTTACAACCATCTAGACCATCCACAAGGTCATCTGGTAAGTCTACATGGAAGATACTTGGTAGTACATTCATTTGCCTGAGTGTTGTAATTGGTTTCAACCCTGGAATGATAGGTACGTTAATATCATTTGCCCTACACTTATCAACGAAATCAAAGTACTTCTGATTATCAAAGAACATTTGAGTTACAATATATTCTGCACCCATATCGACCTTCATCTTTAAATACTTCAAGTCTGATTTAAGGCTTGGTGCCTCAAAGTGCTTCTCAGGATAACCGGCAACTCCAATACAAAAATCCGTCTTATTCTGCTTCACTTCTTCGTGTAGATAAGCTCCTTCATTCAAATCAAGCACTTGCTTCATTAAGTCGCTGGCGTAAGCATGTCCATTAGGGTCAGGTTCAAAGCGCCCTTCAGTTTTAATGGCATCTCCTCTTAAGACTAGTACATTGTCAATCCCTAAGAAGTCTAGATCAATTAATGCATTCTCTGTTTCCTCCTTACTGAAACCTCCACAGATTATGTGAGGTACGGCATCAACACCGTATTTATTGATAATAGCCGCACAAATACCAACTGTGCCTGGACGCTTTCGAGTAGAAACCTTCTCTAAAAGTCCATTTTCACGCTTTTTGTATACATACTCTTCTCTGTGATACGTCACATCTATGAATGGAGGCTTGAATTCCATTAATGGATCTATCGCATTAAATATACTCTGAACACTCTCTCCTTTAACCGGAGGGAGAATCTCAAAGCTGAACAAGGTTTTACCCTCGGCATTTTTTATATGGTCTGTGACTTTCATGTTAGTCTTATTTCAATGCGTCTAATAATATGTTTAGATGTCGTAACTCAAGTTAGGTGTGAGCCACTTTTCTGCCTTTTCTAAGCTAAAGCCTTTGCGTTCAGCGTAATCGACTACTTGATCCTTTTCAATTTTACCAAGGCCGAAGTACTTAGATTCCTCATGCATAAAATAAAAACCTGAAACTGATGAGGCAGGATACATGGCAAACGACTCCGTCAAGGTGATACCGGTATGCTTTTCAGCATTTAAAAGATCAAAAAGCAATTCTTTTTCAGTATGATCCGGGCATGCAGGGTAGCCTGGTGCTGGCCTAATACCTTGATAAACTTCTTTAATAAGTGTCTCACTATCAAGAGCCTCATTGGGCGCGTAAGCCCAAAGTTCTTTTCGTACTTTTTCGTGCATTAGCTCTGCAAATGCCTCCGCTAAACGATCGGCTACCGCCTTGATCATGATGGAATTATAGTCATCATGATCCTTTTCGTACTTCTCAATAAGAGGTTCGATGCCTACTCCAGCCGTTACTGCAAAAGCACCCATATAATCCTGCTTACCTGTCTCTTTCGGAGCCACAAAATCTGCTAGCGATAAATTTGGCAGCCCTGAACCTTTCTTACCTTGCTGACGAAGCATGTGGAAAGTTGTTAAAACCTCTGAACGACTTTCGTCTGTGTAAATCTCGACATCATCCCCAATTGAATTTGCTGGATAAAGCCCAACAACAGCATTGGCATAAAGTAAATCCTGCCCGATAACCTCGTCTAACACTACTTGAGCATCGTCAAATAGCTTTCTCGCTTCCTCACCAACAACTTCATTATCGAAAATCGCAGGGTACTTACCCTTTAACATCCAAGTATTGAAGAATGGGGTCCAGTCTATGTAAGGACGGATTTCTGCAATCGAATAATCCTTGAAGGCCTGATTTCCTAGTTTATTAGGCCTTACAAACTCTTTGTTTTCCCAATCGACCTTAGTCTTATTTGCTTTTGCTTGAGAGAAAGGCAAGTAGTTTTTTACCTGCTTGCGGTTCGCATGATCGACTCTAAGTTTTGCATACTCTTCTTTTGTCTTTAACAGAAACTTATCATAGGTCTCTTTACTGATCAATTCGCCTGCCACAGGTACACTTTTAGATGCATCTAGCACATGCACAACAGCCCCTGAATAGACTGGATCAATTTTAACGGCCGTATGAATCCTCGAGGTTGTAGCTCCTCCAATCATCAAAGGAAGCTTCATATTTCTCCGCTCCATCTCTTTCGCCACAGTCACCATTTCATCAAGTGATGGGGTAATCAATCCACTTAAACCAATCGCATCAACATTCTCCTCAATGGCTTTATCTAAAATCTTGTCTGCAGGCACCATCACGCCCATATCTACTATATCATAGTTGTTGCAAGCCAATACGACTCCGACAATATTCTTCCCAATATCATGAACATCACCTTTTACTGTGGCCAATAGTACTTTAGAGGCTGAAGACGTATCTTGATTGGCAGCTTTTTCAGCTTCGAGGTACGGGAACAAATAGGCCACTGCCTTTTTCATTACCCTAGCACTCTTGACTACTTGAGGCAAGAACATTTTGCCACTACCGAACAGGTCTCCAACCACATTCATTCCGTCCATTAAAGGACCTTCAATCACATGGAGAGGCTTGTCTCGGTTTTGCCTTGCTTCTTCGGTGTCCGCTTCAATAAACTCAACAATGCCTTTTACCAAAGCATGCTCTAACCTTTTCTCAACAGATTCTTTTCTCCAAGAGTCATCCTTAACCAGCTTCTTACCTTCTCCTTTAACAGTTTCAGCAAATTCAAGCAAGCGCTCTGTGGAATCAGCCCTACGGTTTAGCAAGACATCCTCTACTCTTTCTAAAAGATCTTGGGGGATATCATCATACACTTCCAACATAGTTGGGTTAACAATACCCATGTCCATGCCTTCTTTGATTGCATGGTAGAGAAAGGCTGAATGCATCGCTTCTCGAACTGGATTATTCCCTCTAAATGAAAAAGAAACGTTAGAAACACCTCCACTTACATGGGCCCCAGGAAGGTTTTCCCTGATCCAACGCGTTGCGCGGAAGAAGTCTACCGCATTATTATTGTGTTCTTCGATGCCTGTGGCTACTGGAAAGATATTGGGGTCGAAAATGATGTCTTCCTTCGGAAATTTAACTTTGTCAATTAGAATGCGGTATGAACGCTCACAGATCTCTATCCGTCTTTCATATGAATCTGCTTGGCCATCCTCATCAAAGGCCATAACGATTACTGCTGCCCCATAACGCTTAACTTTCTTAGCATGTTCAATGAATTTTTCCTCGCCTTCTTTGAGTGAAATTGAATTCACAACTCCTTTACCTTGGACACACTTTAAGCCTGCCTCAATAATCTCCCACTTAGAAGAGTCTATCATGATGGGAATACGCGAAATGTCTGGCTCAGCGGCTATGAGGTTCAAGAATTTCACCATGGCCTCTTTTCCATCGAGCATCCCCTCGTCCATATTCACATCCAAGATTTGTGCACCACCTTCGACTTGGTTTCTGGCCACTTCAAGGGCTTCATCGTACCTATCTTCCTTAATCAAACGAGCAAACCTCAAAGATCCTGTAACATTGGTACGCTCACCAATATTGACAAAGTTCAGTTCTGGGGTAACTATTAATGGCTCCAGGCCAGAAAGTCTTAGTGTAACTTTACTCATATACTTAAAGCTTCAATCTTTTTTTCAATAGAACGAGGGCGATGTTTTGCGGCTACTTCAGCGATCATTTTGATATGATCAGGGGTTGTCCCACAACACCCTCCAACAATATTTAAAAATTCATCTGCTAAAAACCCATCTATCAGACTAGCCATTTCCTCTGGTGATTGATCATATTCCCCAAACTCATTAGGTAAGCCTGCATTTGGATGTGCACTCACATGGAATGGAGCCTTTTTGGATAAGGTTTGTAAATAAGGCCTCAGTTGTTCTGCACCAAGGGCACAATTTAAACCGATACTCAGTAATGGAATATGTGATAAGGAAACTAAGAAAGCTTCAGTCGTCTGTCCAGAAAGTGTTCGGCCACTTGCATCCGTTATCGTGCCTGAGACCATGACAGGCCATTCTTTTCCTCTTTCTTCAAACACCTCTTCAATGGCGAACACAGCTGCCTTCGCATTTAGGGTGTCAAACACTGTTTCAACTAACAAGAGATCAGCACCTCCATCTAAAAGCGCCTCAGCCTGTTGCTTATACGCTTTCACAAGGTCGTCAAAAGTTACAGCACGATAACCGGGATCATTCACATCAGGAGATAATGAAGCCGTTCTATTGGTTGGCCCCATTGAACCAGCAACAAACCTCGGTTTGTGTGGCTCTTTAGCGGTAAACTCATCTGCTACTTCACGAGCAATCTTTGCGGATTGATAGTTCAGGTCATACACAGCCTCTTCTAGGGCATAATCAGCTTGCGCGATCGTTGTACTACTGAAAGTATTGGTTTCCGCAATATCAGCACCCGCCTCATAATAGAGTGAGTGAATTTCTTTGATAATATCCGGTCTAGTCAAAGACAGTAGATCATTATTCCCTTTTAAAGGATGGCTATGATCTTTGAATCGTTCCCCTCTAAAATCTTCTTCTTCTAAGACATGTCGTTGGATCATGGTGCCCATTGCACCATCCAATACCAATATTCTATCCTTCAGGACTTCTTGAATCTTCTTTACCATTCTTTTCTTTTATGGCTTAGCTAGAAAGTTGAGACTACATCTCTTGTCATCTTATCCCCAATGGCTTGGGGTTAGGAGTTAGCACCAGGTATTATCCAGGTTGCTAAGACGTCTTGGGGCCTAATCCCTCGGTCTTTCTTGATAAGCGTTGCAAATAAAGTCAATCACCATTGATACTACAACATAATGCTTAAGAGAATTCGGCAACCTTTACATTATCTGATACCAAATGAATAGCTTTAGCATATGTCACTGAAACTCGCTGCCATAGACATTGGCTCCAATGCCATACGTTTTCAAGTCACCAATGTCATCAACTATGATGGGCAGCTTTCTTTTAAAAGGCTGGAATATATTAGGTTCCCACTTCGATTAGGTAATGATGTATTTAAGAACCGATTAATTGGGCCTGAGAAAGAAGATCGTTTCTTCAGACTGATGAATGCCTTCAAATTACTTATTGATCTCTATGAAGTAGATGACTACTATGCCTGTGCCACTTCGGCTATGCGAGAGTCAAAGAATGGCCACACGATTGTTCAAAAAGTAGAAGAGTTCTTAGGCCTGCAGATCCATATCATAGACGGTGATGAAGAGGCAAGGTTCATTAATAACATACTACTGAAAGACCTAGATCACGGCACATATCTACATATTGATGTAGGTGGTGGCAGTACCGAATTAAACATCATACACAAAAGAGAGAACGTCCAGTCGCATTCCTTTAAGTTAGGTTCTGTACGTACGCTAGAACAGACCACCACGCAATTCGAGACTGAAAAAATGGTGGCATGGATACACTCGAACTTGAAACCTGAATACGGTTTGATCAAAGCCATAGGAACTGGCGGAAATATTCAAAAACTATATGAGTTAAGCTACAAGTCAACCAAAGAAAGAATGGCTGATATCACATCCTTGGAACCGACACTTGCGTATCTAAAAACACTTTCTCAAGATGAAAAAATCAACAAACTCAGGCTAAACCCTGACAGAGCAGATGTAATTGTACCTGCTGGTAATATCTATATTAGTGCCATGAAAGCAGCAAAAGCCAGAAAAATCATTGTCCCAGACATTGGACTTAAGGATGGTATTATGCAGATGCTTTACGAAAAGCACATACCTGACGCCCTTCTTGGTATTTAGAGGCACAAAAAAAGGGGCTAAAAGCCCCTCTTCGTATATATTATATAGGGATGTTAAACATCCACTTTTGCATACTTCGCATTCTTCTCAATGAACTCTCTACGAGGTGGCACTTCATCTCCCATTAAAACCGAGAATAAGTGATCTGCGTCAACAGCGGAATCAATTGTCACCTGCTTCAAGCTTCTATTAGCAGGAGCCATTGTTGTTTCCCATAGTTGCTCAGGGTTCATTTCACCAAGACCCTTGTAGCGCTGAATATTTACTGAATCTTCCTTGCCATCAGGCGCCATCTCTCTTGTCAGGATAGCACGCTGTGCCTCATCCCAGCAATAGCGCTGATCTTTACCCTTTTTGAGCAAGTAAAGTGGTGGTAGCGCAATGTAGAGGTAACCTGCATCAATTAATGGACGCATATACCTAAAGAAGAATGTCAAGATAAGGGTACGAATATGACTACCGTCAATATCCGCATCCGTCATAATGATCACCTTATGGTAACGTAGCTTCTCCATATTGAGCGCCTTATCATCTTCTTCAGTACCGAATGACACACCCAATGCCGTGATCATATTCTTGATCTCGTCATTGTCATATATTCTATGCTCTTGCGCTTTCTCTACATTTAAAATCTTACCTCTCAATGGAAGGATCGCTTGGAAGTTTCTATCACGACCTTGCTTGGCTGATCCACCAGCCGAATCTCCCTCTACTAGGTAGATTTCGCACAATGCGGGATCTTTCTCAGAGCAATCGGCAAGTTTGCCTGGTAGTCCTGTACCAGAAAGTACATTTTTACGCTGCACCATTTCACGTGCTTTTCTTGCTGCGTGCCTGGCCTGTGCTGCTAGGATTACCTTAGATACGATCTGTTTGGCACTCCTTGGGTTTTCTTCTAGGTAGATACTTAGAATTTCACCCACTGATGTTTCTACTGCTCCGGCAACATCTGAGTTACCTAATTTTGTTTTGGTCTGACCTTCAAATTGAGGCTCTTGCACCTTTACAGATATAACAGCCGTCAACCCCTCTCTAAAGTCATCACCACTGATTTCTATCTTTACTTTGTCAAGTAAGCCAGATTTGTCTGCATAAGACTTCAATGTACGAGTCAAAGCTCTCCTAAAGCCAGACACGTGAGTACCACCTTCTATTGTGTTAATGTTGTTCACATAACTCACTACATTCTCAGCGTATGAAGTGTTGTATGTCATGGCAACCTCTACCGGCACACCATTCTTCTCTCCTTCTACATATATAGGCGTATCAATGAGACTTTCGCGTGTTTCATCTAGGTATTCAACAAATTCAACTAGGCCTCCTTCAGAATGAAAAACGTCTCCTCGGAGATTACCATCTTCGTCTTTTTCTCTTTTGTCTTCTAGGTGAATGGTTATCCCTGAATTTAAGAATGATAATTCCCTTAGTCTTGAAGCAACCGTTTCATAGCGGTATTCACTTACATTGAAAATAGTCGTGTCGGGTAAGAAATGTACTTTAGTACCATTACTATCTGATTTACCAGTTTCTTTTACGTCATACTTAGGTATCCCTTTAGAATACTCTTGTTTGAACTCTTTTCCTTCTCGGTGAACAGTCACTTCTAACATTGAAGAAAGTGCATTCACACATGAAACCCCTACACCGTGCAGTCCACCAGATACTTTGTAAGTATCCTTGTCAAATTTACCACCAGCATGAAGCACCGTCATTACTACTTCTAGGGCTGATCTTTGTTCCTTTTCATGAATCCCTGTTGGAATACCACGTCCGTTGTCTTTTACGGTTACTGAGTTATCTTCCTCAATGGTAACAGAAATTGTATCGCAATGACCTGCCAAGGCTTCATCGATAGAGTTATCGACAACCTCCCAAATCATATGGTGAAGGCCTTTGACACCTACATCACCAATATACATGGCTGGACGCTTTCTAACAGCCTCTAGTCCTTCTAAAACCTGAATATTACCTGCGGAATAGTCCTGATTCTGATTTGCTTTTTCTTCGCTCATAAATTTTTTAAAAACAAAATTCTAAAGGGCCCAATTCAGTCTAAGATGTTACTGAAAAAATGTAGGTCTATTAAGCCCTAAAATGATGCACGAATATAAGGAAAAAAACCTTAGTAAACCCCAGTTGAAAGCATAACTAAAGTACATGCTTCGAGGCATTCAATCCCTTCTTTTTGTGCAAGCATTTTAAACTCCTGATTTTCAGTACCGGGGTTGAATATTATTCGTGTTGGATGAAGAGAAAGCATGTAGTCGTACCACTCTTTTTGGTGGCTAGGGTTAATGTAAAGTGTTAATGTGTCGACATCATCAATTTTTGGTTTATCGTAGACATTAAGAATCTTTCGGCCAAGTACTTCTCCTTCTTGAATACCCAATGGAATGAAATCGAAGTTTCTTTCTTCCAACATCGTAGCTGCTTGATAAGCATACCTTGAAGGTTTTGGTACACTACCTATAATTACTGTTTTTTCCATTAACCTAAATTAACAAGACTCGGAACTATTTCTCGCTATTTTTGTCTCTCATTATAATCAACGCCTAGCAAATGCGTTGCTCTAGAAACGAGAATAGATTTATGAAAGTTCACCTACTTGGTTTAATGCTCTTGATGTGCGGTAGCCTCATTGCTAATGATGCTCCTCAAATCAAATTTTTTGAGGTTGAAAACGAGCAACAGTGGCAGGCCGTCTTTGAACAAGCAAAAGCAAAAAACAAGTTAGTCTTTGTAGATGCCTACACTGACTGGTGCAGCTATTGCCATAAACTAGATAAAGAAGTTTACACTGAACAGTCCGTGATTGACTATTACAGCGAGCATTTTATTAATGTAAAATTCGATGCTGAAAGTGAATTCGGCTACCCAAAAGCACAGCAGCTCAATATCACTGGATATCCCACAATGCTCTTTATGACCGCCAGCAACCAAGTCTTTAAAGTAATTGATGGTTTTGTACCGGCCGAAGCATTACTCGCCTATGGCAAAGATATATCTCGAATGATTAAAGCCCTTCCCGAGCTTGAGGCAAAATTCGAATCTGGAATGATGACAACTGATGAGCAATTAGAGTTAATCAGCATTTTGGAAGGCACGGATGAAATCAAAGCTAAATCCGTCGCAAAAAACTACGTTTCGAAACTAAAGGAACAAGACTTTCTATCCATTGAAAATATATGGCTTTTATCTAGGCATCAGAATCAAGTTGATGGCTATCCATTTCTTTACATTTCTAGCCATAAAGAGCTATTGATTCAAACTCACGGAATCAATGAAATCAATGAATATATGAGCTCGGTCTACAATGACAACCTACAATTGGCCATCAAGTATGGTGATGATAAGTTATTAGATGACGTGGTTAATAAGGTGCTACCAGAGTTTGTTGAAAACGATCAGCTACCAACGGCAAGATATACGACTAAATCGGTCTATTATGCCCAAAGAGCAGAGTTCGATAGCTATAAAATAGAAGTCAATGCCTACATGAACAACCACCTTTCACGAGACAGCAAGGCAGACTTTGCACTATCGACTACATACGAAATCATAGAGGATTATGCTTCCGATGAAATGATTCTCTTTTCCACACAACTCCTTCAGCAGGCTTTAGAAATCGATGAAAAGAACTTCGAATTAAACTCAATCTTCGGCTATACTAAAGGACTTCTAGGTGATTTTAAAGCAGCCGATAAATACCTCAAAATTGCCTCTACTTTAGCCAAAGATGAAGAAGAACGAGAAATCATTCAGAGCCTATTAGATGCTGTTCAAGTGATGAGAGAAGGCTGAGTTGAGTGACTAGATGAAAAATCAACTTCTTGAAAGCGACTTCCCATTCTTCATTAATAATCAAACATTCATCCTACTTCTTTACTTTCCCATAAGCCTCGATCAAGCGATTCGCACATTTCTCTCCGTCCATAGCAGCAGATAGAATGCCACCTGCATAGCCCGCACCTTCCCCACACGGGAATAATCTTTTAATCTGAACGTGCTCGCAAGTTTCTTTATCTCTTGGTATACGTACTGGAGAAGAGGTTCTACTCTCCACTCCCACAATCTGCGCATCATTCGTCAGGTAGCCTTTCATTTTTTTGCCGAAAGCTCTTAAGCCTTCTTTCAAACGCGCATGAACAGCTTCTGGAAGGACCTCGCTCATATCTACTGAAACTAGACCGGGTTGATACGAAGTGTCATTCAACGTACCTGAAACATGGCCATTGATATAGTCTGACATCTTTTGTGCTGGTGCAGCTTGAGTTCCTCCAGCAATGGTGCAAGCACGCTTTTCAACTTCATGTTGGAAGGCGAGACCAGCCAAGGCCCCGTGTTGCTTGTAGTCTTGTAAATCCTCAAGCTCTATGGCAGTAACTATACCTGAATTGGCAAACTTAGAATCCCTTCTTGAAGGACTCATTCCATTCACCACCACTTCGCCTGGAGCGGTAGCAGATGGAACAATAAACCCACCTGGACACATACAGAAACTAAAAACACCCCTTTGCTGCCCTTGATGTCTTGTTTGATGTACCATTGCATAAGACGAAGCTGGCAACCAGGGCCCTCTATCCGTAACGCACTGGTATTGAATTCTGTCTATTAATGGCTGAGGGTGTTCTATTCTTACTCCCAAAGCAAAAGGTTTCGCCTCAATTAAAACCTTCTTCTTATCAAGTAAATGGAAGATGTCTTTTGCCGAATGTCCCGTAGCTAGAATTACACCTATGCCTTTAACTTCACTTCCGTCTGTTAAGACGACACCTTTCATCTCTTCTTCCTTCACTATGAAATCAGCGACTTTCGTATCGAAATGGATTTCGCCACCAGCGCCTAAAATCGATTCTCTGATCTCTTGCACTACTTTAGGCAGCTTGTTTGTCCCGATATGAGGATGCGCATCAATAAGTATATCTTCTGTGGCACCGTGGGCTACCAGAATTTCGAGTGACTTTTGGATATCTCCACGCTTTTTAGATCGCGTATAGAGTTTACCATCAGAATACGTGCCTGCTCCACCTTCTCCGAAGCAATAATTAGACTCTGAATTGACGATGTGTTCCTTATTAATGGCCGCAATATCTCTTCTTCGCTTTTGAACATCGCTTCCGCGCTCAATTACGATTGGTTTATACCCAAGCTCTATTAACCTCAAGGAAGCAAACATCCCCGCAGGGCCGAAGCCAACGATCACGACTGGATCGGCATTCTGGACATTTGGATAGTCTCTTCTGTAATTAATCAATGGCGGAAGATCTTCTTTCACGGCAACGATCGCTTCAATATTGATTTTCACTCGTTTCGAACGGGCATCTATAGAACGCTTAATCGCACGTACTTCAGCGTTATGCGATTGAATATGACCTCTCTTTAAAATGGTCTCCTCGAATAATTCAGGATTATAAGCCTGCTCTGGGCTTAAAGTGGTTTTTACTGTCTTTATCATAATGTGTAGCCTATTTATGGCTAAATTTTAATTAGGTAATCGGTATGTACTTATCACTCTTTTTTACTCCTTCTTGAGGAGTATGTCCGTAGGACGTAAGTGGATAATTAGTTCTTAGCACCTAGTTGTTCTAGCACCCAATGCTTTCCCCAGTCTCTTTTCTCTGCTTCGCTCCAAAGTTCAGGGAAGAAAATGACACCTTGAAAACGAGGAGGCAAATACTTTTGCCAGTTCGTTCCGCCAGTAGCAGCAATATCAACCGGGTCTTTATGTAAATAGCGCACTGCCGAACGATAGTGGGCTAATGGCCAATCTACATTCGCCAATAAATCAAACTTACGCAGTTCAATTTTAAGGTCTTCGCTGCCTTCAACATTCGTATAATGCCTTAGGTATAATTCGTTGAGATTAGTTGACGCCACATCCTCAGCCAAACGCATAAATACTTTGGTATATTTCTGTTCGAAATGCTCTAAAGTCAAAGTCTTCTTACCTGACTTCAACTCAGTAGCCCCTGTCTTCCAGTAAATGGATTCGTAAAGGTCTTCCAAGGATGAGTCTGCGTTAAAATCATCTCTCTTGTCCTTATTAACAAGGTTTATCAAGTTAGTCGAAGCAATTTCAATCATACGATATTGCCCTGATTGAAAACCAGATGATGGCAATAGTGACATTCTAAACTGAAGAAATTGCTCTCTCTCCATACCATCAGTCATGATATTGAAGGAGTGGCACAAATGCTCAAAATAGTTATTAAGACGCTTCACTCTTGCTGTAAAGAACTTCACATCAGGATGTGCATGCTCATGAAGCTGTTTTAACTCCCACATGGCCAATTTGAAATACAATTCTGTCGACTGATGATAAATAATAAAGATCATCTCGTCTGGGAAGTCAGTCTTCGGCTGCTGTAAGCCCAAAAGTGAGTCTAGATTGATATAATCCCAGTATTTTAAGAAGTCGGCATGCAACAAACCATCTAGATAAGACGACATATCTTGACCCATCGCCTCATACTTAGCCTCCAGCTTCTTAATTCTGTCAATTATGTCTTGGTCGATTTCCGAGTTGTTCATACGTTTGCATACGTTAAAAAGTGAGTCAAAATTGACCACATTTAATTCAGAAAACAAATCACTATGAGCACTGATTCTTCTTCAAACATCCAAAAATCTGCTAAGCAAGACGTTTTTGAACACCCTGACTTCTATGGCATGGATGACATGCTTACCGAAGAGCACAAAATGGTACGCGGTGCGGTACGTGATTTTGTGAAGAAGGAAATCTCTCCCTACATCGAAAGTTGGGCCGAGAATGCTTACTTCCCATATGACATCGTGAAGAAATTCGGTGACATTGGCGCTTTCGGACCTCAACTTCCTACCGAATATGGTTGTGGCGGCATGGACTATATCTCGTATGGCATCATTATGCAAGAGATTGAGCGTGGCGATTCAGGCATGCGCTCTACTGCCTCTGTGCAGGGCTCATTGGTAATGTATCCTATCTACAAGTTTGGTAACGAGGAACAGCGTAATAAGTACTTACCTAAGCTCGCCTCTGGCGAATGGCTAGGTTGTTTTGGTTTAACAGAACCCGATCACGGGTCGAACCCTTCTGGTATGACCACCAACTTTAAGGACATGGGCGACCACTATTTATTGAACGGTGCCAAAATGTGGATTTCTAACTCTCCGAAAGCGGATGTCGCAGTCGTGTGGGCGAAAAGTGAAGAAGGAAGAATTCACGGCCTAATCGTAGAACGTGGCATGGAAGGTTTCTCTACTCCTGAAACGCACGGTAAATGGTCACTACGCGCCAGTACTACGGGCGAATTGGTCTTTGATAACGTAAAAGTGCCAAAGGAAAACCTCCTTCCTAACAAAAGTGGCCTTGGAGCACCGATGATGTGCTTAGACTCTGCACGCTATGGCATTGCCTGGGGCGCAATTGGCGCGGCCATGGACTGCTACGAGTCAGCAAGAAGATACTGTGCAGAACGTTTCCAATTCGATAAGCCAATTGGTGCTTTCCAATTACAGCAAAAGAAACTAGCAGAAATGCTAACCGAGATCACTAAGGCACAGTTGCTCAACCTCCGCCTTGGTCAACTCTTTAACGAAGGCAAAGCGACTACTCCACAGATCTCTATGGCGAAACGGAATGCCGTAGAAGTGGCCTTGAATGTTGCGAGAGAAGCCAGACAAATCCATGGTGGCATGGGCATTACAGGCGAATACCCAATGATGCGTCATATGGCCAACCTGGAGTCTGTACTGACTTACGAAGGAACACATGATATTCACCTATTGATTCTAGGGGCTGAGATTACAGGCATTCCGGCTTTTAAGTAACCGAAAGGCTCAATCTGTGTGCCGCTAGCTTTAAGTCGTTAGTTTAGCGTAGTAACTATGCGCCATTCTGAAATAATACGATGCTGTAAGACACCGTGTTAGGGTACGGTTTACGTTGTCCTTTCAAGCACTCAACCTTTTTATCAGTCCTGAATTATCTAGCGATACTCATTGTCGGCCAACTCAAAGCATTAGCTGGGCTTGCCTTTTCTGTGGCCCTATCCTTTAAGTTATGGAACGTTCCATTCAGCCTTTTTCTGATGCGGCTTATAATTATGCTATTAATGTTAATGACCATTTTTTGGTCTTGGTATACGCCCAAATAAGTAACTTTTACATCATTCTCTCCAAGCTTCTGAAGCTTCCACTGTGCCGAGTAGAAGTCGACTAAATCATAGTCCTCGTCTCTGTCATATGCTCTAATTTGCGTGGACTTAGTATAAAAGGTGTCATCTTCATGGTAGATATCTACTTTGACTCTTCCAGTTTTCTTTACAAACAACCAAGGAATGTTAACGAAGAAATCAAAGGTAAAAGAAGAGTCACTTTGATCTACCAGCAACATTTTTGATTTGCTCTCTCCCTCCACCCAGTCATAACCATCTACATCTAATATCAGGTTCATTACCTCATAAATACTGGAGTTTTTGATAATAAAAGCGCCCCGAAGCGACTCATACCCATCGCCTAAGGTGTCTAACTTCGTGATGGACACCCCTTCATCCACCCATCTTTTTTGGGCGTTTACAAAGTTGAAACAGGTTATGTAAAGTAATATGGTAAGTACAAATCGTTTCATAAGGAAATCACCTTTTCGGATCGCTAAAAATATTAATAACAAGCAGTAAATGACTTTTTAAACACAATTAATTCGGGTATCTTACTGTTAATGTATGTGAACACCACTCTTACTCGAACTTCTAGATTGCTTCTTATCATTAATACTAGGAATTCGAATCTCCCTATATTGACGGAAATTTTCAGCATAGGACATGCCTCATAAAACTGTTCAAGTCTTTCTAATTGTCTGCTTTAGCATGTTTTTTATGCAGGGCTTTGCACAGTCTGAAACGACAGCTGAGCCAGACACCTTGCCCTACTACATCAACATCGATGACTACTTCAACTTATCAGCAGACTTAGAAACCGATTTTGAAAGCTTTCAACTCAAGGGTGACAATTTCAACTATGACATACGTCCCAACTTCGAATATGTCAATTTGGTTGGCATTGACTACCGAGCACTGTCCTTCTTTATTTCCTTCAAACCTAATCTTGGCGTTAATTTAGACAATGACTTAAAAGGTAAATCAGAACATACTGGCTTTGGCTTCTCATTCAATACCAGTAAAATGATAAACCATGTCAGCTATTCCTATGCAAAAGGCTTCTATTTAGAAAACACCAAAGATTTTGACTCCAATTTCATAGAAGGTAACTCACCTTATATCCAATTTTCAGATTTAGAAGTAACCTCTTTCAGAGGATCACATGCCTTTAAAACAAACCCCAATTTCTCTTATGGCGCATTTAGTGTTCAAATGGCGCGACAGACACGTAGTGCCGGAACCTTTGCGCCAGGACTATCCTACAACTACTACAAAATCAACAATGGCAGCGCTGGAGCACAGCGCTCTAAGAATCTCGAACTCTTATTTAACCTGCCCTATTATTACACGCATGTCATTGATCAGAAATGGTATGGAAATGTCGGTTTAATTAGTGGTGCGGGCATGACCACCACATGGCTCACTACAACTATCAACGGTGAAGATTTTAAGTCTAACATCAATAGTTTTATCATGCGCGGAAGTGCTATTTTGGGCTTAGGCTATAATTCAAAAGGATTATTCGCAGGGGTTGAAGGAAAGGCGCATCGAAGATTGCAAAACCAAGGAGACTCAGGTGTCAGAGAAGAGATTGATGGCTTCTCCTTTAGAATATTTATAGGTTTTCATATCAAGGCACCTCGTTTTATCAACAGAGCCTATGACAAGTTCGAGACTAAGTTCTTAGGCAAATAGGCAGCCCTTAACTCAATAGCATTATACTCGAACCTTGTTGAAGAGCGTGTATATGGATCAAGTATTTAGTCGATCATTCCTACGAACTTCTTACTTTCGCTCATATCCATGAAGCAGGCCAAAAAATCATTAACGGAAGGCAGTATCCTTAAGGCATTAATTACCCTATCCCTCCCTGTGATTGGAACTAACCTACTCTATTCTGGCTACCAATTGGTGGATGCATTCTGGGTAGGGAGATTGGGTTCAAATGCAGTTGCTGCAGTTTCCATTAGCTTTCCCGTTAATTTTCTATTGATTTCCTTGACTTCAGGTTTCGCTTTTGCAGGGTCTATTTTAGTGGCGCAATATGCTGGCGCAAAGAACATCAAGATGATCAACCATGTGGCTACACAAACCTTAGTAATGATCTTAATGATGTCGCTGGTATTATCAGCAGTAGCCTATGGTCTCTCTCCGTACATATTGCAATGGCTGGGAGTCGAACAAGAGATATTTGCTGACGCCAATCTTTTTCAACGGGTCATTTTTATTGGGCTGATTTTCAACTTTACCTTTATCCTTTTTCAATCCCTTTTAAGAGGTGTGGGAGAAGTTAGAATCCCGCTTTACATCAATGCCCTCACGCTTGGACTTAACTTCCTCCTAGATCCACTATTCATCTACGGATGGGGGCCTTTACCAGCGTATGGCGTAGCCGGAGCCGCTTATTCAACCTTAGCGACACTGGCCATAGCCGCCTCTATAGGGATTTATATCCTATTCCGTGGAAATACTGACTTCAAGCTTACCTTTCATCAATTCAAGTTTGATTTCCCCTTGCTGAAGAAGGCCTTCAAGCTAGGCATGCCTTCCTCTCTCGAAATCTCCGCAAGGGCTTTGGGACTCACCCTACTCACAGGAGTTGCTGCAAAGTTCGGTACAGATGTGTTAGCAGCCTATGGCGTTGGTGCTCGCCTGATCAGCTTTGTGGTCATTGTCGGCTTAGCATTGATGAAAGCGAATGCAGCCCTGGTAGGTCAAAATATTGGGGCTATGAAGATGGATAGAGCAGAAAAGACCACCAACTATGCCGCATCGATATCCTTCGTTTCGCTGACATTGATTGGTATACTCTTTTACGTTTTTGCCGAAGCCATCGTGCTCACTTTCCTTACAGGTAGCGATGAGGTGGTCGACATGGCAGTATCCTTTATCAAAATTACCTCGCCAACCTTCGGGTTTATGGGAATGCAACTGGCCTTAGTTGGCACCTTTCGTGCTTCTGGCAATACGGTGGAGTCCATGCTATTTACCATTATTGGTATCTGGGTGATTCAATTTCCCTTTGCTTGGATCGTTTCGAATATGGAATCCATGGGCTATCTAGGCATTTGGTGGTCCTTCCCTGTTTCTTATGTGCTCCCTGCCATCATCACCTACCTCTGGTATAAAACTGGTGTATGGAAGAATAAAAGGGTGATTGGGTAATTGGTTAAATAGTCACCGGTCATTGGGACTTAGCATATGAGAAACCGGTAATCAGTGATAAGTCAATTAAAATTAGTAACTAATTAACATTTAGCTTCTAATCCCCATGCTCCCAATTCAACAGAAACAATAACCGCTCCCGTAAATTGAATACAAGTACCCAGCGCAATCGATTGAAATATCTCCATTTCTACTATCTTAGGCACATAAACTTTTTAGAATGGCCCAAAAAACCCACAACCTCGCTGACATTGACATTGCACAAGCAGCCGAAATAAGACACATCAACGAAATTGCAGCCAAACTCGATCTTTCACCGGACGATTTAGAGCACTACGGTAAATACAAAGCAAAACTACCAATGAGACTCTTGGACCAATCAAAAATCGATTCGGGCAACCTTATTCTGGTAACTGCAATGACACCTACTCCTGCTGGAGAAGGAAAAACAACAACCTCTATCGGCTTATCAGAAGGGCTTAATAGGATCGGTAAGAAAACCTGTGTTGTGCTTAGGGAACCTTCATTAGGTCCTGTATTCGGAATCAAAGGTGGCGCAGCAGGTGGCGGCTATTCTCAGGTGATTCCGATGGAGGACATCAACCTCCATTTCACAGGAGATTTCTCTGCAGTAGAAAAGGCCAATAACCTCCTCTCTGCACTGATAGACAATAACATTCAAAGTAAAACCCACAACCTCAACATCGATCCAAGAACGATTACATGGAAACGTGTGATGGATATGAATGACAGATCGCTCCGACAAATCACTATCGGACTAGGTGGTACAACGAACGGAATTCCTCGTGAAGATGGCTTCAATATTACTCCAGCCTCTGAAGTAATGGCAATTCTTTGCATGGCCGAAAATTTTGGAGATTTAAAACAAAGACTCGGTAATATCTTTGTAGGATACACTTTTAAAAGAGAGCCTATTTATGCCCGTGACTTAAAAGCAGAAAGTGCGATGGCCATTTTATTAAAGGATGCTATTCAACCCAACTTGGTACAGACTTTAGAAGGTAACCCAGCCATTATTCATGGAGGTCCTTTTGCCAACATCGCTCAGGGAACTAATACAGTCATTGCTACAAAAATGGGACTTTCCCTTTCAGATTATGTGGTAACCGAAGCCGGTTTCGGAGCCGACCTAGGTGCTGAGAAATTCTTTGATATCAAATGTGTTTCTGCAGGCCTAAAGCCTAAAGCTGTGGTTCTAGTAGCCACTATTCGTGCTTTGCGACATCACGGTGGAGCCACCAAAGATGAATACAATACACCGAGTGTAGATCGGGTGAAAGCTGGCTATGCTAACCTTGCAAAGCATATCGAAAACCTCCAGAAATTTGGTTTTAACCCTGTTGTTGCGATTAATTCCTTTCCTTCCGATACAGAAGATGAAGTCAATTTGATCAAAAAGAAATGTGCAGACCAAGGTGTTCATGCTGTAATAGCGAATGGCTGGGCTACTGGTGGTGAAGGTATGACTGAACTTGCTGAAGCAGTGGTAGGTACTGTCGAATCTTACCAACATGACTTCCGACCACTCTACGATTGGCAAGCACCTATTAAGGAGAAAATCGAAATCATTGCGAAAGAGATTTATGGTGCCACTCAAGTAGATTTCACAAAACTAGCAATACTTCAGATGAAGCGAATCGAGAAGCTAGGCTTCAGTGATCTCCCCATCTGCATGGCAAAAACACAAAAATCATTGAGCGATGACGAAACCGCTTTTGGCCGACCTGAAAATTTTATCGTAACGGTAAGGGAATTTGAGCATGCCACTGGCGCTGGTTTCATTATCCCAATTCTAGGTCAAATGATGAGAATGCCAGGCTTACCAGCAGTTCCTGCCTCAGAAGGCATGTCAATTGATGATAATGGAGTGATTTCAGGCTTATCCTAAAATTGAATATGGCCATTCCTGTTCAACCAGTTGAAGTAATTCGCGTAGGAACACATACGCTTGTAGTCAAACCTGACTTAGTGGTCTCAGAAGAACCACTAGAGATCAGGATTGGTCATGGCACTGCAGACAAACGCCAACAATTCAGCGTGTCCGTTACCATGCGTACACCAGGAAACGATGAGTCCCTCTGTTTAGGTTTCCTCTTTACCGAAGGCATCATCAATTCGATGGATGAAGTAATCAGCGTGAAGTATTGCGAAGATTTAGGCAGAACAGAAGGCATGGAAAATCTAATACGGGCTGAGTTAAAGCCGTCCGTGGAAATCAGTAAGGAGCAGTTCAAAAGAAACTTCTACACTACTTCAAGCTGTGGTGTATGTGGTAAGGCCTCAATAGATTCCATCAAAGTTACCTGCAGCCCACTCTCTAGAGAAGCTATTCAGGTAAGGAAAGAGGTATTATTTGGTCTTCCCGATAAGTTGAGTACCGCTCAAGATGTATTCAAACATACAGGCGGGCTACATGCAGCTGGCCTATTTGATATGCAGGGCAATTTAATTGATCATCATGAAGATGTCGGCAGACACAATGCACTGGATAAGCTCATTGGTTCAGGACTGATAGCGGGTACCTTGCCTTTTTACAAGTCAGTATTAGTGCTTAGTGGTCGCATCAGTTTCGAGTTAGTTCAAAAGGCATTAAGGGCTGGTATTCAAGTAATTGCTGCAGTTGGCGCACCGTCAAGCCTAGCTGTAAACCTTGCGGACGAGTTCGGCATGACGCTAGTCGGGTTTCTCAAGGGAGATCGATTTAATATTTACACAGGGAAAGAGCGAGTTATTTTATGAAGTTGAGAATTCAAGACAATAGCATTCGATTTAGACTTACCCAAACAGAGGTAAATAATTTTGGTAAACAGGATGCTTGTATGGGTAAAGTCGAATTCCCGGATGGTAATACCCTAATCTATCGATTAACTACAGCCACTGAGATGAGTAGTTATTACAGGAACAATGTCATTACAATCTCCCTACTAGATACTGAAGTGGAAAACTGGATTAAGTCAGATATAGTGGGTATCTCAGGAGATTTGATCTTAGAGAACGAGGATAAATTGAGTATTTTGGTAGAAAAGGATTTTAAATGCTTGACTGATCGTTTTGAAGATGAGAGCGATATGTTTCCAAACCCAAAAGAAAGTCATTAAAAGTAAAGAAATAAGATGTCAGAAAATCTTAGTGCATTATCAGGTCGAAAAGGGTTAGAAGACAACCTCTTTGAACAATTGGTAGAGAAGTCCAAAGTGACTGGAGCGCCAGATAATGAGGAATTAAAGGCCTTAGCCAAAAAGTACCTGATGGGTGAAGCCATTACGTATGGTACAGCTTCCTTTTATGATTTCATGAAAAAAGAGCACGAAGGTGTTAAAGTTCATGTTTGTAATGGAAGTGCCTGCTTGGTAGCCGGAACACAAGACAAACTAAAAGGGAAGCTTTCAAGACACTTTAAAGATGCAGAGGTCGGACACATGTGCTGCCTAGGCAGGTGCCATGAAAATAGTGCCTTCAACTACAATGGCACTAACTATTCTGGTGATGCCATCAATTCAATAGAAGACATTGTTCAAAAATCCGACAAAGATTTAAGTGATACTTACAAGGTAGGTGCTACTGGTGAGCGTGTACTGACTGGCGAAGCCATGACAGCTCAACAGTTTAAAGAAGAATTCTCAAAGATCTTGGCAAATGGACCTGAGTGGGCCCTTGAACAAATCAAAGCCTCTGACATTCGTGGTCGTGGTGGTGCTGGATTTCCCATGAGTTTCAAACTCAACGCCTGTAAAAACGAACCGGAACCGCAAAAATTCATTGTTTGTAATGCGGATGAAGGTGATCCAGGCGCCTATTCTGACCGATACCTTTTAGAAGAGCAACCAATGCTAGTGCTCTTCGGCATGATGACAGCGGGCTATATAGTCGGTGCAGACCATGGTGCAGTGTACATCCGTGGAGAATATCCAGAATCTGTAGAGGCTTGTGCTGAAGCGGTGAAGCAATTAGAAGCCATCGGCATGCATGGCGATAAC
Source organism: Roseivirga sp. (assembly GCA_965660665.1). Lineage (GTDB taxonomy): Bacteria > Bacteroidota > Bacteroidia > Cytophagales > Cyclobacteriaceae > Roseivirga. Next base: position 33,574 of record CBFIAY010000014.1, on the reverse strand, counting down.
ATTGGAGGTTCAGATTTTAGTTATAAATTCAAAGTAATAGAAGGCGCTGGTGCCTATATCTGTGGTGAAGAAACAGCACTCCTCTCCTCTCTAGAAGGTCAAAGACCTGAAGTACGGGTGAGACCACCTTTCCCAGCACAAAAGGGACTTTTCAATAAGCCGACCATTGTCAACAATGTAGAAACCTTGGCCGCTGTACCATGGATCATTAGAAATGGTGGTGAAGAGTATGCAAAATTAGGCACCGAGAAATCGACAGGAACGAAACTGGTTTGTCTGGATTCATTTTTCAACATCCCGGGCATGTACGAGGTAGAAATGGGGCACTCGTTCAAATCCCTTGTGTACGAAACAGGTGGCGGTTTTAAAGAAGCAGTGAAAGCGGTTCATGTTGGCGGCCCACTGGGAGGAATAGTTCCTACCCATAAGATTGACGACTTAACTATCGATTTTGAGAGTTTCGCCAATGGCGGGTTCTTACTAGGACATGCAGGAATCGTTTCTATACCAGAAAAATTCCCGATGATCGAATACTTGGAACACCTCTTTGAATTTACGGCTGACGAATCTTGCGGAAAATGCTTCCCATGTAGTATCGGTTCTGTAAGAGGGAAAGAGATGATTGCCAATTCAAGAAATGGTCAAAAAATGGATCGCCAATTGCTGTATGATTTGTTAGAAACCTTAGAAATTGGCTCCCTATGTGCCTTGGGTGGCGGTTTACCACTAGGCATCAAGAATGCGCTACAGTATTTTGAAAAAGAATTAAAGAACTACTTTCTATAAACACGAGCCCGATGAGTGATTCAAAAAACATCGCCTATATCAATAACGAACCCTTTGCGTTCGAAAGTGGAGAAACCATTCTTACCATGTTAAGAAGGCATATGGGGCCTAACCCGGTACCAACACTATGCGATGCACCAAATCTTGATCCATTCGGGTCGTGCAGAGTTTGTAGTGTGGAAGTAGGCAGAGCACAAGATGGACCAACCCGCGTTCAGGCATCCTGCCACACGCCAGTGATGGAAGGGTCCTACATCTATACACACACTGAGAAGATGGAGCGCCTGCGAAAGAATATCGTGGAGCTTGTCTTAACTGACTACCCTAAAGAGAAATTCGAAACTGACCATCCAGCCAAAAACGAACTCAAGCGAGTTGCCTATGATGTCGGGATCAAAATGGAAGAAGTACGTTATGCCCCTGGCAGAAACCACTTCGACCGAAGTGCTGATACGTCACATCCATACATGCAAGCAAACTTAGATTCATGCATCAACTGTTTCAGATGTGTGCGTGCTTGTGATGAAGTACAAGGTGAAATGGTATTGACGATGGAAGGTCGAGGTTTCGACAGCAAAATTGTGATGGGCATGAACGAAGGCTTTATGGAGTCTGACTGTGTCTCTTGCGGTGCTTGTTCTCAGGCTTGTCCTACTGGCGCTATTACAGATGTATTTGCCTCTAAAACCAATGATGCAGAAGAAACCACCAGAACAGTTTGTACCTATTGTGGTGTGGGTTGTAATCTCGATGTAGCTACTTCGAGTGGCGAAATTGTGAGCATTACAGCTCCTTATGATGCAGAAGTTAATCAAGGGCATACTTGTCTCAAGGGACGATATGCCTTTAAATTTTATGATCACCCAGAACGCCTTCGTTCTCCAATGGTGAGGAAAAACGGAAAGCTCGAGAATGTTTCTTGGGATGAAGCTTACGAGTACGTTGTAAATAATATCACGAGCATCAGAAACGAACACGGTCCAAATTCAATCGCTGGAATTTCTTCTGCAAGATGTACCAATGAGGAAAACTACTTGATGCAGAAATTCATTCGCGCGGTAGTTGGCACCAACAACATTGACTGTTGCGCAAGAGTATGCCACTCTCCTACGGCTTTGGGCATGCAGCGTTCTTTTGGAACAGGTGCAGCGACCAATTCAGTGATTGACATCAAATACACCGATTGCATGATGGTGATTGGTGCCAACCCTACAGCTGCTCACCCCGTGACGGGTGCTAAGATGAAACAGGCCGCTATGAAAGGCACCAAGCTTATCGTTATCGACCCTAGAGAAATTGAATTGGCTAAATATGCGGATCATTTCTTACAACTACGTCCAGGCACTAATGTAGCCTTGTTGAATATGATGTTGTATTACATCATTGAGGAAGACCTTGCCGACAATGCCTTCATAGAAACCCGAACCGAAGGTTATGATGACTTTGTCGCCAACATTAAGAAGCTTGACATCGATGCAATGGAATCCATCACAGGTGTTGCGAGAACAGATGTACGCGCAGCAGCGATTACATACGCCTCAGCACCGAACGCTATGTCCTTCCATGGGCTTGGCGTAACAGAGCATTCACAGGGAACATTTACGGTCCAGCAAATTGCCGACCTCGCAATGATCACTGGAAACATTGGCCGAAGAGGTGTCGGTGTGAACCCGCTTCGCGGACAGAATAATGTGCAAGGTGCCGCTGATATGGGCGCACAACCGCACCAAGGGGCTGGTTACTTGGATGTAACCAAACCTGAAATGAATAGGCTGTACATGGATTTCTACAAAGGCGTGGACATTCCGTTAGAAATTGGATTGAAAATTCCTGAGATGTTTGATGCCGCCATTGATGGCAGCTTGAAGGCCATGTGGATCATCGGTGAAGATGTAGTTCAAACCGATCCGAATACTACGAAGGTCAAAAAAGCGCTAACGAACCTTGACCTCTTTATCGTGCAAGAACTCTTTATGACAGAGACGGCTTTATTGGCCGATGTCGTATTGCCAGGCGCTTCGTTCCTCGAGAAATCAGGAACATTCACCAATGGAGAAAGAAGAGTACAGCGTGTCAACAAAGTGGTTGAGCCTATTCCAGGTTCCAAAGCTGACGGTCAAATCATTGTTGATGTGATGAAACGCATGGGCTATGATCAGGCCGATTATGCGCCAGACACCATGTTGGAAGAAATCTCTCAGATTGTTCCTTTCTTTAAAGGTATCAATTGGGATAACCTAGCGGAGAATGGCAAGCAATGGCCTGTACCTGAAGATGGTACGAGTACAGAAATCATCCATATTGAGGAATTCAAAAGAGGTAAAGGCTTATTCACATACTTTGATTGGAGAGAAACCGAAGAGATTGTTGAGCATGGTGCTGAGTATCCATACATCATTACGACCAATCGTGAATTAGAGCACTACAACTGTGGTGCGATGACGCGTAGAACTGGTAATGGCGAAATTCTTAAAGAAGACGTATTACTTATCAACGCGAAAGATGCTTCTGATAATGGTATTGGCGATGGCGAAATGGTCTGTGTAACTTCTGCACGTGGCAAAGTAGATATCAGGGCTAAAATTACCGATGAGGTAAAACCTGGCGTGATGAGTACAACCTTCCACTTCCCTGAGATTATGGTGAACCTGATTACTTCTGACATTCATGATTCAGAAGCCAAATGCCCAGAGTACAAAGTAGTAGCGGTAAAAATAAGGAAGTCGAAAGGTGCCAACAAGCTGATGAAAGCCGCTCAAAGTGCGGGTATGGAAGCCGCTCCGTATGACAAGTTGAAAGATTAGTCGCTCAAGTCACATGTCTAATACAGCAGTCAAAGGTCTTGTTCTTATGGGTGGGCAAAGTCTACGCATGGGAAGCGATAAGGCCTTTGTGAAGTATAGAAACCAAACGCTACTCACACATTGTTTAAGTCAACTTGAAGGCATTACATCTGACGTATTTCTCTCAGTCAATGTAAATCAATTCGAAATCGTTCACGGACAATTCAGTTGTATTCAAGACTACTACCCTGAAAAAGGACCAATGGGAGGTATTCTTTCCGCACTTGAAACACTTAATGAAGATTTGATCGTACTGGCGGTGGATATGCCAGAGGTTAATCATGCTATGCTGAGTCGGCTAGTGTCTAAAGGCACCAAAGTCAGGGCCTACCAAAATCAAGAAAACCAATGGGAACCTCTGCCCTCTTTCTGGCCCAAAACCATAACTAAAACGCTCTCCTCTTACTTTGCAAAACATCAACTATCCCTAAACGGCTTCTTGAAAACCCATGGCGAAGCTGTCATTTCTGATTTCAATTCCAACTCCTTCAAAAACCTGAACAGACCTAGTGATATAATTTAGATTGTTGGGTGATTGGGTGATTGGGTGAAAATTTTATTTTTTTTTGAAATACATTCCAAACTATTCACTATTCATTCAACATTCATAACTCAACATTCACAATTCAACATTCCCCAAGTTCCAACCCCTTTTTCAGTTCCTGTGTCTAAACAGTAAATGTCAATTATGAAGAAGGTCGTTGTAATAACGCTTATCAGTTACTTAGCATTCAGTTGTGACATCCTCGATATCCCTAATGGTTTACATGAATGTATAGAAGATCAAATTAAAAGTGAAGTACGGAACAGTCAGGTCCGTGAGCCTAACAAAGCCTCAGTAGAAGCCTATCTCTACAATGGCGAAAAGGTATACATCTTCGACTCGGGTTCAGGTTATGCCGACTGGCTTTCTACGGCCTATAGTAAAAATTGTGAGGTAATCTGCGAGTTTGGTGGCTTTGGCGGACTTAACACCTGCCCTGACTTTAATGAAACGGCCGAAACGCTTGGCATCATTTGGGAAGATCCGCGATAGGCTGTTTCTCGCAGTTTGTTGCTGACTAAGCCAATACACCTTTAACAAAAGGCATAGTTGGAGGTTATAGTGCTGGATGCTCTTCTTTAATCAAGAGGTCGCCATTATCTAAATAGAGCCACTTATGACAAGTAAACTAAGTTTAAGACCAATTATTAAAACAAAAGAGTTCGAGAAAAGCACTGAGGAAGAAAGGTTTCAAACCCAAACCCTACGTCCTATTTTAAAACTTCAGAATGAGCTTATACTTGGACTATACAGAAACCATATCACTGAATCTAAAAGCACGTATTATGACTTGTCGCTCGAAAACAAAATTCTTTTTATAGAAAACAGCTTACAGAAAAACATCGTGTTAAAAAACAAACTCCTTGGAGTAAGCCTTGGTATGCTTACCACAGAGGAACTAGCGGTTTACAGCACCAATACAAGCCTTTTCAACAAACGAATTATGGGCCTAATCGTAGAGCGTATCCGAAGCCAAGTAAAACTCATCTAAGGTGTGACTAACCAAGGCACTCCCCGAACTCCGACTTAAGGAACTTATAGCGGTAGATATAAATTGGGTAACTTGCTCCTAAGCAACATATCCGTAATACATTTCCAGGCCAAACACCTCTCACTTCCTACTTCCATTATCATTCATTAACTTAGGGCAAAACCTTAAAAATGAATTCAAAACGACCCTTCCTATTCCTATTGGCTATTGCCTTTGTACTTTCGAGCTGCACAGCTGACAAAAAATCTTCTCAAACTATAGGCGAAGACATTGAATCTTCTTCTGAATGGATTACTCTTTTCAACGGAGAGAATTTTGATGGTTGGGAAATGTATGGTGAAGAACCCTTTACTGAGCATTGGTCCATTGTTGACGGGACCATCTCCTGCAACAAAGGAGCTGGCGAATCGAATACTGGATTCAATAGATCTATCATGACAAAGCGAGATTTTGGAAACTTCGAACTAGAGTTGGAATACAAAATTTCTAAGGGTGGAAACAGTGGCGTTTTCTATCATGTAGTGGAAAAAGCAGAATGGGGTCATGATTATGCTTCAGGACCTGAGTATCAGATATTAGACGATGAATTTTCTCGTTCAGAATCAGAACCCTACAAAATGGTTGCTGCCAGCTATGCGATGTACCCTGCAGCGGCAACAAAGAAACCTAATATGTTCATGGAGTGGAATAAGATCAAAATCATTTATAATAATGGCCATGTAGAGCATTGGTTGAATGGCGAAAAAGTACTTGAATTCGAAGAAGGTAGCGAAGACTGGCTAGCAAAAAAAGCTGCAGGAAAATGGGCTAATGCTGACTCTTATGCCGCTTCCCAAACTGGTCGTATTAGTCTACAAAACCATGGTGACGAGGTATATTATCGCAACATCCGTATCAAGGAGCTGTAGCCTCAATCGTCATTCTGGAATCTAAAAGATATGCGAGCGACTGATGAGATTCCCGCCTTCGCGGGAATGACTGGAAAAGAGTAATTCTAGGTCAAATGAAAAGCAACCATTACTACCTCCTTCACATTCAATACCTAGGCTTTCGGTTTCACGGTTGGGCAAAACAGCCCATTGTAAAGACTGTACACCATATGGTAGATAGAACCCTGAGCTATGTTTTCGATCATGAGGACTATAAAACCTTAGGAGGAAGCCGAACAGATGCCATGGTATCAGCTAATCACTTTGTACTTGAGCTGTTCTTAAAAACTTCCATTATGCATGAAGAGAAATTCTTAGCACTCTTCAACCTCAATTTACCATCGGACATTAGAGCATTGGCCATCGAAGAAACGGATGGTGACTTCAATATTATTCAAAATCCTAAGGCCAAGACATACCTTTACCTTTTTGCTTTTGGAGAAAAGGCCCACCCCTTTTCTGCCCCATTCATTACCACAATGAACGGCCCTCTCGATATTGAGCTAATGAAAGTTGGTGCCAGTTGCTTTGAAGGCACTCACGAATACAAAGCCTATTGTAAAAAGCCATCCGAAAAGACAAATACCCAAAGGACGATTGATACTTGTGAGATCATACCAAACACCTTCTTAACGGCAAATTTCTTTCCTACACCTTCATATGCCCTTCGCATTTCTGGAAAAGGCTTTATGCGCAATCAAATCAGAATTATGATGGGCCAACTCTTTCGACTGGGTCAAGGTGAAATCAACATAGAAGACCTTAAATCGTCCCTTTTACCCGAATTCACAGAACACCTGAGTTTTATTGCACCCGCTTCAGGATTGATCTTACACGAGGTCAAGTTTGACTAAAGCTCAAATGAGCTCAGCGCAATTTGGGCAGATAAATATTGACTGCCATTGATGCCTCAAACTGACTACAATAAATTGAAGTATATTTCTAAAAATGGAGAATAAAAACAGCGTTTACATAGCAGCCAGCCTGGATGGTTATATAGCAGATTCCCAAGGCAAGATTGATTTCTTAGATACGTTCACCTTTCCTGAAGGTGAAGACATGGGCTATTCTGCCTTTATGAATCGAATTGATGCCCTAGTAATGGGACGTATTACTTTTGAAACAGTACTCGGATTTGGAATACCCTGGCCCTATGAGAAACCAGTCTATGTACTGAGCAATAGCCTCAAAAAAATCCCTGAAGGATACAAAGGCAAAGTATTACTGGTGAAAGGTACACTCCCCGAAATCCTACTAGAAGTACACGGTAATGGCCATCATCGACTCTACATTGACGGTGGTAGTACGATTCAAGGCTTCTTGAAAGAAGACTTGATTGATGAAATGATTATCACGACCAAACCTGTCTTGGTTGGTGGTGGGCATCCATTGTTTGGACCGTTAGATCAACAGTTAAAATTTGAATATGTGAGTTCAGAGCCGTATGCCGATAAAGTAGTTCAAAATCGATTTTTGAGACAGCGCTAAACTTCAAACTAAATACCCTACGATCAAAATCACTGCACCGAGTACAGCCAGCGGCACTAATAGTTTTACAATAAACTTGAGCCAAATATTGTAAGGCACATTGACCATCGCCAAAGAGGGTAAGATGAGTCCTGATGGGGTCATGAACTGCATCAAGCCAAAGCCAAAGAGGTATGCATTCACAATTTCTTCTGTAGGCACTCCAACTACATTCGCCAAAGCCCCCATAATCGGCATACTGACAAGCGCTAACCCTGATGATGAACTGATAAAGAATGCCAGAACAAAGAAAACTACCATCAGCATCGGTAAGAATATCAATGGAGAAGTTCCAGACACTAGGTTAGAAGCCTCATTCAAAAGGGTTCCAGAGATCAAGCCATCGTTCAATACTATAGTAATGCCTCTGGACACGCCTATGATCAAGGACACGCCTAGTAAGTCTTTTGCCCCACTGACAAAGGCAGTGACGAAATCGCTTTCAGAAGCCCTTTGCATGACTCCGAGAATAATAGCCGCTAGCAAAAATAAGGCTGTCATCTCTTCAAACCACCAGCCCCTTGAAGACACGCCATAAATCATCACCACAAACGTCAAAGCAAACAAGCCAAGAAGTACCCATGTTCCTTAGGTCATCTTTCCAGCAGCTACGGGCTCACCCTTTTTCTCAAATGGATTCTTAACCTTGAGTCCGAAAAGAATTGAAGTTTCTGGGTTCTTCTTAACGCCTTCGGCATAGCGCACAATGTACCATATTAAGACGATTGACCCAAAAACTAGCATCGCAATTCGGCTCTCAACACCTTCTATCCAGCTCACTCCAGCAGCATCTGAGGCAATGATAGTTCCGAAAGGATTGATCAATACCCCCATAAGAACAATGCAAGAGCCTCCATAAACAGCAGCCACTGGCACAATGAGGTCATAACCTGCGGCTAAGAAGATGGGTACGAGAATCGGGTAAAATGCGATGGTCTCTTCCTGCATCCCGAAGGTAGTTTCTCCCAAGGCGATCAACAGAATCAGAGCAATGATGAGCCATTTCTCTCTACCTTCCATTTTCTGAGCTAGTAAGTAATCCCACGCCCTTATCCAGCGCTCCAGAATGTTGGAAGAAACCGATAAAACCACCGATGATCAAAACAAAGAGAATGATGTCTATGGATTCATAGATTCCTTTGATGGGTGCAAAGAGAATTTCTTTCAAACCCTGAGGCGATGCCTCCTGCTCATGGTATGTATTTGGGATAGAAACAGGTCTTCTAATCTTACCTTCTTCGAACTTTGAGAGTTCCATTTCAAGACCCAAACTGTCTAAAGTGGTCTGATTCCCGGGTAAGTTGACAGATTTTTCGCCTATGACTAAAAATATTTTTTGGTCCGAATCATAGGTCAATGTATCGAAACTACCTGCAGGCAATAGCCAAATTGCTAACGCGATGATGATGATGATGATATAGAGTACTGTGAACGGAGATGGAAACTTAAATCGCTTCATAAAGTGCTATTAAGCAAATAATATGGGGATTATAAACTATAACACAATCTCATTGACATAGGCTTACAAAATGAGAAGACTAAACGAAAGAGCTAACTACACTCAATTATTTACCAAAAATTTAACTTAAATCTTGAACTATAATTACTACTTTGCGTTTATATTGAAGTTGACACAAAGTCAACATTTTTATAAAAATGCAGGTTGTAACCAATTTATTATATAGCTTGCGAGATTATTAATGAATAACAAAATGAAAGAAGGAACAGTAAAATTTTTCAATGATTCAAAAGGCTTCGGTTTTATCACAGATAACGAAGACAACAAAGAGTATTTTGTACACGTATCAGGTCTTATCGATGAAGTTCGTGAAGGCGATAACGTTACTTTTGATCTCAAAGAAGGTAGAAAAGGCTTAAATGCTGTGGATGTAAAAGTTGCATAAACAGCAAACGAATTATATTCTACAAAGCCCCGACATGTCGGGGCTTTTTTATGCCTTTTAACGGGCTATTAAGTGCAAGTATTCAATAACCTGATCAAGGTTCTTTTTATAACTCCTTAGAATCAATACCTTAATAAGACTAAAACTTACTATCCATGACCATAGGTCTCTTGAAAGAACCCACAGGTGAGCAACGGGTTGCCTTACTCCCTGAAAGTGTAAAAACACTGATCGACTCCCAAGTTACTGTCCTAGTAGAAAAAAATGCCGGAGCATCTGCATTTAATACAGACGAAGACTATAGCGCCATTGGCGGTAAGCCTTCTACTCGCGAGGCCGTACTTGGTGCAGACATGGTCATTGGCATTAACCCTCCTACGGGCACTGAAATAGAAAAATTAAAAGTGGGTCAAACTTTACTTTGCGTTTTTCAACCACTGTCCAACAAGCCATTAGTCGAGAAATTGCAAGGTTTGAAGGTGACTAGCTTCAGTCTTGACAACGTCCCAAGAACCACGCGCGCTCAATCCATGGATGTATTGTCATCTATGGCAACAGTTGCAGGCTATAAGGCAGTTTTAACGGCTGCAGCCATGTCACCAAGGTTCTTCCCTATGTTTATGACTGCAGCAGGCAGCATCATTCCATCAAAAGTATTGATTCTTGGAGCAGGTGTTGCAGGCTTACAAGCCATTGCGACTGCCCGTAGACTAGGTGCTGTGGTAGAAGCTTTCGATGTAAGAGCCGCAGCAGAGGAAGAAGTGAAGAGTTTAGGCGCCAAATTCGTAAAAGTGGAAGGTGCGCAAGATGATGCTGACGCAGGTGGTTATGCAGTTGAACAAACCGATGATTACAAAGCCAAACAGCAAGCTTTGATTCAAGCGCATGCAACTAAGGCCAATATTATCGTTTGTACAGCACAAATTCCTGGACGCAAAGCACCAGTACTTATCCTGGCTGATACCGTGGTGAACATGCAACCGGGAAGTGTTATTGTAGACTTGGCGGCTTCCACAGGCGGCAATTGCGAGTTAACCGTAAACGACAAGACCGTTCAGAAACATGGAGTGACCATTATTGGAAATTCTAACCTCCCATCCTCCATGCCAATGGATGCTAGTAAGATGTTCGGTAAGAACATTGTCAATCTTTTGAAATTGATGATCGATAAAGAAGGAATCTTTAACCTCAATTGGGAAGATGACATCATTGCCAATACCTGCGTAACGCATGATGGCAACATTATGAGCGAACGCGTTAAAAACATTATTTTCCAAACCGAAACGGCTTAATCCATGCAAGATCTTCTCTCCCTGTTTTACGAAAACAGGGAATTCATATTTCTCATTATCGTATCCATTTTTCTAGGTATCGAAGTCATTTCTAATGTACCCGCAGTACTCCATACACCACTTATGTCGGGTGCCAATGCAATTCATGGAGTAGTTGTCATCGGTTCTATCATAATTATGTTAGAGGCCGCGCCCGATAACTATTTCGCACTGATACTAGGTTTCTTCGCTGTTGTCTTAGGAACCCTCAATGTCGTTGGCGGCTTTGTAGTGACCAACCGAATGTTGGAGATGTTTAAGAAAAAGGAGAAGTAACACCATGACAGACCTACTAGGACTCACCATTCTCGAACTTTGCTACATCGCAGCTTCGATTACTTTTATCATGGGACTTAAAATGCTCAGCAGCCCCGATAAAGCACGAAAAGGAAACCTTATTGCCGCCTATGGCATGGGCATCGCCATTTTTGCGACCATCTTATTTAAGGAAGAATTGACAGCCGATAAGTGGCTGAATTATGGGTTAATTTTAACTGGGCTAATAGTCGGTACAGTCTTCGGAACTCGCATGGCAATGAAAGTTAAAATGACTGCCATGCCCCAGATGGTATCCTTCTTTAACGGCATGGGTGGCGCATGTGCTGCTGTCATTTCTCTCGTTGAATTCGATCACTTGCTTCATACAGGAAAAGTTGAAACGGGAATGATGGTCGTAATCATTCTAGGCTTGATCATCGGTAGTGTTTCCTTCGCTGGAAGTATAATCGCCTATGGTAAGCTTGAAGGCAAAATAGGTGACAAAGCATTGCCTGGAGGTCAGGTAATAAACATCTTACTTCTGCTGGCAATCCTAGGAATGGCAATCGTTATGGCTATAGCTGATGTGCCAAATGAAACATACTTGTATATCCTATTGGGCATTTCGTTGCTTTATGGGGTGCTCTTTGTATTGCCAATTGGCGGTGCCGATATGCCAGTGGTGATATCGCTTTTAAATAGTTTCACGGGTATGGCCGCAGCTTTTGGAGGTTTCCTCTATGGAAATCAAGCCATGCTGACTGGTGGAATTTTAGTGGGCTCTGCAGGCACAATACTGACCGTATTGATGTGTACTGCCATGAATAGGTCGCTAATGAATGTGATCATTGGCTCTTTCGGTGGCGGAGGTGCTGGTGTAGCGGGAAAAGATGGTGAACAAGGTACGGTTAAAGAGATTTCGGTAACGGACGCAGCAATACTACTCGCCTATGCCAATAAGGTCTGTGTCGTTCCTGGATATGGTTTAGCGGTAGCACAAGCCCAGCACACGGTACACAATTTGGAAAAGGTACTTGCCGATAAAGGGGTCGAGTTGAACTACGCAATTCATCCTGTCGCTGGTAGAATGCCAGGCCATATGAATGTGCTATTGGCCGAAGCAGATGTCCCCTATCCAAAACTCATGGAAATGGAAGATGCCAATGATGATATGGCAAATACGGATGTAGTACTTGTGATTGGAGCCAATGATGTAGTGAACCCGGCAGCTGAAAATGATCCATCAAGCCCTATCTATGGTATGCCAATCATTGATGTGCTCAAAGCGAAAAACGTAATCGTAATGAAGAGATCCATGGGGAAAGGCTATGCTGGCATAGAAAATGAACTCTTCTTTAATGATAAAAATCGTATGCTTTTCGGGGACGCCAAAGACTCTCTTGAAAAGTTAATCAGTGAAGTAAAAAACCTATAAGGCTTAATTAATTACCACAACAAGCGCTTTCGAGCAGTACTGAACTCGAACAATAGCCAGATTGCAGTAGGGTTAGTCTTTCAGTATCAGCAGGAAGGACAAATCTTGACTTGTGATTATGCTGGAGGACAAATAGCCAAAGGCTACCTCATTGGCATTGTCGATACGGAAGGTGTAATTCAGATGCGATATCATCAAGTTGACACTAGTGGTCAGATAATGACAGGAAAATGCACCTCCACTCCTGAACTCATAGAAAACTGGAAAATTAGATTGCACGAAGTATGGCGATGGACTTCAGGGGACTTATCAAATGGCACTTCCGTGTTGGAGGAAGTATAACCAAACGTATGCTAAGACCCTGAAATAAATTCAGGGTGCAGAGCTTTCTCATTATCATTTTCGTCATGCTGAACTTGTTTCAGTATCTAGCTATTCGTTGTAAAAAAATTCAGATTCTTGTTAGCTTTACCCCATGGATGGTCAACTGAGAGAAAACATCAAGATCGGCAGCGAAGTCAACATCGTTTTGAAGAAAGACCAACGGAGCGGCACACTAACGCATGGCTTTGTCAAAGACCTTCTTACTAGTGCGCCCAAACATTCTCATGGTATTAAAGTCCGCCTAGAAGATGGACAAGTTGGTCGCGTGAAAGAGGTCATTGAGACGTAATTTGCGATGCTCGAAATCCTTTACCAAGACGAGTATCTTGTAGCGATCAATAAACCGCATGGCCTGCTCGTTCATCGCTCACCCATTGCTACCAATACCGACACTTTTGCGGTTCAAGAACTGAGAGACCAACTCGGTCGTCATGTTTATCCTGCACATAGGCTCGACAGAAAAACATCTGGTGTATTGCTCTTCGCACTTGATAAAAGTGTTCTACCTGCGTTGCAGCAACAGTTTACAGAACACAGTCTTGAAAAGACCTATTGGGCAATTTTAAGAGGTTATGCAGAAGATTCTGGAACGATTGATTATGCCTTAACTAACGACAAGGGCAAAATCCAAGAAGCGATCACCCATTACAAAATCTTACAAAGGACGGAGATTGATATTCCATTCGGAAAGCATGCGACTTCCAGATATTCCTTTATCGAGGCTAAGCCAGTAACAGGCAGGATGCATCAATTAAGAAAACACTTCGCTCATATCCTACACCCCATCATCGGTGATAGGCCTCATGGCTGTAACAAACAGAACAAACTCTTTCTAGAGAAATGGCAAATGGGAACTATGCTCCTCCATGCCAAATCATTACAATTGGAACATCCTATTACGCATAAACCGTTGGATTTAAAGGCTGGGCTTCAAAGCGAATTTCAACGCATGTTGGAGACGCTTGAATTCAATGACTACTCAGTGCCTTCTTTATAAGGAACTGTATTCAACATATGCTTTATCACATTTACCCTAGCCACGGTTTTTCGATTAGCTTTTAAAATTACCCAAGGCGCTTTAACAGTATTTGTATGCTCAAACATGCGTTCCTTGTATTGGGTATAATCATCCCATAATTCTTGCGCTTTATCGTCTACTGGAGACATCTTCCAACGCTTGAGTGGATTAGTACTTATGTCTTCAAAGCGCTTCTTTTGCTCCTCTTTGGTAATTGAGAAATAGAACTTGATTAAAATCATACCATCATTGGTAATCATACTTTCGAAGTTATTCACTTCATCCATAAAGCGCTCATATTCCTCCTCAGTACAAAAATCATTCACAGGCTCTACTACAGCCCTGTTATACCAACTCCTGTCAAAAAATACCATCTCACCTGGATTAGGTAACTTATTAATGTAACGTTGGAAATACCATTGCCCTCGCTCTTGATCGGTAGGTCTCGGCAGTGCGACAACCTTATAATTCCTTGGATTCAAGTGGTGAGTTGCCCTTCGAATTGCCCCACCCTTACCTGCAGCATCTCTACCTTCAAAAAGCAGACAGACACGTTGATTGTTCTTGATCACCCATTGCTGAAGCTTTATCAGCTCAACTTGTAAGTCTTCAAGCGTCTTTTCAGATCTAACAGTACGCAACACCTTCTCAGGGTTGATCTGATCACCCTGCTTTAAGAGTAACTTGATACCCAAATTGGAATTCAGAAGCTTCAAGTCTTTGATCGAAAAATTTGGTTGGTCTTCCATTTAGGTTAGGTGATAAATTGAACGGTAAAATCTCATTACTACATTAGGATCTGGCAATACATTGGTACTTGCACTCTCCTTTCCTTCGTATTCAAATCTGGATAGCACATACCGAATAGCTTCAAGCCGTGCAACTTTCTTTGTATTGGTTTGTAGAATTGTCCAAGGACTAAAATTCGTATGGGTCCGTGCGAACATTTGTTCTTTGTAATAGGTATAACGCTCCCACATCTCTTGTCCTTTTTCATCCACTGGACTAAGCTTCCATTGTTTCAACGGATTACTTCTTCTGTCATTAAATCGTTTACTCTGCTCATCCTTATTAATGGAAAACCAAAGCTTAATAACATGAATACCATCTTCAAATAACATGTGTTCAAACTCCGGGACTTGGCGCATGAATTGTTGATATTGCTCATCTTCACAAAACCCCATTACTGGCTCAACAACGGCTCTATTGTACCAGCTTCGGTCGAAGAAAACGATTTCACCTGCGTTAGGTAGCTCTTTGATATACCTCCTAAAGTACCATTGCTTTTGCTCTAGGTCTGTCGGTTTATTCAAGGCGACTACTCGCAAAGAACGGGGGTTCATATGCTCTACAAAGCGTTTAATTGTCCCCCCCTTACCCGCAGCATCTCTACCTTCGAAGATAACAGCCACACGTTGCCCCGTCTCTGCTACCCAACGTTGCCATTTCACGAGCTCAACTTGTAATTGTTCAAGTTGACGTTCGTAGTCAAGGTTAAAGAGGGCTTTACTAAAATCCTTACCTTTTTCTGTAAGTATCCGCTCTAAATCTTTATGACTGCTAATGCTAGCAAGATCCTTATTGGTAATCTTTTTTGTCGTATCAAACTTACCTGACACGGACTCATCAGTAATTAAAAATTCACTCATTCTTGGGTCATTTCAAGGAAGTCGAAGATAATAAATTCAATGAAGATTAGTCACTTGAAAAGTATGATCTATGTCATTTTAACATCATATAACTAAGATATTATTTCACGTGAGCCCGAAAGGTCAATATTTTAACTGGTTGAAGGGGATCATTTGAGAAAATTGCAAGAGTTTTCCTTTCTAACCCCATTCTGCCTGTCGCATTAAACACAACTTTCAATATTTGTGAGTTACCTGGGGCTATACTTGAGATGTCATTATAAATAAGGCAATCACAATTTGACTCCACTTTTTCAATGACCAAAGGCTGATTACCATTGTTGGCAACAGAGATTTCAACCTCCTTCGTACTTCCAACATTCATCACCTTAAAATCATAGCTAGAAATATCAATATTTAGATTTGGGCCTTGTTCATTAGCTGCCTTCTTTGGCAAAATGGTATACTGAACGGGTAAGGCAGTTACTAACTTTTTATTATTGTAAAACTTGAATACCCGCTTGTGAAAACCCAATTCGGTTTTACTATTAGAGATGAAATCTATTCTCATTTTCGAGAAAGCATGGTGCCCCACTTTATCCGTACTGAAACTTATATGGACTGAATCGCCTCCATTTAGGTTAACTGCGTTGAGGTCCTTTCCTCCAAGGTTATAAACATCAAAGAAGGCAGACAGTGTATCGCCACGTACCCCAGACCTAAGGTTTAAAACTTCTTCCTTTGTTCTAAAAGGGAAATGAACATTTCGGTAAGCCTTAAACACGTCCAGCTCGCTTTGTAGTACTTTGAAACTCATTTGGAAGCCATGGAGCACAAGGTTATTATCATCGAGTAAGCGTAATTCGTATTCCAGATCGCCTGCCTCCTCTGGCAATGCAATGCGAATGGGTATTTCGATAAGCTCACCACCACCAACAGATCTCTTAAGTGGTGTAAACTTCAAATTCTCATTACTGCTCCAGAATTGTAAATGAACAGAATCACTACTTTGGTTTGTCCAAGTAAGCACCCGATCGTATTGTCTAAACTCTCCTTCAACCACGCCTAAATCAACGAATTGAAGATTTTGCGCTATCCCAACAAAAGTTGTAAAAAGCATGAAGACAATAACTACAATCCTATTTAGCCGACACGGTTTTGACATAAATACCACTCTCCTCGTTTAACTGTTAAAATTAAACGTTGAAATGTTGAGTTGAGCATTCCTTTATTATTTAATTTGTTTAAAATATTACTAATGGCAAGAATACTCACCGGTATACAGAGCTCAGGAAAACCTCACCTGGGAAACATCCTAGGTGCCATGAAACCGGCTATCGACCTATCGAATGATCCTAAAAACGAATCGTTCTTCTTTATCGCGGACCTCCACTCCTTAACCACGATCAAGGATCCGAAAACTAGAATCGAAAATACAAATGCCGTTGCTGCTGCATGGCTTGCTTGCGGTTTCAATACCAAAAAGAATACTTTCTACAGACAATCTCGGGTACCAGAGGTTTGTGAATTGAATTGGTACATGAACTGCTTCACTCCTTTTCCCATGCTGGCTAATGCACATAGCTTCAAGGATAAGGCAGATCGCTTAGCAGATGTTAATGCTGGTTTGTTCATCTACCCAGTACTTATGGCTTGTGACATCCTCCTCTATGACGCCAATATTGTGCCGGTAGGTAAAGACCAAAGGCAACACTTAGAAATGACTAGAGACTTGGCTAGCTCATTTAATCATAAATATGAAGAAGTGTTTGTGCTTCCTGAGGCTCAAATCAGTGAAGAGGTAATGACAGTTCCAGGGACTGACGGTCAAAAGATGAGTAAGTCTTATGGAAATACGATTGACATCTTTCAAGCCGATAAACCATTGCGAAAGAATATCATGAAAATTGTGTCGGATAGTACTCCTTTAGAAGAACCTAAGGACCCTGACAAAGACATTACTTTCTCACTCTACTCGCTATTGGCAAATGATAGCCAGATTGAAGAAATGAGACAGAATTACCTTGGTGGAAACTATGGCTATGGGCATGCTAAACAGGCACTCTATGAGCTAATTGTAGAGAAATTCGCAAAAGAGCGCGAAACCTATAACTATTACATGGAAAATCCCGCTTTACTAGAGGAAGAGCTTATAAAGGGTGAAGCGAAAGCCAGAAAAGTAGCCGTAAAAGTGTTGGCACGTGTGAAATCAGTGCTAGGTTTCGCCTAAGTCATCAGGTTTATCCTACAGCTTATCGATAGTATCTAACACCTTATCGAAAGTGAACCATTCCACCGTTTATGACCCGCTAGATTCGGAGAAATTTAGTGGTTATGAACAAGAATCTCTTACTCTTTTGTTCAGCTCTCCTTTTGGTTTGCTCTTGCATAGAGAAACCCGAAATCCAGCTACCCGAGTTGGAGGAACAAGAACTTAGCTTTCCTGATGGTTTTAAATTTAAGACCAATACAGAATTGTCAATATCAATTACCGATAATGCCCAATGGGCCGTCTATGAAGTGAGTTATACCTTTAATGAGCTAACTCATTTAATAGGTAAGTACAACAGCTTAAATGGCAAGGCTCAAATTGACATAACCATACCCACCACAACTGAAAACCTTCAACTGGTTCGAAGAACGGCTAAAGGAAGTAGCACAATTGATCTTGATACCTTCTCTGCACAGCAAAACTTAGACTTAAGTGATCGTTCTATCGCCAACCTGAGTAGTCGTGCCTTTTCGAGCAATGAAGATTGTATTGACAGGTTGTATGCGGTAGAAAGTTCGAAAAGAGGTTTTTGGAGTATTAACCTGACAACTGGTAATTATGAGGAGACAACATTACCACTTCTAGAAGGTGGCGGTTCCTTTGCTTGTGCATTGGACCAAAGTCGTGGACTAATGTTTTACAATGTCGGAAGGGACTTATATCAATATGACGTTGCTACGGGAAGCTTTAGCATCGCGAATACTGGCAATCCTTTTAACGGCAACTTCCCTAGGCTAGAGTACTACAATGGCTACTTCTGGATGAGCAATGGAGATCAACTCTATAAAGTTGATGGAAATAAGTTTGAAACAGTGGCTTACTACAAAATCTCAGGTTTTGTAAACAGTAATGGCGGTGGTGATCTTGCCTTTGATTCGGACGGTACGCTTTATCTGGCGTGCTTTTCAGGCCTATACAAATTCACAGCATTCGGTGAAGGAACTGCTGATATCGTTAGAGTCAGTGCGGAAAATTTCCCATTCCAACTCACTTCTATGGCCCTAGACAGGCAGGATAGAATTTTCGTAGCCACAAATGATGCGAATTCAAACCTTATCCAAATCAGTAAGGAAGATGGATCATATCAAATTGTAAAAACTTATGACCACAAAATCAATGATTTGACTGCCTGGAAGTGCGAAGCGAATGAGCTTCCTCAACAAGACAGTGACAATGACGGCATAATAGATGAACTGGACGATTATCCAAATGATCCTGATGTTGCTTTCGATGTATATACTCCATCAGCGCTCGGCATGGGAACCTTAGCTTTTGAAGATTTATGGCCACTACAAGGTGATTATGACTTCAATGACATGGTAGTCGGCTACAGGTTTGTAAACGTGATGAACAGCAGCAACAAATCTGTACGTTTAGAAATTGAATTAGCCTTAAGGGCAGTAGGTGCAGGTGATCACAGCGGGTTTGGCATAGAATTACCATTTAATAAATCTGACGTAGCCTCCGTTAGTGGCAACGCCATATTAGGCAACCAAATAACACTAGAAAACAACGGTCTTGAGGCGGCCCAATCAAAAGCTGTGATCATTGCCTTTAATGATGCCTTCGATCACATGAAATTGGTGGGTGGCAATGAGTTTGTAAACACTGTAGAAAGTGAAAACACCCAGGAGGAAGCAACCTTCAATATCGTTGTGAATTTTGTATCACCTATCGATGCGAGTCAAATGAGTGAAGCACCTTTTAACCCCTTTATATTCTCAAGTTATGAAAGAGGCAAGGAAGTTCACCTGAGCGGTAAAACTCCAACTGATTTAGTCAATACTACTTATTTCGGTACTGCTGATGATGACACTAACATAGGCCTCAATAAGTACTATCAAAACGATTTGAATATGCCATGGGGAATTAATGTCATCCACAGCTTCAGGTATCCAATAGAGAAAAAGAGGATTGATAGGGCTTATAATAAATTTATCGACTGGGGAATGAGCCGTGGGGAAAGCTATAAAGATTGGTATGGCGATAACTCAGGCTATAGGAACCTCAGCAACATCTTCATGAACAACTGATCGAATTTAGATTAAAAGAAAATTTTCTTAAAGATTAGGGGCACAATTAGTGCCCCTTTTACGTTAAGTGGTTGTAAATTCATATTCATGAAAAGTTTTAAGAATTACTTAATCGTTTTATTCGCTTTTGTATTTATTGCCTGCGCTGAAGAAGACTCCACTTCTGAGTTCACCGGTAATGAAGTGAGACTTGAAATGATCCCTGGTACAGTTAAAGGAAATACAACTTCGGGCATACTACTCATCCGTGAGCGTAATGATGGAAAAGCTCAAATAGAAATTACTCTGAATAATGTCTTGACTAATGCTGACCATCCGGTTCATCTTCATGTTGGCAGTTTAGATGATGACGGTGATGTTGTCCTTTTGCTCGAAAGACTTGTCGAAGAAAATGGAGTAGGTAGAAGTATTACACAACTTGAAGCATTAGAAGATAACACCACGCTTAATTACTTGAGTTTCTTAAACTTCAATGGAAGTATTAAAATACACTTTGAGGATTCAGGACTTCTTGAAAATGAGATACTTGGTGCTGTAAACATCGGCATGAATACTGCTGAAAACCAAGCATTTATGGATGGATTAAAGTCCATCACCACATGCAATTCCGATTTCGGAAACTAAGTCTACCGAATAATCACTTTCTTTTTTTCTTGATTCATTCCTTTGGTCAACTAAATAAATGAATGAGCAGTGTGTAGGAGACTTCAAATAAATGTGGTTTAATACAAACAACCAAAGTCAGTCCTAATGCTCGTCAATCAGCCCGAAGACAATTATTTGAAATATCTTTCATTCAGAGAGCCATTATTCGAAGCATTCTTGTTTATACTTGCAACGAATAAATTGACCTATGATTAATCCACTAGTTAATAGAACAGCAACCCCGTTCAATACCCCACCTTTTTCGGCTATAAAAAACGCTCATTTCAAACCTGCAATTACCGAATTAATTGAGCTTGCCAAAGCTGAAATTGATGTCATTGTTACACAAAAAGACCTGCCTACATTTGAAAATACCATTGAAGCATTAGAGAGGTCTGGAAAAGCGATAGACAGAGCTTCTTCGATTTTTTTCAACCTGAACAGTGCTGAGACGAATGACGAGATTCAGTCAATTGCAAAAGAGATTTCTCCCCTTCTCACTGAATTCTCGAATGACATTCTACTGAATGAAGCACTATTTATAAAGGTTAAATCAGTGCACGATTCAGGTGATACAACAAAACTAAATGCAGAGCAAAAGATGCTTTTATCGAAGTCCTACAAGGGGTTCGTACGAAACGGTGCATTACTAAATGATGAACAAAAAGATAAGCTTAGAAAAATAGATGTTGAATTATCTCAATTGTCTTTAACCTTCGGTGAGCATGTTTTAGCCGAAACCAACAAATATGAACTTGTCATTGAAAATGAGAGAGATTTGGCCGGACTTCCCCAGTTCGTAGTCGATCAAGCTGCTGAAACTGCAAAAGAAAAGGATCATGAAGGCAAATGGGTATTTACACTAGACTACCCAAGCTATGTACCCTTCGTTACGTACGCTGCAAACAGAGCACTTAGAAAAGAGTTAAGCATTGCAGCTGGCTCTAAAGCATTTAAAGGCGATGAAAATGATAATCAGGATATTGTTAAGCAAATAGCTTCTTTGAGACATCAAAGAGCAATGCTACTTGGCTACAAGACCCATGCGCATTTCGTCTTAGAAGAACGCATGGCTGAATCACCAGAAAAGGTGATGGAGTTTTTGGCAGAAATTGGTACTTATGGAAAAGGTGGTGCTGAACGTGACGTCAAAGAGGTAGCAGATTACGCCAAGCAACTAGACGATATTGATGCACTTCAGCGATGGGACTTCAGTTATTACTCAGAGAAATTAAAGAAAGAAAAGTATACGATTGACGATGAAATTCTAAAACCGTATTTCAAGCTAGAGAATGTCATTGATGGCGTTTTTGAGACGGCAACAAGACTCTTTGATCTTCATTTTATCCCTAATGACAAGATCGATAAGTACCACAAAGACGTGATGACCTATGAGGTAAGGGATTCTTCTGGTAAGCACATATCGGTATTCTATGCCGACTTCTTTCCAAGAGCAGGCAAAAGGGCAGGCGCATGGATGACTTCCTACGCAGGCCAATACAAAGACCAAGAAGGTGACCATCGTCCGCTAGTGTCTATCGTTTGTAATTTCACCAAACCAACGGGCAATACACCTTCCTTATTGACTTTCAATGAGGTAACAACTCTATTCCATGAGTTTGGACATGCAATACATGGTATGCTAGCAGATGGACAATATGAAAGCCTAAGCGGAACCAATGTCTATTGGGATTTCGTAGAACTACCCTCTCAATTATTAGAGAATTGGTGTTTCGAAAAAGAATGCTTAGACATGTTTGCCAAGCATTACGAGACAGGTGAGGCGATTCCAGAAGACTTAATTCAAAAGATTAAAGACAGCTCCAATTTTATGGAGGGTTACCAAACCATGCGACAGGTTAGCTTTGGTATGCTCGATATGGCATGGCACGGACAAGACAATTCAGGCATCGAAAGCGTAGCAAGTTTTGAACGATCCATCATGGCAGAAACAGATGTACTACCAGCTATTCAAAATACCAATATGAGTGTTGCCTTTTCACATATTTTTCAAGGTGGGTATTCGGCAGGATATTACAGTTACAAATGGGCAGAAGTACTTGATGCTGATGCCTTTGAATACTTTAAAGAGAAGGGAATATTCAATAAAGAAATAGCGAATCTTTTCAAGGATAACATATTATCAAAAGGCGGTGCTGAGCATCCGATGATACTCTATAAAAAGTTTAGGGGGCAAGAGCCAAATGTGAAAGCCTTACTTAGAAGAGCTGGACTGTTAGAGAATTGATTCAAGTCCCGAAACGTATATTGCCCGCTATCGTATTTGCACAATTCGCAGGTACGTCACTTTGGTTTGCTGGTAATGCAATTCTGCCTCAAATACAGGCCTCATGGGATTTACCAGAAAGCAGCTTAGCGAATGTGACTTCGGCTGTGATGCTCGGTTTTATTATAGGTACTTTCCTATTTGCACTATTTTCTGTAGCAGATCGGTTTAAATCAAGCAGGGTTTTTCTTATCTGTTCCCTTCTTGGTGCAGTATTTAACCTGCTGCTGATTTTTCTTCCCAGTACTTACTTCAATCTATTAGCACTTCGGTTTATGACCGGTATTTTTATTGCAGGCATATACCCTGTTGGCATGAAAATATCAGCTGATTGGTATGGTAGAAAGCTTGGAAAAGCGCTTGGATACCTTGTTGGAGCTTTGGTATTGGGTTCGGCCTTTCCTCATCTATTGAATCATTTTGGCACATCACTGTCTTGGAAGTTCGTTCTAATTGGCACCTCAGCTTTAACGCTTATTGGGAGCATTATTATGATTTCACTCGTTGGTGAAGGCCCACATCGGATTGCTAGTGCTAGGTTCGAACCGGGGAAAATTGTTGATGTATTTCGTAAACGAGAATTTAGGGCTGCTGCCTTTGGCTATTTTGGACATATGTGGGAACTATATACACTTTGGGCGTTTATCCCAGTGCTATTAATGTACTACAACAAAACCCACAATACTGAGATTCCCATAAGTCTATGGACGTTTTTGATCATAGCCATTGGCTCGGTTGGTTGCGTTTTGGGTGGCATTTTCTCCATCAAACTTGGCAGTGCCAAGGTTGCTTATAGGTTCTTAATGGTTTCAGGAATTCTTTGTCTTGCTTCCCCTCTCTTCTTCAACCTACCTGAGCCCTTGTTTCTCGGTATGTTTATAGTTTGGGGTTTCGCAGTGATTGGAGACTCGGCACAATTCTCTTCTCTAAGTGCCTTAACTGCTCCACCAGCGTTTAAAGGGACGGCATTGACCATTGCGGTTAGCATCGGCTTCCTACTCACCATACCGAGCATTCAATTACTAGGTTTCCTATCCGGCCAGATAGGAACGGAATGGCTCCTACTCACTTTAATTATCGGCCCAATCTTTGGCTTATTTCATACAAGAAAACTAATAGCTCAAAAGCTATAAAAGAGTTGGGCATTGGCCAAACACTTTTACCCTAGCTCAAGTTGTATTATCATATTTTAGAAAGATGGTATCAATAGAAGGGCATTCAGGCATTTACACTTTAAGAACAGAGCAACTCCTAAACACAGATTTAGAGACCGCATGGGAGTTCTTCTCATCACCCAATAACTTAGTGAAAATCACGCCAAAGAGCATGGCCTTTGAGATAACTTCAGGCGAAGCTTTACCCATGTACCCTGGGCAAATCATCAGTTATAAAGTATCTCCATTTCCGGGTGTTAGAGCCAGTTGGGTGACTGAAATCACCCATGTAAAGGATCGCGAGTTTTTTGTAGATGAACAACGCTTTGGACCTTATAGCATGTGGCACCACGAGCACATCTTTGAAGTCACTGATAAAGGGTTAATGATGTGGGATAAGGTGTCTTACAAGTTACCCTTTGGCATTCTTGGCCAAATGGTTCATCCAATTCTTGTTAAGAACAAGCTCACTGAAATCTTCACGCATCGTTATACAATTTTGGAGGACATATTTCCTCCCGCTTAACCTAAGCCGGTTCGTCATAAGATGAATTGTCTCGGAAGCAAAGATGAAGATCGTATCGGTTTCAATCTTAAGCCAAAGGATAATAGCCTTTATAATTTACGCCCATCAGGAAGGTCAAAACCAAAGGCTGCAATTTCAGCTTCCGTCATCCGAATCACATTCACATCTAGTTTGATTGCAGTCTTTGGAGTGTTGGTAGCGTCTTTTTCGACTTCAACAATCTTATCTACCACATCCATTCCTTTGAATACTTGACCATAAATCATGTAATCACTATCTAATCTTGGGAGTCCCTCTTTATTCTGAACAATGTAAAATTGACAAGCCGCAGAAAGCTTATCCGGGTTATCATCCCTTCCCGCTCCAAATGCTCCATACACATGCTTTTTACCTGCCTCAAATTCTGGTTCCAATAAATGAACTGAGTATGCAAAACCTTCGGGCGTATCAGGACATCCACCTTGAGCCACGAAATTCTCTATGACCCGATTGAAAGTATAATCATCCCAATAACCCTCATTTGCTAACTCTATGAATGCTTTTTTATGTTTGGGAGCTTCGTCATATAGCCAAACAAGGATTTCTCCCATGTCTGTTTTGATCTGACCGACTTCATAGGTTTTATCTTGCGCGCAGGCAGTTGAAGCAATGACTAACAGTAGGAATAAGGACTTTTTCATATGTTTCCGTTTCCCTAAACTTAAAAAAATTAGCTCAGAGGTTGAATTTTGATCTTCAATTCCTTCTGCAAAGTATAGATATGCTCTTTTTCACGCTCACTAATGAATAGAATTGAATTCCCTTTTAAACCAGCTCTTCCTGTACGTCCACTTCTGTGTGTATAGTATTCTGTTTGCTGCGGAAGCTCGTAGTGAATTACAAAACTCAAACCACGTACATCAATCCCTCTTGCCGCAATATCGGTGGTTACCAAAAGATCAACCTTCTCACTTTTGAATTTACGCATGGCTTTATCCCTATCGCGCTGACCCATATCTCCTTCAATAACATCCACCAAGAGGTTTTTAGCTAAAAGTTGTTTGGTCAGGGTACGTGCAGTTCTTTTCGTTTGACAGAAAACCATACCTCTCTCCTCTTTGTGGTAGGCTAAAAAATGCATCAGTTCAGGCAGTTTGTCTTTCGAGTTACACACCATGTATTCATGTGTGACATTAGCATTTACCCCTGCCTCTCTGCTAACTTCTATCTTCTTGGCATCTTTACTCAAGAATTTCTTTATAATTTCTTGAATACCCTCTGAAAGTGTTGCTGAAAACAGCCAAACACTCTTTTCAACAGGGACATACCCTAGAATATAGTGTATATCCTGCTTGAAGCCCATGCTTAGCATTTCATCTGCTTCATCCAAAACCACATGCTTGACCCTAGTTAAATCAATTGCCTCTCTTTTGATTAGATCGATAAGTCGACCTGGGGTAGCTACGACTACATGTGTAGGTCGTTGAAGTCGTTGAATCTGATTATTGATATCCGCCCCACCATAAACCGATTCAATAAATATTTTTTCAGTGTATTTAGTGAACTTAAAAAGTTGCTTGGCGATTTGCTGACACAATTCCCGTGTTGGCGCTATGATAAGGCCTTGTACCTCCGCTTTGTCAGCATCTATGTTTTGTAAAAGAGGCAAACCAAAAGCAGCAGTTTTTCCAGTACCTGTTTGAGCTTGGCCGACAAAGTCATCCGAAGAGTTTAGTAATAGAGGAATTGCAGATGTTTGAATATCCGTTGGATCGAAAATATTCAGTTCGTTCAACCCTTTAATCAATTCGTTAGAGATGCCTAATTCAGAAAATGTACTCACGGTTTTTACTTTAGTCGACAAAGGTAGAACGAATACTTCGCAATAAAGCATTGCAATAGTCTTAAGTGGGTTGTTTATTTGAATATGAATTTGAATGGAATACAACCTGTTAAAATAGGCGTCATCACCGTGTCTGATCGCGCGAGCAAAGGGGTCTATGAAGATCTTTCTGGGAAAGCAATCATTGACACGCTAAAAGAGTACTTAACTACAAAGTGGGAACCCATTTATCAAGTGATTCCTGACGAACAGTATTTAATCGAGAGCACCATCAAACAAATGGCTGACAAAGAAGGCTGTAGCCTGATTGTAACAACTGGAGGAACTGGCCCTGCCGTGCGCGATGTGACACCAGAAGCGACCGAGGCCGTGAGTGATAAAATGATGCCCGGATTCGGTGAATTGATGAGACAGGTCAGCTTAAAGTATGTACCTACGGCCATTCTTTCGAGACAGACGGCTGGTATAAGAGGAAAATCTCTTATTGTTAATCTTCCTGGCAAGCCTAAGTCAATTAGAGAGTGCTTAGACGCTGTCTTCCCTGCGATCCCGTATTGCATCGACTTAATTGATGGTCCATTCATTGAAACGAATACTGAAGTCATTAAAGTTTTTCGTCCAAAATCTTGATAACAAATCACCTATCAAGCGAGTTGCCCTTTGTACCTTTTAAGAAAAATAATTTGTCCTAAATCCTTTTTTAAAGTAAGTACTTATGCATTTCAGGGTTTTTACTACTTAAATAAACCTGTTATTGAATTCATTTAGACCAGTGGCAAAAATACTTTTCAGACGGTAGTAACTTTTCTTATTAAGAACGTTTTGTTTGTAATGCCAAAAAAGGCAATGCTAAAAACTCTTAACTAAATACAAATTGACATCTCATATCATTGTGAAAAGACTATTAAGGTCTATTTCACTCACACTCATTGTTTTTGCCTTAGCCCAAAGTAGCGCACTCGCTCAGGTCGTTTCAGGTAAAGTTGTAAGTAAAGAAAGCAAAGAGCCCATCATTTTTGCAAACGTCATGCTTTCTGGCCCTAAATATGTCAACAGATCCGTTGGTGTTTCATCTGATGAGAAAGGCGTTTTCTCCTTGACTTCTAAAGAATTCCCAGTTGAAATTGAAGTGAGTGCCTTAGGTTTCAAGTCTAAGAAAGTAACCATTGCCAAACCCGTTACGGGATTAATAATTGAACTAGAAGAAACTGCCAAAGCCCTTGATGAATTTATCATCACCGAGGAGAAAATCAGCCAAGAAGACCTTCGTGCCCCTATTGAAACTATTAAAGTCAATATAGCAGCAATTCAAAGTACCCCGTCTTTCAATTTCTTCGATGCTGTCGGTAACCTAAAAGGTGTCGATCTAACCACTCAAAGTGTGGTGGTCAATACTGTGAATACACGAGGTTTTAATTCAACCACTAACCAAAGGTTTAGACAGTTTAGCGATGGTATAGACAACCAAGCGCCTGGCTTGAGTTTTTCTTTAGGAAATATTGTTGGTCCTGGTACGCTAGACATTGAATCTTATCAAATATTACCGGGCCCATCATCTGCATTTTATGGTCCTTCTTCTTTCAATGGCGTTTTGGAGATGAAGACGAAAAATGCTTTTGACTACCCAGGATTAACTTTTTCAACTAAAGGAGCCACTGTATCCGTGGTAAAGGATAATTCCAAATTCTTAAACATTGGTGAAAACTTCATCAGAGATGTAGCTGCACGATATGCTTTCACCGTCAAAGATCGTGTGGGTGTAAAAGTTAGCGCTGCAGTACTAGATGGTGTTGATTTCAGAGCACGAAACTATAACAACTTTGGGCCAGGTAAATCATTCGAAAATGTTCATTCTTCCGATAATCAAAGTGTAAACCTTGTTAATGCCTATGGCGATGATCGTTCTGCATTCCTAGTAGTTCCTAGTGGGGTTATCGCATTGGGTGGAGAGAGTACAGGATCTTTTATTCCTACTGAGACAGACACTGCTTTTACAGTAACAAGATCAGGTTATAGAGAAGAAGATTTAGTCAACTATAATGCATCCAATACTAAACTGAATGCTGAAGTTGCTGTAAAAATCACTCCTGACATGTCATTAGCACTTACGTCATTCTACAGTAAAACAGATGCAATGATTACGAGTGAAGACCGGATAGCGCTTCGTGACTTTGAAGTGTATCAACAGAAGGCCGAACTTCAAGGAAAGAGACTGCTCGTCAGGGCCTACTCTACACAACAAGATGCAGGCAACACGTACAATGTTGGCCTGTTAGCTGATGAACTTGTACAACGGGCTAAACCAGACGAAATCTGGTATGATCAATACACCAGACTTTACAATGCTGGAAGAGGTGTTGTCGGTGCAAGAGTTTTGGCTGACTCTCAATTCCCAGGAACATTCTTCGAGAAGTTTGAGCCAGGAACTGATCAGTACGATTCTATTAGAAATGAAATTATTACCACTGAGATCACACAAGGTGGCGCCCGTATTTTTGATGAGTCACGTCTCTATCATGTAGAAGGTAAATATGAGTTTGAAGAGGCTCAGGATTACTTCAGTAAGCTAACCATAGGCGGTAATTATAGGGTTTATGATCCAGAGTCAGCTGGGACGATATTTACAGATACCATTGGGAATGATTTGACGAACTTTGAATTTGGAGCATTTTTAGAAGGTACCAAAGCGATAAGCGACAGAACTGATGTAAGTGCATCCATACGAGTTGATAAAAACGAAAATTTCGATGCGAAGCTCAGCCAACGATTATCTGTGGTTCGACAGAAAAAAGAAAACCAATTTTTCAGAGCGTCTTTCCAACGTGGTTTTAGGTTTGCCAACATCCGAGAGCAGTTCTACAATCAGAACTTAGGAGATAAAATTATCATAGGCGGATTACCAGAAGTAACAGATGCTTATGAGTTACAGGGGAATGCGTTCATTCAGCAGTCATTACAAGCCTATCAAAACGAATTATCAAATAGCGTTATCAATGATGATGCGCAGTTAGAGTTTGCCAAGCTTCAACACCTTGATATAGCCCAAAACGGGATTGTTCGACAAGATCAGTTTAGAGCCTTGGCACCAGAACAAATCACGGCCTTTGAGATTGGATATAAGAGCTTAATCCAAAATAGAAGAATATTTGAAGTCAATTACTACAGAAACTACTACCAAAATTTTATTGGTAACCTCAGGGTCGTCAAGCCGCGAACAAGCCCATCCGTTGATTTGATTCGAGCAGTAGAGCAAGCCTCCAGTCCAGGAACAAGTGATATCATTTTCGTAACCGCTAACTCTGATAGACTGATCGTTACGCAAGGCCTTGAAATGGTATATGACATTACTGGTCTTTCAGGGATTAACTTCGCAGTAAATGCGACATTCGCTGACATCATCCAAGATTCGGACGATCCATTAGTGCCAGGCTTCAACACGCCACCATTTAAATTTAATGTGAAGGTTGGCCACAGGAGAATCAGTGAAAACTTCGCTGCTGAACTTACCTGGAGGTCTCGAACTGGCTTCGACTGGCAAAGTCCATTTGCAGATGGTCGCGTTGAGGGTTTCAGTACATTCGATATTCAACTTACCTTTAAGCTACCAAAAGCAAATTCGCTCTTGAGGTTTGGTGGCAACAACATTTATAACATTGATCAGTTTAACTCCTTTGGAGGGCCCGAGATAAATGCATTTTACTACGTCAGTTTCACGTTTGATCCATTTCAAAGCAGATAAAATAAAGTCATGATGAAAAAATTAACACTTCTGCTCATTTCATTTTTTGTATTCACGGGATGTGAATATGAATTCCCAGACCCCGTAGCACTTTCAGAACCTACAGCGGATGCTGACCTCTCTAACATTGTCTTTATTGGAGGATCACGTTTTGCAGGATTAGAAAATGGAGCCTTATCTATTCGAAGCAACCAATATGCAGTCCCTAATATGTTTTTAAAGGAGCTTGGTTTGGTAGAGGCTGATCAAATAGTCACTCCTTTCGTGAACTCTGAGAACGGTTTCAATATCTATGAGAACACGGATCTAACTGGAACAACAGGGGCTTATCGTGTATTCTTTCCTTCTGCAGATACTGTCTTTTTCAAAAGAGAACTTACAGCAGGAACTGCTTTAGTATTTGAAAACTCTGGAAGTACAAGCCTTAATTCATTTAGTTTTCCAGATGCAGCCATATTAGATATCACCGAAACCGGTAGAACAGTAAACCCTTACGCAGGGGCTTTCTTTGACAATTCGGTGTCGATTTTAGAACGTGCAACGGCTGCAAACCCTTCATTCTTTGTTTTAGACCTTGGCTATCAGGATATACTGAACTTCGTGACGAATGGAGCGACAGGAGACATGGAGGCTGCAGTTACTACTGCTGGAGTTTCAGACCTACCGAGCGAAGCATTCTTCAGAACAAAACTAGAAGAGGCTACAACCGCCTTGCTGAATCAAAATGCTACAACCAAAGGTGTTTTAGTGAACATACCTGACTTTACGCTCTTTCCTTACTTTGTAAGGTTATCATATGACATCACTCCTTTTGTGATTGCCAATCGTTCCTTAATATCAAATGCTCAAGGAGAAGCGGCAAGTTTCAACAACTCATTGATAGCTTACTATCAGCAAAACCCTGGTACTCCTTCTGCAGACAGACGACCATTTATAGATTATGGAAATGACTCTCGTTTTAATTGGGGAATGGCAGTAGAAGACCAAACTCTGGCAGATGTGACTTTCAACGGAAACGTAATCCCAAAAGTAAGGCAGCTCAAAATAGATGATTACATGTTTTACAAGAACGAGAGACTCCTAAGAACAGGCCTTGGCATGCGCGTGTCCAATCCAATACCTAATGATGGATTTATCAGTTTTGAAAAAGGTGAAGAGATTAAGGCCAAAATCGTAGCATATAACGCTATTATACAAGATGTAGCCGACAACTCAGGAGGACGATTGGTAGTAGCAGACACCTATTCTGTATTTAATCAGATGACGAATGGTTACAGCAAACTCTTAGGAAATGAAGCAGATGGCTTAAACGTAGACGGTGTAGTTTTACGACCTTCTATCAGTAGATTTGGGGTTTTCTCTGCGGATGGGTTGAATCTTAACCCTGTAGGCAATTCACTCATTGTAAATGCAATCATCAGTGCGATTAACAATAACTTAAATGGAAATTTACGTCAAGTAAACCCAAACAATTTACCTGGTACAACCTTTACTAATAATTAAGCCCAGTACTTTAAAGACCTCCATGTTTAATTAACTTGTCATATATGAATAAGTCATTGAACGTGAGAACATTATTAATCATGCTCACATTGGTGGGCATGATTTTTAGTTCTTACACTAGCACAGCACAAAGTGTATCAGGGAAAATAATCGATGCAAAGACCAAGCAACCGATACCCCTTGTTAACATCACTATACCTACTTATAGTACACTTAAAGCTAAAATTGGTACTTCTGCTAATGAAAAAGGAGAATTTACAATTGAAATAGACGGAGGTCTACCAGTAGAGCTAGAATTTTCACGTGTAGGCTTCTTAAACACGAAGGTATTCATCTCAAAGTTTCAAGATGATCTTATAGTTGAAATGGTGGAGGACTTCACAACACTAGACGATGTGACAGTAACGAGTGAAAAAGTCACAATTGAAGAACTCAGGGCGCCAATCGATATTCAAAAACTTGACCTAAGAACAATTCAATACACGCCATCTTTCAACTTTTATGATGCCATTGGTAACCTGAAAGGTGTAGATATGGCTACGCAGAGTACTATCATTAATAACGTTAATGCACGAGGCTTTAATTCGAACTCTAACCCAAGGTTCAGACAATTCATTGATGGCATAGACACTCAAGCACCTGGGCTCAGCTTTTCACTTGGCAATATTATAGGACCAAGCTCACTCGACATTGAAACAATTAAGGTTATACCAGGCCCTTCAACGTCATTTTATGGCCCTACAGCCTTTAATGGTATCCTAGAAATGCAAACAAAGAGTCCCTTCGATTTCCAGGGCTTCTCTTTTTCTGTCAAAGGAGCATCCGCGGCCATAGAAGAATCCAACAGAGACTTTATCAGCTTCGGAAATAACACAACAGAGCTATCCGCTCGATATGCTTATGCTTACAAAGACAAGATTGGTATTAAAGTAAGCGGTACGATGATTCAAGGTGTAGACTTTAGGGCTAGAAATTATGATAATAAAGGCCCCGGTTTTCGCTTCGAACAAGAACATTCTTTTCGAAATCAAGGCATAGACGGTATCAATGTTTATGGAGATGATAGACCCCTCGTGATGGTGCTCCCTAAAAATACTTCAGCACCAGACGCAGCAGACACAGCCTTCTTTCTAACGCGTACGGGTTATCAAGAAGGTGACCTTGTAAACTATGACGCTCGTAATTACAAGTTCAATGCACAACTGAGTTACAAAATAGCTCCAGAAACTGAATTTAGTTTAACAGCTCAATATGGTCTCGCGGATGCCATGATCACTGGAGTGGATAGGATTGCCCTACGTGACTTCGAGATTACCCAATACAAAGCTGAACTAGAAAGTAAACGCTTTCTGTTAAGAGCTTATACGACCACACAAAACTCTGGTAATACATACAATGCTGGTGCCTTAGGTGAAGAAATAGTTCAATCGGGTAAGTCTGATGCTACCTGGTTTCAACAATATCGGACAACTTATATCAATGGCCCTGGTGGTAGACAAGGACTAGATTTTGCCCGAGTAAGAACTGATGCCCCTACCCCTGGTCTTTTCTTGGGTAGAATTGATCCAGAATCGGCAGCTTTTGATTCTACCAGGACCGCGATTCTTAATAACAACACCCTCGCCAATGGCGTAAACATTAATGATCAATCAAGTCTGAGTCATGTAGATGCCAGGTATAGCTTCAAAGAGGACCAAGATTTATTAAAGGACCTTTTCATTGGGGCCAGTTATAGGTTTTACAATCCTGAATCCAACGGAACAGTTTTCGTTGATTCAGCGTCTAATGACGTGACTAACTATGAGTATGGAGTATATCTGGAAGGCGTAAAAGAGATAGATAAAAGAACAGATCTTACCTTGTCGCTTAGATATGATCAAAACGAGAACTTTGACCCCAAGTTGAACCAAAGGTTATCTGTTGTCAGAAATTATAAGCAAGACCATTACTTCCGCGCTTCTTTCAGCCGTGGGTTTAGATTCCCAACGGTTCGCGAACAGTTCCAAAATCAAAAC
>CBFIAY010000013.1:0-87129 GCA_965660665.1 Roseivirga sp. | reverse complement strand
GATTATTATTAAAACCCTTGTCCTTAATGGATAAGGGTTTTTTTATGCCCGAAAATATCAAATGATGGAAGAAAATGGCAATCGTTGATTGTTGAAATTAGGGAGATTTAATAGTATTGAAAATGCTCGAGTTTAAGCTCCAGCAATACTTAAGCTTAGAGAATCGGTTTGTAAATATTGATAAGCAGTTTCTCGTAAATCCTCAGCAGAAATAGCCTTAATTGATGATACATATTGACCATAGAAGGTCTCATCTATACCCTGAGAGTTTAACGTTTTGAATTTATCAATCCCAGCAAAGGGAGAGGAAAAGGAGCTTGCAAATACTCCTATCATATAGTTCTTAACTGTGTCGAGCTCTTCTTGTTGTACCAATTCGGATTGTAGTAGTTGAATTTCTTTTATGATCTCATCAATGGTTTCTTGCTCGTTTTCCTTATTGACATCTGTGCCAATCAAGAAGTAACCATCATGGAGTAGTGAATAGAGATTAGAATGGATGCCATATGTAAATCCCTTGTCTTCACGTATATTCTTCATTAGACGTGATCCAAAAAAGCCACCTAGTAATTCATTCATTAGAATGAAGTTGTAGTAATCTGGATGACTTCGGTTAAATAGTCGCTTACCAAACTTTATAGAGCTTTGTACAAATTTAGAGTTTTTATAGGTACTGTTCTCTGGTTGATTAGTAGGAACAGATAGTTGAGCTAGAGAACTATTTTGTTCATTAAAGGGTAGAAAGTATTTGGAGAGCAGTGATTCATAATCTTTTGGTAAGTCACCTGCAGAATAGATCTCGAAGTTTAAAGTGTTCGAACTGTGGAAGTTGTTTATCTCTTTGCTTGTAACTGATTGTATGTCTTGTTCCATTAAGAACCTGCCGTAGGCATGGTTTGGCCCGAATAAGTTCTTCCTCAAGTTTATTGAGGATATATAACTTCCCTTTTCTAGGTTCGTTTTTAGTTTGTCAACCTCCTTGTTCTTGAGGTTTTCAAGGCTTTTGTCTGAAAATAGTGGCTGATAGAACAGTTCAGATAGGATTTGGAGGTTTTCTTCGAAATACTTTGCTAAACCGTAGATTGAGATGGTCGCATAATCGAAGCCAGGACTCACTTCTAGGAAACTACCAATAGAATCAACAGCTTCGGCTAGGTGTGCACTTGATTTTGACTGTGTGCCCTCATTAAGCATTCTAATAGCAAGTTGAGAGAGTGCAGATGTGTTCGAGTAGAGTTGGCTTCCATTTGTCAGAAGGTCAATCTTAAAGGTACCAGACCCCTTATCTAAATGAGTGTGAGTCTTGATGCCATTGATGGATTCGGATAGTACATTCGGTAGGCTAATATCAGCTACAGTATGAACTAATGGAGGCGTAGTACGGTCTAATAGCATTGACTAATTGTCGTCTGAAAGTTGCGACAAGTCTAGGATAGCTCCAAAACGAAGCGTTTCAGCTAGTGGATGCTCCTGGAATTGTGGGACTAGATAAGAGAAATTAAATTCAAGCTTGTCTACCTTGAAACCAAGGCCAGCTGTAAAGTATTTTCTATTGCCTTTATTTCTGTGCTCATAAAAATAACCTGCTCTAATCGCAAAGGTTTCTTTGTATTCATACTCTGCACCAAAAGAGACTGATACTTCTTGAAGCTCTTCAGTAAAGCCACCAGGTGCATCCCCAAATGATCCAAACATACCAGAAATGAGAGATTTATCTCTTTCTGAACCATCGGGTTGTGGTGTCGGGACCATTAGCTTATTGAAATCAAGAGCGAATGTTAGTTTGTTGTAAGGATCTAGAAAGGATGACAATGCTGAACCAATTCTAAAATTGGTCGGAATAAAATCTTCTTCATCGGCACTGTTATATGAGATTTTCGCTCCAATATTACTGATAGAAGCACCATAAGAGAGTTGTGATTGCTTTTGAAAGACAGTCAGCTCAGACTTATAATAAACTCCAATATCAGCAGCGATACTTGTTCCTGGTTTTGGATCAGTAACAGGGCTTGTAGTGATATTTCCTGATAGGTTAGAGAAAATATATCTACCTGTCACCCCCACGCTGAGCTTTCTACTTAGTTGTCTCGAGTAAGTAGCTGATAACGCGAATTCTCTTGGGGTAAATTCTCCGATTGAGTTCCCAGCACCATCTGTCAATTGAATGTCTCCGAGATTGAAGTAGGTGAGCGACATCCCGATAGCCTGTTGATCGTCTAGTTTTTTGAATCCCGTTAGGTAGGACACTGACATATCATCCACGAATTTCTTTAACCATGGAGTAAAAGTCAGACCTATACCACCACTTTTATTGATAAATGCGAGTTTTGCCGGGTTCCAGAAAGTCGAATTGGCATCTGGGTCGGTAGCGACACCGACATCACCCATAGCTCCTGAAATTGGATCTGGTGCAATGAGAAGAAATGGCACCGCTGTGGTGATAACGTTTATTGTAGTATCTTGACCATTAATACCAACGGAGTTTTGTGCTCGCAAAGAGGGTGTAATGAAGAAGAAAAGGATCAGAAAGGTGAGAATGCTTGCCCTGATGCGCATGGATTTTTTTTTCAAAGATAGTACTATATAATTAATTAGAAATAATGAGTTTCTGTCGTTTGACTCCTGATTTGCCACTGGTTTTTGAGTAGATTTTGATGGTGTAAATATAAATGCCCGGATTGAGTTTTTGTCCATTATTTTTTGAGCCTGACCAAGGAAGAGAAATGGTATCATCCGCTCTTAATACTTCCTCAAAAATGGCGGCCACTGGTTCTCCATTAATATTTCTTATGTCAATCCCTACTTCCAAGTTTTCACCTGACAATAAATGCTGAATACTAAATTGAGTCTCTTCACTAAACGGATTAGGGCTGTTGTTTATTACTGTAAGGTTCGAAGTATTTTCGATGATAAATAAGTGCTGTAATAGGCTAGCCGAATTCCCGTGAGTATCCCATGCCTTTATTTCTATTTGATTGAGTCCTTTTTTTAAATCTTTGATTTCGAAACTAAGAGCACCTTGTCTAAAGTCTTCTAGGCTGGCTCTGTAGTAGTTATTCAGGTTATAACTAATTGAGTCATTAATACTGATGCT
This sequence comes from Roseivirga sp., assembly GCA_965660665.1. Lineage (GTDB taxonomy): Bacteria > Bacteroidota > Bacteroidia > Cytophagales > Cyclobacteriaceae > Roseivirga. Next base: position 84,035 of record CBFIAY010000013.1, on the reverse strand, counting down.
AATATGTTGCCCAATGCCATTTCCCGAAATATTGATTCCACTTTCATCAAACAGGTTAATAAGGAAAGTTACATCAGGTTTGTATTCATCTTGAATTATAGCAGTCGAGTCATTTATGAACAGTTTAATTGTGGGCGGAGTGCTATCAGCGATGAAACTCTCTGCCGTACCCCCAATTTTAAATTCAAGGGACGTGCCGAGGGCATCAACTCCCGATGATTTATCAAGCGCATACATGACCATTTTCCCTTTACCAAAGTTGTAATCAATGTTTTTAGGGACAATAAACTCAATTTCAAAGACCCCATTTTCAATCTTTCCTGAACCTCGGAATAATTCATTATCCCGTTCTAAGTAGTCGAAAGCATCACCATCACTGCCAAGCGTCTGTTTATTGGTTGCTTTGTCAAAAAGGCTAAAATCTAGTGTGCCATTAAATTTCTCATCTTGAGTAAGCCCGTCGAGCACTCGACCCGTAACCACTACTCTTTGGAGTGCACGAATTGTATCACCATTGGTGGCAGCGGAGCCATTTATTTCAATCACTTCGATTGATTTTCTGGGATAAGAAAGGCGCATGCTCGGGTCGCCTAGTAGAATGAAGTTTCGGTTTAAACTTCCTCTTTTACTGTTGTTCTTGGTGAATTTGATGATATCGCCAAGTCGCTGATATTGACCAGACTCTCTTTTTAAAATCGATCCATATAGGGCTAAATTAAGATCAAAGTTGGTGCTAGAAAAGACAGGTCGAGCCGTTGTAACCATCGATACTGCTCCTCCAACGTCTTTGAAGAGGAGATTCTCAGCACCGGAAAATGTATTTGGATCATCATTTCGACCAAACTCGCATGTTGCCGTAACAACAAAAGGTAAGGTGAACGTATTGTTCCATTCTTGCATCAAGTCGAAGGTTAACACTTGTTCTTGCATCCACCCAGACTCTGAGCCATGGCCCGTAAAATTTACGATAAGAGCTCCATCATTTATAGCTTTGATGATGGCTTCTTCAGCGGTCGGAGATTTCTCACCGTTTGGAAGTCTGATTTGCTCATAGGCATCAAGGTAGATTTTCTCAACACTGTAATCTATAAATGTCGAGTCGATGAGTTGTGTTAAAGCGTCAGCATCCTTTTGGTGTCTATTGTTGTCTCCGTCATCGGCTATGAAGACAAGTTTGCTTCGCCAATCACCTAAGGTTCTTGGGTCTGTCTGGTAAAGAATGATCTTATCAATGGCTCTTTTTGCTTGTGCATAATGAGTCGATGGGATTCTTCCGACTCCAACATCTAGATTATGATCGCCTGTTGATGATTCTAGCCACTCACCCACGTCATTCTGAAGGAAACCAAAGTAGTCATCAGAAGAATAGGTGAGTAGTGGATGAATTGAATTGCGTGACTCGTAGGTAGGGACAAAATTTGAATTGTTCTCAAGTCGCTCTTTGTAGTCATAAGACCCTTTGCCAAAGAGCAGGACATATTTGAGGTCTCCCAAGTCATACTGCCACTTTATAAAATCTCTTAAGGCTGTTACATCTTGTCGACCTGAGCTAAACTCATTGTACACTTGATCTACCGTTGTGACAATAACATTCAATTGATCATTGGCTCTCCTAAAACTGGCTAGTCGCTCCGCTTGCTCAAGAAACGCTGGGTGAGTTATAATTATGAAGTCCGTAGATAAGGCCCCATGCAGGTTTTGATTATTAATCTCTTCATAATTCGCAGGCGTGGGTATGCTGGTAGGGTCGAAAATGATGAATTCTTCAAGTGAATTGGAGAATGCCCCAAAACTTATTAAGCCATTACTAAAGCTAGTATTTTGATATTGACTGTTTCCAGGATCAGTGACTTTCCAGACTTCTAGCGCATCGGACGCATTATTGATTTCGTAGGTAGTAATGGCTTGATTAAGAGACGCTGAACTTCGTAAAAAAATTGGTTCCCCTGCGTAGACTAGGCTAGTCGGTACATTCAATAAGTAGTTATTCAGGTATGCGATGGCATTACTTGCGCCTTGTTGGTCATAATTTAATCGAAGCGAGATATTACTTCCTGATACTGAGTTGGTCGCCAAGCTATAGTGACCCGATTGAGTATTTCCTTTAATTCCGTATTGCGTGTTGGGAATTGAATTGAAATTCAGTGTTCCGATAAGAGATGAATTGATCTCAGCACTAAGGCTAGAAGCGCTGAATGACTGTGCTAAAACATTTAGAGATAAGTTAATCTCTTGATTTTCAGCAAGGTTTGAAAGTCTATGATTAAAGCTAAGTACATTCTGAATGTTCAAATGCTCTCCTAGCCATTCCCGTCCTGAACTCAGTAAGTTTACATCGTCAGATTCGTGAAAAATGAGACGGTTGTACCAATCTGTTTTAGGGTGATTTAAGCCGAGGTTTTCGAGGGTGCTTTGTCGTTTCCCTACTGATTCCTTAATGGTGATGAAGTAATAGTTTTTTTCAGAGTAGAGATTTTTTGTAACGATAAAGCGCTCAGTAGTCTCGTCAAATGCAAGTGTATTGATTTCGTCAACATTAAATAAGATATAGTCGTTCTCATTGAAGACTCCATCTTCTTCTCCCACAACTTTTATTGCGTTTTCTAATAAATCATCGGCACGATCAATTGCTAAGGACTGCGGAAGCATTCCACCAGGGTTACCGTATATAGCAATGTTTCTGGGGTCTACATCAGCAGGAGTGAAACCCATTTCGTTGAGTGTGTTGTGATCTATCTTATAAATACCAGGGGAATCAAATTCCATCTTTACCCATCTTCCTGAACTCAAAACACTAGGTGTTTGTGCTCCGACAATTGATGCCAGTAGTAGACAGAATAGGGTGGTTATGGTTGATTTAATATTTAACAATTCTCCTCTTGGAAGTGACTCTGAAAGATAACGATAATTAGCGCTTGCTATTGGAAGAAATCCCTTTGAAATAATCCATTAGTGACAAAAGGATGTAGATCAATAGGATAAATGGTGCAGCATCATACTGCCAAACGGCAACTAGAACGATAGAGGTCAGTATCAATAGAAAGCGCTCCCAATTATCTTTAAGGCTCAGGTTCTCGAACTTGAAAGACATCATTCTTAGAGGTGACACCATAAGGAAAGAGAAAAACAGCGCTAATGAGATCATGGGAATGTTGTTGCTATCGAAGTATTGAGCAAACCAGCTTGACTGATTATACATGATAATTGGTATTACTGCTACAAAGAGGCCATGGGCTGTGGTTGAAATGCCTTTGAAACTTTTCGTTTGAGAAGCGTCTGTATTGAATACAGCTAAGCGAATGGCAGAACATATAGGGACTGATAATAAAAGTAATCCCCATCCTTCTAGGCCTACAAAACTCCCATAAATGAAAGTGGGCAACACTCCAAAGGTGATCAAGTCAGCAAGGGAGTCTAATTGCACCCCAAACTCAGAAGCTACGTTGAGTTTTCTGGCCAATAGACCATCAAATAAATCAAAGAATGCTGCTGCGAAGACATAATAATGAATTGTGGGTACTATTCCAGCTTCTCCAGTAGTGAGTATAACATGTATACCCATAACACCCAATGACAGGTTAAGTATCGTAAAGAGATTAGGGATATTTTTTCTAATCCAATTCATTTATTTAACCGCACAAAATGGATTTGAAGCTTTCTCTTTTCCTATAGTAGTAGAATCGCCATGTCCTGAATAGACCATGGTCTCATCGTCAAAAGCAAAGAATTCATTATGAATGCTTTCTATTAACGTATCATGATCACCACCTGGTAGGTCGGTTCGGCCAATGCTCCCGTCAAACAAAACATCACCACCGATGATGAAGCCATCAGGCTTGCTGTAAAAGGCAATATGGCCAGGGGCATGCCCAGGAACAAAAAGTATGTTTAGAGTAGAATTACCAAAGGTGATCACTTCATCTGCCTTTAACAGCTTGTCGTGTTGAGCAGGCTGGTAGTTTTGGAAACCGTAATTTGAAGCGTATGTTGCTACAGACCTCAAGGTATCTAAGTCTTTTTCACCTATCCAAAGGGGCGCTTTGAACTGGTTTTTAACAAAGTAATTTCCCAGTACATGATCAATATGCCCATGTGTATTGAGTAATAATTTTACGATTAGATCATTACTCTCAATGAACTTCACAAGTTCTTTTTGTTCCCGAGGGTCATAACAACCAGGGTCTATAATGACAGCTTCCTTGGTTTCGTCATAGACCACGTAGGTGTTCTCCATGAAAGGATTAAAGGTGAATGCTTTTACCTGCATAACTTAATCTTGGTATAAGGTTTAAATTTCATTTAATAAACCGCATTTATCAAAGATACTTCATTTAATTTCGCCTCATGCAGGTGGATTATTTGATTATTGGGCAAGGTCTTGCGGGAACTGTATTTTGTGAACATGTGCTGCAATCGGGAAAGACAGCAATAGTCATCGATGATCCTAATTTATCAAATTCATCAAAAGTCGCTGCAGGCCTTTATAATCCCATAACGGGCCGGAAATTGGTAAAAACTTGGAATTGTGACCCCTTATTTGAATACCTCACTCCATTTTACTTGTCACTTGAAGAAAAGTTGAAGGAAAGCTTCTTGGTAGATATGCCGATATATAGGCCTTTTCCATCAATGGAAGTGCTGAACGAATGGATGGGCAAAAGTGCCGATTCGACATTCATTCCTTATATCAAGGATATTAAAACTGAACCTGCTTTCAAAGATGATATCAGAAATGAATTTGGTGGTTTGTTACTCAAGCAATGCGGTTACCTTGATACGGGTAAGCTGATTGAGCATTATCGCGAATACCTCATTGCGAATGGCCTGTTTTACGGTGATTATTTTGATTACACTCAACTTGAAATAAGCACTAATGAAGTCAATTATAAACATATCCAGGCAGGTAAAGTAGTATGTTGTGATGGTAGGCTTGTAATGGACAACCCATATTTCGATTGGCTCCCCTTGAGGCCAGTGAAAGGAGAGTTACTTTACATCAAGACGGAAACCGTTTTTGACGTTATCTATAATAAAGGAGTCTTTATAATTCCTTTTTCAGATGGCATTTGTAAGGTGGGTGCTACTTATGACAATAAAAACCTTGAAGAGGTGATAACTTCTGAGGCCAAAGATGAGTTAGTAAAGAAGTTACGTGAGTTAGTGAAATTCGACTTTGAAGTGATTGATCAGAAGGTTGGTATTAGACCTGCTACTAAGGATAGAAAGCCCTTTGTTGGCCGTCATCCTAATCTTGAAAGGATGATTATTTTCAATGGTCTTGGTGCAAAAGGTGTTTCTTTGGCACCATTCTACGCTAAACAATTGCTAGCTCATTTAGAGCAAGGACATGAATTAGATCAAGAGGTCAATATTGAACGCTTTTTTTCGTTATTTTAATAATTCTTTGGGATCGTCACTTCTATGAATAAAGCCAAACTAAGATTGCTAGCACTATGCTTGCTGCTTATCTGCTTTTTAGCAAACCATGCTTTAAATGCACAAGCTTTTAATGAGGAGTTTGGTAAGAATAGGGTTCAATACAAGCCGTTCGATTGGAATTTCTATAGTTCAGAGAACTTTGAGGTCTATTACTATGGGGATGGATCTGAAACGGCTAATAAGACCATAGCGTATTTAGAGGCCGAGTTCAGTAAGATCACTGAAACAATCGGTTACTTTCCATTCGCAAAGACTAGGGTATTCGTATTCAACTCTGTATCGGATAAGCAACAAAGTAATGTTGGACTTAGGGGCAGAGATTTTACTGTTGGTGGGCAGACTAATTTTGTGAAGTCACAAGTTCAGGTAGCGCACACTGGAGATTTCTCCTCTTTTAAGAAGAAACTCATATTCTCAATTACCGACATGCTTATACAAGAGATGTTGTATGGAGGTAACATTGCAGAGATGTTTCAAAGCTCTTTGACATCTCCAATCCCAGTATGGTTTACCGGTGGAATCTCTAGCTATATCGCTTATGGCTGGACTAAAGAATCTGACGATGCCGTCAGGGATTTTATAGCGACTAATAAACAAAACCGTTTTGATAAATTGAGTCCTCAAATGAACTTACTTTTAGGGGAGTCTCTTTGGAACTTCATTACCCAGCGCTATGGTCAGCGCAGTATTTCTAATATTTTGAATCTAGCGCGTATTATTCGCAACGAGGAAAATAGTATCGAAAGAACATTGGGTGTTCCATATGACAAGTTTTTAACGGACTGGAGGACATTCTACCTGACAACCAATGCGAGTGTAGCGCAAGACACACAAATACCTAACCCTGATTACATCATAAGTGGTCGTAATCGAAATTCTTCTGTCTATACAGATGTACAGTTTAATCCGAATGGAAAGTACTTGGCTTATGCACGAATGAGAGATGGTCGTTTTGAGGTTGACGTGGTCAATACCCTTAATCAAAGTATATCGACTGTTTATAAAGCTGGACTAAGACTTGTTGATCAAGAGGTGGATAGGGCAATGCCATTGCTAAGCTGGGCAGACTCAACCACATTAGGTGTGGTTTATACAGAAGAAGGGTTCAATGTATTAGCGGTTAAGAGAATAGGGGAAAAAGGGGAGCAAGTATTGCGTATTCCTTTGCTGTCAAATATTCAGAGCTTTCAATTTAAATACGGTGGGAGACAAGCCGTGATGACTGGTGATATTAATGGCGTAAGCGATGCCTTTTTGTATAACCTCGTAAGAGGTCAGGTCCGTAGGATTACGAACGATAACTTTGATGAGCGTGATATCTCATATATACCAGGTACGAATCAGGTAATATTTAGTTCCAACAGACAGTCTGATAGCGTTTTCGTAGACGGGCCAGCTAGCCTAGAGGAAGTTGATGATAATCAATTTAACCTTTTCGAATATGACTTAGATTATCCTGATAGTTCATTTAATAAACTCACAAATGCCTTAGCCTCGAACGTTAATACTTACGCACCGAACTCTACTGAGGTTTATTACTTGAGTGATCAACAGGGTATTCATAATATCTATCGATATAATCGCTTAGATTCAATTAGTACCCAAGTTTCTAGTTTTACATACGGAGTGAAAGACTATGCATATGATGCGAATAATCAAAGGCTAGCCTACATCTCAATTTCTAATGGAGCAGAAGGGATATTTTATCAAAATTTTGATGGGGTTACCTCTAGTTTCAGTTCCGTTACCCCTAGAAGGGCACTCGAAGTGAGTAAAATATTGGCCGAGCAACGTAAGGCACGCTTAGCAGCAGACCCCTCATTAATCGATTCGATTCAAAATAAGATTGAGTTTATTCAATCAAGGCCACCAGAGCAAAAACTTGATTCTTTAAAAGCAGGAGCGATTGACACCGAGAACTATCAGTTTAATAAGGAATCGAAAGTTGACACCAGAGATTACCAATTTGAAAAGCCAAAAGACGATCCGACTACTGCGAGCCGTGGGTTTTTGAGTATTTATCAAAATAGTCGGTCAGAAGAGCGTATCAAAGGGCCAAGCCCATATGAAAATAGATTTCAAACGGATAATCTAGTGACGACATTCGTTATTGATCAGTTGAGATCATTTTCTTATTTATCAGAGATTCAGATGAATGACTACCTTGAAAACCATAGGCTTTCTGGAGGTTTGCTATTACCAATTAGCCTGAATCAAGGATACGACGTTTACGCACAGTACGAATATTTGAAGCATCGCATTGATGCCAAGGTTAAGTACTTCAGGCAGTCCATCGTTACGAGAAACAGAGCAAGTTTCTTAGATCAACGCTACAACTTAAATCGATTTGAGTTGGGTTTTGCTTATCCTATTAATCCGCTATTGAGAATTGAGGCTAACCCTTTTTATACCCAAACGCGCTTTATTGATAAAGACTTTAGGTTGGTAATACCTAACCCTGCAGTAAACCCAGCAAGGTTTAATAGTGAGGCCAATCAAACAGCTTCTTATCTAGGACTATCGTCTACACTAGTGTTTGATAATAGTGTAGTAGTTGGAACTAATTTACATGAAGGGACGCGCGCAAAGTTGACGGTTGAAGCCCATGGTGGCATGAGTGCTACGAGTCAAAGCTTTAATAACATTGAGTTGGATGTAAGGCACTATCAAAGGGTCAATAAGGGGATTTATTTAGCCGCTAGATTTTACTTTGGTTCTTATTTTGGTAAAGCGCCAAAGAGATATTACCTAGGGGGAATAGATAACTGGGCATTTAACAGTACGGAGATTAGAGATGCAGCTAACGATGACTTAGCCTTTCAACCTTTATTTAATTCAGTAGTCAATAATACAGGTGTCAATCCGAACAAAAGTGATATCCTTTTCAATCAGTTTGTAAATTTAAGGGGCTATGACTATAACACTTTCCAGGGTAGTAATGTGATGACCTTTTCAGGAGAATTGCGATTCCCAATTAGCCAGTTATTACAGAATAGTGAGTTGAAATCTAACTTTTTAAAGAACCTTCAAATCGTAGGTTTCTACGATGTGGGTTCGGCATGGGACGATCTTTCTCCGTTTGAAGACAAAAACAATCAAAATATTGAAGAGATTCGGACGGATGGCTCACCCTTCTCGGCGGTAATTAATAATTTCAGCAACCCTTGGCTTCAAACGGCTGGGGTTGGTATACGCACAATGTTCATTGGGTTTTATTCTAGAATGGACTTTTCGTTCCCCATTCAGAATTTCACAGTGCTCAAGCCAGCTTTCCAACTCTCTTTCGGATACGATTTTTAATAAGGTTTTATTACCCATGTAATTCGTCTATTTTTACGGCTTAGACGAAAAATATATGCTTAGATCGATGACCGGCTTTGGCCGTTCCAAAGGACAGAAGAGTGGCTATAATGTGACTGTTGAAGTCAAATCACTCAATTCTAAATTCTTAGATGCTCAAATTAGAATTCCCAAAAACTTTCTAGACAAAGAGTTAGAAATAAGAAGTCAGCTGGCTAAAGCCTTGAATAGAGGGAAGGTTAGTCTTTCAATCGATTTAATGAAAGAGGAAGGCGGGGTTGAGACTCAGCAAGTCAATCAAGAGCTATTTAAGGTGTATTACAGCGAGTTTGAAAGCCTAGCCGATCAAGTGGGTGCAGCTAAAGATGATCTCTTTCGTATAGCGCTAAATAGCCCAGACGTTATCATCCCTCAGGCGGTAGATGAAGACTTGCTAAAGGAGCAATGGCTGTTTGTCCAAGAGCACTTTGTAAGTGCTATTAAGGCTTTGGATGAATTCAGATTGCAAGAGGGAGCGACCCTGGAGAAAGAATTGAAAAATTACATTGCCAACGTAGCGGGTTACCTGAAAGAGATAGAGGTTCACGATCCTGAACGGGTGGTTGTCATCAAAGAAAGAATTCAAAAACATCAGCAAGAGCTTTCATCATCAGATGCATATGATGAGAATCGGTTCGAGCAAGAGATGATATATTACATCGAGAAATTTGATATCAGCGAGGAAGTTGTTCGTTTAACAAACCACCTATCGTATTTCAATGAGGTTATTGGTGAAAAGGATTCTCAAGGCAAGAAGTTAGGCTTCATTTCACAAGAAATTGGTAGAGAAATAAACACTATCGGATCAAAAGCAAATCATGCGCCTGTCCAAAAACTGGTCGTGAATATGAAGGATGAACTAGAAAAAATTAAGGAACAGCTTTTGAACATTATATAGAAAAGAGGCTTTAAGGCTTCTTTTTTAGTGTATCCTAAAGTAATAAATAAAGGCATAGACGACTTAGTGGCGACTCCTTGTTGCTCAGCGGGGTTCCATTTGGGTGATCTTGTTAATGCGCTGATAGCTATTACAGTCTTCCCCTACTTCTCTAATGACCTCTAAGTCGGAAAGATTCCTTTCAACGTCAAGATAGAAGCTTAACAAAACTCGGCCTTCAATACCTGGGCGGTTTCCTCTTGCCGTACTTCAAACTTTGTAATTGGTATAGTGGGAACATAGGTGTCAAACGGATAGGGTAGATCCCATGCGACATCAGGCTTATCGTTCGACCTAATTTTGAAAAATAAGAAATACAAGAAGTGTACCTATTAAGAGACCTATAGCAAGTAGTAGGGATCTTAATTTATTAAAGTGGGTTTTGGGATTCCATTTAGCCTCCATGAACTAATCGGTTAGTTATTGTAGTCAAAAAAATGGACCTTATCTAAGGCTGAACAAGATGCGGATGTTCATGCGAGACTTCACAGCTCTACCACGTTGTGTACCTGGTTTCCATTTAGGCGATAGGCTTAAGACCCGTAATGCTTCTTCATCACAACCACCGCCTACTTCTCTGGTAACATGGATATCCGAGAGGACACCTTCTTTGTTTACCACAAATGACAAGAATACTGTACCACTCAGTCCCATGCGCTTTGCCTGCTTTGGGTATGTGAGGTGCTTTACAAGAAATTTCTTCCAAGCCGTCATTCCACCTGGAAACGATGCTTCTTCCTCGGGAAAGAGAACGACATTGTCTACGGTCTCCTCATCGAGATCAGGTTCGAACACTACATCGTCAATTTCAGTATCCTCTGTTAACTCTACATCAAGGTCAATGTTAATCTCAACATCGATTACTTCGTCATCTGGTATGTCTATGATTTTAAAGTTCTTGATTTGTGGTGGTTCTTGTGGTGGTTGTTCGGTAGGAGGGATGTCGACCATGTCAGGGAAGTCATCTTGAAGAATCCCTAAGTCCATTAAATCGCCTACTTCACTATTCTCCCATTCGAAGGCGGTGATAGTAAGAGATAGGCTTGTAACAAGGCCTATCATCATAAATAGGGCTGACTTCTTATTGATATCTACTTTAGCGTGCTTTTTATTTTCCATTACCGAACAGATTAGTTAAATAACTAAATAAATAGTTGAAAAGATCAAAATGAAGACCCAAACTAATGGGCCTTCATTAAACCTATTTAAGTCTAAATATGATTCGTATCGTCATACGCTGTATAACAGCTTTACCTCTTTGCTTACCAGGAGTCCACTTAGGAGATTTTTCAAGAACCCTTACGGCTTCTTCATCACATCCACCGCCAACTTCTCTGATGACGTTGATATCGGAAATAGTACCAGTTCTATCTACTATAAACGAAAGGTAAACGTTACCCTCGATACCCATTCGCTTCGCTTGCTTAGGATACTTTAAATTCTTATTCAGAAATTTAGCCCATGCCTCTCTTCCACCAGGGAATGCAGCATCTTCTTCAACTACTAAGAAAATCTTATCAGCTGATTCTTCTTCTGGTTCTTCCTCGAAGATAATGTCCTCTACTTCAGTTTCCTCTGTAATCTCAACGTCAAGATCAATTTCAATTTCTTCCTCGATTTCTTCTTCGTCAGGAATCTCAATAATTTGAGGTTGCTTCACTGGCGGTGGGGGTGGGGGTGGTTGCTCCGTTGGAGGGATTTCTGTTAATTCTTCAAAATCGTCATCTGCCATACCTAAATCCATTAACTCACCTTCATCGTATTGTTTATACTCAAAGGCCATTAATGTAATTCCGAGGCTGACAATCAGACCTACCATGATAAACATGGTTGACTTCTTGTTAACGTCCGCTTGCGGAGTCTTTTTCGCTTCCATAATTCTCTGGTTAGATTTTAAAACTATAAAATTAGTTTATAAATCGCAAACTTATTTCTATTAAATATATAAAAAACTAATACACCAAGAGTAGCTCCTGCGATATTTGCTATTAAATCGTATACATCGGATGTTCTACCAGGTGAAAAAGTTTGGAGATATTCGAGTCCTGCACTATACGATATGCTTATCATTAAAGGATAAACTAGTAAGGTCATTTTCGTTTTTCCGAACAGGTTCGTTCGACAAGAGCCAAACATTACAAGTGCACTGAGTATGGCGAAAACGCCTAAATGGGCCAACTTATCATATGAGAATAGTTTGGAATTCGGGAATGACTCTCCGGGAAGCAGCATAAGTATGGCCAGTGTTACTGCCCAAATAATGGCAGGCAATAAGTATAGCCAGGCTCTTCCCTTCATACAGTTATTAACCTCCGATATGAGACTGATAGGTATCAGCACTCATAAGACCATCTACTTGTGACATATCACTCATTTTGATCTTGATCATCCAACCATCTTCGTAAGGACTGTCATTGACTTTTTCCGGGCTGTCTTCAAGATTTTCATTAACCTCAATAATTTCACCTGATAAAGGCATGAAAAGGTCTGACACTGTTTTCACAGCTTCCACCGTACCGAACACTTCGGTAGCGTCTATTGTGTCGCCTTCGGTTTCGATTTCGACATAAACAATGTCACCTAATTCGCCTTGGGCGAAGTCAGTTATGCCAACTGTGGCAACATCACCTTCAACTTTGATCCACTCGTGGTCTTCAGTATATTTTAGTTCTGCAGGTATATTCATAGTTTAGATTTTCTAGCGCTTCAAAAATACATGCTTTCCTGAGAATTGCAGTATTATTGAGACAAATTGAAGCGAATTCTACCACCAAAGGATGTCCTAGCATTTAAGAAGCTAGTAGATACTCTTGGGTCGTTGACATTTCGGTCGAAATAGATTGTTAATTGGAGGGCTTCGCTGATATTATAATCAATGGTAGGGCTAAGTCTAAAAATTCGAATACCATCTGTTACGATGCTCGATTCACCAATTCTTCTCTGAACAGTTTTACGATCACTAACCGTAAATAGCATATTGAACCTAAGTTCATTTGGGAGACTCTCTTTTCGTCCATTGATCCTAAAGGGTATTTTTACACCTGTTTTGGCAAAACCAACATTGAGTTGGATCGCATTAGAGGTGAGTTCTGTGACTTGGATGTTGGATAAGTTTAAAGCAATATTTCTTTCCCTTGAATAATCAAATCCTAAATCCCAATTGCCTTTGGTCTTGACGGTCAAGCCAATGAAAGGTGCCATGGTTTCGGATAGGACAATCTGCTGCGCTAAATATACAGGGACTAAGGCGCCATTTTCATTAAACTGATTGGCTAGTCCGGCATCTGCAACATTGTTATCTAATGTTAGGCCGAAAGTATACAATGGTGAATTGACATAATTACTTACATCATAGCGACTTGCGTAAGCATGTGATATGTTGATACTGGTAAATATTTCGCTTAAGGCCTTTATTTTAGAAAGGCCTCTATAATTCAGGCTCCAATTTGGGATAGGGAACTTGGGAAATGGGCTAGTATTCACTGTTTCAGGATCTTGCCCACTATAGGCAGCCACAAATGCTGGTATAACGACCTCTTGAGAGTTAAGGCTATAGGTCCCCACTTCATTAAGGACATCTAATCTATCTTTAATGACCGATCGGTTACTCTCGAAGTTAGCAAAAAGGGGAGAATCATTGTCGATGTTGTCCTTTTCGAAAGCCGTTTTTATCATGAGATACGAAATGTTATAAGTACCTGACCTATTAGGGTTGACACTTATAAAAGCATCTAGATCGGAATCATTTCGGAAGATTTCTTGATAGTTTTCAGTGAAAGTCTTACGGCCAGTTAAGTTGATTCTGAAATCTTGGAAAGGTTCGATGGCAGCGTTATAGGAGAAGACTGTCGCCTTATTCTGACCAAAAGGGGATGTAAGAAACTCACTAGGTGCGTATTGCCCATTTCTTACGAGCCTATCCCTAATACCTGCGTCTTGGCCACCTAATACGAAACCAATCCCTGGATTTGTAAAGCCTTTATCAAGTCCGAATAAGAACACGTCTGGCATATAGCCGGGCAGTACTGTTCCTTCAGATTTATTATAGTTAAAGTCGATGCTTCTGATAGACATTAAGGTTCGAAGGAGCCCCTTGACAAAAGGTGCTTCTGTAATCGGTTTTCTAGTTTTAACGGTGTCAGGTGTAGTATTAACAGACCTGGCTCTTGACCTGCTTCTTTGAGGCGAGTTAATCTGTTTTAATGCGCCAATATTATTGTAGAGACTGACCAAGTCAAATTTACCTGTTAGCGTAAGTTCGCGGGTATTATTGGCATTATTTCCAAGGGTGTCCCTCTGACCGATTGCGCCAGCTTGCCAGTTGAAAGTGGCATTATATCCTAGGTCAGCGCTTATCCACTCTGTCAATGGAATTTTATCAAATGGAAGGGTATAGGTGGCTCTTACGTTGTGGTTGAAATCTTTTATACGACCAAAACTTTTTAGGTTATTCCATACCGAATCGCGTTTGACTTCCGTGTCTATGTCACCTGCTGGTTCATCAATGATAGCTCTGGCGGTAGCTCTGTAATCTAGTGTAACTCGCTCAGCCAAGTTCCAATTGACGGCATACGCACGATCCATTGTAAATGATTTTTCGAAGTATGGATCAATTCCTTCAATGCCGAGGTCCGCATTTCTAAGCTGAGTTCTTAGGAAGCTCCTATTCATGTTGGCGCTGGCGACTATGGAATTAGGGACTGGATTAAAGTTGAAGTCTTTGATAAGGCTCAACCACTTCGAATTAAGAAAGTTGACGTTTTTGAATGGTTGAATACTGATTTCTTTAGGCTGATAGGTATAGTTTATGCCCCCACGATAGTTCCTGAAATCGTAAGAAGCAGTATTAATATTGCTCCGGGTTACTTCATTGAAGGCATAAGTGAAACTAAAATTTTCTATGTCTAAAGGTAATGGCGTCTTATCCGTTGTGCGATTTTTTCGCACGTTTGAGAAGTTCAAACTCCTTCGGTTGGAAATATCGACAACCTTGTCAAAGTAGTCGTCTTTTTCTTCATCGGTATCAAAAGTAGTCAGCACATCTTCCAGCGGTAGGTCAGGGTCTAAAGGGTCGAATTGTGGGACGGACCTTGAGTGCTCGAAACTGAAGAATGCTGGTATCTCTAGCCCCCAGTCTTCTGGAAAGAATTTGTCTAGATTAAGCCTCGTTGAGACATCATATTGTGTTGTCCTTTCTCTATTCCTGTCAGAAATTTTATCGGCAATGGCACCAAAACCGATTGATGAATGGCGCAGTGAGGCAGAAATATTGCCAAGGTCTGCTAATTGAGCATCTAACCTTGCATTAGCTGCAAAACCCGATTTGCTATCAAAGTCTGTGACCCTAAGTTCATTGGCCCACAAGTTGAAAGTTTTTGGCTCTGAGTCTATAGAGCTAGGGTTTCGCATACCAATCATTAGGGTTTGTACAGTACTCAAGTCTGGCCTACCGACTACAGTAATGTTATAGTGGCCTACCTGTTCAGTATAGGGTAAGCTCAGGTTCGAGTTTGAACGGTTCCGGTTGGCCTTAACTTCGTACAAATTGCTAAAGGCAACATTGATCTCGTTTTCCTCTGGCCAAATTTGAGTAGGTGATATCTCACCGTCTAATGTCATGGTAAGAGGAACTTCTATTTCATAATAGTTCTCTGTAAAGTCTGTGCCTAGCCTTAAGAATCCAGTGACTTCACCCGGTGCAATTTCATCAGGACTGTCTGCATGAAAGAACATCTTCACACGACCATAATTTACCATGTCTTGACCAACATTTTTGAAGACAGCCCTAGCATCTCTGTCTCTTAGGTTTTCGACACTTAGCTGGAGTGATTGCTCATTCCTTCTTCTAGGTACAGCAGAAGTATTGTCTCTGTCTCGAATTATACCTGGTGGCAACACATAAGGAGGTCTTCCTTGTCCACCAAGACTATTTTCTTCAAAACCGACTACTGAAACTGTGAAATTGGGGTCAGAAGGCTCTGGTACTTCGAAGAACCCTTTTTCGAACAGGCTTTCTTGAAAAATTCTCCACTGGCTACCCACTAACCTGAAGTTCACCATTCGAAGAACGATAGGCTCCGAAAATTCGGTTAAATAGGTTCTTAGGTACCTAATTGATTTGAAACCATTGATATTACCTTGGATGCGATCAGGTTTTCGCACGGGTATTCTAAAAAGGTACCAATCGACTCTGTCACCATTCACGTCTTTGGTGATTTTATCAACTATATTGTTTTGGCCGACTTGTAAAGCACCAGGCTTTAAATCGATCTCATATTCATAGTATTCCTCAAGATCAGCGAGGGTATTATCTCTGTTGAGATCTTCATTGTCGGGTAGATTAGAGTTCGAAGGAGTGAAGAGTTGGTTCCCTTCCGAAATGGGACTATTGCCCTCCATGCCATTAAATCGCTTATAGCGCTCAAGAATTTTTGCGTCACTTGCATCATAACCCTCACTCAGGTAATATTCAAAATTATCGTTAGACGGATCGCTGAGCAAGGCCTGACGCGCCTGCGGATTCAGGTTAAGTGAGTTGATATAACTTTGAAAGAAAGTTTGTTCCTCAGAAGATGGTATGCCATCCAATCCTACATCCTGATTTACTCTTGCTTCAGCAGTATTATCGAATGCAGGATTTAAAAAAGGTTGGCGAGTAACGCGACCCCACTCATTCGTAATTACTTGATCGGTGTCAGCTGACCCATCAGTCGGAAGTCCTTGCTCGAAAGCGTGGCGTTCATCGCGCATCACGTCTTCGGAAATACTCCCTAAGTTGAACCTCAACTTTCCTCCCGTGGTGTTAGCCTTTGGTGCATTAACGCCATCGTCAATTAACCCTCTCGGATTATTAATGTCTCCATTCGTAACGTTGACAAATGGATCCATTACCCAGAACTCCAAGTATTCAATATTCGTCTTGTCAAAGTCAACTTCATTGGTAATAGCGCGTGTAATGGCACCATAGTTTTGTTCTGGGTTGGGTAAAGACCCATCGCTATTCAGGTTTGGGTTGTAGTTATACATTCCACGTTCGCCCGGATAATATGCGATGTCGATGGTGGGCTCGTTGACAATAATTTGTTGAGCGTCCCTATTGATCACTTCATTCTGGCCGACAGATCGTACGTAGTGATTTTCTAGGTCTTCGGCCGTAATGTTTTCCGGTCTACTTCTGCCAGTTGATCTGTAAAACACATTATCGACTGTATACCAAGCGATTTTCGCTCGTCTATAATTAGCTCCTAGCCTGTCTGGTGTTTGATTCGAAAGGTCAAACCTATTGTCGTCAGTCCTAGGGGTTGCACCAAGCCTCCAGGCTTGAACACTGCTGAGGCTGAAAGGAGTTACAGTAGCTTCAAAATCATCGATATAGGAGGTGCTTTCTCCATTTACCCTATTCGATGTACCTGGAATAAGTTGTGCGAACTCTCCACTAAATGTCAATTTAGACGGTGCCTTGGTGTCAATAAAAGGTAGTGCATCCACCATTTTTGTCAATAACCTAGAGTCATCGCTATAATTGAAATCAACACCCCACATGGTATTGCTTACGGGTTCATTACCAATGCCGATTCTTGTCATTTGTGGGCGTTCATTGAGGTGCATAAGCGTTAGCCCTATATTCGCTTTGTCATTATAGATGTAGTCAAACCTTGCGCCAAGTAGATTTCTTGCTTGAAAATTAAAGAGGTCTGCTTTTTCGTACGTCACTCTTATTTTCTTTCCTGAGTTCAGTATGGATGGGTTGATGATGGTGACCTTGCCTTGCGCATAGTCTACTTGAAAGTCTTGCCCTTCGACTAGAGGAGTTCCTCCAGCAGTTACCACTACGCTACCTTCGGCTACTTGAAAAGCGTTTAGGTTAATCTCACTCGATGAACCTGACTGAAGGCTCCCTTTAATGAAGAATTTATCCAATCTAGAGACTAATTGCGCATCTGCTTTTGTGGTGCGGTAAAGGGTGTCAAAAACATATTTTTGTTTTAAGAACTGCTCACTTGGTAAAAATTGATCTTCAATCGTTTTTCCGAAAGGCTCAAGTTTCGGGAATATCATATATCCACGGTCTTGGTTTATGGTAATTCCTTCTACATAGTCAAAATTGCCATCCTTTTGAGGGTCGCCATTTTGGTTCAGTTTATCCAGTCCCATGATTTCAATCAGCGGAATGTCCTTTGTATTCTCTCCTTCATGTAAGCTAGGGTTATCAATTCCAGTATCATCATCTCTATAAATTACTCTTAATTGGAAAGATTCACGTTCGATTTGGGCAGCATTGAGGTTGTAGACGTTTTTCATCATCAAGTCCCATGTCGGCACTCTTGTGTTGATTTTACTCGGCCGTAATAGTTTCAAGAAAATGACTTCATCTTCCGTTCTATTCTGATAGTCTTCAGTGAGTTCACCAACCTTTAAGTTTTGCCCACGGAAGTTATATTCATAAGAAACAGCTAATACTTCGTCATTGACTAATTGTCTGCTAAGCGATAGAAAACCAAGCTCCCTGTTGAAGGTGTACTCTGAAGGATCGAGTTTACGTGCACCAGTTACACGTTCGAAATCCTGGCCTTTTTCAAGACCTTGACCTTCAAGAATAGTGCTTACTTGGTCTGACTGTCTAAGATTTGGGTTGTTTTGAAGGTTTTGGAAAAGGCTGTTTACATTATTTGCTGTTGGGGCATTGCTAGCACCACTACCCACAAATGCATTACCATTTTGGAAGACATCCCCTTCACCAAGGTCCATTAATGCCACAAAATTTCTTAAGGTTTGCGTATTACTCGTGCGATTTAGTACATAGACCTCAATTCTACTGATCTGTAATCCAGAGATGATAGATGGAATGCTTCGGTTCCAGTTTTCATAGTTGTTGCGAAAAAATTGACCAAGGAAAAAGTGACGATTTTCGTCATAGTCTGAGGCTCTAATTTCGAATTCGTTACGCTGAACACCGCCTTCTATATCGATTGATTCTGAACTACCACGTTGTGATGCTGCCAAGACTGTCGCGTAGAGCCGACCAAATTGTAATTGGGTTTTAAAGCCAAAAAGATTCTGACCACCTTGAATTAGGCTATTAGCGATGGGCATGCTGACATTACCAATTTCTAGCGACTTGATAATGTCTGATTCTAAACCACTAAACTCTACTTTTAACTCATTCTCAAAATCAAAGGAGTTATTGTTATCAAAATTGGCATTGAGCCTAAGTTTTGAGCCAATGGTGCCAGATAAGTTCATTTGGATGTTTTGATCAAACTCAAAGGTTCCGTTGCGCTGCTGACGAATTGGAATTGCGGGGTTATCTACCCGTTGGAATCTCCCACCTAAATCGAGCTGTACAAAACCATTTGTGGTAATGAGTATCTGGTCTCCACCAAATAGGCGATCAAAGAATGGGTTCAAGGCGATCGGTGGAATAAGCTGGCCTCTATTGCTGATGGCACTTTCACCATCGAGGGCTTTAGACTTTTCTCTGAAGAATTCTCTATTGCCTTGTTCCAATCGTTTTTGTACTGCTTGATCAAAAGGTACAAGGGTAGCGGGGCGATAAAGCGATTGGCCAATTTGCTCGCTGAATACAAGGCTTTTTCCAGTATCTAGTGTTATTGTCTTATTAAGAAAGCTTCCATTATTAAACCATAGTGGAGACGTTAGTGGTCGTCTGTATAATGGATCTCCTAGTGGATAAAGCGGTCGGTATTTTGGAAAAGCAGACTTGACATATTTTGTCGTGTCGGCCTTGGTCTTTGTCGTATCTTGGTTTTGAAAGTATCGGGCATAGGATGGCGTGTAAATGCCAGTAAGCATCACGCTGAAAAATGCGAGGACTAATATTTTCTTGTAATGCTGTATCAAGAGTTAAGAAAATACCTCACGCTGCTTTGAGTGCAAGTTTTATCAAATCTTCAAGGCTTATATCGCTGGAGCTTCCTTTCAAAATCTTATCTACGCTCTTCTGTGCAGCAGCTTTATTAATACCTAGAGTTACTAACGCTGCGAGTGCCTCATTTCGTGTAGTATTTTGATGAGAAATTGGAAGATTCAGTAAGTCACCTCCAGAGTTGTCTTTACCAACCTTATCTTTCAGTTCTAATATGATGCGCTGTGCGGTCTTTGCCCCAATGCCCTTTACTCCTTGAATGCTCCCTACATCCTCACTTAATATTGCTTGCTCAACTTCCTGAGGAGTCAGAGATGAAAGTACCATTAGGCCTGTTGAAGGACCAACACCGGAGATAGATACTAAGTGTAGAAAGGTTTGTTTTTCATGTATATCTGCAAAGCCAAATAAGACCTGGGCATCTTCTTTGACATAGAAATGGGTAAAAAGCTGAATGTTCTCTTGATCCTTGATCTTTGAAAAAGTGTTGAGAGAGATTTTTACTTCGTATCCAACGCCATTAATGTCTAAAATGACAAAAGTGGGATCTTTGTGAGCCAATTTTCCCTTGAGATAAGCGAACATAGTTTTGGTTAAAGGAGCTAAAAACAAAAATGGCAAGTCCAAGTTGCCATAATGTTTAAAATTAAGAAGAATACCTTAACCTCAATCAATTGAGGATGAAATTCACTAGCTGACTCTAAAGGTTGTTAGTAGAGATTCCATTTCTCTAATTAGCTCTCTATGGTCTTCACTCGGGTGAATAACGAAGCCTTCGATATAATAAAGCCTTTCTGTCGTTTCATCCACGAATGTGTAGCTCACAAATGTGCCTCCAACAGAGAAATTATTCGTCTTCCAGGCACCCTTCATTTCTACCGTATACTGACCATTGAAGTTGATGTTTCTGAACACTGGATCCATGTACTCAGTCTCAGTGATCATGAATGATTCTTTATTTTCAGGATCACCATAGATGTATTTTTTACCGGCTTCATTACGCAGCTTAATGACATTTTCATATTTGAATTCATCCTGAGAAGTGTAAGGCTTGCTATAGACAAACAGGTTTTTGCTTGGGCCGACTGCTGGTAATGCTCTTACCCACATAAAATCATCCTCTAAAATAGAAAGCTCATAGCCAGCGGGGATTTTGATGCTGATGCCCAGCCTATCATTTACTTTTCTAAGGATCGTCTTTGAGGCTGTTGACATTTTTATGGTGCTAGCCAATCGTTCCTTCTCAGCGATATTGAAAAAGTTTTGAACGAGGGTTTTCTTTTCTTTTAAGTTTTTGATGAGTGTTGCATCGTCTTTGGCAAAAACCTGAAGGATCTTTTGACCTTTTGAATATTTATTTTCTGAGGTTTGCATAAATAGCTCAGGATCATTAACAATCCGCTCTCTAGACGCTTCGCTGAACGTGCCTTGCAGCCACTTGTCGGCAGCAGAAGTTCCTTCAAATGAAGTGACATAGACTAGGTTTCTCGCCACTCTGAAGATTCTATTGAATTCGAAAGGTTCGATCACTCGAATTGTAAACATTGGCTCAGGTCTAGTGAGACCAGGTACGGTTTCGCGAAATACTTCTTTGATGGCATCACCTAAAGCACCGTCATACTTTCTTTTATTTATGATGATAACAATTTCACCAGTTTCCCCAGAAGCATCAGGTAGAAACGATGTGTTTTTGGCTTTTCCATCACCTACTTCTTGGTCGCCTTTATTTCCACCGCAGGCTACTAGGGTTGCTAAAAACAGAAGGGCTAAAACCTTTTTCATAGTCACAAATTTAGTCTATTTACAAACAAATGATTTACGAGAGGAATAACAAGTAAAATCTACTAAAAGTTTAGTTGTAAAAATGCCCTACCCAACTTTTAGTTGCATTCCCGCTTTGATGGAATTGCTTTTAAGACCATTGAGTTGGCGTATTTTATCGATACTTACTCCTTTGTACATACGAGAGATATCCCACAGGGTGTCACCTGGCTGGACGGTATGTAGCTTGGAATCGGGGATAGGTTGATTGACCAATCTCACGGTGCTTTTCTCATAAAAGTCTGGACCAGTGTAAATGTTGAGTTTTTGCCCGACCCTAATCATAGAGCCTCGAATTTTATTCCAAGATTTGAGGTCTGCGAGCCGGACGTTATGCTTTCTCGCAATCGTTCCAAGCACATCACCACTTCTTACCCGATAAATCAATTTTTCTTTACCGAAGGTACTGCCAGGCATATTCTTAGCGAGCTTTTCGAATTCGGATTTGCCAGATTCAGCTTTTGCCAAGATTTGTATTTCATTCTTTATGAAACCTTCTTTATACGCTTTCGGTATTTTAAGCTCAAAGTTTTTTGCGTGCTCAGGGATTGCTCCTTTTTTGATTTCTGGATTCAGTTGTGTTAGTGTTTCAATCGGGATTCCACTTTCTTCTGCAAACGCTTTTAAGTAAACGAACTGGTTAGTCTTCACTATCCCGAAGGCGGTTGGATAAAGGGGGTCTTCAGTATAAATATTATGTACGTCAGTATATTCCATCGCATAGACTATTGCTGCAAACTGCGGCACGTAAGAACGAGTCTCTCTTGGTAGATAGCGATACACTTTCCAGAAGTCGTTTTTATTGCCAGACCTTCTTATAGCCCTTTTTACGTTGCCAATGCCGCTGTTGTAGGCCGCTAGGGTCAGCTTCCAATCCTTAAAAACACCATAAAGCCATTTGATGTATAGACATGCAGCTTCCGTAGACTTCTCTGGGTCCATGCGTTCGTCAATGTACCAGTCGATTTTCAATCCTCTTTCGCGTGCTGTGGGAGCCATAAATTGCCAAAGGCCAACGGCTTGAGGACCAGAAGTTGCTTTCGGGTTTAAGCCCGACTCAATAATGGGCAGATACTTGAGTTCTTGCGGTAAATCGTATTTTTTTAAATACTTCTCAAAGATGGGGAAGTAGATTTCTTCTCGCCTCAACATTTCACGCGTATACCCACGATCACGAACGGTAAAGTAATTGACAAATGCAGCTACGCTTTCGTTGAAAGCAATGTCTATTGTAAGGTCTAGGTTGTTATAACGCTCCTCAATACCTGCATAGGGAATGTCGGGCGTGTAATCATACACTTCGTACAAAGGTGTTTCTTCTTGAGCGAAAACGATCGTGAAACAGAGACTAAGTACTAATATGATTTGGGGCTTCCTCATAAACTCAAACAGGCGTTTCTTCTTTTAATAGAGACTTCGAAATTGCAAAAAGTTTGTTTTCATCAAAAGCCCTTGACATAATTTGAATACCAATGGGCAAATTATTTGAGTCGTTCCCCAGAGGAATTGAAATGGCTGGGATTCCCGTTACGGATGCCTGGACAGTAAATAAGTCTGCCATATACATTTCGAGCGGATTGTCTTGGTGTTGACCTAATTTGAACGCAGTAGTTGGTGTGGTTGGTATTACAATGAAGTCAAATTCAGAAAGGATTTTTTCTGTGGCTTCTTTAATGAGTTGTCTTGCTTTTTGTGCTTTAGTGAAGTACGCATCATAATAGTCAGCGCTCAATACAAATGTCCCCAGCATTATTCTTCTTTGCACTTCTGGCCCGAAGCCTTCGGTTCGTGAAAGTTTATACATAGATTCTAGGCTGGTAGTTTCCGTACTTCTATGCCCGTAATGAGCGCCATCGTACCTAGAGAGGTTCGTGCTTGCTTCTGCGGTAGTCAATATGTAGTAGGTTGGTAGTACATAGTCAAGCAGGGGGAAGTCTATTTTTTGTATAGCATGCCCTTCATGAGCAAGCGTTTTAAGCGTTCCTTGCAACACTGATTTTATTTCTTCTTGTACACCGTCACTCGTTATGGCTTCACTGAGGTAGGCAATTTTATAGGTTTGCTTAATTGGGTTATCATTGAATGCTTTAACTGGTTCTGATGAAGAGGTACCATCCAATTTGTCTTTTCCTGCAATGATGGCTAATACAGTCGCATTATCTTCAATTGACTTTGAAAAAATACCGATGGTGTCAAATGAGGAGGCATAGGCGAGAAGCCCCCATCTAGAAATCCGTGAATAGGTAGGCTTCAACCCAATAACACCCGTGAAGGCTGTAGGTTGTCTTACTGATCCGCCTGTGTCTGTCCCTAATGAAATTTGGCACATATCGGCTTGTACAGCTACTGCGGATCCTCCAGAAGAGCCCCCTGGGACTCTTGAGTGATCAGCAGCATTTCTTACGTTTCCGTGGGCAGAGTTCTCGTTGGACGAACCCATTCCAAACTCGTCACAGTTTTGTCGGCCGATGACGATTGCATCTTCATCCAACAGTCTTTGTACTGCTGTTGCTGTAATTTCAGATTCGAAACCTTTAAGGATGTTGCTACTTCCTGATACCTGATGGTCTTGATAACAGATCAGGTCTTTGATGGCAAAAATTAAGCCGGCTAACTTGCCGGCTTTGTTATGCTTTAACTTAAGGTCAATTGCTTTTGCTCGTTCTTTTGCCTCTTCAATAAAAACCTCAATGAAAGCATTCAGGTCTTTGTTGTCTTCTATGTTTTTCAGATAGTGCTCTACAAGAGCAAGGCAAGAGACTTTTTGTAGTCTAAGGTCGTTTTGAATCTCACCAAGATGATGATAATTCTTCACTTTGGCCTTTTGATTTATTTGTCAATTTCTTTACCTGCATCGTCTACCTCTTTCTTGATCTCTTTGGTAGCGTCTTTGAACTCTCTGATGCCTTTTCCAAAACCTCTAGCGAGATCAGGAATTTTCTTCGCACCAAATAATAGAAGAACGATGAATAAAATGACAAAAATCTCAGGTCCACCCGGCATTCCTAATGCTAATATTGTTTCCATGACGATGTACTTAGTTAATTATAAACAAAGATAGTTAAAATCTCTTATCAGTTCACGTAATTCTAGTGTCTAAGTTTAGTTGATCTTTCGCTCAAGCCATGTTTCTGGGTTAACCGTGTTCTTTTGGTCGAAGACTTTGAACTTAACTTCTGAAACGTCATTGTTATCGGTAAGTACTTGGCCCAAGACTTGATTGGCCCGAACTTGCTGTCCTTTTTTGACGACTACTGCCTTTAATTTGGAGTAGGCAGTAAAATACTCTCCATGTTGGATCAGCACGGTATTACCCTGTCCTGGAATAGACATTATGGCACTGATCTTACCTGGGAAAACTGCTTTTACTGAAGCATCTTTAGTGGTTTGAATGTCGATGCCTTTATTGGTTAGCATTACTGTTTTTAAGGTTGGGTGCCTGTGTTTTCCATATTTAGAAGAAACAAACCCCTTTTCTACAGGCCAAGGGAGTTGTCCCTTTTCACCTTCAAAAGCTTTGTTGATATCTGTCATGTCAACTGAGGAGGCAAGGGCTGCCAATCTTTCTGCTTCTATAATCGCGTCTATTCTATCACTTAATTCTTTTTCCGAGGCCTGTTGACGTGCTAGGTCTTGTCTAATCTTATTTTCTTGCTGCTCTAGTTTTGTAACAAGCGATCTTTGTTCGTTTTGAAGGCTAGAGAGTTTTTGATTTTCGGAGAGTTCTTCGTTGAGCAGTAGCTCTTTAGCAGATTTCTGTTCTTCTATTTCTTGAATTTGCTGATTAATGCTTTCTTGTACAATTTCAATCTGTTCTACCTGCTTCTTCCTCGCTTCTCCGTATTGCTTTATATACTTCATTCGCATGAAGAGCTGGTTAAAAGTACTTGCCGCAAATAAAAATGTAAGTTGATTAAATCCAGAATTCGTTTTTTGCGTGGCATAGATCATTTGGCCGTATTCATTTTTAAGGGCCATAAGATCATCTCCCATTGAATTAATAATACTTTGATCTTCAGCGATCTCTTCATCCAGCATACTTACCTCTCCCTTTATGGCATTTAACAGTGATGCGCGTGACCTAATTTGATTATTAAGTGCCCGAAGCCTTCCAAGAGAGTTGTTCTTTTGGCTGGCGGTTTGACTTAGAATTTTTTGTGTTTCAAGTATCCTATTCTGGATGTCTTGCTTTTGTTTTTCAAGTCGCTGGCGTTCTGTTTGCGCCTGAGAAATGTCAAAGGCAAGAATGAGGAATATTAATAAGATTGCTATTCTACTGCCGCTCATAGCGTGATGGTATATTGAAAGGGAATGATAGCGGTTTGATTTCAACCCTTGCCCTGTTGTGTTCAATGTCAATTGTAGCTTCCTCTTTTTTTCCGTCCTTAAAATAAGTTAATATCATCATGGCCTTGTAGGCGAAGGGTTTTTCTTCCAAGAGTTGAAAGTCATTATACTTTAATTCCAACGTGTTTTTGTTCTCCAAAGTACTGGCCTTTAGGTTTTCTAATCTTCTGGTTTTGGAGCTGATTCTGTTTTGGATCCTGAGCTTACCCGCTTTCTGAGTAACAAGGAAATTATTGCTCTGCTTTGAAAGGACATCGGCATTAGATACATCTACTGGCATATCGCCCACGAGAACAGCTTGAAAAAGGTCAAAGTTAAATTCAAAATTGAATCGCTCACTAAGGTCGGCAAAGCTAAAACTGTTGACTTTCTTATTGATGCGGTCGATCATTACGAGTGAGTCTTTCGTAATCTTCCCTCTCAAACCTTCAATTCCTACACCATTGGTAAGAGTGAACCAAATCAGACTGTCTTTTTTAATACGAATATTGGCTTTTGCTTTTTGCTTGTTTTCCCCATCCTTGTATTTGAATTTAGTAGTCGTAGATAGGTATTCGAAATCGATCTCTTCGAGTGCTAGTTCAGCTTTTGGGTCATATCCAAAGCCTAAGAATTTCTTGCTACAACTGCTCAAGCCGAGCATGGCGCCAAAGAGTAGCAGAAAGGTGAGATATTTAATTGTATTGTTTGTTCTCAATTTTCTGTTCTAGTTTATCTGATGTTCCACCCAATGTTTTAGCTGCATTCCATTGTGCTAGGGCTTCCTCTATCAGATTTAATTTAAAAAGGATATCTCCGCTGAGCTCCAATGTTTTGCCTTTCTGCTGACTAGGGAATTCGTTCAGTCCTTGTGTTAGTAGCGTATTTGCTGCTGAATATTTTTTCAAATTAAAGAGTGCCTCTGCCTTTATCCTAATGATTTGAAGGTTTTTAAATTGGGTTTCCATTAAAGAATCAATTAACCTGATAGCTTTTTGGGGATCAGGTTCCGTCAATAAGTCTGCATAGGCGGTAATACTTTCTGGGTGCACCTGATTTAAGTTAATGGATTGCTCAAATAGTTTAACCGCCTCATTTCGATCACCCATATCGAGAGCTAGCGATGCTTGCTTTCCAATAATTTGACTTTTCAAAATCTCATTTGACAGTGCCATGCGGCTAGCTTGGTTGAGTAGATTTTTCGCATCATTGAACTCTCCAAGCCCTTGGTTAGCCCTAGCGAGGTAGATGTAGAAAATGGCTTGATTAGGAAATAGGTCTAGTACTTCTTCCGAGGCGTCCGCAAGCTTATCCCATGCTTCTCGCTGATACTCATAAGCAAGAATCTTTTTCCATACTTTAAAATCACCTGGTCGTAATTTGGTTAGCCTTTTGAAATAGTCAATTGCTTTATTTTCAAAGTCATTTTTTTGATCGCCTGAGGCATTCTGAGCTAACTTATTGTATAAAAGCCCTCCA
This sequence comes from Roseivirga sp., assembly GCA_965660665.1. Taxonomy (GTDB): domain Bacteria; phylum Bacteroidota; class Bacteroidia; order Cytophagales; family Cyclobacteriaceae; genus Roseivirga. The sequence continues at coordinate 56,808 of CBFIAY010000013.1, read as the reverse complement.
TTTTCTATTACAAGAGGTTCGTTTGTGTATGCGCTATCCAATGCAGATTGGAGACTATCGATAAAGTCGACTTTGCTATTGAGATCGCCTGAAAAAGCAGATTGTCCAAGTAGCAATGTCTTCAAACTTAAGCTTGCTTCAGGATCGCCATGTACAGTGAGGATCAATTCTTTTTGTTTTTCTGTAGATCCAGCGCGCTGATAATTTTCTGAAAGCAGCAAAATGAGTTCGTTCGTTTTTAACTCATTTTCTTCTAATAATGCAATGGACTCTGTAACCCTATCATTTTCTGACAAGGTATAGGCGTACTTGTAGAAGATTTCAGCGTTATTCGGGTGCTCACGAAAAAGAGAGGCTAAATACTTAATGGCATCCTTGTCTTTCTCTGCTTTGAGCAATAGGTCAACTTTTCTAGATTTTTGATCTAAACTAAGTCCGCTTACTTCGGCTTTATCTAAAATACTAATGGCTTTATCGAGTTCATTTAGGTTTTCATACACCTCAGTAATCTCAATGAGGTAGGCATCGTTGTTCGTAGCATTGGCCAACATTAGGTCATAATACTGTGCTGCACCAGCGAAGTTTAGACTTGCCTTTTGTAGTTGAGCAGCTAATACATAGTAATACTTATTGTCTTTCTGCAGTGCTATGGCTTTGTCAATAGCCGTTAAACCGGCAATATGGTCTCCTAGTATGAGATTAACCTCTGCCATTTTGAAAAGCGCGGCATGGTTTTCTTGGTCAACTTCTAATGCTTTTTCTAAAAAGGCAATTGATCTTTGATAGTCTTCCAACAAAAAGAATTTTTGAGCTTCTATTAGCATAAACTCAGAATTAGCCCTTTCATAAGGAGTAAGTTCTACCTTAAGATTTAGTTCTCCAGCCTTCTTTTTCTTTTGGGCCAAGCCTTCGGATGGAAGGACGATAAGAAAAATGGTGAGCAGCGATATGGTGGCGAATGACTTCAACAAAGGCAAGTACGGAAGAAACGAATAAAGTAAAGCTTAAGTTTAGAGAATTCTGTGCGTAGAGACTTTCTGAGCTATGATGATTTATATTTGATTTTTCTTCCTTCAAGGAAAAACATGGTTCCTGTGAAAACTGCGGTTATCAAAAGCTTGACTCCGTAGGATAGCCATTTGGTATCTAGTTTTATTAAGTCAACTCCATAAATTATAAGTATTGCTATGATCAAATAGCCAAATAAGGGCTTGAAGTTATATGGGATCGGAAATGTATTTTTTCCTTTTAGATAACATAATAGGCTCATGACACCATAGCACACCAAGGCGGTTACGGCACTGCCATAGTACCCTATTTCTTTTATGAGCAACAGGTTGCCTAGAAGTGTAATGATGGCGCCAATAAGTGCGTAATAGGTTCCGTAAATGGTCTTATCGGTGAGCTTAAACCAAACGCTTAGGTTTACATATACTCCATAAAATAGCTTTGCAATCAAGAGAATTGGCAATACAAAGAGCGCTTCTTTGTAGGTGTCGTTTCTAAGGAATACATCGCCTATGAGCTCTGTGTTTAAGGCTACAGCTACTAGGATAACGATATTGAAAACAACAAAATAATGCATGATCCTTGCGAAAAGGGCAGGGGCTTCCTTATTCTCAGCATGGCTGAAGAAAAAGGGTTCTGCAGCATATCGGAATGCCTGAATCCCAAGCATCATAACAACACTCAGTTTGAATGCTCCACTAAAAACGCCAAGGGCATCGTCACCAGAAACACCTAAGTCTTCAGGAAAAACGTGCTTCAATATAAGTGCGTAGCCTTGTTCATTAAACATGCCACCAAGACCCATTAAAAAGATTGGCAGGGCATAAACCAGCATTGGCTTGAGGGTTGACCAATGAATCGACAATTTAATTTGCAGCAGTTGCTTCCATAACAATGGTAGATATAGCAGGTTGGCTAAAAGGTTGGCTATAAATATGTAACCAATACCGAGTGAAGGGTTATAGAATTTGTTAACCGTTTCCTGAAGCGCAATTAAGTATTTACCAGCTGAGATATCTGGCAATACAATGATGAAAAGTAGATTGAGAATGATTGTTATAGAAATAATACTCACTTTAATGAGTGCGAATTTCAACGCTTTTTGCTCTAGCCTCAATTTTGCAAACGGTATGGCTATTAGACCATCAATGAAAAGTATGGCAGCCATGTATTGTACATATTGCTGCTCCACTCCATTGCCGAGAGCATTTGCTATTTGATCAGAGAGCAAATAGATCAGAGCTGAGAAAAAAGCTGATGTTGATAAAACAGCTGTAGCAGTGCTATTGTAGGCTTCTTTTGCGTTTGTCTTATTGCTAAACCGGAAGAATGCCGTTTCCATTCCGAAGGTATAGACGATTAGGCAGAGCGCTACATAAGCATATAGTTCTGTAACTGCACCATACTCACTACTTACTAGTCGGTCAGTCCAAATAGGTAATAATAGAAAATTGAGTACTCGCCCGAGTATACTGCTTATTCCGTAATAGGCCGTTTGACCAGCGAGTTTCTTAATTTGGCTCATAAAAAAAGGGAGGTTTATTCTCCCTTGAACTCAGGTTTTCTTTTTTCTAAAAATGCTAATGTGCCTTCTGCGAAGTCTGTTGTTTTCGTGCAGGCCGCAAATCCATTGGCCTCGGTTTGATAACCATTTTCTTGCTCATTATAGACTGCATTTATACAATCTATGACTAATCCTATAGCCACTGGAGCTTTGGAAATAACCTTATTCAAGATTTCTTCACATTTTGCGAATGCTTCCGTTGGAGACTCCCGTACATGATTTATCAATCCTAAGGCTAACGCTTGATTCGCATTAATCATATCTCCAGTCATGCATAATTCGAATGACTTTGCTTTTCCAATTAATTGCGTCAAGCGTTGCGTACCGCCATAGCCTGGGATTACACCTAGATTTACTTCTGGTTGGCCAAAGCGAGCGTTTGCTGTTGCTACTCTCATATGGCAGGCCATTGCTAATTCGCAACCACCACCTAATGCAAATCCATTTACCAATCCTATGACTGGTTTGTGGCAGTTCTCTATTGAGGTGAAAACCTCTTGTCCGCTTTCAGCGAATTTCCGGGCGTTTAGCTCATTGAGCTCTGCGATTTCAGAAATATCGGCACCTGCAACAAAAGCTTTTTCTCCAGAACCAGTAATAATGACTCCTTTTATAGCGCTGTCATCATAGATTTCTTCAAATGCTATTTTAATGTCCTCAATGGTTTGAAGGTTTAAAGCATTGAGTTTATCGGGTCTATTGATTGTTAAGTGGGCAATTCCACCTTTATTTTCGAATAGTATGTTCTGATAATTCGCCATGATTTGGGTTGATCTTGAATTCAAAGATAACAGTCGGGATACAATTGTAAAACTATGCTATTGATCCTTAATATTTTCCATTCATAAACAATGTTTCAAAATGGAGGTTTGCAATTTCGATTATGAGCAGATGGTGCTTACATTTGCCGTCAAATTTAGGAGGTAAATATTAAGAGTTATGAGTGAACAAACAAGAATTACTGTTGCCCATGGGGATGGAATAGGCCCAGAGATCATGGATGCTACTTTGCGCATAATGGATGCTGCCGAAGTTGGATTGTCTTATGATACAATTGAGATAGGTGAACAAGTGTACAGGTCTGGGCATAAGTCTGGTATCAGTCCAGAGTCATGGGAAACCCTTCGTGGCAACAAAATATTCTTGAAAGCTCCTATTACTACTCCTCAGGGTGGTGGTTACAAGAGTTTGAATGTGACAATCAGAAAGTCTCTTGGACTATATTCTAATGTGCGTCCATTCAGAGCATACGTGCCGTATGTACCGTCTCATTTTCCTGATATGGATATCGTGATTGTTCGCGAAAACGAAGAAGACCTCTATGCAGGTATTGAGCATCAACAAACAACTGAGGTTGTGCAAACCTTGAAGTTGATCTCTCAACCTGGAAGTGAAAAAATTATTCGTTATGCCTTTGAATATGCTCGGGCTTATGGTCGTAAGAAGGTGACTTGTATGACGAAAGATAACATTATGAAGCACACCGATGGTATGTTTCACAACATCTTTAACGAGATAAAATTAGAATATCCTGAAATTGAATCTGATCACTGGATCATTGACATTGGGTCAGCCGTTGTTGCTGCTAGACCAGAGTCTTTAGATGTTGTTGTCACGTTGAACCTTTACGGAGATATTATTTCTGATATCGCTGCTGAAGTTGCTGGGTCAGTTGGAATGGCTGGATCTTCTAATGTAGGCATGTCACATGGTATGTTCGAGGCAATCCACGGTTCTGCTCCTGATATTGCGCGTAAGGATATCGCAAATCCTTCAGGTTTGCTGAATGGAGCAACGATGATGTTGGTTCAGTTAGGGAAAGCGGATAAAGCGGAACTTATTCAGAATGCTTGGTTGAAGACTTTAGAGGATGGAATTCATACGGGTGACATCTATAGAGAAGGACAAAGTGTTAAGAAGGTAGGAACCAAAGAATTTGCCGATGCAGTAATCGAGAGATTAGGTCAAAAGCCTGCTAAATTGACTCCTGTTAAGTACAATGGAGATGTTAAGATCACTGTAAACATTGAAGAGAAACCTGCTAAGAAGAAAGAATTGGTAGGAGTAGATGTCTTTATTGATTGGAGAGAAGATGGTAGAAACCCAGATGTGATTGGTGATCGTTTGTTGAATGATGCCTCTACCGCTAATTTAAAATTGAAACTAATTTCTAATCGTGGTGTATTAGTTTACCCAGGTGGAATGGAAGAGACTTTCAAGACTGATCACTGGAGATGCAGATTCACTAATCCTGATGGTAAGATTTTGAATAATTCAGATGTGCTTGAGCTTCTTAAAAGTGTTCAGGGCAATGGATTTGACTTTATTAAAACAGAGCATTTATATCACTTTGATGGCGAAAGGGGCTACTCTTTGAGTCAAGGAGAATAACTGATTTAGATATTCAATGGAAAAGGGGCTTTAAGCCCCTTTTTTAGTTTTCAAAAGTTGATAAAACGTAAGTTCCATTGTCTTTCAAGGGATATTGGCTTCCGTTTAATTCAGCTATAATGTCAAATGAAATCTGCCATTGATTGGCTGATATCTTTTGACCAATAATTTCCTTTTTCAACAGGTTAACGGGCTGTTCGAAGTAGCAGAAGCATGAACGAACATAGAACAGTTCAATACCTGAGCTTGAGACATCATCATTGGTAGTGCTAATGTTAAATTCCGTAGTAGTAGCTGGAATTTCTATCCAGAAGAGCTCTATTAACTCATCATCAGCAATGTTTTCTTCATCTGGATGCTGATAGGAGAACTGAATAGCGGTTTTATTTCCCTTTCCTACCAATACGTTGGCTCCAGAATTCTCTGTAGGTAAGGTTAGTGCTATGTTTTCGAAGAACAAGCGTTCTATCCTGCCATCATTCTCACTGTTACAAGAGGCAAGGGCTAGGGATAAAATGGATAGTAAGAGCACGTTTTTCATTTTTTTGACTTTTCTTTTTAGACCATGGAATGGTTAAAAAGGTTGGAATGGGCGTATTTTTTTGTGAAACTAGTCCCCAAACGCTACAATCAGGTTGTCTTGAGGTAGTAAACGTACATCAACGATCATTTGTCCTCAACTACATTTAAGCAAACTAAGCCTCATCAAAGTCGCTTAATAGCGTTGGTAGGTTTTGAAGTATATCGTTCGTCATCTTATCTAAATCATAACTTGGTACCCAGCCCCAGTTATTTCTTGCTACCGAATCATCAATGCTATCTGGCCATGAATCAGCGATCTTCTGTCTGAAATCAGGTTTATATGTTGCAGAGAACTCAGGGATTTGCTTCTTAATTGACTCCACCATTTCTTTTGGGGAGAAACTAATCGCTGAAACATTATAGCTAGATCTTACTTTTATCTGTTCAGCAGGCGCTTGCATTAGGTCTAGCGTAGCTTTAATAGCATCACTCATATACATCATCGGTAAATAAGTGTTTTCCGATAGAAAGCATTCGAAAGGCGCGTTCCTCAATGCCTTGTGATAAATGTCGACAGCGTAATCAGTGGTCCCACCGCCCGGCAATGATTTATAGCCAATTAAACCTGGGTAGCGAAGACTCCTTACATCCACTCCATATTTTTCAAAATAGTATTCACACCATCTTTCACCAGCGAGTTTACTAATGCCATAGACGGTGTTTGGGTCCATGACAGTGTCTTGTGGAGTATTTGCTCTTGGCGTTGTAGGGCCAAAGACGGCAATTGAGCTTGGCCAGTAAATTCTTAAACTCTTCTCTTTGGCCAACTCGAGTACATTAAGTAGCCCAGTCATGTTGAGGTTCCAAGCCCACTGAGGGTTTTCTTCTCCTTTTGCAGAAAGTATGGCTGCTAAGTGATAGATCTGAGTGATTGTATGATTCTCAACGATTGTTTTGAGCTGATCAGCATTCATCACATCTAATTGCTCGAAAGCAAAATCCGTAATGGCCGCATTCGGTTTGGAAATATCTGATGCTATTACATTGTTATTGCCAAACAACTTACCGAGTTCGTTCGTCAATTCTGAACCCAGTTGTCCACAGGCTCCAATCACTAAAATTTTCTCCATTAGTTTCTATTTCTTGGGATGCAATATTAATTAAACAGCTCAACATGTAAAACGTTTGCAGGACTAAAGGTTCGTTGTCCTACATCTTATATATTTGTGGTGTCATGGAAGAGATGAGTTTCAGTGATTATTTAACAAAAAAGAAAATCGACCAACAGGCCTTCGTCAAGGGGGGAGCGAGTCGGTTTGAAGAACTCAAAACGCTCTTTGATCAGGTACACCCTAATAGTTTTACAGCACAGAAGCTCTTTTTAATCAACAAGATTAGGCGAGCTTATCCATTAAAAGAGGAGGCCGTAGAAAAAGAGGTGAAGAAACCCATGATGAGACCAAAAATGGCAAGACCTAAAACTAATTAAGATGTACGATAAACTGAAGCCACAGCTAGAGGCAGAAATCCAATCTATTAAAGATGCTGGACTTTATAAGCAAGAGCGTGTAATAACCACTCCACAAGCTGCAGATATTAAAACTGATGATGGTAGAGAAGTCATCAACTTCTGCGCAAATAACTATTTGGGCTTATCGTCACACCCTAAGGTGTTAGAAGCGGCCAAAGCAACCATCGATACACACGGTTTTGGGATGTCATCCGTTAGATTTATTTGCGGAACACAAGACATTCACAAAGAACTAGAGAGAAAGATTTCTGAGTTTTTGGGTACAGAAGATACCATCTTATACGCTGCTGCATTTGATGCGAATGGCGGAGTTTTCGAACCATTATTTGGCGCTGAAGATGCGATTATCTCAGATTCCTTAAACCATGCTTCTATTATTGATGGGGTACGCCTTTGTAAGGCAATGCGCTTCAGGTATAAGAACGCAGATATGGTTGACTTGGAAGAGCAGTTGAAGGCTGCAGATGCCAAAGGAGCCAAACAAAAAATTATCGTTACTGATGGCGTTTTTTCTATGGATGGTACCATCGCCCCACTAGACGAAATCTGTAATCTAGCAGATAAGTACAGCGCACTGGTAATGACAGACGAATGTCACTCTACCGGCTTTATGGGTAAAACGGGTAGAGGAGTTCATGAGCATCATAATTGCATGGATCAAGTAGATATTATTACCAGCACACTAGGTAAAGCATTAGGCGGAGCATCCGGTGGGTTTACTTCTGGTAAAAAAGAAATTATTGACTTATTGCGTCAGCGCTCTAGACCGTACTTATTTTCAAACACATTAGCACCTTCTATTGTTGGCGCTTCTATCGCGGTATTTGACATGCTGTCAGAGACGACATCTTACAGAGATAAACTTGAGCAGAACACAAAATATTTCCGTGAGCAAATGACGGCTGCTGGTTTTGATATTAAACCAGGAGAGCACGCTATTGTACCTATTATGTTGTATGATGCTGTGCTGTCTCAAAAGATGGCCAACCTCATGCTAGAAAAAGGTATCTACGTTATAGGGTTTTACTTTCCAGTAGTGCCGAAGGAACAAGCGCGTATTCGCGTTCAGATTTCTGCCGGTCACGAACGTCACCATTTGGATAAGGCAATTGCTGCCTTTATAGAAGCAGGTAAGGAACTGGGGGTTATTTAGAAGTAACCTCAGGTGGATCACTCTCTTCAGTTTCCGTTGTATCAGGAAAGACTTCTTTTTCTTGATGGTACTTGTTGATTCTTTTTCTAATTTCTGGAATAGAAAGGTTGCTGTCAATTACTCCGTTTCGGGCCAAAGACATTTGCCCGGTTTCTTCTGAGATGGTTAGTATAAGGGTATCTGTGGCTTCTGACATGCCCATAGCAGCTCTGTGACGCATACCGAACTGTGCCGGCAGCTCGCGCTCACTCACAGGTAGTATACATCTAGAGGCTCTAACTTTTCCTTGGTAAATAATTACAGCACCATCATGCAGCGGGCTGTACTTATTAAAGATAGAAATCAGTAAACGCTTTGATATGAACGCGTCCATGAAGTCACCAGAGTCGACATAAAATTTCAGTTCTGAATTTTTAGAGAAAACAATCAGCGCACCTGTATTCGTACTTGAAAGGACTTTAGCCGCTTCAATAATAGGAGTAACATTAAAGGACTCTTTCACTACTCGTTTTTTCCATATCATCATGGATTGTAAAAAGTCGTTTTGCCTAAAAGTCGTCTTTCCTAGAATGAGCAGAAACTTTCTAATTTCTGGAGAGAAGATAATAATCGCGGCAAGTACTCCTACCCCCATAAATTGGCCTAGAATTCCTGCAAGAAGCTCCATTTGTGCAGCTCTGACAATAAGATATGTGAGGTAAAGCACAAGAAAACCGATGAGCACCCGAACAGCAACACTTCCTTTTAGTAGTTTATATACTTGATATAGTAAAACACTCACCAACAGGATGTCTAAAATGTCAATCCATCTTACGTCTAGAAACCCTATTTTGAATACGTATATCAACCTATGTATGCTTGGTAAAGCTTTATTGTTTCTGTGGCTTCTTTCACATCATGAACCCTCAATATAGAGGCTCCATTCATAAGAGCAGCCATGTTTAATGCTGTAGTTCCGTTGAGTGCTTCTTGTGCGGTTTGGTCAAGTGTTCTATAAATCATAGACTTTCTTGAAAGGCCTGCGAGTATAGGGAACTTCAATCTCTTAAAGAAACCCAAATTCCGAAGGATTTCATAGTTCTGTTCAATGGTTTTTGCAAAGCCGAAGCCAGGGTCTATAATAATGTCTGCAACGCCGAGGTTTTTAAGAGTTGAACACTTGATCGAAAGTTCTGCAGTTATATCGTTTAATAGATAGTCGTAATCGGTTAACGTCTTCATTGTTTCGGGAGTGCCTCGCATGTGCGTTAAGATATAGGGCACCTTTAATGAAGCTACTGTTTTAAACATTTGATCATCTAAGTTGCCTCCTGAAACATCGTTGACTAAAGAAGCACCTGCGCAAACAGCTGCCTTTGCTACTACGGACCTGAAGGTGTCAATGGAGATATAGGCATCCGGAAAAGCCTTATGAATTGCTTCTATTGCTGGAATGACCCTTTCCAATTCGGTCTCTATTGAGATATCATCAGCTCCTGGTCGTGTGGAATATCCTCCAATGTCAAGTATGAAAGCGCCTTCGTTAACCATTTGGCCGGCCCTCACGATAATATCCGCTACAGAGGTTGGGCGACTGCCTGCGTAGAAGGAGTCAGGGGTTATATTTAGAATTCCCATGACTCTTGGAGTATCTAGGGGAACTAGATTTCCCCTGAGATTCAATGTGCTTTTAACACTAAATAAGTTATCTTTCGTTTTCAAGAACTGTCCTAAATTTTAAACAAGCAATCACTTTGGAGGAACAAACGGTAGGCGAATATAAGCAAGTTATTAAGGCCTGTAAAGACATATTTTTGAAGAAAACTCAGGACTATGGAACTGCATGGAGGGTGCTTAGGCTACCTTCAATAACGGATCAAATTTTCATTAAAGCACAACGTATTCGCTCTATTCAAGAGAAAGGTGCTCAGAAGGTAGATGATGATATTTCAGGTGAATTTATCGGGATAATCAACTATTGTGTCATAGCTCTAATTCAAATGAACTTGACTGATGCGGACCCCATGGAGATGGCCGTGGAAGAACTTGAGCCACTTTATGACAAGCACGTTAACGAAACGATGGAGCTCTTAATGAATAAGAACCATGACTATGGTGAAGCTTGGCGAGACATGCGAGTGGCGTCAATAACAGATATCGTATTAATGAAACTCTTGCGCGTTAAGCAGATTGAGGACAACAAAGGGAAAACAATAATCTCAGAAGGCATTGACGCCAACTATATGGATATCATCAACTATGCCGTTTTCTGTATGATTCTAATGGGACTTGCTAAATCATGAAAATATTAAACACAATTGCGCGCTACATTGTAGGAGGCTTATTCATTTTTTCGGGACTAATAAAGGTGAACGATCCCGTTGGAACACAAATTAAATTGGAAGAATATTTTTCTGTTTTTGCAGTCGATATCGCACCGTTTTTTGAGTCGCTTAAGCCAATATCACTCTTTCTTTCTATGCTGCTTTCAACCCTAGAGGTTGTATTGGGTGTTGCGCTACTTTTTAAATACAGGGAGAAATTAGTGACAACGCTATTGCTGGCAATGATTGTATTCTTCACGTTTCTAACATTCTATTCAGCGTATTTCAATAAAGTCACTGATTGTGGATGCTTTGGTGATGCTATAAAACTTACTCCATGGGAGTCATTTATAAAGGACATTGTCCTCCTTGTTTTTATCGTTATACTCTTCTTAAACAGGAAGAAAAACCAGTTTAAAGAAAGCTTGCTAAAAACTAGTGCGGTGGCTACTTCACTTGTGTTTTGCTTAGTAGTGGCCTTTTGGTCTGTGAACCATTTGCCAAAGATAGATTTTAGGGCCTTTAAGGTAGGTACAAGTATTCCAAACGACATGTTACCTCCTTTGAATGAGCCAGAGGTTGTGCCAAAGATTTCAAATTTTGCTATTTATGGAGATGAGGCAGATTTTACTACTGATGTATTAAGCGGAAATAAATTATTGGTTGTAGTGCACGAAACAGAGAAGACAGATCTGGATTCCTACGCTATGCTCAATAGTCTAATTAGTGCCTTAGGAAATCAAGTAGATGTCGTAGCGATTACCGCTTCTTCAGGACCGCAGTTCGAAGCGCTAAGACATGAAGTGCAATTGGCCATTCCATATTATTATTCTGATAAGACTTTACTTAAAACTATGGTGAGGTCTAATCCGGGTTTAGTATTACTCAATAACGGTCAGGTTATGAAGAAATGGCATTACAATGATGTTCCCGATGCGCTAGAACTTCTATCTAACTTAAATTGATGAACATCAAGAATGGCATCTTTTTAGTCGGCCTTGCTGGGTCAGGTAAGTCTACGTTGGGGCGTGCATTAGCGTCCAAATTAGGCTTTCAATTCATCGACTTGGATCAAGAAATTGAGAAAAAGGAAGGGATGACTATTCCAGAGATTTTCCAGAAGTGGGGTGAGGGGCAATTTCGAATTTTTGAAAGAGAGACACTACATCAACTAATTGCTGTTGAAGATAGCTTTGTGTTGGCGACTGGAGGCGGAACTCCATGTTATCATTTCAATATGGATGCCATGAACGAGGCTGGAAAAACAGTTTTCCTGGATGTTGCACCAGGAGATTTAGCGCTTAGGATTATTGAAGATGGAGGAGAAGGTAGGCCGATGTTCACAAGCTATGATCATCTAGACCTCATCCAAGAAATCAAAGAGATGAAGGCGAGTAGAGAAGAGTATTATGAACAAGCTAAAATAAAAATTAGAGATAATAAGATTTCCGTAGAAACCATTATCTCCAACCTTAATTCAATTGATGCCTAGAAGTTAAGTCCAATGCTTAACCTAGCATTTGTAAGCTTATTCTCAATGTTTGCGGTAGGTCCAGAGCCGTCTAAAAAAGCGTACGATCTAAAGGAGTCAGTAAAACTCGTCTGGGAGTATGAGAAGTCAAAGAAGTACCTTCCAAGGTTTAAGCCAACACCACCAGAGACTACGGTCCTGGATCTATCAATCCCATCCAAGGCATCATTGGTAGGATCACCAATAGCGGCATAACCTGCTCTAAACCTGAAAATGTCATATCTGTACTCAGCGCCTAAACGAACATTTGTTACCGATTCGTAAATGTTCTCTATGGTACGGTTATCGCTGTCTGCATTAAAATCTAATGAAGATACATTAGCATTTGAATAGTTAAGGTGTTCAATGTCTGCAGTAATAAAACCGTTCTTTCCAAGGAAGAAAGCCACTCCCGCATTGATTTTTGTAGGGGTTCTTAACTCATAATCAGAAACAAATATGTCCGTCTGAGTTTGTAGGAGGTTCAAGGTGGTGTCTTCTAGGATGACTCTATTGCCATTATCAAGAAAGGTTGAGGCATCAAAATTGTTCCATACAGACTGGTACACAGCATCACCCTCTTCACTAAAATTGTACCAAGTTGGAGAGGTTATTGAAACCCCAAAACGTATTTGATCTATGGGTCTCACGATCACTCCTACATTTGCATTAAAGCCTGTACCTGAAATATCTAATAGTTCGTCTATGCTAAATGATGTGAGCACAGTTCCCGAAAAGTTTTCAGTAAAGACTCGACTGAAATTATAGTCTGCGGATAGAATACCAATACCGGCCCCTATGTATACCTTATCATCATAGTTGCCACCAAAGGCAATATTGATCTGATCAGTAAAACCTGTTCTCACAATTTGCTCTTGCTGTGCAGGAAATCCTTCTACGGGCGATAAATAGAAGTCCTCTGAGCCAGGCAAAGGATTGATTAGGAAGTGGTCATATCCTACTTTTTCTATACCTCCTAATTCCTCTGGAAAGAAGCCATCGGCTCGGTCTAACATGGCGTCAATTATAGAATTGTTATCATTCTGTCCCGAATAGTTCATGCTTTGCCTGAAGTCATTCACTCGGTTAAACGTTATCGCCAATGATCCACCTCTCCACCCGCCTGGAGCTAAATCCCTATTACTAAAATTTACAACTAAGCCTAGGTTAGAGATATCCAAGTTTGAATCTTCATTATTAGTTCCTCTTCCCAAAAAGTCTGAATTGAGCTTGTTGAAGTTGAAGCCAGGTGTGAATACGAATTGTGACCTGTTATAGAATCCTAAGCCAGCTGGATTTAGGATTGCCGAACTCATATCTCCACCAAGTACAGAACCCGAACCACTGAGTCCTGCAAGTCTAGCTGTCCCAACCTGATTCAATTGGCTAAATCTCAAGGCATCCTGATAGTATCCAAAAGCACCTGATTGAACTTGTGCATTTGCTCCAAAGTGCAGGCAAAGCGATGCTAAGCCTACTAAAATAAGCTTTAATGTGTTTTTCATCTTCTGAGTTTTGTTGTTTACTACTTACCGCCTCTACCACCGCCACCTGAGCCTGACCCTCTTCCTGAGCCAGAACTTGACGAAGATCCTCTGCCAGATGAACTGGCGCTTCCACTACTTCTTGACGAACTTGAGCTCACGGAGCGAGAAGAAGAGCCTGAGCTTCTTGAGCTTGAAGTCCCTCTATTGAATCCACTGGACTGGGTTGACCTTGAACCACTTCTTGAGATCCCTTTAGAACTCGATGGGCTAACTCTTGAAGAAGACCTAGAAGAAGTATTCCTATTAAAAGATACTCCGCTTGTAGTGCTTCTACTCGAGGTGCGGCCAGCACTAAAAGCTGGGTTACTTCGCGAAGTCCTAGAAGCCACGGCATTTCTGCTGCTTCTACTTGAAGTCGTTGCTACTCTGGAAGAAGATCGACTAGAATTTCTGGAATCATTGAACCTGTAAGCATCTGTTCTGACACGATTAGATAGTGAGCCAGTTCTTTGGCTACTTGAACTTACCCTTCCACTTCTTGAGGCTCTGTTGTCAATTGAACTCCTTGATAGCCTAGAGGTACCTGCAGCTGAGGCTAATCTTTGAGACCTAGTCTGAGCAATTCCGTTGGAAGCATCTGATCTTACACTAGCTACAGAAGTGGATGCTATTCTACCACCGCGCGTAATACTTCTGTTATTATTGGCTACTATGACTTCACCCCTATAGATGTATTGGTTACTGAAAATTGGAGGGCAGTAGAAATTATTGCCAAATCCAAATCCAGCGCCCCAGCCTATATTCCAGCGATTGAAACCACGTCTCCAGGAATTGAAACCGCGTGTCGAATACCAGATTGAACTTGAATACATAAACGGATCGTAGAACATACCTCCGCCAAAAAATGGATCATTAAACCAGCCAAAACCACCTCCAGGAAAAAACGGATCGTTAAACCCAAAACCTCTACCAAAGCCTATGGATACATTAAAGCCAGAATTAAAGAAGCCATTGCCAAAATTGTTGTTGAATCTATTACCACCGAAAGTCGACATGGAAGTTCTGCCAATCCGGCCATTGCTAGCAGTGATATAGCGATCCATTCTAGTGCTGTTTCCTGTATAATATTGATCGTACCAAGCTAGTCTAAACTCAAAGTCGTTGTTCACAAGGTTATTGAAATATCTTCTGTCCCACTCTTCAGTCCAGTCTACAGGTAATGCATAAGTGGAAAGCATTTCATTTTCGTAATCCCAAATGAAGTCATCATAATTCAAGTCATCTGCTCTGCCAACTCTAGGCTCAACTTCACCTTCAACAAAATACTCAACCTCTTTTTTGTCACTATTACTATAGCGACTCAAAAGTGCTGGGTCTACTGCTGCCTTAGATTGGTCTGATAAGGTAATTATGTTAGCCGCTTCAGCCTCTTGCAAGGCTACTGACTTTTCGACAAGCTGCGGGGCTACTTTTCTATCTGCCGATGTGAAATAAACATCGTCATACTCCGAAGATTGCTGGAATTGACCTGGTGAGCATGCAAACACCGCTAACATACTTAGTGGTGCCATTAATAATTTAAGATGAATTCGACTTTTCATGGCTTTCCTTTCTGGCTTATTAACTTAACGTCTATTTATCGTTTTTGGTCGAGAAAATATCCGAAAACTATATATTTGTTGGATATTCTAACAACGCTAAAAGAGCAAGGATCATACCAAATCTTATAATATGAGTAAAGGACTGCCGAAAAGGAGTGAGGATTATTCGTTGTGGTACAACGAACTTGTAAAAAAAGCCGATTTGGCTGAGAATTCAGCGGTAAGAGGTTGTATGGTGATAAAGCCATATGGCTACTCCATCTGGGAGAAAATGCAAGCTGAGATTGACCGTATGTTCAAAGAGACGGGCCATTCAAATGCTTACTTTCCACTTTTTATTCCCAAATCTTATTTAAGTAAGGAAGCTGACCATGTTGATGGTTTTGCTAAGGAATGTGCTGTTGTTACTCATTATCGTCTGAAGAATGATGAGGACGGTAAAGGTGTAGTTGTTGATCCGGACGCTAAACTTGAGGAGGAATTGATAGTTCGTCCAACATCAGAAACAATTATTTGGAGTACCTATAAAAACTGGGTCCAGTCCTATCGCGACCTACCCATATTAGTAAACCAATGGGCTAATGTGGTCAGATGGGAAATGAGGACCAGGTTTTTTCTAAGAACAACTGAGTTCTTATGGCAAGAAGGACATACTGCTCATGCGACCAAGCAAGAGGCGATTGATGAGTCTGTGCAAATGATGAATGTCTATGCACAGTTTGCTGAAGAATTCATGGGACTTCCAGTTGTTAGAGGAATTAAGTCTGAGAGTGAAAGATTTGCTGGAGCAGTTGAAACCTACTGTATCGAAGCATTGATGCAAGATGGGAAAGCACTTCAGGCAGGTACTTCTCATTTTTTAGGTCAGAATTTCGCAAAAGCCTTTGATGTTAAGTTCGCTACCAAAGAAGGTAAGCAAGAATTCGTTTGGGGTACGTCATGGGGAGTTAGTACTCGTCTCATGGGTGCTTTAATTATGGCACACTCTGATGACCAAGGATTAGTATTGCCTCCAAAACTAGCACCTATCCAAGTTGTGATTGTTCCCATCTATAAAGGAGAAGATCAACTGAAGGCAATTGGTGAAAAATCGGACGAGATTATTGCTTCACTGAAGGCAGTAGGCATCAGTGTCAAGTTTGATGATAGGGATACTTACAAACCAGGATTCAAGTTTGCCGAATGGGAGTTGAAAGGTGTTCCAGTCAGAATAGCCATCGGACAGCGTGATATGGAAAATAACTCTGTTGAAATTGCCCGTAGAGATACTGGTGTTAAAGAGACTTTCAGTTTAGCTGACGATCTTTCTATGAAGATCAGTGCGCTAATGGACGAAATTCAAGAGTCGATATATAATAAGGCCTTCAATTTCAGGGTTGATAATACTCGTCCTGTAGATACTTATGATGAGTTTAAAAAAGTACTGGAAGTGGAGGGTGGATTTATTTCAGCACACTGGGATGGTACTGCTGATACGGAGGAGAAAATCAAAAACGAAACTAAAGCTACCATAAGGTGTATTCCAATAGACGCAATTGCGGAGGAAGGTATCTGTGTCTACTCTGGTAAGCCATCTAAAAGACGAGTTCTTTTTGCGAAAGCATACTAAGCTTCATTCGTTTTATGGTATATTAGGCTATTAACCTATTAGAATTATGGACGGTTGGTTAGCTATTATTGTACTTATCCTAGTGGGGCTCGTCCTCATTTATCTTGAACTCATTTTTGTTCCTGGAACTACTATACTCGGGTTGCTAGGTCTAGCATTGACGGGAATTGGTATTTATATGGCATATGAGAGACATGGAGTCACCTCAGGTTCAGTCGTCTTGGTAGGCTCATTGCTTATTACCATCGGAGCCTTAGTCTGGAGTTTTCGTGCTAATGCTTGGAGTAAGTTTTCGCTCAAGGGAAGGAACAAATCTAAGGTGAATGAACACTATACCGATGACCTTCAGGTAGCAATGAGAGGGTTGGCTGTATCGGATTTAAAACCTATCGGAAAAGCAGAGTTTAATAATAAAGCATATGAAGTCGTTTCACATGGACACTTGATAGAATCAGGAACTGAGGTGGAGATTATAAGACTTTCAGGAAATAAAATTATTGTAGAATCAATAAATACCTAAATCAATGGGAGAATATACTACCCTTATAGCCGTCATAGCCGGTATCATTGTACTCTTTGTTTTCTTGTACTTTGTACCAGTCAATCTATGGATTACAGCACAGTTTTCTAATGTCCGAATTGGACTTTTAGAACTAGTCTTCATGAGGATTAGGAAGGTGCCACCTAGCATTATTGTTAAGGAAATGATTACTGCTCGAAAGGCGGGTCTGGATGTGCAAACCGAAGAATTAGAAACACATTATCTGGCAGGCGGTAATGTTTCCTCTGTTATTAAAGCTTTGATTTCTGCCGATAAGGCTAATATTACATTAGGATTCAAGCAGGCAACGGCTATTGACTTGGCTGGTAGAGAAGTATTTGAGGCTGTTCAGATATCAGTGAACCCTAAGGTGATTACAACGCCTAAGGTGGCTGCGGTAGCACAGGATGGCATTCAACTGATTGCGATAGCAAGAGTTACTGTGCGTGCAAATATCCAACAACTAGTTGGTGGCGCTGGAGAAGATACAATTTTGGCTAGGGTAGGGGAAGGAATAGTGACTTCCATCGGCTCAGCAAAAAGCCATAAGGCTGTGCTTGAAAATCCGGATAATATTTCCAAACTCGTATTGCAACGCGGACTAGACGCTGGTACGGCATTCGAAATTCTATCTATCGATATTGCAGATATTGATGTTGGGGTTAATATTGGGGCTATACTTCAAACAGACCAAGCGCAGGCAGACTTAAAAGTCGCTGAGGCGAAAGCCGAAGAGCGTAGGGCAATGGCGGTCGCTGTGGAACAAGAGATGAAAGCCAAGTCTCAAGAAGCAAGGGCTAAGGTAATTGAAGCAGAGGCAGAAATTCCGATGGCCATAGCTGAGTCTTTTAGGTCTGGGAACCTCGGTATTATGGATTACTATAAGATGGAGAATATTCAGTCTGATACCGACATGCGTCAGTCAATTGCAAAACCAAGTCAGAAAGGGTCTTCAACAAAGGGGAAGTCTGGTAACGACAACAAATAATTAGAGATTCAACCAAATGATCTGAGGCCGTGTAAAAACGGCCTTTTTTATTTTAGGTCAATGAGTTTCAACTTGGAGGGTTCTGAGGCTAAAAAGCGATTCCCCATTTGCTCAATTGCCTCATATGATAATGGCACTACATCTTGTCCTTTTAGGTTGATCACACCTTTTAGCCCATCCTTTACTATTAAGAAGTAATTGTGTTCCAAAGCTGTAACCTGATCATACTGAGGTGATCTTATCAGCTTTCCAGTTGAGTCCGCCAGCCCAAAGATACCATCAGAATTCAGGATCATATAGTTCTTTTGGCGGTCAATAGAGCTGAATTGCTCAGGAAGAACAAGGGTGCCGGACTGATTCATAAGCCCGTATTTTTTATCGCTTAGGACTTTCGAAAGCCCTTTTATAAATGGACTCACTTCATCGTAAATGGGTTGAATAATGAGGTTTTCATCTTTATCTATAAATCCCCACTTGCCAATTAGTTTCACCGCAGATAAGCCTTCGGAGAAAGGCTGCACGGCTTCATAGCGGTTGGCAATCATCAGATTACCTTTTTCATCAACTTGCCCCCATTGTTCATCTTTAAATACCGGAATTAGATCTTCAGAAAAAATCCCCACTTCCATTACTCCGCTGTCTAATGAAAAAGAGCCTTCAGTACTGGGCTTAAAAAAGAAAAAGAGTCCATCCCGTTGTAGTGCATACAAGTCATTATTAATCACTTGAATGCTGTCGTATCTACGGTCTAGCCATAAGCTGTCCTTGGTGTCCAATAGCTCAAAGCCATCATTCCTACGCTTACTATAGCCTTTCGGAAGTGGGTCGAGTCTATCATAGGACCTGACTTTCTCATTTCCATTGAAGTCTACGAGCTTCCATTCCGATCCCTGTTTTAGTCTTATGACGTCATTTAGTATTTCAATTTGATCATTATATGGTGTGATGATCCAATTACTTTCAGTATCGATTACGCCATAGCTCCCTTGGTATTGGGCAACTGCCAATCCATTTCGAAAATCACCAATGGCATCATAAATAAATGGACTCAAATCTGTGCCGTCACTATTCAAAAGACCGTTTTTGCCATTGCGTTTGGCTTCTATTAAGCCATTCTCTAGTACTCTAAATCCTTCATAGTTAAATGGCTTTTGGCTTTTTCCAAATCTGTCGAATACCCTCCAATCTTGTTTGTCAACCCGCTTAATCTGGCCAAGTAGTAGCTGACCTACCACTGCAACGCTATCATATGTTGCTGGTAGAACTATCTTTCCAGAAGCGTTTATTGCACCTTGATAGCCCGACTCTGCCTCCTTAATGACGGTAATGCCATCGATGCTGGCTACAATGTTGATTTTTGATATATATGCGGTATAATTTTCTTCTTTATCGATCAGCCCAGTTTGCCGACCACTGGTTACCGCAAAAGTTGTTTCGTTTGCGATTTTCATCTTATCGAAGTAGAAGCTTTTCTGGAAATTATCACCTTCGTAGAGATCCCATTTCCTGAAAGGAAGTGCGCTAGCTTTTTTATCTGATAGCAGTATGTTTTTATAAATAGGTGGAAGGACTAGCGTGCCATTCTTGTCGAGGAGCCCCTCTTTATTATATAAAGTGATTAGAAAAAAATCGTCTGTAATTTCTTTTACAGATTCAAATTGGAATTCAGTTAACGCCCGCCCATCGGTAGTATAAATGGCACTGAGCCTATTATCATTCTCGACAGTTAAAAAGCCATCAGCGACTTCTTTTATGACCTTAAACTCAAATTGAATGATCGGTTTTCCGTTTTTGTTTAGCGTACCGTATCGATAATTCTGTCCAACTCTTTGAGCCGCGATTAGAAGTTCACCCACGGCCTCAATCTTGGCATAGGAGAAATCAATAATCGTCTTACCCCTTCCATTGATCACACCAAAACTGGTGAGGATTGAGTTCTTCTTTCGCTTGCTAGCGATGAATAGGTTATCGAAGTACGGAGTGAGGTTAGCGTACCTATGGGCTGATTTTTTAGTACCGTCAAGATTGATAAGTGCCCACTTTTCATTCTGTTGAGCTCCGATTGTACTGTTAATCACCTCGAAGCTTCCATCAGACCACCCAATAGATTCATACTGTGGTGGAATGACTACTTCGCCAGAGGTAGTATTCTTCAATCCATACTTTCCATTTTGTCTAAAGGTCTTATACTCGTCTGCCGCCATGTTTAGAGCGCAGAGGATTAAAAGGCTAAGGAAAGTAACGTGTCGTGCTATTAACATGGAAGGGTTATAGGCATTTGCTAAGGTCTAGCTAACGAAAATAACGTTCATGTGAAAAGAAATATACTAATAGACCGATTATTTGTCTTTAGTCTCTTGTTCAAGGTTAAAAAGATCGTTTAGTACGTCAATCAACTTGTCGGCCTCACCTCTTTTGCAAGCGGCTTTTAGCTGTAGCACAGGAAGCTTCATGATCTTTTGTGTGATACTCTTTGAGAGTTTTTCAGCAAAAAACTCCATCTCTTTTGAAGAGTTTTTTAGGTGTTTTTTTAGCTCTTCTTTACGGATTTCTTCAAGTGTATTCTTGAGTTTTTGAATGGTAGGCGACACTTCCATTTCACGAGACCATGCCCGTACATCTTGCATGACTTCTTCAATGATGGTTTCTACATGTGGTATTGCAGCTTTTCTTTTCTCTACGGCTTGAGACGTCTTTTCTTGAATTTCGTCAATATTGTAGAGTGAAATGCCTTTCATTATTTCTATTGCTGGATCAATCGATCTAGGTATAGATAAGTCGATTAAAAACTTGATGCCTTCACTTTCGCTAGAGAAATCCTTTGGCCCGAAAAAGTCTCGAACGGGAATACTTGAAATAATAATGTCATAAGCACCTAATTTAGACTTCATGTCGTCAAATGAAAGATGGTTAAGACCAAGCTCATTTGCCAAAGCTGTTGCTTTAGTTTCAGTTCTATTGGTTAAGCTTACTGAAAATTGCTCGCCAGATAAGTGCTTCGCCAAATCTTCTCCAATTTCCCCTAGTCCAACGATGAGCACCTTCGTCTCTACAAACGATTCGGCAAGTGTACGCGTAAGTTCTGCTGTGGCGTAGGATGCACTGGCCGCGCCATCTCTAAACGCGGTTTCTTGAAACACCTTCTTATTTGCAAAAAAGACCGTATGTAATATTCTATGAAGGAACGGCCCAGCAGTATTATTATCAGCAGCTAGTTGATACGCCTTCTTCACTTGATTTATGATTTGAAGATCACCGATAACTTGAGCTTCAAGTCCAAGTGAGACTCTAAATAGATAGGTAGAAGCTTCGTAGCTATCGTTTATTATACTGAAGAAGGGTATGAATTCTTCAATATTACTGATGCCCTTTTTAGAAGCCATCAATGTGATGATCTCTTTGGATAGGTCATTTTCAGCATTATAATAAACCTCGGTACGGTTGCAAGTGGATATGATGAGGGACTCTTCAAGGCTCAGTATTGCACGAAAGTCACTGAGTAAGGCAGCAATTAGTATTTCATCCAAAGCAATCATCTCCCGAATCTCCACTGGAGCATTCCTGAAAGAGAGACTTAGTACTTTGAAATTGCTTTGCATCTATTGCTTTTTTACTTTTTGGATGGACAAAAATAACCCCAAATGAGCACCAAAAAAGTAATTTAGATCAGTTTTTGATATTTATAACGTTTTTTAAACTCTTCTACCCAACCAGTGTCTTTAAATTCATTTTTTAAGTGTATTGTTTAAATAGTTTTTAACTTGAATTAATCTCTTTTAAACACACACACATAATTGAGGCTTAAACGACTAATTCGAGACTTTTTTGGTTTCAGCAAAACTGAAATTAACGGAACTTTGGTTCTGGTACCTCTTATTGTTCTGATTCTGTTTACTCCTTATTTGTACCGACAACTTACAGATTCTAAGAACCATACGTTAAATGAAGATAAAAGGCTGCTTGATAGTTTGGTTTCTTTGATAGATGCTGCCTTTTATGACGAAGTGCCAATAGAAAGAAGCGCAATCATTTATTTTGATTTTGATCCAAATATGGCCTCAGTTGAAGAAATTGAGTCTTTAGGTGTCCCGACATTTCTTGCAAACAGGATAAACAACTACAGATCTAAAGGAGGGGAGTTTTTTATAAAGAGTGACCTGCTGAAGATTTTCGATTTTCCAGATAGCCTTTTCAACACCCTTTCACCTTTTGTTTTACTCCCTGACCAGAGAGTTGAAAGTTTTAAGCCTAATGGGGGCGGTGCCAAGAAGCGTTCTCTTCAACAACCTGTAGAACTCAAGGAAAGAAAGGCTGACCTAGAGGGGAGTTTGCTTTTGGATCTAAATACTTCAGACAGTACTCAATTTAAAAAGCTTAGAGGTATTGGGTCGAGTTATGCTAGACGAATTATTTCGTATCGAAAGTTGCTTGGAGGTTATCACGTAGTTGATCAATTAAGAGAGGTTTATGGCATGAATGACACGCTTTTTAATTCGATTAAGCCATACATTATCTTATCCGATACTCTGTCAATGAGGAAGGTTTCAATCAATCTTGCAACTTTTAAGGAGCTCCTTGCTCATCCTTATATTAATTATGAGCAGACCAAGGAAATATTGAATGTGAAGAGTAAAAATGGTAAATTCAGAAAGCCAGAAGATATGTTTCGATTGAAGCTGATGGACAGTTTGGCAATCGAACAACTGCTACCTTATTTGGATTTTAGATGAAGAGAATAATTACTGCAGATCAAGTGCGTGCTGCAGATCGTGACTGCATAGAAAACGAACCCATTACTTCAATTGATTTAATGGAAAGAGCATCTGTTGCTTTTGTCGAGGTATTTGTTTCCCTAGTGCCTTTAGACTCCTCTGTACACATAGTTTGCGGATCAAGGAATAACGGTGGTGATGGATTAGCCGTAGCCAGACTCCTTGAAGTAAGAGGTTATCAAGTCAAAACCTCACTGATCCAGTTTAGTGATCAACTCTCGTCAGATTGTCAGGCGAATTTGAATAGAATAGTGTCGGATGTCAAGCGAGTAGATAAGGTAGATGATCTGGCTATTCAAGAAGATGTTGTAGTCGATGCCATTTTCGGATCTGGGCTTAGTCGACCTGTAACGGGTTTTGTAGCTGATGTAATTGATAAGATCAATAACGCTTCCGCTAAAATTATCAGTATTGATTTGCCTTCAGGGCTTTTTTCTGAGGTCATTGATTTCTCTGGCGCTATCATCTGTGCAGATCATACGATTGCCTTTCAGCGACCAAAGCTGTCCTTCCTAATCCCAGAATCTGGAGCTTATGTAGGAGAGTTTTCGATAGTAGACATTGGTTTGAATGAAGAGTTTATAGAATCTCAATCATCAAATTACTTTTTGCTAGACGAAGGTGATGTTCAAGCACTATTACCTAAACGAAAGAAGTTTCAACATAAAGGTGACTTTGGAAGGGTTCAGGTCTTTGCTGGGAGTTTGGGCAAGATGGGTGCAGCCTTTTTATGTGGGAAGGCTGTATTGAGAGTGGGTGCAGGTTTGTTGACAGTTCATATTCCAAAATGTGGCTATGAGATTATCCAATCAAGTCTACCAGAAGCTATGGTCACGGTTGATTTACACGATAATGACATTTGTTCTGGTCAAGCGTTCGATAACACAGATGTTGTTTGTGCTGGGCCTGGTTTAGGGACTTCGAAACCTACTGTCGATTGGTTTAAGGAACTCTTGAAGGGGGCTGCTAAGCCTGTGGTGCTAGATGCAGATGCTTTGAATATGCTGTTTATGCATCCGGAATTAATGGATGAAGTGCCAGAAGGATCGATAATAACACCACATGTGGGTGAGTTTACTCGTTTATTTGGGGCAAGTGTCAATGGATTAGAGAGAATTGAGAAATTGAAAAGTGTCGCCCTTAGCCGCAATTGGGTGATCGTTTTAAAGGGTGCTCATTCAGCTATTGGTTTGCCGAGTGGTGATGTAATTTTTAATACGACTGGCAATGCAGGCATGGCAACAGCAGGAAGTGGAGATGTATTGGCGGGGGTAATTACAGGTTTATTGGCGCAAGGCTTGTCGAGTGAGGGGGCAGCCTTAGCAGGTGTGTTCTTGCATGGGAAGGCAGGCGACTTAGCTGAAAAAAGAGTTGGAAAAATGTCATTGATGGCATCAGATTTGCTTAATGAACTTCCAGAATCAATTATTAACGCAATGGAGAAGTCTTTTATTTTAATAAAACCTAACTTTAATAAAACCTTGACATGTTAAATCGAGTCTAAACATTTAATGAAACTCTTTAATTACCATAACGCAGTAAGAAAGCTTGTCTTAGGATTAGTAATATTGTCTATGGCGTTTGCAGCTTCAGCTCAAACGGAAAGGATGGTGAAAGTTTCTAATGTCAATGAGGACGAGAAAATTAAGGTAGAGGTTTTTCCTAATCCTACTTCTGATTACTTAACCATTGACTTAAGTAATCTAGATTTAAAGCAGCCTAAGATTGAGATCAGAAGCATCATCGGTACCAAGATTAGAGTCAATCTAGAAGAAAACGGCTTAAAGAAGTTTAAGGTTGATGTTCAGGCCTTTCGGAGAGGATACTATCTAGTACTAGTGATGGATGATCAATCCAAATTTCAACAAACGGTAAGATTCAGTAAGAAATAATAAACCCCGAGAATTTCGGGGTTTATTGTTTTAATATGCTGCGTTCCCTGGTGTTCGAGGGAATGGAATGACATCTCTTATGTTTCCCATGCCTGTGATAAATAGCATAAGCCGTTCGAATCCTAGTCCGAAGCCACTGTGAGGTGCTGTTCCATAGCGTCTCGTATCTAAATACCAATCAAGTTCTTCTTCTGGAATATTCATCTCTGCCATGCGACTTTTCAAAACGTCTAGTCGTTCCTCTCTTTGCGAACCACCAACAATTTCGCCAATACCAGGAAACAGGATGTCCATTGCGCCAACGGTGTTTCCATCTTCATTCATGCGCATGTAGAAAGCTTTAATGTCTTTAGGGTAATCCGTTAGGATCACTGGCTTTTTAAAATGTTTCTCCACTAAATAGCGTTCATGCTCCGACTGTAAATCGGTCCCCCAGCCTTCAATTGGGAACTGGAACTTTCCTTTTTTATTGGGTTTTGAATTCTTTAATATTTCAACTGCTTCTGTATACGTCAGGCGCTCAAAGTCATTTTCAATAACAAACTTTAGTTTTTCCGTGAGTGACATCTCATTTCTTTCGGCAGTAGGTTTGTTTTTCTCTTCATCCGATAGTCTCTTTTCTAAGAACTCAAGATCGTCAGCACAATGCTCTATTGCGTATGCCACTAAATATTTCAGGAATTCTTCAGCCAAATCCATGTTGTCAACCAGGTCATAGAATGCCATCTCTGGTTCTATCATCCAGAACTCAGCCAAGTGTCTGGTGGTGTTAGAGTTCTCGGCTCTAAAGGTCGGTCCGAAGGTGTAAATATCGCCAAGTGCCAAGGCACCAAGCTCACCTTCTAACTGGCCAGAAACGGTTAGGTTAGTTTCCTTTCCGAAAAAATCCTTGCTATGATCTATGGTTCCATCCTCTTTCAGTGGAGGGTTAATTGGGTCGAGCGTTGATACTCTAAACATTTCACCTGCACCTTCCGCATCAGAACCTGTCACAAAAGGAGTATGCCAATAGTAGAATCCTTTTTCGTTGAAGAATTGGTGAACCGCAAAGGACATGGCATGCCTCATTCTAAAAATGGAACTAAATGTATTGGTGCGAGGCCTTAGGTGTGCGATCTCTCTAAGGAACTCTAAGGAATGCTTTTTAGGCTGAAGAGGGTATTTCTCAGGATCAGCAACACCGAGTACCTCGATTGCCTCTGCAGCAATTTCGACATTTTGGCCTGCGCCTTGTGAGGCAATGAGCTTACCTTTTACTGAAATACTAGCCCCTGTAGTAATATCTTTAAGAACCTCCTCACTAATTGTACTAGGGTCAGCAACTACTTGAATGCTATTGATCGAAGAACCATCATTCAGCGCAATAAAGCTTACATGTTTATTGCCTCTCTTTGTCCTTACCCAACCCTTTGCCACTACATCGACATCAACTTGACCGCTTTTAAGAAGTTCGGCTATTTTGGTTCTCTTTGTTTTCATGGTTACTGTACTCAATGAATTTTAAATGATGCAAAGCAATCATTTTTTACTTTCAAACACAACTAATTGATAATCATTTACTAGGGGTGTATGCGTAAGTACTTTGATAATTATGTCCTTATAAATGGATGTATGGACATTTTTTATCGATTTGAAATTTTCTGCATGGTTTTTGTTAAAAAGTGTTATAAAGTCAACCAATCTCTCGTTCTTTCTTTTAAATTTGGATTAATAGAAAGAGCGATTTTTTTTCCTAATGCAAAAACTAAGTCTTAATCAATCCTTAGGCCAGAAGCTATCACCTCAACAGATTCAATTCATAAAACTGTTGCAGGTTCCTACTGCCGAGCTCGATACTCGAGTAGAGGAGGAGCTTGAGATTAATCCTGCCTTGGAAGAAGGAAGAGAGGAAGAGGCTGCTCCAGAAAAAGACGATTTCGAAGATGGCGAGGCAAGCTCTACTGAGGACCTCAATGTCGAAGACTATTTAGGGGATGATGACTTCTCTGGCTACAAAATGCAGGGAGACGGTAACTATAGCGAGGAGGAAGATCGTGAGATGCCAGTGGCTATGCAAGCCTCACTCAATGATCAGCTAGAGGCACAGCTCGGGTTTTTAGGGTTAGATGAGCGGCAAGAGAATATTGCTAAACAGCTTATAGGAAGTATTGAATCGGATGGTTACATCAGAAGGGAGTTAGATGCCATCGTGAACGATTTGGCGTTTGCTCAAAACATTGAGACAGACATAGATGAGCTAGAAGAGTTGTTGGGTCAGATTCAAGAATTCGATCCGCCAGGTATTGCTGCGAGAAGTCTTCAAGAGTGCCTTTTAATTCAGCTTGAGAAAAAGAGAGATAACCTTGAAGAGGATGAAGCGACTTTGACGGCAATTCGCATAATATCTCTATGCTTCGATGAATTCACGAAAAAGCATTACGATAAAATTCTTAAGAAACTCAATATTGAAGATGATGAATTATTGAAGGATGCTGTCAGTGCAATCACGAAATTAAATCCGAAACCAGGAGGGATATCTGGCGGATTGGTAAAGACTCAATACTTGATCCCAGACTTTTTAATGACCAATAGTAGTGGGAAATACGACCTTACGCTGAATAGCAGAAATGCACCAGAACTTCGCGTGAGCCAATCATACTCTGATATGTTTTCAGCTTACGATAAGAGTGATAAGAAAGACAAGAAGCTTAAAGAAACAGTGACTTTTGTAAAGCAGAAACTTGATGCTGCAAAATGGTTTATCGATGCAATTAAGCAACGTCAAAATACACTGCTGAGGACTATGGAATCTATCATTAAGTATCAGTTTGAATTTTTCAAAGACGGAGATGAATCAAAGCTTAGACCGATGATCCTGAAGGATATCGCCAATGAAATTAATATGGATATTTCTACGGTTTCTAGGGTGGCTAATTCTAAGTCAATACAGACGGATTTTGGAATTTTTCCTTTAAAGTATTTTTTCAGTGAAGGGATCTCAACGACAAGTGGCGAAGATGTCAGTAGTAGGGAAGTGAAAAATGTACTTGCAGAACTCATCAATGAAGAAGACAAGAAAAAGCCACTTTCTGATGATAAGTTGGAGAAGTTTCTGAAAGCAAAAGGCTATAATATTGCCAGACGTACTGTGGCTAAATATCGTGAGCAGTTGAATATCCCTGTGGCTCGACTGAGAAAAGAACTCTGATTTGACCTTTTTAGCAAAATTTATAACCTATCTGTTTCAGCCGCTCATAATGCCAACATTGGTGTTTTACGCCATTTTGTTTCATTTGGGGAATAGTTCTAATCTTACCGATAAAGGTCGTTGGACAGTTGTTTCCTTGATATTTGTCACTACTTGCTTGGTGCCTGTCCTGACCGTGGTCATGTTTCGCGTGACCAAAGTCATTAAAGATTTACACATGCTGAATAGAAAGGATAGATATATGCCTTTTATCTTTATTTCTTTGTTCTACCTCGTGGTCTCGTTTATGATCAGAGACCAAGAATGGATGACGCCCGCGATGAACATTACTTTCTTGGCGATAACAACTGTGGTAATCCTAACGAATGGGATAACATTTAAATGGAAAATCAGTGCGCATGCTGCAGGAATTGCTGGGTTACTGGGTTTTATTGTTGCTTACAAACACACTTTTCAGGCAACTAATACTTTGTTTTGGCCTTTGATTATTGCCATTGCATTAACGGGAATAATATCATGGGCAAGGTTATATTTGAATGCGCACAAGCCAACTGAGGTTTTAGGTGGTTTATTGCTCGGTTTTAGTATCAGTTACGGATCAATTGCTTTATTTCTTTAGACTATGTTCGAATTTTTAAAATATGATGTCAAGGATGGTGTAGCTACCATTACACTCAATCGCCCAGATGTATACAATGCACTTAATAATGAGATTACCTACGAATTGCAGGCAGCGCTCAAAGATGCTACGCGAAACAATGAAGTAAGGGTAGTCGTTTTAACTGGAGAGGGTAAGGCATTTTGCTCTGGGCAAGATTTAAAGGCCTCTTCTGCTGAACCTAACAGGTCTTTTTCAGATTCGATCCATAAACGATACAATCCAATCATCAAGGCAATTCGCAATTTACCCAAGCCTGTTATTTGCCGCTTAAATGGTGTCGCTGCTGGAGCTGGATGTTCATTTGCTATTGCATGTGATATTGTGGTGGCCAGCGAAAGTGCCAAGCTGATAGAGGTCTTTGTCAATATCGGCTTAGTACTTGATTCAGGTTCTTCTTACTTCCTGCCAAGGCTCTTGGGTTCTTCTAAGGCCTTCGAATTGGCAACGATGGGTACAAGGGTTAGTGGGAAGGAAGCCGAAGCTATAGGCTTGATTAATAAGTGCGTGCCTGATGAGTCTTTAGATGAAGCAGTCAGAGTATATACTGATTATTATGCCAAAGCACCTACCAAAGCTATTGGTCTTATGAAGAAGATGTTAAATAAGTCTCAGGGAGCTACTTTGTCAGAGATGCTTGACTATGAGGCATACAATCAAGACATAGCAGGAGCTACATTCGATCACAAAGAAGGCGTCCAAGCTTTCTTAGATAAACGTTTACCTGAATTTAAGGGAGAGTAGCATTAGAACCCCGTTAGTGAGATCCCGAAGGTTAATGTCCTAGTGTCTTCTCCACCAGCGGGTGCAATGTCCCATTTGTCAGAAAGTTCGTAAAAACTGAACAAGCTAATACCACCAAAACCAACACGGGCTTGAACACCGTATCGGAATCTATTTATACCCAAGTCTTGTCTGTCTTTCACGGTGCGATTGTCTCCGCCACGATCTTCATAGGTGTACTTAACAAATGACGAATAAAGGACGCCTGCTTTTAAACCGAGGGCAGCTCTAAAACCACGATTGTATTGGTTTTTACTCTTATAATATCTTAACTCTAGTGGTATATCAACGTAGTGTAAGGCAAGTTTCGACTTGTCGAAACTAATAGGATTACTTACTATTGAATTCAAATTTGTTGCTGCAATAGTTCTAATGCTGCTGGCATCTATAGAAGAAGTGAATGTGAAGTTGTCTTCGAAAGAATATCTTTCTAAGCTTAGACCAAGTCCAGGAGTGAAAGTGAAACCATTGTTGCCAATGGGTAGGTCATAATAGTATGTGAGATTGACAGTCTTTGACTGAAAATTGTTCAACGCGATATCGTCTGGAGCATTTCCCCAGTTATTCACTCCGACATCAACCAATAGAGCACCAGGTAAATCAGGGCGTTGCGCCTGAACCGAAAGACTCATAAAAACTAAACCTACAACTCCGAGTAACAACTTCTTCATGGATATGCTGAATTTAAGCGGTGGCAAAGATAGTATTTTTTAAAAGTATATAAGGACGATGTTTGCAAAGAAAAAGAATTAATTACCTTTGCACTCGCATTTAACGGACTTTAACGTCCATTTGTTTTGGCCTCGTAGCATAACTGAATAGTGCACTTGATTACGGCTCAAGAGGTTACAGGTTTGAATCCTGTCGAGGTCACTTAACGTTCAAAAGCCTTCCGATTTGTTGGGAGGCTTTTTTCATGCCCAAAATCAGAAGCTTGCTTCAAGATTTTGGGCATGAAAAAAGCGTCAGTGCGAAGCACGTGGCTTTCGTATGGTCAGGAGGGAGGCACTTTGATTTGTTTTTGAGTACACCTTTAGCGGTAGGTATAATTTGGGGGTGTAACGAGTTCATTTAACCGTTCGCTAGACGACATTTTTTCGTATTGAACACACATAAGCGAAATTAATTTTGAGTTTGTAGGGTTAAGACTCTAAATTCCCAACAAATGTCTTTTGGTAAAACCGCTGTACTATTCTTTTCTTACACACTCAATGATGAGTACGGTGTGGGTTCGTTCGGATTGAATCGGAAAGGCTTTTCTAATCTTTATAAATTCTTCGTTAATAAGGCACTTAAGACTGTCGAAGAAGCTGGTCTTCCATTGATTGAAGCTTATTCCAATCAACAGATTGGCGATACTTTCAGCGAGCGCTTAATCAATTCATTAAAATCAGTTTCCGATAAAGGGTTTGAGCGCGTTATTATCATTGGTAATGATGCCCCTCAGTTAAGTGTTGGTGATGTACTTTCGGCTAAAACCGCTTTGGATGAAGGTCTAAATGTATTAGGGAAGGATAAAAGAGGTGGGGTTTATCTTATTGGGCTTGATTTAAAAACGTTCAATTCAGCACCTTTACGAGTAATTCAGTGGCACTCTTCTCATGTTTATCGCCAACTATCCGAAGTATTAGGTGATGTTTATGAGCTTTCGGAGAGATATGATATAAATCGAATAGCAGACTTAAAGTCACTGTTGAATGTGCGGGGTAGTTTAACCCTTGGGATCCGAAGGTTTCTTATGTTTATTGTCACTTTTCAGCATAAGGTTACTCGCACGCACCTATTTATTAACTTCTTCATTTTTGAAGATCATCTCGATCGAGGGCCTCCTCGTCTTGCCTTTTAATTAATCCTTAAATCTCAATGGCTGATGCGCATTGAGGTGATCCTACATTAAAAATAAATTACTATGGCTAAGACTTATTATGATCCCGAGGACTTAAAAAAGTTCTCGAAGATTACTGAATTACAAGAAGAAATGGGGACCAAATTTTTCGAATGGTACGGAAGTGTTTTCAAACCAGGAGCGTTGACTGCTCGTGAAAAAGCATTGATCGCCTTGGCGGTTTCTCATGCTGTGCAATGTCCATATTGTATAGACGCCTACACAGATTCCTGCATGAAGAAAGGTGCTGATGAAGAACAAATGATGGAGGCAGTACATGTAGCAGCAGCCATCAAGGGAGGTGCGGTGCTAGTACATGGTGTCCAAATGATGAATGAAATGGAAAATAAATTGATGTAAAATGGCATTTGCAACTCAAAGCCTTAAGAAAACAAAGCATTGGCTCTCAACACCTGAGAAACAAATTGAGGTACTGACTGATCACGAGAGCGTGGGTATCCCTTCGTTTCAAGAAAAGATTGGTGAAGCGGGAATAGATGTTCTCAAACCAGTAAGCATTGAAGTCTTTCAAATCAATGTTGGGAAGATGTGTAATCAGGTTTGTAAGCACTGCCATGTAGATGCTGGCCCTGATCGTAAGGAGATAATGACTCGGGAAACCATGCAACTCTGCTTAGGTGCAATCAAAGCCCCTGAAATCACAACGGTTGACTTGACAGGGGGCGCACCAGAAATGAATCCTGAGTTCAGGTGGTTTGTGGAAGAGTTGTCCAAACTGGGTAAGCAAATCATTGTGCGCTGTAACCTTACAATCATCTTAGCTAACCCTAAGTATAATGACTTACCTGAGTTTTTTAAGAAACACAAAGTCAATGTAGTTTCTTCATTGCCGTCATTTACTGCTAGACGTACTGATGCTCAAAGAGGTGACGGTGTTTTTGAAAAATCTATCAAGGCACTTCAAATGCTTAACGAAATTGGTTACGGAAAGGAAGATCCCGAACTTAAGCTTGATCTAGTTTATAATCCATCGGGAGCATATTTACCAGAAGATCAAGTTGCGCTACAACAAGAGTATGCGTTAAAGCTGAAAGAGTCCTATGGGATAGTCTTTAATGACCTGTTTGCCATTACGAATTTACCAGTGAGTCGATTTTTGGACTATCTCATACGATCTGATAATTACGAGGAATACATGAATGACTTGACCAACGCATTCAATCCAATGGCAGCTGCTGGAGTGATGTGTCGAAGTATGGTTTCTGTAGGTTGGGATGGCTACTTATATGACTGTGACTTCAATCAAATGCTAGAACTGAAGTTGACGAATGGTGCACCAAATCACGTGAGTGATTTTGACCATCAAAAAGTCTTGAATAGAGAAATTATTATCAATCAACACTGTTTTGGCTGTACCGCAGGTGCGGGTTCTAGCTGTGGTGGTGCTACTGCAAATTAGAAGATCATGGAAAACTATTTAGAAACGACAAAAGATATATACAAGGCAGCAGCAGAAACTCCAGATGTCGGTTTGTGTTGTACCACAACTCCTGTTTGGGCATTTCCTGAATTAGAGATACCACAAATCATGCTCGACATGAATTATGGCTGTGGCAGTACCGTACACCCTAGAGATTTGGTCAATTCGCCGAAGGTGCTCTACGTTGGAGTAGGTGGAGGCATGGAGTTATTGCAGTTCTCCTATTTCAGCCGTCAAAAAGGTGGTGTGATAGGTGTGGATGTAGTAGACGAAATGCTCGATGCATGTAATAAAAATATGAAAGCGGCAGCAGCTAAAAATGCTTGGTTCGATCCGTCATTTATCGATGTCAGAAAAGGTGATGCGCTGAATCTTCCGATAGAAGATGAGAGTATTGACGTGGCAGCACAGAATTGTCTATTTAATATTTTTCATGAGGAAGATTTGAAAAAGGCTTTAAAGGAAATGTATAGGGTCTTAAAGCCTAGA
This sequence comes from Roseivirga sp., assembly GCA_965660665.1. Taxonomy (GTDB): domain Bacteria; phylum Bacteroidota; class Bacteroidia; order Cytophagales; family Cyclobacteriaceae; genus Roseivirga. The sequence goes on along the minus strand of CBFIAY010000013.1, from coordinate 23,493 downwards.
GGTAGACTCGTTTTGTCAGATCCTATTGCCGAACAGCCTATGCCTGATTCTCTAAAATTTGACGATAGACTTCGAGGGCTATGCCTTAGCGGTGCTTTACCGCTAGATGATTATATCAAAATGATAACCGATGTGGGTTTTGGTACAATAGAGATTAGAGCAAAACGACCATACAGAATTTTAGATCCTAAAAGCTATGATACGCCTCATAGGATATTCATTGAAAGTGTAGAGGTTGCTGCCATTAAAGACCCTATGCCACAGGATGGTCCGTGTGTGTTTACTGGCCGTACAGCCATTTATACAGGCGATCAGGAATACTTTGATGATCATAAAGGACATATTTTGTTGCCTAATCAACCACTCGCAATTTGTGACAAGACCGCCGGGAATTTAGATGCTCTTGAGAATGAGGATATTTGGGTTTCAGCAAGTACATACTTCTATGATGGTGGAGGTTGTTGCTAACCCAAAATACCAGAGAATTAAAAATGCCGCCAATAAGTTGGCATTTTTTGATTTAAGTCCTTTGTTCTAATTGTTGTCCGTCACAAAGCATTTTCATTAAATTCATGTTTCAACCATAGACTATGAAACAGATACGCACTCCAGAAGGTAACGATGAAGGTAAATTAAGACGATGGGTATCGAACCTTCAGCTAGAAAGTTGGCAATTGGAGTTACTAATCACAGGTTTCTCGATTTTCTTGTTGGCGACTAGTGTTGATCAGTACGCAGAATTTAGTGCGTCATTTCGCTTTAATAAACTTGTTGCGAGCTCGGCGTCAAATGTCATCTTCATAGGAGCGGGGCGATTCATTCTCAACACAATACCCTTAGCGCTCAATTTCTTTTTGATAAGCTTATTAGTCCACCTATTATTGAGAGGATTCTGGATTGGTATTGTTGGCTTAAGTTCTGTTTCTAATACCATAGACATAGACTCGCTTAAGCTCAAAGGGCCCTTTCGGAAGAGGATTCTTGAGAAAATAAGAAGCTTAGATGATTTAATCTTTTTCCTAGATCAGGTGTCGAGTGTAATTTTTGCATACACCTATCTGTTGGCCTTTTCTATCATCTCGGTAATGCTAGTGTCAGCATTTCTGTTTTCATTATTGGGGGTAGGCACTTTCTTTCAGAACTCCGTTGACAGCAATCAAGGAGTGCTTATTTTACTGTCTGTGCTCAACTTTTTTTTGGTTCTTATTTTATCTGTGGGGGCTGTTATTTTCTTTTTAGATACCATCTTGTATAGTGCATTCAAGAAGTCAAAGTGGTTTTCAGTATTGTATTATCCGATATATCGATTCTTCAGTGTGATTTCACTGTCATTCATTTATTGAAGTATTTACTACCACCTGATCACTAACTATACCAAGAAGCAGATCATCTCTGTGACGCTAGTCTTGGGTGCAACGCTCTTTGTGGCGAATCGAATAGACGCTTGGCAGACCTATCCTTATTATCCTGAGGTAATTGACGAGAATCAATACATTATACAGAAAGGTCATTATGATGATGAACGGAGGAAGGATATATTTATACAGGCAGTATCCCATCAAAATTCGTTAAGAATGATTTTCTAGAGTTGTTTATACGGTATTCACCAAACAGTAATGAGGTTTTAAGTGTACTATGCCCGGACTTCCGTGATTTGGAAAGAAACGTTTCCTTGACTACAGCAATGAGTGCAGGAGCCAAGTCTGCCAAAGACAGTACTTTGACTATTGAAGAAATTTTGGGTACTGATGAGACGTATGAAGCCTTAGTTAAATCATCAATAGGCTGCCTTAGTAGTATTTATGAAGTTTATATTGATGGAGAGCAACGAGATGACCTTGTGATTTCTTTACAAGACATGATAATAAAGGAGAGCGGGGAGTAGAGACTGTAATTGACATTGCTGAACTCAAGCGTGATAGACATCTCATCACCATCAATAAACTTGATTTCAATGGAAATCCATTTCTCAATGAAAAAATTACCAAGGACAAACTCGTTGTAGAGGGGCTCGTTAAAATCTCCTTTTGGAAAGAGTAGTCTTACCGATTACTTAATCCGTAGTCTCTTTGTTCATTGTGTTTTCGCCTCTTTGATTTCATAGTATTCCTGCGGCTCTTCAAGAGCCCGACAGAAACATTGCATCAATAATAGTTTGAAAAATTGATTCATATGAACTGAATCAATGCTTGATTTGGATAAGAAAATTGAAATCGATTGCCTAAATATTCTATTGAATTGAATTTTTTTTCATTTATTTTTTTTAGGGTTGATCAACCTTAGATGAAGTAAATTTCAAACCCACTTCGTGTTGGAAAAAGGCACGATTTATTTTTTAAACAACCACAATACGACCATCTAGAGCCATTATCATGGTAATTACAAAATATCTGCAGATTGGTGTTTTCACCAAATATGATGAAGCATTTAAATGAAAATATTGCTAAAAAAATTCTGCTAAGCGGTATGATTAACTAGATTGTTTTGTGTTTTTTTTTAAACAATCAGAATAAAGCTTTAGTTTGGTATCAAACAATTTTAACTAATTATGAAAGCTTTATTACTAATTGAAACCGTAGGTCTTGAAAAGATTATTAACGGTGACCCAGTAGCCATTACCTTTTTTATAGGGTACATGGCGATGTTCGCTTCGGCTGTATTTTTCTTTATGGAAAGAAGCCAAGTTGATGGAAAGTGGAAACTATCTCTTCTTGTATCAGGATTAATCACAGGTATTGCTGCGGTTCATTACTTCTACATGAGAGATTTCTACCTAGCAACAGGCGAATCTCCAACTGCATTTAGATATGTCGATTGGACACTCACAGTGCCATTAATGTGTGTTGAGTTCTATTTACTTACAAAGCCATTTGGTGCAAAAGGGTCTACTTTATTCAAATTAATCGTTGCTTCAGCGTTTATGTTGGTTACTGGATTTATCGGAGAGACTTCTGGTATAGACAATAACATCATGTGGGGTGTGCTTTCAACAGTAGGTTACCTATACATCGTATATGAAGTATTTGCTGGTGACATTGCCAAATTGGCAAAGGGTTCTAACAGTGAGGCGCTTAACCGTGCAATGTTCTTGTTGAAAATCTTCATCACTTTAGGTTGGTCGATCTATCCTATCGGATACATGGTGCTTCCAGGTAACTTACTTTCAGGTATGTTCGATGTAAGTAGCATTGACCTGTTCTACAACATGGCAGATGCGATTAATAAAATTGGTTTTGGCCTTGTGATCTATTCTGTAGCTGTTAGCGAAACAGCTAAAGCAAGATTGGCTAAGTCTTAGACTCACTTCATCATAAGAGGGCTCATTTAATGAGCCCTCTTTTATTTTTTCTGATGCATTTTGATTACGTCTTTATTGGTGCTGGATTATCTAATCTGAGTTTATTACATCAGATGAGCAGCTACGATTTCTTTAAAGACAAGACAATCGCCATTATCGAACCATCTGATAAAAACCAAAACGACAGAACTTGGTGTTTTTGGTCAAAATCATCCCCCCAGTATACTTCCTCAAGCAAATCGTGGAAGCGTCTCGTTTTTAAGTCTGCTTTAGTTCACAAGGAACAAAACATATCTCCTTACAAATATTATCACGTAGCGAGCAAGGATTTTTATGAAGAAACAATTGGGGAAATTTCTAGATACCTCAAACCGAGATGGTTCAAGCACTCTTTGAAATCAGTTAAATTTTCGGCAATAAAAGCATCCCTAACCCTAGATAATGACGAAATTATTTCGGCAGGCTTTGTATTTAATAGTAGTTTCAAATTTTCCGGTAATAATATCAACTCAGAAGGCTTAAAACAGCACTTCTACGGGTTCAAGATAAAAACAGCGGATAAAGACTTGCCTGTTGATGCCGTTCATTTGATGGATTTTAGTTTAAATACTGACCAGTCGGTTGTCCAATTTGGCTATATCCTACCTTTTAACGCCAAAGAGGCTTTAATAGAGTACACTGAATTTTCTGATCAATTGAGAAGTAAGGACGAGTATAAAGTACTTGTCACCGACTATCTAAGGCAACTGGGCATTCATGAATTCGAAGTGAAAGAAACTGAGTTTGGGGCTATTCCAATGTCAGACAATCCCTTCAAGGACAGATTAAACGATCTATTTATCAATGTCGGTTCAGCCGGAGGATTAACAAAGCCAACAACAGGTTATACATTTCAATACATCCAAAAGGATTGTCAAAATGTAATCAAGGCCTTACTGAGTGGGGCTAAAATACCTGTAAGATCTAGCCAAAAGCGATTTAAATTTTATGACCGATTACTACTGAGAATAATAAAGAAAGAGCCCCAGCTGGTACAGACTATTATGGAGAAGCTATTCTCTAGAAATAAATTTAAGAGCATATTAAAGTTTTTGGATGAAGAAAGCTCTTTATTAGAAGAAATTAGAATTTTTATGAGCATACCATGGAAGCCTTTCTTAAAAAGTCTTTTCAAGGCTTAGATTTTTTTTATCCTCTTACCCGTCTTTATATCATTGCTTTAGGCATTGTCATCGCATTTTTGCCGATGACAGAGCTTTTAGAACTGATCCTTTCCATTGTGCTGATCGGTACTATTGGATTGATGCATGGAGCCACCGATCATATCCTCTTCATTAATTATCGAAAACTCAATCAGCAAACGCCAATTCCTAAGGAATTTTTCTATGTTTATTTGGGTATTTTATTGGCGATGGGACTTATTTGGTTTATTCTTCCTTTGGGCGCGGTTATCCTTTTTGTACTCTTTTCATGCTACCATTTCGGACAAACACAATTGCAATACCTTCCCATTTCTGAAGCCAAAGGCCAAAAGAAATTTCTTTATGCGCTGTGGGGATTTATTGCATTGTTAGCGATTGTGCTCTTTAATAGCAAAGAGACTACTGAGCTTCTCAAACCATTTCTCGCGGAAGAACTTTTGCAGCCATTTTTTGAATTCAGATGGTTCATCGTTGGTTTTGGGGCTGTTTTTTTTACGATAGCCATCTTGCTAGTGAAGGCTAAGCGAAAATGGAAATTTATAGCATTTGAACTTGTGGAATTAGGAGTGATCTTACTTATTTCTTATCACTCAAGTTTATTATTAAGCTTTGCCCTGTTCTTTGGTTTATGGCATAGCTTGAGGGCGAGCCAAGTTCAAATTGATAAACTGGCGCTAAAAGGTAAGTTTACCACCAAGGACTTTATCATTAAGAGTCTGCCTTTTACATTGATGAGCCTTTTTGGGATAGCTATATTGCTCCTAATCAATACCAAGCTTAAATTGGACATTCACCCATTTATGATCTTTTTGATTGCTGTGTCTGTCTTAACTATGCCACATATGTTTATCTATGAAAAGTTTTATGGCTTTCATGATAGTCATGAGTAGGCTGAACTACCTCCATTTAATGCGGTTATAGGTTTTTGCTTTGCTAAATTGTGATGGGATGTTCTGAAGGATAGATGCTTTGATCATCTCAAGAATAGCTTCTTTATTAAAACTTTGATGCACCACCATACTGATCTCCCTGCTGGGTTCAGGTTTGTCAAAACGTTTGATTTTTGCATCTGTATTTAGCGTGTCAATGACCGATAACTCTGGCACCAGTGTATAACCCATGTTGTTTTTTACCAAGTTCTTCAAGGTCTCAATTGATCCACTTTCATAGCTAAGGTTATTATTGCTAGAATTTTTCTTTTGTCGACATACACTCAATACCTGATTTCGTAAACAATGGCCTTGGTTGAGCAACCAAAGTCCTTTTTCTGGTAAGTCAGAAGGTTGAATGTGCTGTTTACTGAATAATGTGTGTTCTTCTGAGCTGTATATGAGGAAGGGTTCATTGTATAAGGGGATTTCTCTCAGACTGTTTTCGTCTAGTGGTGTAGCTAAAATTCCGATATCGAGCAAATCATTTTTCAAATCTGCTATAATCTGCTCTGATTCAATTTCTCTAATCACCAGATGAATTTTTGGGTTTGCATCAACAAACTGCTTCAGAAATCGGGGCATCAAATAGGGTGCGACAGTTGGAATAACTCCTATCCTGAAGGTGCCGCTAAGGTCATCTTTTTCCTTATTGATAAAGGATTTTAAGCCATTCACTTCTCTCAGAATCTGCCGGGCGCTCTCTATCACTTTAAGGCCTATTTTAGTAGGTTCAATGGGATGCTTTGATCGATCAAAAATTTGCAAACCCATCTCGGTCTCGAGCTTTTTAATCTGCAATGTTAAAGTGGGTTGTGTTACGAAGCAACTCTCTGCAGCATTCACAAAATGCCTATGGGTATCAAGTGCAAGGATGTATTCTAACTGTTGTAATGTCATATAGATAAAATCTATAATAATTTAGGAACATATAAATTGTAAATGAAGTTGTATAGGCAAGAATAATTTTGTGAATCAAAAAAAATAGAAATATGGAAACTTTACAACAGAATAGGGTAGTAGAAAAACTGAATCAATTATTGATCAACTACCAAGTACATTACCAAAATTTAAGACTGTTTCATTGGAATGTAAAAGGTCCCTTTTTCTTTATTCTTCATGAGAAATTCGAGGAGTTGTATAACGAAGCGGCTTTAAAAATTGATGAGGTGGCTGAACGCGTTCTTGCATTGGATGGAATCCCTAAAGGTTCATTGAAGAATATTCTAGCCAATGCTAATATAGAATCTCACGCTGAGATCATGGAGGCGAATGCTATGGTTGAAGCAATTATTAACGCTAACAAAGTGCTAGTAAATAATTTAGAGGATCTACTGAAAGAGGCCAATGAGGCTGAAGACGAAGGTACATTGGATATCTTTACCAGCTACATTCAAGAATTACAAAAGCAGAACTGGATGTTAAAATCATTTCTAAATAGCTAGTCTATGAATTTCCACACGCGCAAATGGGTAAAACCAGAAGACCTAAACCCGAATGGTACATTGTTCGGAGGACGATTACTAGAATGGATTGATGAGGAAGCCGCTTTGTACACTATTGTTCAGCTTGAAAACAAGCGGATTGTCACCAAGTTCATGTCTGAAATCAATTTTATTAACGCACCAATTCAAGGCGATATCATCGAGATTGGAATCGAGGCTATTGCTTTTGGTAAGTCGTCTATGACCATGCGCTGCGAAGTGAGAAACAAGTTAACAAGGGAGGAAATACTCAGCATTGATCGTATTGTGATGGTGAATTTGGGACCTGATGGAAACTCAGCGCCACATGGAAAAACTGAAGTGGAGTATGTAGCGAATAGGTTAGCAGGCTAAGCCAATTACTAATAAAGAGGGAAGGATAGACTCTTTCCTTTTTATCTTCTGTTATCAAAATCTTCTAAAATGCTCAGGTAGCTATGGTACCTAGATACCTCGATTGTTCCTGCTTCTAATGCTTCTAGAACCTGGCAGCCAGGTTCGTTGGTGTGCAAGCAATTATTGAATTTGCATTGCCCTAAGTAGGCGCGCATTTCAGGAAAATAGTGGCTAATCTCAGTGGCTTGCATATCTACCAAGCCAAGTTCTTTAATGCCAGGGGTGTCGATAATCTTAGTCAGGTCATCCATTTCAAACATCTCAGCAAAAGTAGTGGTGTGGGTGCCTTTATTAGCATAAGTAGAGACTTCTCCAACTTTTTGTACCTGCCCTGGTACAAGGATGTTGAGTAGGGTAGATTTTCCCACACCAGAGTGCCCTGCAATCAAGGTGGTTTTATCCTTTAATAAGCCAGTAAGCTCTAAAATACCTTCTTCATCCAATACTGAAATTAAACTCCCACGATAACCAATTGACTCGTACATCTCTATGAGCTCCTGGCAAAAATCAATACCTGCTTGGTTGAGCAAATCTTTTTTATTGAAGACGACCAACGCGGGAATTCTAAAAGATTCTGCACTGACTAAAAAGCGATCGATAAAGCCCAATGACGTTTTTGGGAAGGTCACAGTTGCCAATAACAAGGCTTGATCTACATTGGAGGCAAGTATATGGGAGAAACCGGTCTTTCTCGTTGACTTTCGGATGATGTAGTTTGTCTTTGGATGAAGTTGCGTGATCACCGCGGAATTATCTCCTTTTTCTTCTTCTTCAATCTCTACCCAATCGCCCACGGCAACAGGGTTATTGATCTTGATACCCTCCATCTTAAACTTGCCTCGTAGTCGACTGCGAAATACTTTTCCTGCTTCAGTTTTTACTTCGTACCAGCTGCCTGTTGATTTGATTACCTGTCCTTTCATGCTATTCGTTTTTCAAGTAATCGATGATGTGTTCAGTGGCTCCAGCATGTTCTTGGATATATTGCTTGCAAATATGAGAGGTTTTAGACCTAAATGTATTGTCCCTATTTAACTTCTCTAAAATTTCAGAGGCCTTAGCCATTGAAGTCACACTGAAAGCCCCTCTTAATTTTTGTAATTCAATCGATTCAGGGAATTTTTCAAGTCCTTTGTTGCCAAATACTACGGGTAAACTGAAAGCTACAGCTTCTAATATATTATGTAAACCGTCACCAAAGGCACCTCCTATATAGGCAAAGTTACCGTATTGATAGACCGAGGACAACATGTTCATGGTATCAAGTATCAAGACTTCTGTGGTTGCAGGAATTATTTCGTTGCTAGCATATCTATGGAAAGGCTTGGTCAAGCCTTTGGTCACCTTTCTTACGCTTGCTTCATCGATCATGTGAGGAGCGATGATAAATTTTAGCCCACTTGCCGAAGTATTAATGAACTCTCGCAGCACTTGCATGTCGCTCGGCCAGGCACTACCAATAATCATTAACTGATCATTGCCTTTAAATTTTTCTATACTTGGGTAATTTTCAGGCCTCTCAATGGTTTTAATTACGCGATCGAAACGAGTATCCCCCGATATACTGGTCGCCTCAATTCCAATGCTTTTAAGTAACTCAAGGGAAGATTCGTTTTGAACAAATGTATGATTGAAGAAGCCAAGCATTTTTCTATGAAAACTTCCATATGGCTTAAAGAAAATATGATTTGCCGTAAATATGGCTGAAATGCTATAAAGAGGGATGCTCCTTTGGTGCGCTTCATTTAAATAATAAAACCAGTATTCGTATTTGATAAAGAAGACCTTCGTTGGGTTTACTACATCAAAAAAACGCTTTGCATGTGACCGAGTATCTATGGGTAAGTAAAAAATAAAGTCAGCAATTGGATGCTGCTTTCTTTGCTCATAGCCAGAGGGAGAGAAGAAGGTTACTAAAATTTTATGGGATGGGAAAGCTTTGCGATAGGCTTCCATAACTGGTAGCCCCTGTTCAAACTCTCCGAGTGAGGCTGCATGAAACCAAGCAATAGGCGATGTGTTTTGAATAAGAGCATTCTTCAGTGCTATAAAAAGCCATTTTCTCCCCGCCAAGAAGTTCTTTGCTTTCGCATTAAAGGGAGAGGTAATTCGAATCAAAAAATAATAAAACCTGATGCCCAGGTTGTATAAGAAGATCATTGACTACAAAAATAGGAAACTGAAGAGATACTCTTTAAGTAAATGTGCTTTATGATCTAAAAACAAGATTTTGTAGAAAAATGCCGTTCTCCACAGTAACTATCCTCAAAAGTTAACCTCAAATTTTGCTACCTTAGTAAAGGAGATGCAATTTTAAGCTTTTCATTATTTTAAAACCCCCTATGTACTAAACACTAAAATCAATGCGCAAAATATTTTATCTAATGGCCTGCATGCCGGTCATCCTTTGGGGATGTGGTGACGCAGGTGTTCAATCAGATGTTTCTAAAAACATTGAGATTGATCCGATTTCTGTGCAACTATCCGTGCCTGCAGCTGCAGTAGGCGTACTAGTTCCACAAACACCACCAATTTCGGTTAACACGGGACAGATTAACTTGGGTTCTGATGACTTCGCTGAATATTTGGAGGACACCGAGCGATTCACCATCAACAAAATGTCCTATACAATCGATAATTTCCCAGCAGGGAGTTCGGCTGATTTGGTGATTGATATGACGATTCAGATTCAAGGAGAGAGCTCTCAAGATCTTCTATCCATTAGAATTGACAACGTTCAGAATAATCCAGTTAATGTGCTTTTATTTGATAAGGACGCTCCCGGTTCAGTGAGTACTGCCGCAATTACTAGCCTAGAGCAAGCCTTAAAGAACGGCACGTCTTTTCAAGTTGAAATGACAATTGTTGGTGAGGATGTTACCCTTCAGTCGCAAGATGTTGATTTTGACTTCATTTTTCAATTTGACGTAACGGCTAGGATACAACTAGTAGATTAATCCTCAAAACATCGACAACATGAAAAAAACAATACAAATACTTTTTGCTGCATGTTTTTTGGCATTAACACCAAACATGACAAAGGCTCAGGGCCTTGACTTTGATAGCTTCCTAGAAGCTGGCATTGATGATGCTAGTTTACTTTTGGAAAGCTACTTACAACCTGCCTTCGAGGGCTTTGGTTTTGGAATGAATAGTGGATGGTATAATACCGCCAAACCACATAAATTTCTTGGATTTGATATTTCTGGTAGTATCTCTTTGGCCAGAGTTCCTGATGGCAAGCAGTTTTTTACTTTGCCAGCCGGACTCACAAATGTGAGCTTGACTAATCCATCAGATACGCGTAGGTTACCAACGATTTTTGGCCCCAATTTAGGTGCTGATGACCTTCCAGAGTTACGATTTACAGACGATAATGGAGATGAGATCATTAGAATTTCGGCACCTACAGGTCTTGGGATTGATGAAGATATCGTGCCTTTTAATGCTGTACCAGTACCAATGATTCAATTGGGATTAGGCATCTTTAAAGGTACTGAGCTTAAATTAAGGTATATCCCTGAGCAAGACTTTGAAGGTGATGGAGGGGTTAAACTCTTCGGGATTGGCGTAATGCACGATGTGACGCAGTACCTTCCAGCAGAGAAACTGTTGCCATTTGATCTTTCTGTTTTCTTAGGTTATACAAACCTCGAGTCGTATGTAAATATTGATGAAGCCGCAGGTCAGACAGCAGAGTTTAACGCTAATGCGTGGACTGTACAAGGGGTGATCTCTAAGAAGGTTTTGTTCTTTACTGCTTTTGCGGGACTTGGTTATTCTAACAGCAATGTGGATTTCAATATGCTTGGAGACTACTCTACTGAGACGAATACTTTTACTGACCCAATTAGTCTGAATTATAAGAACACAGGTATCAGGACTAACTTAGGTGTTAGAATTAAGCTTCTTTTCTTAACCATTACAGGAGAGTATGCCATACAGGAGTACAACACCTTCACCGCGGGTGTCGGCTTCAGTTTTAGATAAAAAGCAAAACAATATTTAGAAAAAAGCCCCGCCCCGATTTTTCGAGGCGGGGCTTTTTTTAGTTTCCTTTAAAATCTGGCTTTCGCTTTTCTACAAAGGCATTCATTCCTTCTTTCTGGTCGTTGGCAGAAAACAGCATATAGAAGTTTTTACGTTCAAAGTGAAGCCCTTCTTCTAAATGCGCTTCGAATGATCTTTTCACAGACTCTTTAGCCATTTGAACCGCTATCGGAGACATGCTTGCAATTTCTTTTGCAAGTTTTGCAGCCTCTTCTAAATACAACTCTACAGGGACGATTTTGTTGATTAATCCGTATCCTAAGGCTTCTTCAGCTGAGATGAATTTGCCCGTCAAGACTAATTCCATTGCCTTGGCTTTGCCTAGGGCTTTCGTGAGTCTTTGAGTACCGCCTGCGCCAGGCATTACACCAATTTTGATCTCTGGTTGACCGAACTGTGCTGTTTCGGAGGCGACTATCATATCGCAAGTCATTGCCAGCTCACAACCACCGCCAAGCGCAAATCCTGATACAGCGGCAATGATTGGCTTTCGTGTTTTGTTAATCTGATCCCAAGTGCTGAATTGATCTGTTTTCCACATGTCAATAGTTCCCTTGCCAGCCATTTGCTTGATGTCTGCACCTGCGGCAAAAGCTCTTTCGTTGCCAGTGATGATAATTACTCTTACCTCATCATCTTGGTCTAGTGCTTTTAGATTGTCACGAATCTCTGCCATCAACTGAAGGTTAAGTGCATTTAGTTCTTTTGGTCGATTTAATTGAATGAGCGCAACGTGCTTTGCGAAGGTTTTATCAACTTTTATGAATTCCATAGGTGTGAATTAAGCTAATTGATTGTTTCTTGTTTCCGATTGCTAATTTAAGAGTCTAATGGAGATCAATGAGTAAAGTGAATGTGTTATTTGTCTGCCTTGGTAATATTTGTCGCTCTCCGCTAGCCGAAGGAATTTTCAGACAGCGGGTCAATGAGAAAGGGTTGTCAGGGAGATTTGTTATCGATTCTTGCGGAACGGCAGCCTATCATATTGGTAAACACCCAGACAGTCGTTCAGTGGCGAATGCCAAACGGAATGGCGTACGCTATGATCATTGCGCAAGAAAATTCGAGGGGAAGGATTTTATTGATTTTGATTTCATTATCCCTATGGATGATGCCAATTATGAGGATGTAGTAAGTCTGAGGCCAAAAGGTGCCAAGGCCAAGGTCTTTAAAATGAGGTACTTTGATACTTTAGAAATAAATCGTGATGTGCCCGATCCGTATTACGGAGGAGAGCAAGGTTTCCAAGAAGTATTTGAAATCCTTGATAGGTCTGTGGCTAACTTGATCAATAGGCTTGTTAAGTAGCATTAAGAATGGTTCCTTTCTAGAAGCTAGAAGCTAGAAGCTAGAAGCTAGAAGCTAGAAGCTAGAAGCTCTTTCGAATGTTTAATGAATAGTTGTAAGTGATTTTCAAAAGTGAAAATTCACCTAATCACCTAATCACCTAATCACCTTGTCTTTCGAAGTCTTGACGAAGGGATAATCACACTTTATACACCATTTGGAAGTTATTCCTTGAGCGTTGCTCTATGATGATTTGCTTGTCTATCATCAGCTCATTAATCGAATCTTGGTTGTAGTTTTTGATCGTAATCATTTCCAATCCTTCGTTGTAGTAGATTAGAAACTCATCCATCAAAGCTATTCTGAGTTGTTCTCTTTTCTTAGGATTATCATCCATGCATACGGTGAAAGAAATAGCCGAATTTTGCATCAGATTGATTGTCAAATTCAATCTTTTAATATGCTCAAAGATCAAGTGAATATGATGTTCATTGATAAATGAGAAGTCACTTATTTTAAATGAAATCACAGTCTGTCCATCCTTGTGAATAATGGCAGGCGCTAAGTTAGGGACTATCGATTCTTCAATCGTGGTACCTGAATTCTCGGGCGATTGAAAAGAACGTACATAAAGTGGGATTCCTTTTTGGGCTAATGGTTTTATGGTCTTTGGGTGAATGACAGAGGCACCATAGTACGTCATTTCAGCAGCCTCTTTGTAAGGAAGCTTTTCATATAAGACAGTGTTTTTAAACTTTTTAGGGTCTGCATTTAAGACACCAGGTACATCTTTCCATATCGTAACAGACTTAGCATTCACAGATGTCGCAAAGATAGCCGCACTGAAATCACTGCCCTCTCTTCCCAATGTGGTGCTTTTAAAATCAGAATTACTACCAATAAATCCTTGCGTAATTACGATCCCTTCTTCAATGGATCTTTTAATTTGGGACTTGATCATTGCCTGAGAGGCACCCCAATCTACTATAGCCTGTCTATGTAAACTATCTGTCTTGACTACTTTTCTTGCGTCCAACCATGATGTAGTAATGCCTTGATTATTTAAATAACTGGCTATGATTTTTGTCGAAAGAATTTCTCCTAAAGAGACGGTTTGGTCGTACATATAGTCGTACCCCATGCTTGAGCTGAACTCATTTAGGCCATTCTCTAACTGCTCAAAAACCTCAGCAATATCTTTCTTCAGTACTTCATCTGATGAAATGCCCAAGTCATTGATAATGGTTTGATGGAAGTCCTCTATTGCCTCTAGCGGTATAGTTACCTCTTGCTCCTCCATGGTCAAGCTTAGGAGTTCTTCAAGGGCATTGGTTATCTTACCCATTGCGGAGACAACTACGATTAATTCGTCAGTTTGATGAGCCTGAATAATCTTGCTCATATTCCTCACTGAATCTGCATCTTTTACTGATGCACCACCAAACTTAAATACTTTCAAGGGACGTGTATATATTTTAGTAATTTCGCTGCAAGTTATTAACGATTTCCGAGAAACAAATTACATATACCTATGGGAAAAGCGGAAAATTCGAGAATTGCATTGCCTGTTGGCTCTAATCTCGACCGATTTATCATGAGAAATCAAGAGGATTTTCCTTTTGCAAGCGGAGAGTTATCTCAGCTAATCAGAGACTTAGCCTACGCTGGGAAGGTAGTTAACCGTGAAATCAACCGCGCAGGATTGGCCGGAATTACGGGGTCCTATGGCGCGGAAAATGTACAAGGAGAAACACAACAAAACTTAGATGTTGCGGCAGATATCCGTTTCACAAGAGCTTTGAAGAAAGGTGGCGAGGTTGCTGCTATAATTTCTGAAGAAGTTGAGGATGTTATTGACCTCAACAACCCAAGAGCAAAATACATCGTAGCCATAGATCCGCTAGATGGATCTTCCAATATTGATGTCAACGTTTCCGTAGGAACTATCTTCTCGATCTACAGAAGAGTTTCCCCAATGGGCAGCCCTGTACAGTCAGAAGATGTTTTACAACCCGGTAAAGATCAGGTGGCAGCAGGGTATATTCTCTATGGCTCATCTACCATGTTTGTGTATACCACTGGTAAGGGAGTGAATGGGTTTACGTATGAACCTTCGCTAGGAGAGTATATACTTTCACACTCGAACATGACGATACCGAAAAAGGGTTCGATATACTCGGTTAACGAGGGTGTCTCTGGTTCGTTTCCTCAAAAAGTAAAAGATTATATAGCGACTTGTAAGGAACGTGAATACTCTGCGAGGTACATTGGATCTTTAGTAGCTGATTTTCATAGGAATGTACTAAAGGGCGGTATCTACATTTATCCTTCTACAACAAAATCACCAAACGGTAAACTGCGTTTAATGTATGAATGCAATGCTTTGGCATTTATTGCCGAAGAAGCAGGTGGTAAGGCAACAGACGGGACTAACAGGATCATGGAGATTCAACCTACCTCATTACATCAAAGAGTACCATTCTTCGTAGGCAGTAAGGAAATGGTTAAAGAAGCTTCAACACATTAAGAAGAGTATTTCTTTCTTAGGGCTACTTTCTGTAATTGTCGCTCTAAAATCATTTTAGCGATTAATGACGCGGGATTATCATTTGATAATGCCAAGGCAGCTTTCAACTTCTCTTCTGAAACATCAATTCGGTAAAGAATATTGATCAACCCATTGAAGTCCTTGCTCAATAGATCTTCTACCACGCGCACGATCATAAGGATAGCTTGGTCATAACTGATCTCTTCCTTTGCTTGAAGGTTGAGATAGGACTTATCAAGTTGGAATTCCTTTTCAAAAAGGCTAAGGCTGTTGATTAAGTCGCTATGCTTGCTCATGCAACAAATGGTGGTCTACTCTTCAGTCTTCTCCTCGTCAGCTTTATCAGCTACTTCAAAGGAGTCAGGAGCAATCTTAGACAGTAAGTTATACCAAGTCACAAGCTTCTTGATGTCAGAGGTATATACCCTGTCTTCATCATAGTCTGGCAGCACATGCTTCAAGAAAGACTTCAATTCATCCCCATCAGAATTCTTATCGAGACCAGTGTCTCCTTCGAATTCAGCATGAATCTTTTGCATTACCTCATTCAATGGCGTAGCCCCTTCTGAGGTATTGGTGTAAATGGAGATTTCGCTTAGAATAGAAACTTGAGCATCAGCTCCAACGACTAGTTTTGACTTTTTGCCGTCAAGTGATTCTAAGATCACACCGTTTTTGGTAGGTTTTAAAACTTTAAATAATCCGCCTTTTCCAGATACGGATGCTATTTCTTTAAACTTCATAAATGCGCTGTTTCAATAATGGCTCAAAGTAAATCTAACCTGATTCTTAAATCAAAGAAAAACTCAACTTTCAAGAATATGTTCTATGTATTCGGACAACTCGGCTTTTCCTAATCCTGTTTCAGAGGAGGATAAAAAGATCATGGGAAGGTCCGCCCACGTCTGTTTCATTACTTTTTTGAATTTGGCAATAGACTGTTGGGACTTATTCATGGATTGTTTGTCGGCTTTCGTAAATACGAGTGCTAACGGAACTCCACTTTCACCAAGCCATTGCGTAAATTCAATGTCGATCCTTTGTGGTTCCAGTCTTGAATCGATCAATACGAAAACGATTTGAAGGTTTTCGCGATTCAATAGATAATCCTGAATCATTAATTCCCAAGCAGATCTATTCTTTTTACTCGTTTTCGCATAGCCATATCCAGGCAAATCCACTAAGTACCAACTCTCATCAATCAGAAAGTGATTGATCAATTGCGTTTTCCCAGGACTACCAGATGTTTTTGCAAGCCCTTTACGAGCCGTCATCATGTTGATTAGGGAGGATTTCCCCACGTTCGATCGACCGATAAAGGCAAACTCCGGTTTGTCGGGCGCTGGGCATTTTTGATAATCTGTATTGCTTATTATAAACTCCGCCTTGTCGAACATTGCGCAAAGTTAATCAACTCCTTCAAAAGCTCCTTTTTTGTTTCTCTTTTAAACCCATATCTTTGCCCCTTTGAAAGTATTTTAATTTAGTAAAGCAATATGCAAGTAGCAAAGAAAGGTAGCCAAGTAAAAGTTCACTATACAGGAAAGTTAATTGACGGGACTGTTTTTGATTCTTCTGAAGGAAGAGCGCCATTGGAGTTTGAAGTAGGAGCAGGTATGATGATCAAAGGATTTGATGCTGCGGTGGATGGAATGAGTGAAGGTGCAAAAGTAACAGTAGAGATTCCTGCGGCTGAAGCATACGGTGAAGCGAGAGAAGATATGATCATTGATGTCCCAAGAACTAACTTGCCGCCAGACATGAACCCAGAAGTAGGTCAGCAATTAGCGATGAGCCAAGCGGATGGTCAGCAAGTGCCAGTCAAAGTAAAAGAAGTTAGAGATGACGTTGTTGTCATTGATGCAAATCATGACCTAGCTGGAAAAGATTTAGTTTTTGATATTGAATTAGTAGAAATCGCATAAGCGACTTTTATATGAAGGAAGGCCCTGCTCGCTAGAGTTGGGCCTTTTTTTATGCTAGCTTTTTCTAACAATTAATGTAATCACTCTGTTTCCTTTGTATTATTGCAACCAGATTGAATGAACGATGTCCGTAGTTCCTTATAAAGAAAAACAAACCACGAAAAAAGAACAGGTAGCTGAGATGTTTAATAACATCAGCCACCGGTACGATTTTTTGAATCACTTCCTGAGTTTAGGGATAGATATTCTTTGGAGAAAAAAGGCTATCAAGTTACTGAAGGCAGACCAACCCAAGCAAATACTTGATATAGCTACTGGAACTGGTGATTTTGCGATCGAGGCGCTTGCCTTAAACCCAGACCGCGTTGTAGGTGTAGATATTTCTTCCGGCATGCTCGAAATGGGCAAGCAGAAGATGAAACGCAAAAAGATCGATCATATCATCGACATGCAGATGGGCGATAGTGAAAAGTTACTTTTTGAAGACAATACCTTTGACGCTGCGATCGTTGCATTTGGTGTAAGGAACTTCGAGAACCTGAAACAAGGCCTAATCGATATGCATCGTGTGGTAAAACCAGGGGGTAAGACCGTGATTATTGAATTTTCAAGACCACGGACATTTCCAATGAAGCAACTTTATAGTTTTTATTTTAAGTCGATTCTTCCGGTGATTGGAAAATTAATATCTAAGGATCAATCGGCCTATACTTATCTACCAGAGTCGGTAGATGCTTTTCCGGATGGTCAGAATTTTTTGGACATTCTTCGTGAGGTTGGATATAAAAAGACTGAATGCAAACCTTTGACATTTGGCATAGCTTCGATTTACATCGGGGTAAAATAATTGCCTTATTACTTTTCTTTTCAATACTTCAGCTAAGCGCTCAAACGCGGAAAGCTGGCGTAACAATGCATAGGGTTGAAAGTGACAAGAAAACCTTCAAGTATGGCTTTATGCTCGGTGCCCATAGCAATAGTTATGGCATCAAATATTCAGATCAATTTGATACGCCAGCATACGACCAGATTAGCTCAGTCACTTCTGAAACTAATGCTGGCTTTGATCTTGGCTTTATGGTCAATTTAAGGCTTGCCGATCAATTGTCAATAAGAGTGGTACCAGTTAAAATTGGCTTATATCAAAGTACTGTCAATTATCAATATACAGATGGAACAGTCGATGCACAATTGGTGGAAAGCACCAGAATAGAGCCAGGTGTCTTTGTGAAGTATAGGTCTATTAGGCGAAATAATTCGCGCATGTACCTTATCGCCGGAGTGAGTGGTTCAATTCGCTCGGGTAAGGAAGATGTAGTGACAACTTTGGATAGGCTAGAAATTAGAAAAGTGAACATAAAAGTGGAGGTAGGCTTTGGTCTCGAACGCTATTTTGAATTTTTTAAATTTTCTCCAGAATTAAGATATGCAAGAGGCTTAATGAATGTACTGAACCCTCAGGACAATATATTTCACAACGGACTAACGCGTATCAATACGCATAATTTCACCCTATACCTTCATTTCTCCGACTAGGGAATCTTTTCATTCCGAATTGGCTATTTTATTTTAAATTCACTACTCATTAATCTAGATGAAAATGAGCAAAATTGCATTCGTTACAGGAGCAACTTCTGGTATCGGTAGAGCTACAGCGTTATTGTTAGCCGAGGAGGGGTATAACCTTATTATTTGTGGTCGTAGGGCTGAACGGTTAGAAACGCTGTCCGCTCAAGTTGATGTCGATACGCTAGCGTTATCCTTTGATGTCCGGGACAGAAAAAGTGTCGAAGAAGCCATCAACAGCATTCCCGAAGAATGGAGATCTGTTGATTTACTCATAAATAACGCGGGCAATGCGCATGGCTTATCAAAAATCCAAGATGGAGATGTAGACGATTGGGAGGCAATGATCGATATCAATGTAAAAGGATTGCTCTACGTCACGAAAGTACTATTGCCTAGAATGGTTGAGAGAGGTTCAGGCCATATTGTGAACCTTGGTTCCATAGCTGGAAAAGAAGCTTATCCAGGAGGGAATGTATACTGTGCCTCTAAACATGCGGTAGACGCGATCAATAATGGCATGCGAATGGATTTAAACGGTACTGGGGTGAAAGTTTCACAAGTATGTCCAGGCTTAGTAGAAACGGAGTTTTCAATGGTTAGGTTTAAAGGAGATGCTGATAGGTCAAAGACTGTTTATGAAGGTTTTGACGCATTGACAGCCTATGACGTAGCTGATTTGATTCGATTCATCGTCACCAGACCAGCACACGTCAACATCAGTGATACCATCATTTTCCCGGCAGCACAGGCAGCATCCACCATAGTAGATAAGAAATAATATGGAAGAGTATAGAGAAGAAGGCAGCAGTGTAGAAGGGCTTCCAATACCTGATATTTTTTTGAATAGTGACACAAAGGCACCGCTTACCCACTGTGTTCAGTGTGAGTATGACCTATTAGCAGGCGATCGGTATTATATGATAGAAAAGGTGTTTAAAAAGTATCCTTCATTTCAGAAAACAGAAGTGCTTTTTGAATATGCTGTTTGCTCTACCTGCTATGAGAATATGAAGGATCACATGTCTGCAGAAAGCATGGCAAATTTATCGGAGTATATGATGATGAATACCGACTTTCAGGCAATGCAAAAGCGCATCGAAGCGCACCCCAATGATCCTGAAAAATGGCTTTCTCAATGTATGATCAAAGGCACCCCAAAAAATGAAATGATCGAATTTCAAATGGGGGCATGCTTCAAAGGAGATCGCCTCGTCACGAATTTTATGCCTCCATTTATCATTGGTGAAATAGCTATGGAAGAAATGAGTGGTCTTCTGTCTAAGCAAACGAAAGACGAAATGGACGATTTTATGGGGGAGAACTTCGGTATACCACCAGAACTAAGAAAAGACTTAATCCTTATTTGATATGTTTAAGAAGAGCCTTGCAATTTTAATTCTCCTAGTAACACTTTTTGCCTGTGTCGACAAGAATAAGCTGGCGATTGAAGCTGGTGTGTCGATTGAGTTAGCAGAGTACCGCAAGGAAGTTTTATCAATCATTAACTACAAGCTGGAATTCAGGGTCCCAGATAATCTTAATCAACAAATTCAAGCCTTAGAGGATTTAACCTTCAACCTAAAAGACAATTCACAAGATTTACAGCTTGATTTTAAAGAGAGCCCTGAGTTGCTGAAAGGACTGATTGTTAATGGGAAAAGTCAGGAGCTTCTAATAGAGGAGGAGCATATTATCCTTAAGAAGGAAAATCTTAAAGTAGGTTTCAATCAAGTAGAGATAAACTTCTTCGCAGGTGAAACTTCTTTAAATAGGAAAGAAGAATTTCTTTATACGCTATTTGTTCCAGATAGGGCAAGAACAGCTTTTCCAGTATTTGATCAACCTAATCTAAAAGCCACATTTGAGCTTGTACTTGATGTGCCAGCCGATTGGTCAGCCATCAGCAACGGTCCAATTGCACAGGCTTCGGTCAAGGATGGGCGTAAGAACTATCAATTTTATAAGTCAGATTTGATTAGCACCTATCTGTTCTCATTCGTAGCAGGTGAATTTGATGTGGTGAGCAAAACTGTTGGTGGAAGAGAAATGACCATGCTCCATCGTGAAAGTGATGAGCAGAAAGTAGAACGAAATCTTGAGCTTATTTTCTATTTACATGCTGCCTCATTGCAATGGCTAGAAGAGTATACAGGGATTAAATATCCATTCAAAAAACTTGATTTTGCTCTAATCCCAAGTTTTCAGTATGGCGGAATGGAGCATGTTGGTGCCATTCAGTATCGGGCTAATTCATTAATGCTAGACGAGGATCCTTCACAGAGTAGGCTTTTAGGTAGGGCTAGCCTTATTGCGCACGAAGTGGCGCACATGTGGTTTGGAAATTTAGTGACAATGGATTGGTTCAATGATGTTTGGACTAAAGAAGTCTTTGCCAATTTTATGGCGGCTAAGATGGTAAACCCGAGTTTCCCAGACATTAACCACGACCTGAATTTCTTAGTAAGACATTATCCATCCGCTTATTCTGTGGATCGCACAAAAGGGGCTAATCCGATCAGGCAGTATTTGCCAAATCTGAAAGAAGCAGGGCAAATGTATGGAGCGATTATTTACAATAAGGCACCCATCATGATGCGCCAGCTAGAGTCTATGTTGGGAGAAGAAGACTTTCAGGCCGGTATGGGTGAATACTTATCGACTTTTTCGAACAAGAACGCGACCTGGCCCGACTTGATTAAGATTCTTGATAAAAGAACCCCTGAAGATTTGAATAAATGGAGTGACGTTTGGGTAAATACTCCTGGCCGACCACACTTTGATCTGTCAGCAGATAAAATAGGCAATCAAGTGCGAGTAACGCTGGCACAGCAGGACCCTGAAGGAGAGAGAGTTTGGGCACAAGCGCTAAAAATGAATCTTTATAGCCTTGAGAGATCAGAGAAGAAGGAAGAATTACTGTATTCAAACGAGGTGCCCTATACGGTAAAAATTAATTCGAATTGGAAATCCTTTGAGGCTTTGCCAAATGCCGATGGAATCGGTTATGGGCTCTTTCCTGCGAACTACCAACTGCTTCAAAGTAGGTGGGATGAGTTGAGTGAAGTTGAAAA
The DNA here is from genome assembly GCA_965660665.1 of Roseivirga sp. GTDB lineage: Bacteria > Bacteroidota > Bacteroidia > Cytophagales > Cyclobacteriaceae > Roseivirga. Next base: position 1,734 of record CBFIAY010000013.1, on the reverse strand, counting down.
AGGTTCAGTGCTTGTTAACCTTTACGAGAATCTGCTAGAGCCCGATAACTATGGAAAAGAAGGACAGTATAGTCCTGGGCGCTATGTCGAATTGATCAAATGGATGGTAGTGAAAGAACAAAACCAGCTGCTACTGAACCTAATGTTAGGCCAATTGAATAACGTCTATTGGAATCTTCTTACGGATGAACAACGCCAAAGTATCGCTCCTGATTTAGAGCGCACACTTTATCATGTAATGAATGATAAAACGGAAGACCCTTCAGTCAAAAAAATATTCTTCAATGCTTTCCGAAATGTGACCATCACTCAAGGTAATCTCGATAGGCTGTTGAACATTTGGCGAGGAACTAATAACGCCAAAGTGAGAGGTCTAAATCTCTCAGAGACCGATATGACCTCGTTAGCTGGGCAATTAGCGATTAAAATACCTGAGCGGTCAGAAGAAATTTTGAAAGAGCAAGTTCAAAATATCAAGAACCCCGACAGCAAGAAACGATTTGAATTCTTGCTTCCGGCCTTGTCGGCTAAAATTGAAGTACGCGATCAGTTTTTCGCCTCATTGAAGGATGAGAAGAACCGCGAAACTGAATCGTGGGTTTTAGGTGGCTTAGGTTACCTATATCACCCACTGAGAAGAGAAGAGTCGGAGAAATATATTGCCGAGAGCCTAGAGCTTTTACAGGAGATTCAAGTCACAGGAGATATCTTCTTTCCGAAAAGGTGGCTAGACCAAACCTTAGGCAATCATAATACCGAGAGCGCTGCCCAATTGATTAATGATTTTCTCAGAGAAAACCCAGATTATAATGCCCAGCTCAAGATGAAGATCTTGCAGGCGGGTGATATGACTTTTCGAGCAACCGAGATTCTGAAAAAGACGAGTTTGAAAGTAGAGTAGGAAGGATTGGTCAAAAAAATAACCCCTCAAATCGAGCGGTTTTCTTAATGACCTCTTTTTACGACTTAGGGCTGTCTTACATTATAATTGCCTCGTTTTATAGCGACTTGAGTCTGTCATTTCGATTGTAAAACTACACCAAAGCATAAGTAGTTCCACTGGATTTAGATTAAGAAAAGATTAAAATTGGATGAACAAAAAAAGCCTCGACTAGTCGAGGCTTTTTAAATCTATATTTTGTGCGTTGCTTATTTAGCGATTCTTTCGATCAAGTCAGCAGCCCTGTTAGAGTAACCCGCTTCGTTGTCGTACCATCCTACAACTTTCACCAACGTTCCTTGCGCAGAAGTCAACAAAGAATCAAAGATGTTAGAGTGAGGATTGCCAACGATATCAATTGATACAATAGGATCTTCAGTGTACTCCATGATACCTTTCATTGGACCGTCAGCAGCAGCTTTCATAGCCGCGTTGATTTGCTCTTTAGTAGCTGGCTTCTTCAAAACAACGGTAAGGTCAGTCAATGAACCATCAGGAATAGGAACTCTCATCGCGATACCATCCAATTTACCTGCTAAGTGAGGTAATACTAGACCAACAGCTTTTGCAGCGCCAGTAGAGGTAGGAATGATTGAATAAGCACCTGCTCGAGCTCTTCTCAAATCTTTGTGAGGTGAATCTTGCAATTTCTGATCAGAAGTATACGCATGAACGGTCGTGATGTAACCGTGCTCTATACCGAATGCATCGTCTAACACCTTCGCCATTGGAGCTAAGCAGTTAGTCGTACAAGACGCATTTGAAAGAATAGTCTCCTCACCAGTCATGGTGTC